>JAZLGY010000061.1:0-77538 GCA_045616525.1 Acetatifactor sp. | reverse complement strand
GAACTGGCAGAACAGATTGGTGTTAGCGATAAGACTTTATCAAAATGGGAAAATGGGGTAAATATGCCAGATATTTCTGTGATTCCGGAGTTGTGCAAATTACTAAATGTCACGGTAAATGAGTTATTGGTGGGTGAGGAATTCTCCGGGGAGGCTTTTGAAACTAAGGCTAATGAAAATGTGATGATGCTTCTGAAAGAAAACAAGAAAAGTAAAAAATACTCCCTGATACAAATTCTTTTAGGAATGGCCTTGCTGGTATTGGGTATATGGTTCTTAAAAATAAATCATGCTAGTTTTTATGATTATTATGATTGGTCTCAGATCATAATGTTTTTGTTATTATTTGGAGCTATTGTCTTGTTATACAGACCTAGGAGTAAAAGTGAAATCTATAACTGTGCAAAGGAAATAATGATTCCGTCTGGTATTATTGTAGCTTTGTTTGATTTTATGACAGGACTGTTGAATTGTGATCAGATGACAATATGGTTATCACTTGAAATCAGTCTTATGCCGCTTTTGTATGCACTGATAGGATATGTGATATTGATAATTGTTGGAAAGAATATTAAATGACATAATTTGGCAAAGGACTATTTGAAATAATCTCAAATAGTCCTTTTTTAGTATAAGATGCAGAATACTAACCCCCATATTTTTTGTTACACAAATCTTAATAATTATATGGTTGACAAGAATGGTTTACTGATTGTAAACTGATATTGGTTTACAAAGTGTAGACTGTTGGAGGTGTGATATGGGAGAAATAAAATTAGGAGTTGTAGAATCACGATTTGCAGATATTATATGGGAAAATGAACCATTGACTTCCAGAGAGCTGGTAGAGAGAGCCAAGGAAGAGCTTTCCTGGAATAAATCAACTACTTATACCATTTTGCGAAGATTGTGTGAAAGAGGAATCTTCCGGAATGAAAATGGAACAGTCACTTCGTTGATTTCTAAAAATGAATTTTATGCGGTTCAGAGTGAACAGTTTGTTGATGAGACTTTTGAGGGTTCTTTACCTGCCTTTATTGCAGCGTTTACACAGAGAAAGAAACTGAGCAAGAAGGAAATAGATGAGATTCAGGCTATGATTGATGCTGCCAGAGAGGAGTAATCATGGAAAAACTCTTTCTTACAATATTCAATATGAGCCTGACGGCAAGTATTGTTCTTCTTGTGGCAATGCTTATTAGGGTATTCTTGAAAAAGGTTCCCAGATGGATTAGCTGTGTACTTTGGGGAATGGTGGCATTCCGTTTGGTATGTCCATTCTCATTAGAAAGTGTGTTTAGTTTGATGCCATCTGAAAAACCGGTTCCGCCGGAGATCATGGTTATGGATGAACCAAAACTCACTACCGGTATTCAGGTAGTGAATCAAGCCATTAATCCTGTACTGACGGAGCATTTTGCACCAAACCCTGTGGAAACCGTAAACCCAATGCAGGTTGTGATTTTTATTGCTTCCAATGTATGGGTGCTTGGTGTGTTGATTTTGCTTAGTTATGCAGTGATTAGTTATCTTTTATTGTATAAAAAGGTACGAGGTTCTGTTCCATTCGAAGGAAAAGTGAGACTTTGCGATTATATCGAAACACCCTTTATCTTAGGAATTTTTAAACCATATATCTATGTTCCATCCGGTTTATCAGAAGAACAGTTTGTTCATGTGATTGCTCATGAAAAGGCTCATTTAAAGAGATTGGACCACCTTTGGAAACCATTTGGATTTTGGATACTTACTGTTCATTGGTTTAACCCTTTGGTTTGGATAGCATATGTCATGTTGTGCAAAGATATTGAGATTGCCTGTGACGAAAAAGTAATTCGAGATATGAATAGAATTCATGCCGCATCCTATGCGCAGACACTTCTGGAGTGTAGTCAGGAGCGCAGATATATTCTTATGTGTCCGTTGGCATTTGGGGAGGTTTCTGTAAAAGAAAGAATTAAGCATGTGCTTAATTTTAAGAAGCCTGCGTTTTGGATTGTTATAGTGTCAATTTTTGTTTGTATTGTAGTGGGGATATGTTTTTTGACAAACGCTAAAAGCAATATAAGAAATGGTGATTTACCCAAAATAACGGACAAACAATTAGAAAAACTGTATCAAACGGAATTTGATAAGTATACAGATAAGAATCCCGGTTTGGTAAAATTTGATTTCATGTCTTTGGTGTATGATGGGCGTATATATACTGCAGGAAAATATGACCGTCGAGACTATGTTTATCCGGAAGGGGTTAAAGGAAATGCGTGGGAAAAGTCAATAGATGATTATCCACTTGAAAAAATAGGAAATGTATATGGAGAATTGTATATTAAGCAGGTGTATGGAGAATTAAATGCAGATGGTCAATATGCAGATGCATATGCTTGGTATGACGATATTAATAAAGTAAAGGGTGAAATAAAACAGGGTATTATTTGGAAATTAGAGGGGTATGATCCCCAAAATCAGGTTGTGTTAACAATTCCATCTGTAAATGAACATGGGGATATGGAATATGAACTTATTTACTTTTACCATATGAATGATGTTAGCATTAAAAACGGTGGGGACTTTATGAATATTATGATGAACCCTCGGAACGTAGATTCATATGGGGTAATTGCAAAACCGGATCAATTACAGGTGTTTTCCGGTGAAAAAGTGGAAGAAAAGTATTTCATTGGAGATTTTATAAATGCTCCCGTGGTTTCAACCAAGAGTGTAAAAAATATGGAAACGTATGAAAACATTATGATACACGAAAAAGTTCCTTATGACAGATATATTTATTTTAGGGATTATGGAGATGGTATCATTGGTTACATTACACCCGAAGGAACTAGCCTATTTTTTAAGGTAGAATTTACGATTGCAAAGAATTCAAAATCTGATAATGAAATGATACTTAACACTTTTTCAGATGATAAAGTGAAGGAATCAGGTGGTCTTGAAGAAATAGATAACCGAGAAACATCGAAAATCGATACTGAGACAAACGATTTAGGAGTAGCAGTTAAACAGGCAATTATAAAACATGGTACAGAGTATGCTCCTGCAGCAGCTCCCAATGAGTATAAAGCAGCAAGCTTTATAGAACTCGGACGATTTACTACAGATGGAACCATAGAAGAAATGTGGCTGTATGGTGTGGCCATGTATATGGAAGCAAATGTATCAGAAGCGGGAATTGAAGTTGGTTCAAGTTCTCATATACCGGTGGTTCTTGGCTTTGAAGTAGTTGATGGGAAATATGTATTAACTGAGTATTGGGAGCCTGGAGATGGGGCATATTATGTAGCCTCAATCAAAGAGAAGTTCCCTGATGATATTGCAGAACAGGCAATGGATACACAAACAACTGTGAGACAGCAGACGATGGATTGCTATGATCAGATTGTTCGTCAGTCGGGAATGAATCCGGATGTGGTTATTGGTAAATTAGTGGAACAAATATGTAGCGGAGATACAAGCTCCAGTACAAGTGATTACATAAATGCATGGCCGATTGAGTTTAGAGAATTAATCTATTATGGCCGATATACCTTGAATTATAGAAAACAGTATTATGACGGGAAACAGGATTTAAAAGCAGCCGTACTTGAGGAAGCTTGTAATCAGATTCAGGGATTAATAGGATCACAGATTGTGTTTGAGGGTACGATTGTTGATAATACAATAGAATCTTTAGTACCAATTATTTTAGTTGAAAAGTATCCCAGTGATAATCCCATAATACCTTATGACAAAGTCATGTTTGAACTTCCGAAAGAGATGGCCTTTTGGGAAGAAAAGGTCGGAACGAGAGTCCGTATTGTTTGTCATGACAGTTTCTTGGAAACACTTCCGGCACAGGGGGATCTTATTTCTATAGAAGAAGTGATTCCTAACCGGTTACATCCGATTACAGGAGAAGAGATTCGTGAAGTAGATTCGGTGCCAGGTGCAGAACAGATTGTAACAGATGATATTACGGATCTTTTGGGGTTTGAAATTTTCCTGCCGGAGAATGAGAGATGGATTCAGAATGTAGAAAGCAAAATCGTGGGGGAGAATGCGGTTTGGATAAATTATTATGATGGTTTTGCGGAAACTGAGTGTACTTTATTTGTGATTCGGCAGGAAGAACCTTATGAATTTAAGGTATCGTTGGATGATAATAGCAGAACTACCTGGGAAGGAAAAACCCGTGACGGAGAGCATATTTATATTAATGTGCTGAAAACAATCGATGGTAAGCAGTTTTATATTATGTGGCAACATGCCGGTTATAGTTTTACCATATATGGAGATGTTCCGAAAAAAGGGGAAGTCGGAGACCTTGATCCTATCTGTAAAACTGCAGTTTATATTGTTCAGAATATAAATCATCTAGATAAATGTATAGAATTAGATGTGAATTCGGAGCATTAAAAGGTTAATGTAAGAAATGATATTGGGTGGTGTGTATGGAGAATGAGAAAGTATCTTCTAATATATTATCAGTCGGAGAACTGCAGCTAAATGAACTGAATCATGCGGTAGCTGTGAAAGGAAGAAATGTAAAATTAACACCTACAGAGTATAGGATATTAAGATTCCTACTAGAAAAACCGGGAAAAGTTCGTTCCAGTGCGGAAATCTTTGAAGAGATATGGAAAATGCCACCTATAAATTCAGATAATGTGGTGGCAGTTCATGTTCGTCATATCAGGGAGAAAATAGAAACAGATCCACAGAAGCCTAAGTATTTGAAACTTGTTTGGGGAAGTGGATATAAAATAGAGGGGTAATAAGTAAGTGTTTTCATCTATACAAGGCAATTATGCTGTCCTTTCATTCTGAAAATATGGAAATGTAATGGGTAGAGTAAAAATAATCGCAGATAAATTGAAAAATGGCCAAATTGCGTGGGAATATAAATGATGGTAAAATAATATGCAAACAAGGGGATATTAGTATTTATGATGTATATACCTGGCATGATGGAGAAACAAGTCAGTTAATGAGAGAAATAGGATATCGAAACGGGACCTGCATTCTGTGTGAAGATGGAATCATTGAGAATGTTGTTTCTGGCAGTTATAATGAGTATTCCGTGAAGTATCAAAGACTTCCTAAAGAGAGAGTTGGTAATGCTATTGTATTCCAACTCTCTTTTTGTGATGATAGAAAAATAAAATGATTTGTCACATTTTAAAAGGACAGGTTGTCTAATATATGAAAGCAATGATGAAATGATATCAATTCACTCAGTGTTTGGAAAGGGGATGTACATGAGCCTTATAGAAGATGCAAAGCAAAAAAATCCGGTTGCATTTGAACAGTTGATGCAAACACAACTTAAGCGAATGTATCGAGTTGCGATAATGATCCTGAAGAATGATCAAGATGCAGCTGATGCAATTCAAGAAACAACGCTGAAGTGCTGGGAGAAACTTGGACAACTTAGAAATGAAGATTATTTTGAAACCTGGTTAACGAGAATATTAATCAACCAATGTAAGAACATACTTGATGAGAAGAAAAAGTGTATTTGCGTTGATGAATTGCCGGAAGTTATTCATGAAGATAAGTATGACATTTTGGAATGGAAAGAAATACTGTCAAAGTTAAATGTCAAGTATGGAATCGTATTAGAACTGTACTATGTGGATGGCTATTCAACAAAAGAGATTGCAAAGATTCTACATATAACAGAGATGAATGTCAGAACCAGAATGAAAAGAGGACGCGAACAATTGGAAAAGATAGTTTGCAGATGAAAGGAGAGTTTGCTATGAAGATTGATAACTATAAAATGCTTAGTGAAAATATTCAGGTTCCAGATATAGTGATGGAAAAATATCAAAGTGCAATTACTCAGATTAAAGATGGAAAGATAATTCAACTGACAGATACTAAGCAAAGTAAATCAATAGTTAGAAAATTTGATGGATTTGTAAAAGTTGCAGGTATTGTAATGGCATTGCTGATTGTTATAGAGGGAGCTGTTTTATCTGTTCGTGCATACATAAATCATTTGGAAAGAATGAGAAATATGGATAAACAGGAAATCATAGATATGTATGAAAATATCTTTCATTATGACAGCAAGTACATGTCCAGGGGATTGTCGGAAATGGAAGAGAGGAGGTATGGGGAATTAGAAAAGTTATATTGTACGGATAAGGCAGAAGCTCGGGGAACTGTAACCGTAATTGAGTTAACTAAGCAGTATAAGGGGAATGGGTTGGCTTTTTCAAAGGAAGATGGAATCCTTTATTTGCCGGAAACAGAGATGAGTGATGAACAAATGTTGCAGTTAATCGAGTTTAATATACTAAGACAATATGTGGATTATGAAGCATATACAAAAGCAACCAATCCTTCTTATTACTTGAACCGACTTGATCAGATGAATAGAGAAGAAGTAGATGAATGTTATGTAACATATTATTCTGCAAATACTGAAACGAGTTTTGCATCAAGAGAATTGACATTTGAAGAGATGGGACGGAAAAAGATACTTAAAGATTTATATAAAAAAGGGATTAGTGTTCCAGTAAATGATATGCCTGTTATTGAGAATCAAGATAAATACGAAGCGGCTAGTTTGGCATTCTGTAAGAGCACTTGCACCTTTATGCTTCCGCCAGATGCTCTGAGCGATGAACAATTATTGGAATTAATAGATTTTCAGATTAAAGTTGATTACAGTCGTGAAAGAATAGACGAAGAAATAAGCAGTGGGGAAAGAACGGGCTATCCTGAAATAGAATATGTTGCTAGGGATAGGATCATAACATTATTACCGGATATGGAAGTAGAATCGGAGTGGATATCGCGGGAGTGGGTAAGCGCATATAGTGGAATATTGAATAATTATTTTGAGGAAAATGAGAAATATTATGAGAATCCTGATCGGTATTATGCCAATATCCGTTTTATATATTTGAATGATGATGAAATTCCGGAAATGTTGTTTAGTCACGGATATACAGATATGGATTATGATGATAACTGTAATCTCAGAACCTATCTATATACTTACAAGGATGGAAAAGCGATTCTACTTAGTTCCGGAAAAGATACTATTGATGATTTTTATGGTTACTCCAAAGCTTTTAGTTATGTGGAAAGGAAAGGGATGGTTTATTGCGACTATTATTACAATTATGGATTTTCAAGTTATGATAACCAGACAGGTATTATAGACAATGTTAGAGATCAAATGTCGAGAATGGATGTATGGGATTTGAATGTAATGACCTGTTCCTCGACAAATGCAAATATCAAGATGCTACATGCGGAATATAATTATGAGAATGAGGATTACGAAGATGCAAAGTTTTGGTATGATTATTATATTAATGTTTCAGATATTATTTTAGATGAAGAAACAAGAGAAGTATGTGAGATTGTGGGGGAAAAGGTAGATGAAGATTCCTACGAACAAGCAGAAAAGGAACTATGGGGTGGCGAAATAGTTACAACTTTGCAGGTAAGTGATTTTGATAAGATTTACTATGATGATAATATTCAGGAAGCCTTAGCAAAGTGCTATGTGAAACAATATGGTATCAATAACTAAAAATGTGTGATAGAAAATTGGTATGATAAATGTAAGGGACTTGATAGTTTATGCCTAAAAGCACAAAAACGGGGTTCTAAATTTCCACATGTTTGTAAAATAAATTTTATTATAAAGGATTATAATATAGCATGCACAGTATAACGGGGTGTGTTATAATAAATATGTATTTTTGATGGGATAGTTTATCTGGAGGGACATCATGTCGGATATTCTGCAAAGAGATGGATTGACAATTGAGTTATTATCTCGATTATCATTTCAGTCAGGATTAGGAATAAATCTAAAAAAGAATTTACATTACTTTGAAAAAGATTCTCTTTTTCAAGAGATTATACGGATAAATGAATGGTATGACGAGTTTGAGGAACTTCATGAATTAGCTTTGGACTATCGAATTAAAAGCGTACAGTCAGCTATTTTGAAATATCATAGGTATTATCCCGACCATCAGGCAAGAAAAGTCTTTGATGATCTTTTAGGATTTCGTTCTTTGTGCGATAATTATGATGATGTTATTAATTTGCAGGATTATCCAGAATTTCGAATAGCAGATATGTCCCAGGGAAAGGCTAATGATGATGGATATAGGGGAGTACATGCCTATTTTCAATTAGATGGTAGTCATTATCCAATTGAAATACAGTATAATACTTATTATGATAGACAGTTTAATAACTGGTTGCACAAATTTTTATATAAAAAGAATTATGATAATTCAGTTGGAGTACAACTAAGAAGTTTGTATGAAAGTGCCCAAATACAGACGGAGCAAGATTTTAAGGAGGCGATGAAGCATGTGTTATCTGGTTGCTAAGAACATAGATGAAGTAGGATGTGTTGCTCTGAAAACAACGCATGGAAAGCATCTTTCTTTATTAAAAAGAACAATTGAGGAAAAAGTCGGATATGAAAAAATTCAGCTAGTGACTATTAGTAGACCTTCTGCTTATGGAGAATATGAACCTTATGAGTTCGTTGATACAGAAGAAGAATTTTTTAATGCAGTAGTGAATATGTAATTTCCTGAGGCTTGTATTATGATGAGATTAAAATGTGGGGGTTCCCTAAGGGGTTCCCTCACGGGAAACGGAGCTGAGCAGTACGCTTGGCTATTTTTTTTCTGTTATTCTTATTCATTTCATTTTTATCCAGAGATTGATTATTACTTTTGTTAGCGTTTGCGTATTGGATTTCGTTGTGGATCCCATGTTTTTATTTTGGTTTGTGGAAAGTAGAAAATTGGGCTTTGCAAGGCAATTATGCTGTCCTTTCATTCTGAAAATATGGAAATGTAATGGGTAGAGTAAAAAATAATCGCAGATAAATTGAAAATGGCGGAAGTGCCATATATTTACGAAAAACCATTGCACATGGGGCTCATTAATCAACCGGACTACTTTAAGGCTGCAATGAGTAAAATAGAGTCATATGCTCAAAATCAAATCTGGCTGGGGAAGAAATCGTTCTGATTTGAAAAATAAATAATATCCATGGTAATATTGTAATGGCAATATGAAAAGGAGGGGGAGCTATGACTCTTCAACAGTTGAAATATATCATTACAGTTGCGGAAACCGGAAATATAACAGAAGCTGCAGAGAAGCTTTTTATTGCACAACCAAGTCTGACCTCAGCAATTCATGCGATAGAAGCTGAGATGAATGTTACGATTTTTTCCAGAACCAATAAGGGTGTTGTTGTTACCAGAGAAGGAGAAGAACTATTATCCTATGCCAGACAGGTGTTGGATCAGGCCAATCTAATGAAGGAAAAATTCTGTGGAGAGAGCAATCGTAATCCAAGATTTTCTGTATCATGTCAGCATTATTCTTTTGCAGTAAATGCGTTTGCTGATGTTGTAAAAAAATATGATAGTGACAGCTATGATTTTACATTAAGAGAAACCCAGACCTATGAGATTATTGAAGACATTAGCATGGGTAAAAGTGAGATAGGGGTGATCTATCTTTCAGAAAAAAATGAAGAAGTCCTTACAAAGCTGTTCAAAAAACATGAAATAGTGTTTGATGAATTATTTATCGCAAGTCCACATGTATTTATTAGTAAAAAACATCCTCTTGCCTCAAAGGAAATGATTGCTTTGGAGGATTTGACACCTTATCCTTTTTTATCCTTTGAACAGGGATCACATAATTCATTTTATTATTCAGAAGAAGTACTGGGATTTTTTGATTGTTCCAAGAATATTAAGGTAAGAGACAGGGCTACCTTATTTAATCTGGTTATTGGCTTGAATGGTTATACAGTAAGCTCCGGTATATTGGATACAAAGTTTAATGGCTTGAATATTATTTCCAGACCATTAAAAATGGATGAATATATGCGTATAGGCCTTATTTATAAGAAAAATAGAAAATTAAGTAGATATGGAGAATTCTACTGTGAGGCCATAAAAAAATATTGTAAACACACCGAGCCATAGATTGAAACTATGGACAACACAAATTTATATGTATTTTTCAATGAACAATATGTGATATATCATTACCTCATGTTAATTGAAAGAGAGGATATGATATATGAGCAAATTAAAAGCACCATTTCGTTACGATTATGTAGGAAGTTTCTTAAGACCACAGGAGTTGATCGATGCCAGAGCAAAGTTTGATGCCGGCGAGATTACAAAGGAAACATTAAAGGAGATTGAGGACAAAGCTATTACGGATCTTGTCATAAAGCAAAAGAAAGCCGGTTATCCTGTTATTACAGATGGAGAATTTAGAAGAAAAAGCTGGCATCTTGATTTTATGTGGGGATTAAATGGAATTGAAAGAGTAGAACTTGATCATGGTTATTTCTTTCAGGGGATTGAGACATATCACTGTTCGGTACAGATAAAGGGTAAGATTTCAGGGAATAACCATCCATTCGTAGAACATTTTAAGTTTGTGAAGCAGTTTGAAGAGGATGGAGTTGTTGCCAAGCAGACACTTCCGGCACCTGCGCAGCTTCTGACTGAGCTATTCAGAAAAGATAATATCGAATCCACTTTGGCTGTTTATCCTGATTATGATGAACTTATTCACGATATTGCCAAGGCATATCAGACGGTCATTAAAGAATTATATGATGCTGGATGTCGTAATATTCAGCTGGATGATTGTACATGGGGAATGGTAGTTGATAGTAATTACATAATCAAAAAGTATGGTAAAAATGTTAAAACCAGAGATGAAGCAGAAAAATACCTCAAGATTAATAACCTGGCGCTGGAAAACAGACCGGAAGGACTGAATGTCACAACTCATGTTTGCCGAGGAAATTATCAGTCAGCATTTGCTGCGTCAGGACCTTATGATACAGTTGCACCTATTTTATTTGCCAATGAAAACGTAGATGCATTTTACCTTGAGTATGATGATGAGCGTTCAGGCGGCTTTGAACCACTAAAATATGTTGCTGAAGGAAAGAAGGTTGTACTTGGACTTATTACCACAAAGAAACCTGATCTGGAAGATAAGGAAAATGTGATTGCGAGAATTCATGAGGCTGCAAAATATGTTCCTCTTGAAAATCTTTACTTAAGTCCACAGTGTGGGTTTTCATCCAATGAAATCGGTAATCATTTAACTGAGGACGAGCAGTGGGCAAAACTTAAACTCGTGAAAGAAATCGCAGAAAAGGTATGGGAAAAATAAGTGTTGACAAAACAGTTAGAATGAACTAACATACACTTGGTTAGAGAAAACTAACCAAGTGACTTAAAACAGTTTAGAAAATTTATGGTCACCTATAATAGTGGGTGACTATATTTTTTGAACAACGGTTAGTCTGAACTAACAAATAAAAATGAGGGGACTGAAATATGCAGGACAAAGTAATTCGAAAATTTGCAATTTATGGAAAGGGAGGAATCGGTAAATCAACTACTACATCTAATCTGTCGGCAGCGTTAGCCCAAATGGGATATAAGGTAATGCAGATTGGGTGTGATCCAAAGGCCGATTCTACTAAGAATCTAATGGGTGGCAGGAGAATCCCCACGGTACTAGAACAGTTAAAAGAAAAGGGAGACGAACTGCAATTGAAGGATATCGTATTTGAAGGCTTTGGCGGTGTTCTTTGTGTAGAATCCGGTGGTCCCACACCGGGAATCGGATGCGCCGGAAGAGGTATTATTTCCGCATTTGAAAAACTGGAGGAACTGGATGCTTTTGGGGTGTATCAGCCGGATATTGTGATTTATGACGTATTGGGAGATGTTGTATGCGGTGGTTTTGCAATGCCTATAAGAGGCGGTTATGCAAAGGATGTATTTATTGTTTCTTCAGGAGAAATGATGAGTCTTTATGCAGCGAGCAATATTGCACAGGCTATTAGAAATTTTGGTACGAGGGGATATGCAAAATTGGGCGGAATTATATTAAATGCCAAGAATATTGAGAATGAACAGGAAATCGTGCAGAAAGCTTGTGAAGAAATACAAACCAAGGTGATTCAGTACATTCCGCGTTCTTCAGAAATTCAAAAAGCTGAGGATATCGGTGGCACGGTATTTGAAAGTAATTTGTCAGAAGAAAGCATAATGAAACAGGTGTACAAGCAACTGGCAGAGAAGATTCTGGAATGTACAGAAGAGATGGAAACAGAAGAATCTGAAGTAATAACAGTTAATTTTTAGAGAAAGAAAGGAGCCTCAGGAATTTGAGGAAAAGATTTATGAAAAATAAAATTGTAAAGAATTTAGTTGTAGCAATGGGATTATGTATGGTTATGGGCTTGAGTGGATGCTCCGGAAGCAACAAAACAGTAGAAATTGTATCAGAAGGTGCAGCAGAAAATATGATAGAAAGTACAGAGACCACTAATGAAGAGACAGATAATCAGGAAGAGGGTATTACCACTCCTGATAACCAGAAAGTGGCTGACAAAATAGTACTTCAATATCCACCTCATATGCAGGAAAAGGGCTATACCGATGAATTGGTTTATGATGAAATGCCACAGCGTATTGTGAGTCTTACTACCTATCCGGTTCAAGCTTTATTTGAAATGGGAGTAATGCCAATAGCTCTTCCTTCTACAAAAGTTATGGAGTATCCGGATTCTTTTAAGGGAGAAATCCTACCGGGAGTTATGACAGAGAATTTTGATGTGGAAATGATTGTTGCGCTAGAGCCTGATTTGGTATTTATGCCGGAAGCCACCAAGGATAGTTACGGAACAGCATTAGAAGAACTTAATATTCCGGTTTATTATGTGGCAATGAATGCGACAGGGATGACTTCCTACGAAGTGGTAAAAGAGCAGACACAGGCAATCGTGGATGGTTTTGCAGTTGACGCAGACCGTAAGGCAAAAGCGGAGGAAGTGATGAATAGATTTAACGAAGTGGAAAGTGCAGTAGAGACTTTTAAGAAAAACACCGAGGGAAAAACTGTATTTGCAATCACGGTTTCCGGCGCTTCGATTTATATTAATGGTTCTAATAACACGCTGGGAAGTATGCTTGACATGTTGGGATATGAGAATGTCTATGATGCCACAGCAGTAGGTGGACATGGTATGAACGAATTGGATATGGAGGTTGCCATTGATTACAATCCCGATGTTATGGTTATTACAGGAAGCAGTACCAGAGAAGATAATAAAGCCATGATGGATGCTCTTTATGAATCAAATCCTGAGTATTGGGATAGTATTCCGGCTTATAAAGAAGGAAGAGTGGTTTATTTGCCCAGTTCATATGTTTCAACTGCCGGGATGAATATCATTGATAATATTGAGAATTTAATGATTGATATGGAAGGTATCAAGTAATATGTCACAAAAAAAACAGAAAAAGAATCAAGGTAGTATTTCCCTGTTGAAACTAAGTGGTGTCATGCTGATACTTGCACTCCTTCTTTTGTTTTTGATTCTTATTTCCTGCTGTATTGGTAGCGCGGGGTATTCGGTGAGACAAATGTGCCAGGCTATTTTTTCTGCGGAATCAAGTACTGTAAAAACAGTCGTACTGAAGCTTAGATTGCCCAGGGTAATATTGGCAACACTGGTAGGAGCTGCATTATCTGTGTCAGGCTGTTTGATGCAGGCGGTTATGCGTAATCCGCTGGCGGATCCAGGGACGATTGGCGTATCAGCAGGGGCAGGAACAGCAGCCATTACTGTACTTTTGGTATTTCCACATTTATCGATGTCCCTTCCTTTGTTTGCTTTTGTAGGTGCTGCCTTGGCCTGTGTACTTATTTACATTCTGGCATGGAAGGATGGTATTGATCCGGTAAGAATCATTTTGTCAGGAGTTGCGGTTAATTCGGTGCTTGGTGCATACAACTCCATGTTACAGCTGATGAACAGTGACAATCTAAGCGGTGTTCTGGCATTTATGAATGGAAGTTTGGCAGGAACCACATGGAAACATGTGAATGTTATGGCGGTATATGCAGCTATAGGTTTATTCCTTGCCTTTTTGTGCATCAGACAGGCAAATGCATTGCAGCTTGGAGATGAAATGGCGAAAAATCTTGGCGTAAGGGTAGATTTGGCGAGAATTTGTCTTTCTGCGGTAGCAGCTTTTTTGGCAGCTGCAACAGTATCCGTAGTAGGCATGATTGGATTTGTAGGACTACTAGTACCGCATATTGCCAGAATGCTGGTGGGTTCTGATTATAAGGCTTTAATTCCTACCAGTATTTTACTTAGTGGGTGCATTTTATTGTTTGCTGATACTTTGGGAAGAAGTTTGATTCCGGGAATGGAAATCCCTGTTGGTATTGTAATGTCGGTCACGGGTGGTCCCTTCTTTTTGTATATGCTTAGAAAGAGAGGTAAGTTTAATGCAGGTTAGTGCACAGAACATTCAGGTGGGATATGGAGAGAGAATTATTATTGAGGATATGACATTTTCTATTGAAAAAGGAAAAATTACTTCTATTATCGGTCCAAATGGATCAGGAAAATCCACTGCTCTAAAGGCGATCACACAATTACTAAGATATCAAAAGGGAAAGGTGTATATGGATGATAGGGATATGCTCAGTTTTAAACCCAAGGAATTAGCCAAAAGAATAGGTGTACTGGCGCAGCGTCATAGTGCCCCGGCTGATTTCAGGGTAAAAGAACTTGTTAGCTATGGGCGTATGCCGCACCAAAGAACTTTGGGTGGGATGAGCCTGGAGGATAAAAAGATTGTGGAGGAATCCATGAAGCTGACTAATACCTGGCACCTTAGAGACAAATCTATATTTGAGTGTTCAGGAGGAGAGGCACAAAGAGTATGGATTGCAACAGTATTGGCACAAAAACCGGAAATTCTTTTTTTAGATGAACCTACTACATATCTGGATGTTTCTCATCAGTATGAGGTAATGCAGCTGGTAAAAAAATTGAATCGAGAAACGGGGGTTGGAGTAGTAATGGTACTCCATGACCTTTCACAGGCACTGGAAGTGAGTGACAAGGTGATTGTGATTAAGGATGGAAAAAAGTATGCGGAAGGTACACCGCAGGAGGTTATTACTCCCACTATGTTGAAAGAGGTTTATAACGTTGATGCACAGATTGTCAGATTGGGAGAAAGAGAAAAACCAATCATTGTGTATAACGAAATTGCATAATCAAACTGAAAAACAGCAGAGATACAGAAAAAACAGAAAACAACAGAGATACAGAAAAACGGAGAAATGCATGGACGGAACAAAAATATTATCACAATTGAAACATCTAAGCGAGATCAGAGATACTAAGGATATTAAACAGCTTACGGCGGCCCTTTTCCCGGGATCACATTGTCCACTAATGGGGGCAATGATGGCGGTAGGAGGAATCAAGGACGCTGTCATGCTGGTACTTGGCACAGATGAATGCGCTTATTATACCAAAAAGGCAACCATAGGAGGCTTTTCGTTCAAAGGAATCGATAACAGATGTTTTACGGTTACGGTAGATCAACACGATGTAACATTTGGATGTAAGGAAATGTTATATGAGGCTTTTGATGAACTTATGCAAGAATTGTCACCTAATGCAATTTTTTTGGTAACTACATGTGTCTTAGAAGTTACAGGAGATGACGTGAATTCCATGGCTGTGGAGTTGCAGGACAAATACAAGGTTCCTGTTTTAACGGTTCATACGGAGCATTTTAAGACAGCCAACCATATCCCTGGAGTACGGGATACCGTAACGGCTTGTCTCCCATTAATCAAATATATGAGGGCAAGTCAAAACACGAAGGTAAATGTGATAGGACAGCGATTGGGTAATTTTGCAGATACGCAGTTATACAGTGCTCTTCAAAAGAATCATGTGGAAATAGGAATGATGCTTCCTGGAGGTACCACAGTAGAAGATATCCAAAATGCTGCCACGGCAAATGTAAATATTGTAGTCAATCAATTGGGACTTCCTTTTGCCGAGGCTATGAAGGAAAAGTTTGGAACGCCCTATGTGATGTTTGACAAGTATGTGGATCCGGATCATGTCATGGAAGCCTACAGACAATTATTTGATTACCTTCATTTGGAGTTTGATGAGGAATTGAATGGTTTATACAGAGAATGTAAAAAACTTATTGCTGACGCTCGTAAGGAAGTTGCGGGCATGAAATATATCTATGGAAATACCTCTCTTGCATGCATGGAATATAATGCGTTTATGGTTTCCTTGGGAATGGAGCCTGCACTGATTCAGATGAATGAGGTAAATGACCAGGAGCAGAAGTATTTCGCGGATGTTCTTGAAAAATATGATCCATATATCACAAAATCAGCCAATATTGCACCACTTCAATATGTATATGATGTAATAAAACCAAACCTTTATTTGGGACATGAATTTGGCATGAGACTTCGCGCCAAAGGCATAGAAATGGTTCATGATAATGGATTGTCATCTATGCTTGGATTTGATGTGACAATGGCCTGTGTAATGGAATTGGTACGGGCTAGTAAAGAAGCAAAGAAGTTGCAGAACTGGAGGAAAGAGGCATGAGTTTACACAGATATCTTCCAACACCATCGGACAGAATGGGTGTGATATGGACACTGCTTACCATAAAGGATGCCGTAGTGTTGGAATATGGTCCGGCAGGTACTACGCATTTTAGTATTGGTGCTTATGGCAGTATGGGATTACATACGGAGCACAGGATATTTACAACGCACCTTAGTGAAGATGATATTATCATGGGGGATGTTTCAAGACTTGAGAATGCGATTAGGGAAATTGATGAAAACTATCATCCCCGTATGATATTTATTGTTTCATCGGCAGTAGTTTCCATCATTGGTGCAGATATAAAGGGTGTATGCAAATATATGCAGACAGAAACTGAGGCAAGATTAATTCCGGTAGATACCGGTGGATTTAAGGGTGACTATAGCCTAGGGTTAAAAGAAGGTTGGTTACTTCTTGTAAAAAATATGTGTAAGGAAAAACTAGAAACCTGTGACCAGGCATACAATATTTTGGGAGCTTCTCCATATAATTACAGAATTAAGTCAGATGTAGCAGAGGTGCAAAGACTGATGAAAGAAGGTTTTGCCATGGAATGCAATCTGGTGCTTGGAGGAGAAGAAAGTACCAGGTCTCTTTCGGAAATAAGTAAAGCCAGCATTAATCTGGTTCTGCAGGCAGAGGCAATTCCTGCTGCAGAATATTTAAAGGAAGCGTTTGGTATGCCTTATGTTTATCAGGCTCCATACGGTTACAAAGGAACAGAGAAATGGTTAAACAAAATTGCTGAAGTCTTGGGAAAGCAGGTTAACACGACTTTGTTAAGCGAACTGAAGGAATGTCAAAGAGAGGCTGGTTCCTTGAGAATGTATGCGGGAATGTATGCAGGTAGAGAGGAAACTCCCAAGGCAGCAGTAATCGGGGAATATGATACGGTAGTTGGTATTTCTGAAGCTATGGAAGAAATTGGCTTACCTACAGTATTAAAACTTACGAATCATTCAACGGCTATGTGGGAGAATCCACAGGCACAGTATATTCCAAAAGAAAAAAATCGAGTTGCACTTATTAAAGGATTAAGAAGTACAATGGTATTTGGCGATGATATAACATTGTATCTTTGTGATGAAAGCTGCGAAAAAGTTATAGCGTCAGCGCCATTATTGAATAGAGCACAGCGTGCGACACACTTACCTTTTATGGGAATCAGAGGTATGGATTATATGTTGGAGCAGGTAGAGCGATATTATGGTAATCTGTAAACACATAAAAAGCCTGAGAGTAGTGTGGGGGTTCCCTAAGGGGTTCCCTCACGGGAAACGGCGCTGAAGGTCTTCGCTCCGCTTCGGTCGTTGCTAAGCAGGTGCCACTGGCACCTAGCAACCTTTCTTACTGGATTTTTTTGCCGTCCTTAATTCAAGTCCCATCTTCCGCATTATTTTTTAGCTGTTATTCTTATTCACTTCATTTTTCAGGTTTATCCGGGGATTGATTATTATTTTTGTTAGTGTTTGCGTATTGGATTTCGTTGTGGATCCAATGCGGCATTTCTCACTTTGTAGCGTTAAAAAATGTATTGGAAATTGTTAATTTATGCTTGAAAGGAGGAGCTGACATGGATAAAATAAAGCTAGAGTTGTTTCTTAAAGAGTTAAGAAACGAAAAAAGATTAACACAAGAGCAGCTTGCGGAAAAGGGGATTATCAATGAAAAATGCAAAGAAAAAAGTAGTAGTAATGGCTGTATTGGCAGCAATGGTTTTATTAAGTCTGTGCGGATGTGGAAAAGGCAAGAAGTATGACTTCAGTAGTCTTAAAGGGGCTAATGATTTTCTAGGATGTGATTTTGGTTGCACCAAAGAAACCATACTGGCAACAGAAAAGAATTCGCTGACCAAGGAAGTAGAATTGAATGAAAAGATTCTTTTGAATTACCAGGATGTTAAGGTTGATGGAAATTCTGCTAATGTTATTTACACGATTGAGGATGGTGCATTTGTGAATGGAATCATTTATTATCAATGTGATGAAAAAGAGCAGGATGAAACGTTTAATCAGCTTACCGGTTTCTGCGAAGAAATGCTTGGAGATACTAAGGTTTATGAGGATAGTTCAAGTATCAATTGGAAAGCAGGGGATTTATATTTTGCAGTTATAAAAGGTAATAAAAAGACGAATGTTATTTTCTCTGTGGAAACCTATGCGCATTTTGAAGCTACTATGAAATAACAATTTTGGCGGTTAACAAGCGTCCATGATATTGTCCTTTATGTGGGGGAACCTAAGAAGTTCCCTCACGGGAAACTCTTTTTAAACTGAGCGAAGTGCTTGGTTTTTTTTATTTTTGAAACAAATATTAAAAAATGGATACTTTTATAATGAAGGGTTAAGTGCACTAATTCGAGGAGCGATAAAATGACGGATGAACAGATTATTCAGCTTTTTCAGAATCGCGATGAAAGAGCCATTGAAGAAATTAGTAAAAAGTACAAACAGTATTGTGCTCATATAGCATCAAAAGTTCTGGATGATTTTTCAGATGTGGAGGAATGCCTCAACGACACCTGGTTAGGAGTATGGAATGCAATTCCTCCTGCGACGCCGGATCATCTGAATCTTTTCCTTGCAAGGATTATTCGTAATATTTCATTTAGCCGATTTAGAAATCATAATACCAAGAAAAGAGGAAATGGAGAGGTTCTATTAGTCCTGGATGAATTAGATGAGTGCCTGATGGGCCAAGGGGATGTTGAAGGTGCATATCTTGCGGATGAATTACGGTTGACAATAAATAGATTTGTAAGGGACTTACCGGTCAGGGAAGGAAACATCTTTATAAGAAGATATTATTATTCAGAATCTTTTAAAGAGATTGCGCAAAGATACAAATTGTCAGAGAATGCGGTTCGTACGATATTATTCCGTACAAGAAACAAATTGCGGGATTGCTTGATGAAAGAAGGGTATCTATCATGAAAAAAGAGGATTTGTTTGAAGGAATTGGTGGGCTGGAGGAAGAATTACTTCTGAGAAGCGAGAAAATGTCTGCTAATAGAAAAGGATTCAGATGGGTAAAAACGCTTGCTAAATTTGCAGGTGCAGCAGCATGTTTTTTAATTGTTTTTTTGACCTATAATCATATGGAAGAAAAGAATGAAAAGGAAGATATAGGTGTAATTAAGCCTATTCCGATTGTCAATGAGCCAAGCCGTGAGGCGGTAATCGAAAATCCCATACAAACTGAAGAAGATACGCAAAGTGTGGCTAGAAATTCACAAGATGTTGTACAACAAGAGGCTGATATGCAGGACATAGCCGATCTTGCTATGAAGAAAGAAACTGAGAAGAATGAAAGTAAGGAAATGATGCAGATGGTGTCAGGTTATCCTAGCTCGATGAAGCCTGTGCAAGAGAGTCTGAATTTGCAAAACGGTGAGATTTCCTTTTGCCCAGAACTGCAGGAAGCCATGAATGAGTATGGAGACTCCGTGCAATATCGTGTGGTTGTAAGGGTATATAAAGATGGATGTGTTCTTCCGGTATCAGGAGAAGAAGTGAATGCGGAGATGGAACGATTGGGTGCTGCAGGTTATGTTGTTGCTTATGAGGTCTATAATGACGGAGTCACTTCCCATCATTTTTTCACAATTCATGCAACAAGAAATCAGCTGCTTAATTTTCCGGTTAATGAACACTATGGTTATTATGTCCTGTTTTATGATCAAGAAGTAGGTGCTGTGGAAGATACTGAGTATGTCATACCGGGAAGTACCAACCAGAATGGATATTACCTCCCGCTAGAGGATGATAATAAAGTACCTTCTCAGGATGTACCGGCGGATGGTAATGGAAATGTCTATCGAGAACAAACACCATACCCAGATGATATTCTTGAACTTCAGAACAGAATCAGTGCCGATATGACAGAAGGGAAACTACCGTTTGTTGTTTCGTCATCGATTATGGAAAATCCGCTTCGTCTGGAGATTAGGGTGACAGCCCAAGATGAAGAACTGATTAACATAGTTAGGGAATATGATCCGGATAGTATTTATATTTCAATAGTACAAGGTTCAGTGTCAGTTAATGAGTGAGAAACAAGAGATTCGGGACATGAACAGATGAATGAAAGAAATGATATTGGGTGTTTTGTATGGAGAAGATTTTAGTATACAATAACTGGACAAGGATTGCGGATAGGTTAAGACATCATCCGGTTTCAACACAGATGAGAATAATGGTAGTAGAAGACAAAGATTATCTGAAAGAGATGTTATCTATGGAGGATTTTTCTGTTGTTCTTTTAGATGTTAAACCCGGTTTGAAAAAACATGGGGAGGAAATTTCATTTATAATGGAGGTTCGCCAGAACTGCAAAATACCTGTAATTGCTGTATCAGAGTGTGATGAGGAAATAGATATAATCATGGCTTTAGATGCAGGTGCGGATGATTATGTAATTGCTGACGATAATCCTGTGGTGATTCTTGCTAAGATAAAAGCACAGTTGAGACGATATCGTCTGTATGCGGAGAGTGAGAAGACAGCTTCCAATATATTATCAGTTGGAGAACTGCAGCTAAATGAATTGAATCATGCAGTTACTGTTGAAGGAAGAAATGCAAGTTTAACACCAACGGAGTACAGGATATTAAGGTACTTACTTGAGAAGCCGGGAAAAATTCGATCCAGTGCAGAAATCTTTGAAAAGATATGGAAAATGCAACCTATAAACTCTGATAATGTGGTGGCGGTCCATGTTCGTCATATCAGGGAGAAAATAGAAACAGATCCACAGAAACCTAAGTATTTGAAACTGGTTTGGGGGAGAGGATATAAAATAGAATGCTCGGTTTAAAAAGGATAGAAAAAATGCATAAATAATGATAAGATTTTATGAGAGCGTTAACTATAGGGGAGGTTAAAATGCAGATTGTAATCGTAATTGTAATTTTTATCGTTATCAGCATGGCAGAGAGGATCTTTGGAGGGTCCCTAAGCCGGACCATACAAGAAAAAAAGGATAAGGTTACCGCAGGGATGATCTGGAAAAGCATCCTGATGCTTGGCATATCCATTGCTGCCCTAGTGGGCTTTATCTACGTTGGGGTAGAAAAATTATCAAAGACAGAAATGGGGGAATATGTTCTTTATTTATTATTCATTCCTCTATTTGCGACCATGTTCTTCTTTTTTAATTCGATAATTCTGATTGTACGAGCATCCTCCATGAAAAAGATAGAGAAGGAAAAGGAACTGGGCACCTCTCCGGAACAGAACCTTATGAAGAAAAAGAAACTGATGGATTCAGCATTATTTGAAGGTCATGAGGTGAGATATCTGCTGAATCTGGAGGCGGCTGAGAATTTCAGACAGATGGGAAATAAGGCAGTCTATGAACGTACGGTGGAAGCCTTTACCATGTATTTTGAGGAAAATCTCATTTTGAATAATTATAAAAGGGAACCCAGAACTATTAGTTATTATGAACTTGCTACGTGCAAAAGGGAGAAGAAGTTTAAATTTATTCCCGGAAGAGGAATGGCCAAGATACGTTTGTCTGATGGTTCAAAATGGTGGCTGTATGTGTCCTGTTATGACCGGGAAGGAGACAATGAAATGCAGACCAGAGCCTTGTGGAAACATATCAATGAACATTGTGGAATGGAAGTCATGGAACAAAAGGATTTAGAAAAAATGTTGGTATATTTCTAAAAAAGATAACCCAAAATATATTTAATTATTTTGTTCTTATAGGAAACAATTTGTGGTAAAATGTAATAGGGTAAACAAATGAAACGTCCCAAAAGAAGGGAATGAATGTAAATGATCAAGAAGGCAATTGCATTTATTAAGAATACAGAGATTGACATCAGAATCAGATTGCTTTATTTGGTTGAGTATGCAGCATTGTGTGCGACATTGATTGGAACGATTACAATGTTGTTTTTTACCACAACGATAATTATGTTGATCCCCAACTTAATTCTTCTTATTTTTTGTATTACAGGTTTGTTTTTGAGTCATTATAAGGAAAAGTATGAGCTGGCCATGAATCAGTTTATTGTAGGCTGTGCTTATATTTCCCTCCCATTCATGTTTTTTACCGCGGGCGGAAATAATTCGGGAATGGTTATTTGGCTCTTGTTTGGTACGGTTTTTTCCTGCGTTATTACTAAGGGCAAGGGAAGAATTATTATGCCTGCCATCATGATTGTGATTTCCGGCATTTGTATGCTGGTAGGGTATTATAAGCCTGAATTTGTGATCCCCTTAGAGAATGACAGCGCAGCTTTTTTTGATAGTCTTCAGTCCTATGTTGTTGTATCTCTTATGACCTGTGCAACCTTATATGCTTATTTGTCTACCTATGACAGACAAAGTAGGATCCTGGAGGAGCAGCGGGCAGAATTACAAAGAATGGTTTACATGGATGCCTTAACAGGTATTGAAAACAGACATGCTTATTATGAAAAGATTAGTACCTACAAGGATGAAGAACCCCATAAGGATTTGGTGGTTTTATCCATGGATGTGAATGGCTTGAAGCGGGTGAATGATACGCAGGGCCATGCAGCAGGAGATGCGTATATTCAATGTGCGGCTGAAATCATCAAGGGTTCCTTTGAAAAGTATGGTAATGTCTATCGTACCGGCGGAGATGAATTTATGGCGGTGCTTTTCTGTGAAGATCAGGAAAAAGCTCGTCTTGAAGAAATATTACATAAGTCCATTGATGATTCTGAGAGCGAATGGGCCAAGGTCATTTCCATTGCAGTAGGAATCGCAGGATGGAATGATAATCGGGAGTTCACTTTCTTTGAACTGGAGAAGCTTGCGGATCGCAGAATGTATGAAAACAAGAGACAGTATTATCAGTCTTCCGGAATTGATCGAAGAAGGATATAGTACAAATGGATAGGTCAAGGTTGACCTATCCATTTTTGTATGATTTATGTTTCCGAAAATACAAATATGTGGTAAAATAATAATAAGTTTTTGTAGTCGGTTAATTAAATAAAAGTGATACATATAAGAGGATAGAATATGGTAGACTTCTATATACAACATCAAATGAATCTTATGATGGTGTTTGCGGGAATAAGTGGGTTTGTATTCCTTTTCTTATCATGCATGAAAATAGATGAGAAGGATAAAAAGAGGTCCTTTCAACAGATTGCAATCTTCGCTATGATATTGCTCCTTGCGGATCGTCTTACTTATTTGTATCGTGGAGATTCAAGTACACTGGGCTTTTGGATGGTTCGTGTATTTAACTTCTTAGTATACGCTTCTATCATTTTGGTGGAAAATGGCTTTAATGACTATCTTTTTTCTATTGCCAGGAAGCAAAAAGTCGAGAAGGATAATGTAAAATACTTAAAATTTTCTAGGATTCTGGCTATGGCCGGATTGTGTCTTTTGATCATTTCTCAGTTCACGGGGTTGTATTATACCTTTGATGAAAGTAATAACTACAGCCGATCAGACGGATTTATTATATGCTATGTAATTCCCCTGGTTATGACTTTTTTTCAATTTGTTTTTATTATAAAAAATCGGAAAATATTCAGAAAAAAGATTTTGATTTCTCTTTTTGTGTTTGTTGGATTTCCCATTGTGGCAGGTATAGCACAGATTAGCTTTTACGGAGCTTCGTTTACCTCTATTAGTATAGCGTTATCTTCCATCACAATTTATTTCTTTGCTTTGTTTGATCAAAATAATATGCTGGTCGATGCGGCTAAAAATGAGATGGCAATTGCACTTGAGATGCAGGAGAGGTCCAATGCACTTCTTCATCAAACGGTGGAAGCATTGGCATCGGCTGTAGATGCCAAGGATGCATATACCCATGGACATTCCAACCGAGTGGCGAAATATGCACTGCAGATTGCACAGATGTCAGGTATGTCGGAAAAAGAGTGTGACGATGTTTATTTGGCAGGCCTTCTTCATGATGTTGGTAAGATCGGAATAGATAATGATATTATCAATAAACCGGGAAAGCTTTCCACAAAAGAATATGAGACAATCAAGCAGCATCCGGTTTTAGGTGGGGAGATTTTATCGAAGATTTTAATATCGCCTTCTCTTAGTGTGGGAGCCAGATATCATCATGAAAGATATGACGGCAAGGGATACCCGGATGGATTAAAGGGAGAGGATATTCCTCATATTGCAAGGATCATTTCTGTGGCAGATGCATATGATGCTATGACCTCCAAGCGTAGCTATCGAGATATGATTCCGCAGATGTATGTTCGTGAGGAACTGGTAAAGGGAATTGGTGCCCAGTTCGATCCGTTTTATGCAAAATTAATGCTTCAGCTTTTGGATAAAGATGAAGATTACAAAATGAAGGAGAATGAAGCGGAAGAGGTCCTTGGAACAGACCTTTCTTACGATTTTAATGAATACAAGACCGCGGCCACACCGGGAATCAGAATTACAGATTATCCGGTTTCCGTAAAACTGGAGTACAAACCTACGAAAAAAGGCGGCATGCCAACCCTTCTTTTGTATGATTCAGCAGATGCAAGATATTATTTGGAAGAAAATTCCTTATCGGAGGAAATGGATTTTGTTGAGTATGCCAGCATGGGACTGGACGGAGATGTTATAACAGACTTTGTGCGTAAGATGAAGCTAAATACAACTTCTCATGAAAACGAAAAGAAAGCAGAGGATACTCTTACTGCAGATATTCAGCTGGTTAAAAAGTCAGACCATTTGCTTGTTACTGTCACAACAAAGGAGAGAACGGACGAAGTTATCTTTGCACTATATGATGCATCAAGATATTTATATATGTCTATGACCGGAGAGTATTGTAAGGTTGATATAGTAGAGCTTAGTGTAGCCAAGGCACCGGTAGACGATGAATATGTGCCACGTATAGCAGAAAAAATAAGCTATATTGATAAGCAGCCTGTGGGAGATATTCCCAATATTCAGGTGGATAGCTGGAGAGCCTGCAATTCGGAAGTGATAGAGATTAATGGGCATACAGAGATTTCTTTCCATACCATGAGTCTTCCTGCATCAAGAAGAGTATGGCATTGTCCGATTATATGTTTATTTACTTCTGATGACGGAAAAATAAATGGAAACAATTATAGAGAAATCCTTGCTGTCAGACTTGATGGTGAGAGCTGGTGTGAAAATAAAGAAATTCAAAATACCACAAGTGCCTCAGTGGATGAGAGCTTTGACAATTGGAGTATTTGGAAGCAAAAGAATAAAGCGGGAATTGATTGTAAGCTTGTGTTGTCGCATCAGGGGGATATCGTTGATTTACAGGTAGAAAACGGAGGATTAACAACTGTAAATCAGACGAAATTACCGGAAAGAGCGGAAAAGGTGTATTGTTATTTCACAGGTGATCAATGTGCCATAACAGATATACATATTAAGAAGGATGAAGGGTAACATTTTGGTATAGAGAAACTGTCAAAGGGGATTTAGTATGCAGAAGAAAACAATAGAATTCCTCAATAGGGAACAATTTGAAAACAGCTTGGATTTATATAAGCAGAGATTATTGGAAAGAACCACGTATGATAGTCTTGTGATGTATTTCCAGATTTTTTCTACGGAACTTGAAGAAAAAAGCGTTCGACCAATCTGGGAAAGTATTGAGAAGATTTTTCCGGGAAAACCATGGTTTGGACATTCTACAGCGGGAAATGTTTCAAACTGTGAAATAACCTCAGATATGTCCGTATCCATTACTGTGTTTGAAGATCCAACCACACAATTTCAGATTCTTCAGTATAGTATGGGCAAACAGTCAACAGCAGAGATAGCGGAAGATATTATTAATGAATGTGAAAAGAATTCATGGGTGAAGGCAGTAGAATTTTATCGTACGATTAACGCAGAATCACCTACTGTTTTCAGCGAAAAGTTTGAGCGTCTGAGAGATGATATTCAGATGTTTGGTGGAATTGTATGTTCCAGAAATATAACCAGTACGGATTCCTGTGTTTTTTCTTCCGTGGGAGGTTTTGATACCACTGGTTTGATTGTGGTACTTTTTGGCGGTGATAACTTTTATGTAAATTCCTTCAAGGTAAGCGGATGGCAGCCAATCGGACGAAACTTTGTGGTAACCAAAGCGGAAGGAAGTACCATCTATGAGTTGGATGGAATGCCGGCCTACAATGTATACAAGAAATATTTAAAGATAGAGAATGATGACAATCTGTTTGTTAATGCATTGGAGTTCCCCTTAATGTATGAGTACAATGGTATCAAGATTGTGCGTGCTCCGGCAGCAGGTAACGAGGATGGGTCCCTGGTTATGAGCGCAGATGTGAAGGTTGGTACGATTGTCAGATTATCTTATGGTGAACCAATTACAATTATGAATGCTGTAAAAGATGCGGCTAAGGAAATCTTTGATTTCAGACCGGATATTTTGCATATCTTTTACTGTACCGCCCGTAAGGTTTTCTGGGGTATGAATGAGCCCACAACAGAGATTCATCCCTTCCGATATGTAAAGGGAAGTACCGGATTTTTCTCCCATGGAGAATTTCTTAGAGAGAAGGGAAGCCTGAATCAGAACAGTATTACACTGGTGCTTGCAGCCATGCGTGAGGGCGAAGGAAGACGTGGCAAGGGAGTTGGACTGTTTGATGAGGATTCTATTGGAACAAAGCTTCCGCTTGCATCCAGAATGGCCACCTTCATTCGTGAGACTGCGTTTGAACTGGAAACACTGAACAGTGAATTGCAGGTTTACAATGAGCAGCTGCAGGATATTGCAAAAACAGATGCTTTAACGGGACTTGAAAACAGATTGTCCTTTGACCAATTACTTAAAGACATTGAAAATGAAAAGAGTAATGATAAAGACTGGGCAATGCTTATGATTGACTTAAATGGCCTGAAGGTAGCCAATGATACCTATGGTCATAAGGCCGGAGATATTCTGATCAAGGGAACTGCTCAGGTAATCAGCGATATATATGCAGGGGATGGTCATTGCTACAGGATTGGTGGAGATGAGTTTGTTGTAATCATTGATGCAGACCAAGCCATGTTAGATGATTACAGACTGAAGCTAAAGGAAAGAATAGAAGCTTATAATGCTGTAGAACAGTATCCGTTGTCCATGGCAATCGGTGAAGCAAGACTAAAGAATGCACAGGGAATCAGAGGTTCTATTAGTGATTGGAAAATGAATGCTGATTTAGATATGTATCGCGAAAAGGATGCATTTTATAAAAAGAAAAGCCGAATTTAATCGGCTTTCTTTTTTTTGAAGGTGTGTAACCTTTTTTGCGCGAGAAGGGTTTTTATTATGTAAGGACATAAGAAAAACATATTAAAAAGAGGTTAGTTATGAAGAAAGTTGGAATGTGGATTTTAAGTATTACAATGATTATATTTTCTTTGCTTGGAATATTGCTATTTGCCGGTTTATGGTATTCGGCAAATTATAGTCCCTATGCAGGGGAACTTTCAACATTCGCCTATGTGGTAATGGGGATTTGTATTGTTGCTAGTCCTCTACTTATGGTGGGAGCCATTAAAATCATTCATAATCTGAAGCATCCTGAGGAAAAACAAAATAGACAGGCTTTAAAGGATTACGAAAATCAGAGAAAAAAGTTGAAGCAGGAACAGGAAATGGAGTCGTTCTATGAAAAGGAACGACAAAGAAGAGATGAAAAGTATCGTTTGTATAGCGAATTAAAGGCTAGAGAAGAGGAGAAAAAACACCAAAAGGAATTGGAATATCAGGAGAAGCAAAAGGAACTTGCGGATGATGATATTAGAGAGATTACCGGGGTGAAAGGAAAGGGACTTGCATTTTATTTCATGATTATCTGCTATGTATTTTCAGGTGCGTTTCTTTTTGGAACGGTTGCAGTGATTGGTAGTGGCGCAGATATAATGAAAGGGATTAAGGGATCAGGTGCGATAGCATTTTCTATTTTATGGTATATGATATTGATTCTTCCATTCATAGTGGCAGCCGAATTTAAACGAATCTATAAAGCAAGAACAATGCAGGTATTCGTAAAAACAGAAAAAACAAGATTATATTATTGTAGAATTATACCAAGATATGATACCCCTACTACTTACTTTTCAAAGGTAAACAAAATAGAAGAGAAAAATCGTGTGGCTTTAGCTAACAAGAAAATTTATCAGGAAGCTTGTGAATACATGAACTCAGAAGAGTTTAAGAGTTATTTGGCTGATCGTGTTCACAGAAAAGAAGCAGTTACAGCAGAAAGAGTGGAGTTTACTTATTTACAGGAATATAAATGCAGAAGAGGAATGCTTCATGATTACTACTATTATAAAGATGAGGTAAGCAATGGAAAAAGTAAAATCAAAGTTTATAAATAATAAAAAGGTAGTTATATTTATTGCTGTTATATTATTGATTTTGCTAATATTTGTGATCATTCCTATGGCAAAGGTAAGTACGATGCGAAAGGAAATGGAGAACTATGAATTGATGGAATATGCAGAAGTGATTCTGGAGCCCAAAATCGGAACCTTCTCCTGTAGCTGTGGGGACAGAACCAATATTGAGATGGTATTCAGGGTCCCAAGGGAAAAAGCGGCAGATATTAGTGTAGGCGAGACGGAGGATGGTTTCTACAGAATTATCGTCGACAGTTTTTTTTCAAAAGATCGCAGAGAGTTCATTGCAGAGAAGGATTGCACTTATGTTTATAATGAAAGTGAAGCTGCAAAGTATGGCATCTCAGAATCGGATGAGGGATACGTTTATTATCATGTTGTAATAAGAAGAAATGGCGCAGGCTTTACAGACCACTTGATGCTAGAGTATGATAAGTGATATGGAAATGTAGCAATAAAAAGTTAAGGTAAGTGGTAAGTCATGGAATTTGTATTAGCAACAAGTAACGAAGCAGATAAAATATTGGATTTATATCATTCGGTTTTAGGGACACCCTATAGCAGATGGAGCGAGGAGTATCCACTACCGGAAAATATCGAGGATGATTTATCCAGAGATGCTTTATTCTGTTTAAAAGAGAACGGGGAAATCATAGGAGCTATTTCTATTGATCAGGATGATGACGTGGAGGCGTTTCCCTTCTGGAGTAAGGAACTTACTCCATCCATTGAAATTTCCAGATTATGTATCAGAAGTGATTATCAAGGCCGGGGATTAGCCGGTAAACTGATTGAATATATGATGGACTACGGAAGAAAAAATGGAATCAAAAGTATTCACTATCTGGTTTCCAAACACAATTTGATAGCACAAAAAGCTTATAGCCGATTGGAGTTTAAGCTTATGGGTGAGTGCAGTCTTTATCACGATGAGTACTTTTGCTATGAGAAGGCTTTATAGGCTTTATAGGCTTCGTAAATTCAATTTTTCAGAGTTAGAGGAGATGGGGGCTTTAAAAAAAGCATTTAGATAATGTAGTTTATGCTGGAAAAAAGTGGTAAGATGAGTCTAAACGTTAAGAAAGGTTTAAGGCTGAAGAAATCTTATGGAAATCAGAATAGCAAGTATTAAGGATGCGGAAAGTATCAGAAGTATATATGCACCATATGTGATAGAAACGGCGGTTTCGTTCGAGTATGAGGTGCCTAGTGTGGAAGAATTTGAAAGACGAATTTCTTACACACTAAATAAGTACCCTTATTTAGTAGCTGTGGAACAGGGTAAAATAGTTGGTTATGCATATGCAAGTGCTTTTCATCCTAGAATTGCTTATCAGCATTCAGCAGAACTTTCTATCTATTTAGATAGAGATTATAGAAGAAAAGGGATTGGAAAGAGACTTTACAACAAATTGGAAGAGCTGCTTTTAATGCAAAATGTGTATTTGGTTCATGCATGTATTGCAAGCCCGGATGAGGAGGATGAACACTTAACGGCGGATAGTGAGCGCTTCCATGAGAAGCTTGGGTTTAAGCTTTCAGCAAGGCACGATCGATGTGGCTATAAGTTTGGAAAGTGGTACAGTATTGTCTGGATGGACAAAGTTATCAAAGAAAGACCGGAAAATCCGGAAGATTTCATCCCTTTTCACAAATATTAATTTTTTTGGAAATTAATTATACAAAACCTATTGACATACTAGGAAATGTGATGTAACATTCAACCTACATTAAGGCGTACATGAGTTTATGAAAATACGCTTATGTAGAGAGAGAGGAAAGAAGTTATGAAAAAAAGAATTACATCCATTTTGTTAGCAGGTATATTGGCAGTGAGTGCCTTGACAGGTTGCGGTAGCAAAGAAGCAGCTGATAATGACGGTAGTGCAAAATCAGATAGAACAATCAAGATTGCAGCAAGTGCTACACCTCATGCAGAGATTCTTGAGCAGGCAAAACCTATTTTGGCAGAACAGGGAATTAAATTGGAAATCACAGTTTTTGACGATTATGTTTTACCGATGACTGTTGTAGAGAGTGGAGAGTTGGATGCCAACTACGCAGTACATGTTCCTTATTTGAATTCATTTAACGAGGAGCAGGGAACACATCTTGCAAATGCCGGCGGAATTCATTACGAGCCATTCGGAATTTATCCCGGAAAGAAGCAGAGCCTTGATCAGATTGAAGAAGGTGATACCATTGCAGTTCCTAATGATACTACCAATGAAGCAAGAGCTTTGTTACTTCTTCAGGACAACGGCTTAATTAAGCTGAAGGATGGTGCAGGTCTTACCGCTACTGTAAATGATATTGTTGAAAATCCTAAGGGTATCAAGTTTGAGGAACTTGAAGCTGCACAGGTTGCCAGAGTAAAAGATGAAGTTGCATTTGTTGTATTGAATGGTAACTACGCATTAGCAGCAGGCTTATCAGTAGGTCAGGATTCCATCGCATATGAATCAAGTGATTCTACTGCAGCACAGACCTATGTAAATATCATTGCAGTTAAAGAAGGAAATGAAAACAACGAAGATATTAAAGCACTCGTTGAGGTTCTTAAGTCAGAAGAGATTAGAAAGTTTATTAATGAAAAATATGATGGAGCAGTAGTTCCTTTTAACTAATGATTAAAACTCGGAAGGCGAATGTCTTCCGAGTTTTGTGTTATAAAGAATGGAGAGAGATTTATGGCGCAGATAGAAATAAAGCATGTTACAAAAAAATTTATACAAAAGAATGAAGAAGTCACAGCCTTAAATGACATCAATATTTCAATAGAAAAGGCAGATATATATGGAATCATTGGTATGAGTGGCGCAGGAAAAAGTACCTTGGTCAGATGTCTTAACTATTTGGAGCAACCAACAGAAGGAGAAGTGGTTGTAGATGGCCAGTCTCTTGGAGAATTATCTGCCAAGGAACTGAGAAGTGTTAGAAGTCAAATAGCTATGATTTTCCAGCACTTTAATCTGTTGATGCAAAAAAATGTACTGGATAATATTTGTTTCCCACTTCGATTACAGAAGGTTCCCAAAAAGGAAGCAAGAAAAAAGGCAGAGGAACTGTTAAAGGTTGTAGGTCTGGAGGCGAAAGCGGGGGCATATCCCAGCCAGCTTTCCGGAGGACAAAAACAAAGAGTTGCTATTGCCAGAGCATTGGCATCCTCACCTAAAATATTGCTTTGTGATGAGGCCACAAGTGCGTTGGATCCCCAGACAACAGAATCTATTTTGAAACTGTTAAAAGAGATCAATGAAAATCTTGGAATTACCGTGGTAATTATTACACACCAGATGAATGTAGTGCAGGAGATTTGTAATAAAGTTGCCATTATAGAAAACGGAAATCTGGTGGAAAATGGTGAAGTGGTGGAGGTCTTTGCAAATCCGAAGTCTCAGGCTGCCAAGAAGCTGATTTATGGGGAAGAAAAAAATACCCAAGCTTTAAGTACCACAGGGGAGGATATGAATGTTGGAAAAAAGATTCGTATTGTTTTTTCCAAGAATTCTGCTTTTGAACCGGTCATTGCTAACATGATTATTCATTTTCAAACACCAATCAATATTTGGCAGGCAGATACAAGAGATGTTGCAGGTGTAGCAGTTGGAGAAATGATTCTGGGTCTTCCAGAGGATGAGAAGCTGCAGAAAGAAATGGAAGAATACTTAAAGGAACGAGGATTAACCTTGCAGGAGGTGGAATGACATGTTTGATAAACAGGTAATTGAAATGTTGATCGGAGGCGTACGGGATACAGTATATATGACACTGATATCTACGCTTATAGGATATGCAGTTGGACTTCCTATGGGAGTCGTATTGGCAGTAACGGATAAGGATGGAATAAAACCGAACAGAGTGATTTACAGAATTCTGGATGTTATTTCCAATGTAATCAGAAGTATTCCTTTTTTGATTCTTTTGATTTTGTTAATTCCGTTTACAAGATTGATTGTAGGAAAAAGCTATGGCTCGACAGCAACCATTATTCCATTAGTTATTACGGCGGCTCCTTATATTGGAAGACTGGTAGAATCAGCTATTAAAGAGGTGGATAAGGGGGTCATTGAGGCTGCTCGTTCTATGGGCGCTACCGATTTGCAGATTATCTTTCGAGTTCTTTTAGTGGAAGCCAGAACAGCAATTGTAACAGGAGCTACTATCGCATTGGGAACAATTCTGGGATATTCTGCTATGGCAGGAACTGTTGGCGGAGGCGGACTTGGTGATATTGCGGTTCGATATGGTTATTACAGATGGCAGACTGGTATCATGATTGTAACGGTTGCTTTGATTATTGTATTATTCCAGATTTTCCAGATGGTCGGAATGAAAATATCTAAAATCATAGATCATCGTTAAAGGCTTTATTTGCCCTTAAATTTGACATTTTTGAGAAAAAGAGATATTATTTCTTCGTTTTTGAAATAAGTCAGTATAGAAGCAGAAAAGAAAGGACATAAAAATGAATAAGTTAAAGAAGTATGGTATTATCCTGTCTATCGTTATGGCAAGTACATCTCTGATGATGGGATGTGGCGAAACAGAAGTTGAAGAAACAGAAGAATCAACAAAAGTAGAATCAAGTGTTGAATCCACCGAGGAGTCAACTGAGGAATCAACTGAGGAATCAAACGAAGAGTCAACCGTGGAATCTACAGAAGAAACAACAGAAGAGTCAACTGAGGAGTCAACCGAAGAAACAACAGAAGAGTCAACCGAGGAATCTACAGAGGAGAGCAAAGAAGTTGTAAATACTCCTGCAAATACCAACGCAGAGCTTGGAGAGGGTGTCTATAGCTACAGTATCTCTATTGATGGTCAGGTGCTTCAGTTCCCTATGATGGCCAGCGATTTGACCGCACTTGGATATGAATGCCGCCAGGATGAAAACACAATGATTCCTGCAAATCATTCCGGTCTTGTAGCATTCAAAAAGAATGACAAAAATATTATTAGTTTTTCAGTTATGAATTTTGATGCCAACGAAGCTGCAATCAAGGACTGTGCGATTGTTGGTGTTGTGATTGATACCTTCAGTGCAAAGGATATGGAAGTTGTAATGCCCGGCGGTTTTGTTTTGGGAGAAGCTACCATTGATGAAGTTCGTGCTGCATATGGTAATCCAAGCGATGCCCGTGAGAACGACACACTTTTCACAGATGTTTATAGTGAAGACTATGATCATTCAGTAGAGATTATATATGATCGTGAAGAAGGAGATACTATTTACAAGGTTACCATGGAGAACTATGATGTTCCCGATAACTTTGTAGCAACAGAGATTGATACAACAACTGTACCTGAGATTGTAGCCTTGTATGTAAAGCCAACGGAAGTTTCTGATGATTTATATGCGTATACATATGAATTTGCCGGAGATCTCTATACTTTACCTGCACCTGTTTCAGAATTCCTTAACAATGGATGGACGATTAAAGAGGATGAAACACAGGCAGTAATCGACGGAAATGGTTCAGGAAGACTTACAATCATGAAAGATAACCAGAAGTTCTGGACATATGTAAGAAACTATGACCATAATGCTACAGCTATTGAGAACTGTTTTGTTACCAATACAGATGCCAATGTCAACAACTGTAAGGTAAGCACAACCTGTGGAAACGGTATTGCAATCGGTGCTGACGAGAGCGTTCTTGAGAATCTTACCGGTTATGAGGTGGAGAAAAAGGAATCTAACAGCTATACAGAATACATCATCAAAGATGAAAGAAGCGCTACCTATCATTATTCAATTGTTGTTAAAGAAGGAAAGATTACCGGTATTGATGTACAGTACGATCCCAGAGTATCTAAATATCGTGAAGAAAAAGGTTTAGAGTAAAAATAGGCAGAACCCCCAATTCTAAAGGAATTTTAAAGATACTCTGAAGATAACATAAAATGAAAAAAATAAGTATTGACGAAAAAAATGAATAGGGTTATACTTCAACTCGTATTATTTTTTTTCATGTAACAGATTAAATTGTTCAAAAGAGGAGAAAAGAAATGAAAAAATCAACATTAAAGAAGTTAAAGTTAGTTCTTATGGGAGCTCTTTGTGTATCTATGCTTTCATTCACAGCTTGTGATAGCAACGATGCAGACGACGAAGAAACCAAGACAGAGCAGTCTAAGGAAGAGGAATCTAAAGAGGAGTCTAAGGAAGAGGAATCTAAAGAAGAGTCTAAGGAAGAGTCTTCAGAAGAATCTACCGAAGAGTCTACAGAGGAATCAACTGAAGAATCTACAGAGGAGTCAACTGAGGAATCTACAGAAGAGTCTTCAGAAGAAATCGTTGAGTCTTCTGCAACAACATCTATCGTAGATGCAGACAACCTTGTTGTTGGTACTTGGGTAGTTAAGTTCGACCTTATGCCTTTCATGGCAGATGCAATCGGTAGCGAAGATGCAGATTCACAGGAAATGTTCCAGTACTTTGATAAGAGCCCATTGGAAATCGGTGCTCAGTTCGTATTCTCTGCTGATGGTAACTGTGAAATGACAATCGATGATGATTCTTTCGATGATTTCGTAGATGATTTCAAGGGTAGACTTGGTTACTGTATGGAAATGTACCTTGGTGATCAGTTAGCAGCTCAGGGTATCAACATGTCAGTTGATGATGTTATGAAGCTTCAGGGTTATGATTCAATGGATGCATTCCTTGATGATATGTTCGGTACTGTAGTTGATTTTGATGATCTTAAGTCAAGCATCAATGAGACTGGTGAGTGGAAGTACGAAGATGGTAAGCTTTACATCAACGAGTACGGTAACTTTGAAGATGATACATATGAAATCGTTGAATGGGTAAGTGATAACGAGTTCTTAATTACCGGATCTAGCGATGGCGAGGAAAATCCTTTATATCCTATGTCATTAAAGAGAAAATAATTGACAGGTTAATGTCGAAAAAGATGCCTTAGCGATAAGGCATCTTTTTTTTGGAGAAGAATGTGAAAAGAATCATTATTATCATACTTTCTATTACGATACTTTTATCAATGCTTCCGAACTCGGTAGAGGCCGGGGAAGTGAGAAGAACCTATGTGCATGACAGTTTTTCTTTTGCTTCCGGTGAAGAACATGACTACACGGCAGAGTTTTTTTATAATGATCATTATTTTGCAAAACCGGCTTCGGAGTACAATAACTGTTTAGCTACATTATCTCTTTGCTTTGCAATGTCAGCTTTTGCCAGTAATGAGACCGATGATTATGACAGGAAGGCACAAAATGCATTGGATTTTTTAAAGAAAACCGGATTTATGGATATTCAGGCCAATGCAGATTTTCATGAGATGCCGACAGAGGATTCCCTGGGCGTTGTAATCGGGTACAAGAATATTTATGCAGAGGGAGAGCAATACACTCTCATTGCGGTTGCAACCAGAGGCGGAGGATATGAAGCGGAATGGGCAAGCAATTTCAGGGTTGGTGAAAGTGGCAGGCATGAAGGCTTTGCTGCGGCTTCAGAGAAGGTGAAGGATTTTCTGAGCGAGTATCTTGAAAATCATAGGGAAGTTTTTCAATATCCTGTAAAACTCTGGATGGCCGGATACAGTCGTGGCGGGGCAGCAATAAACCTCGCTGCGGCAGATATTACCCTGGCATATGGAATTGGGGAAACAGAGATTCTTCCTCAAAATATTTATGCCTACTGTTTTGAAAATCCTATGGATGAAAATACAGATCAGGAACTGCCGGAAACAGCGATTGCAATTACCAATATATTTAACATAATCAATCCCTATGATCTTGTTCCCAAGGTACCAATGGAGAGCTGGGGATTTTTCCGTTATGGTGTAACAGAAAATGTGATTCCATTAACTCGTACCCCGGAAAATGAAGAAGAATATAAAAAGATGTTTCATATTTTTCAAAAGTTAAACACCGAATATACAAGGAAGAGTCTTAAGGTTGTTACTGATGAAAATGGAAAGAAAAAGGTGATACATGCCCTGGATACCTTTCAGGCGAAAAAATTTGACGCAGATTTCAAATTTGACTGGTCAGTGGATCCGAAGTTTGAAGAAACAGATACTTTTCTCGGCAAAATATATATATTTCATCTGAATCCATCCTTGGATATGGGACTTGCACTGGTACAGGATGATGATTTGACGATGCCGGAATATCTTGACAGATTGATGTGGAATCTGTCTGTGAATGTAGGAGGAAGAGTAGCTTATCTGGAAAATCAGCAGGATGGTATTAGCCTTGTTGCAGCTTTTCTTGGAAGTAAGGATGATAACAAGATTACCTGGGGAGAAATGAAAAATGTTCCGGAAGCAATGCGTATTGTGACCGGTGATTTGGGAAGTGTAGTGCTTCTGACAATTATGAACGGAAACAGTGATGATTTGATTACCTTAATCTATAACATTGATATTTTGACTACAGCACATTATCCGGAGCTATGCCTTGCATGGCTACAAATGAGAGATCCCAATTATATGTTTATAGAGCCGTACGTGAAGGAAACCCTTGAATGTACAATAATAGATGGTGCAGATTGATATTTTATGATATAGTGTAGAGGATTTATGACACTATATATAGAAGAATGTTGAGATACATAAGGAGAAAGACTATGTTTTGCAGATTTTGCGGAAGTGAAGTCAAAGATGGTGAAATATTCTGTTCCAACTGTGGAGAGAAAATACAGCGTCCCGAGGTAGCAAAGCCTGAAGAAGAAACTAAGGTTGCAGAGGAAGTCAAGACAGAGGACCCTAAAACAGAGGAACCTAAGATAGAAGTTAAAGCAGAGAGTGTTCCGGCAGAGGTAAACACCAAGAAGGAAGGTAATTCCGGCAAAAAGGCCCTGATTGCAGGTATATGCATAGGTACAGCGGGACTTTTAGTTGGAGCGGGTGCGCTATTATATTCTTTCTTTGGTCATCCAAGTGATAAACCGGTTGATAATGACAAGGCTATAGAAGAAAGTAAGGAAAAAGAGTCAGAATTTTCAAAGGAGCCGGTAAAGGGTAGTGAAGCCCCGGACTCTATGGTAGTGGAAGCCTCTGTATCAGAATCATCAGAGGTTGAAAGCAGCACAGCTGAGACAACGGTTGCAACTAGCGAGCCGGAAACGACACCAGAACCAATTCAGGAAGAGAAGCTTTCCAAGAGAACAGTCATGATTTACATGGTTGGTAGTAACTTAGAAACTCCTTCAGAAAAGTCTGCAGGTGGTGCAGGCTCTGCTGACCTTGAAGAAATGATGCGCGCCAATCCACCGGCCAATACAAATATCGTTGTGGAGTGCGGAGGAGCCAAGGAGTGGGTAAATCCATTGATCCCGGACGGGGAAGTAACCCGTTTGGTTATTAAGGACAAGAAGATAGAGATCGTAGAGAATCTTGGAAAGACAACCATGACCAAGAAGGGTAATCTTTCTGACTTTATCAAGTTTGCATCTGAGAATTATCCTGCAGAGCATTATACTTTAATTTTGTGGAACCATGGAGGCGGAGTTCCTGCCGGATTTGGTTTGGATGAGCTTGGTAATGTAAATGATCCTATGTCAGACTATGAGATTAAATATGAGCTTCAGGCCGCAGATGTGAAGTTTGATGCCGTTATCTTTGATGCTTGTAATATGTGTACCCTGGAAGTAGGCCGATCAATTCAGGACTACGCAGACTATATGGTTGGTGCTGAGAGCTGGGTAAACGGCGTTGGTATCAACTACAACAGATGGTTAAATTATATTGATCAGGATGACCCCAGAGGCTTCTGCGAGATCATTGTTCAGGATTATATGGCGACCATTCATTTGGGAGAAATGGTTGGTTCTATGTCAGTCATTCGTATTGATATGCTGGATGACGTATATGATGCATATGTAAAGTATATTGATTCTTTGTACAAGAATGTTATTTCCAAAGGAGATTTCGAGGCGTACTTAAAGGCGAGAGGCAATTGTGGTTACTATGTAACCAATGATTCCGTAGACCTTATTACCTTAGCTTCTATTTATGAAACATCAAGTTCTTCTCAGCTGATTAACTCCGTTGTGAACTCGGTTGTGTATACCCAGAGTGATCTTCCCTATGGACATGGTCTGATGGCATATTGTCCTTATCAAAGCTATGACCTTTATACACAGGGAAGAAAGTCCTTTACATACCTTGGATACGATGAAAAGGTTTTGAAATTCTATGATGAGCTGATGAGCCAGAGACTTGCGTATATGGGTGAAGAGTATATTGATGCCTATGGCGGTAACTGGTATGTAAGTGCTTATGATGTTGAACGGGATGAATGGGTAGATGAAGATTTTGTAGCGGAATTACCTATCATCGAGACAGAGGATTATTATGCAGTTGAACTTACAGATGAAGATTGGGAGATTATAGATTACATTTCTCAGACCTTTATCCTGGAGAATTTAGGATATACCTTAGTAATCGGTGAAGATTATCAGTATGAAGTGGATTCAGATGGCCTTCTTGCTCTGGTTTATCCGGAGTCATGGATTTTTATCAATGACAGAGTGGCCGGCTACTATTGTGTTGACAATTATTCGGATCCATCCTCTGATGCTTGGTCGCAGACAGGTATCTGCCCCGTATTAATCAATGATTATGAGGCATTCCTTTATATCTATTTTGATAATGAATATCCTTCCGGTACGATTCTTGGTTACTACTTCTGTGATTTTGAGGATGGAACCTATGATGACACTACAATCTATACTTTGGAAAGTACGGACGTGGTGGATGTAGTATATGAATGTGTCGGTGAAGATGGCTTCTTCTATGAAGCAGCAGGAACACCCTGTGAGTATCAGGATTTGAAGTTTGAATATTTAACCCTGTCTCTTGTTTCGGGAACAACCTATGGTTGTTATACCATTACCGATGTTTACGGAAATGTATATGAAACAGAGGTTGTAGAGCTTGGTCTTCGTGAAAACTTAAAGTAAGCTCTTGCCAAATGGGATGAACTATGATAGAATCCCAAATTGTAACTGAATAAGACAGTTCGAGAACCATCCTGTCTTTAAACAAAACTAGGGATTGTACGGCACATAAAGGGCGTAGTTTCCCTTTATGTGCTTTTTTGTAGTGAGGAAGGAAAACAAATGAAAGCAGTGGTACTATTTAGTGGCGGCTTGGACAGCAGTGTAGCCCTGGGGTTTGCTGTAAAGAAACATGGAGCAGAGAATGTATTGGCATTATCCGTTTCCTATGGCCAGAAGCATAAGAAGGAAATGGAAGCTTCTGAAAAGGTTGCCGCCTACTATGGAGTGAAAAGAAGAACCTTGGATTTGAAGGAAATGTTTGAGGGAAGTGATTGTACCCTGTTGGAGGGGGCAACAGAGGAGATTCCGCATGAGGATTATGATGAGCAGGTGAAAAAGGCGGGAGGAAATCCCATCAATACCTACGTACCGTTTCGAAACGGTCTCTTCTTATCATCAGCGGCAGCGATTGCACTTAGTACTGGGTGTAGCGAAATTTACTACGGAGCACATGCAGATGATGCAGCAGGAAATGCCTATCCGGATACCAGTGAAGCATTTAATAAGGCAATAGCAGATGCGATTTATATCGGAAGCGGTAATGCCTTAACGATTGTCGCACCATTTATTGACAAGACAAAGGCAGAAGTAGTCAAAATGGGATTAGAACTAAAAACCCCTTTTGAATTGACCTGGAGCTGCTATGAAGGTCATGAAAAAGCATGCGGCGTATGTGGTACCTGCAGAGACAGAAAGAAAGCCTTTGAACTAAACGGTGTCACAGATCCTGTTTTATACGAGGAGAAGGAATGATGAATAATATATATTTTGTGATTGGTTTATTATTTTATTTGGTTAGCGTACTTGTACTGTACAAGCTTTACGGAAAGAATGGTCTTTATATTTTTACAGTATTCAGTACTATCCTTGCCAATATTCAGGTTTGTAAATGTATCGACCTCTTTGGACTTTCCACAACAGCAGGAAATACCTTATATGCAGCCACTTTCCTGGTAACAGATATCCTAAGTGAGAAGTACGGCAAGAAGGATGCACAGAAGGCTGTGAAATATGGTCTGACCATTACCCTGTTGTGGATCATGGGAACACAGCTTACCTTACATTTGATACCCAATGCCAATGATTATGTGAATCCCAGCCTGGAGGTGGTATTTGGTATTGTTCCCCGTATTGCAATTGCAAGCTTAATCGGTTATGTTTGTAGTCAGAGTATTGATGTATTTTTATATCATTTTATTTGGAAGAAAACCGGTGACAATCAGGGGAAGCTTTGGCTTAGAAACAACGGAAGTACACTTCTTAGCCAGGCAGTAGATACCATCATCTTTACTACCCTTGCCTTCTGGGGAACTTATCCTACAAATGTATTTATCAGTATTTTGGTAACCACTTATTTGTTCAAGGCAATTGTAGCAGTTTGCGATACCCCATTTATTTATTTGGCAAGAAAGATTAAGCCATTGGAAGATTAAAGGAGAGAAACTATGGGAACAAGAGAGCAGGAAGAATCACTTACTTTATTAGGAAATAAAAAGACGGTTTATAAATCAGATTATGCACCTGAGGTGTTGGAAACCTTTGAAAACAAACATCCGGGAAATGATTACTTTGTGCGTTTTAATTGTCCGGAGTTTACAAGCCTTTGTCCTATTACCGGACAACCGGACTTTGCTACCATAACCATCAATTATGTACCTGATGTGAGAATGGTAGAGAGTAAGAGCTTAAAGCTGTATTTATTCAGCTTTAGAAACCATGGAGATTTCCATGAGGACTGTGTAAATACGATTATGAAGGATTTGATTAAGCTCATGGATCCGAAGTATATTGAAGTACAGGGAAGATTTACACCACGAGGTGGTATTTCTATTGACCCTTACAGCAATTATGGACGTCCGGGAACCAAGTGGGAGAAGATGGCGGAGCAGAGATTGTTTACCCATGATTTGAATCCGGGTATGGAAGCAAGAGAGCGATAAAATTAAAAATTGGCAATAAAAAAGCTCCGAGAAAACTCGGAGCTTAATTTTATTATAACTTATTTCTTTTTCAGTGTACCACCAAGGATTGCAGCACCAAGTTCTACGGTTACTTTACAATCATCACAGATGAAGCTTGTTTCCTTCTCACCGTTAAGGGTAAGTTCGTATAAGGTACATTCCTTCTTCTCTTCACAAACTGCACACTTTGTTGTTCTGGTACATCCTGCCATAGTAAGAACCATCATTGCTGAAACACCAACTACAGCTAATCTTCTAAGCGCCTTCTTCATTATTATTCTCCTCCATGTATGTTTCTGGACTACTTTTCCTATTTTACATATTATAAACAAAATGTCAATAAGCTATTTATTATCTTTGGTATCTTTTGTTTCCTTTATTTCTTCTAGAGTGCCGCCCATAGCCTCAGCACCGGACTTTATATCGTCATGACATTTGTCACAGATCCAGTGATCCTCCGTGTAATCTTCATACAAGGTCAGTCGGTATAGATGACAATACATTTCCTTTTTGCATACATCGCAATTGGTTCGTCTGCCACAGCCGGCCAATGAAAATAACATTAATCCTGCAAGAAGGAGACATAATATACTTTTCTTTTTGTTCATGCTTGACCTCACAGTAAGTTATTTCTTCTTTGTCATGGTGCCATTTAGGGTTTCTACACCACCTCTGACAAAGTCGGAACAGTTATCGCACATCCAGTATTCTTCAGTGTCATAGCCTTCGATATCGATAGAATAGAAATGACACCAAAGTTCTTTGGCACATATATAACACTTGGTCTTTTTAGCACATCCGGTCAGAGAGGAAAGAACTAATGCGCTGACCAAGAAACATACTGATATTTTTTTCATTGCTTTTCTCATAAAAGTAAATCCTCCATATAAATCACTGAAGTATATTTTATACCATATGAAAAAAAATATAAATACGTAAATGTGAAAGATTTGTGATTTTTCCAGGATAGAGTATGTTATAATTGTAATGTTTTGATTAGGAAAAAACATATATTACGGAAAGTGTGAATCAATATGAAGTTTATAATTCAGAGGGTGAAAAGTCACCTGGGATTGTTTTTGACAGCCATATTCTTCCTGAGCATAGAAGCGGGAATGGATTTGTTACAGCCTACCCTCATGTCTTATATCGTAGATGAGGGTGTAAAAACGCAAAATACAGATATGGTATTGAAGTTTGGAGCATTGATGCTTGTTGTTGCCATGGTTGGTGCCTTTGGCGCGGTGATGCGCAATTATTATGCCAGCAAAACTTCACAGCAGATTGGTATGGAGCTGCGAAATGAGCTATATGGAAAGATTCAGTCCCTTTCCTTTGAAAATATAGATCGTATTCAGCCGGCTTCGTTAATCACCCGTATTACCAACGATGTTACGCAGGTGCAAGGCTTTGTTAACGGATGTATGAGAATTATGGTAAAGGCGCCTATGACCTGTGTGGGTACGATTATTCTGATTATTTGGCGTACACCACAGCTTACGCCTGTACTGGCTGTGATTCTATTGATTGCGGCGTGCTTCATTGCAGGCAATATGCGTATGGGTCATCCAAGATTTCGAAGACTACAGAAAAAGCTGGACCAGATTAACGATGTCAGCAGAGAATTTTTGAATTCTATTCGTGTAGTGAAGGCCTTTGGTGGTGAGGACCAGGAGCAGGATAAGTTTAATATGGCGGCAGGAGAACTTGCAATCGCCGGTACTTCCGCTTCACGAGTTATGGCGATTTTCGGTCCCTTAATTAATTTAACTGTGAATCTCGGAATCGTAGTGGTATTGCTTGTTTCCGGCTATAGCAGTGAGGTATCCATCGGAAGAGTCATGGCTTCCGTTAACTATATGACCCAGGTACTTTTTGCACTGGGTATGGTATCGAATATTTTAAATATGGCAGTAAGAGCCAGTGCCTCTGCGGAACGTGTGCAGGAGGTTCTGTTAGAGGAGCCGGCGCAGAAAAGGGCAGAACATCCGGTAACAGGTGAAGTGAAGGGGGCGATCAGCTTTGAAAATGTAGGCTTTACCTATGCAGGTTCCCACAGGCCTTCCCTTAAGAATATTTCATTGGATGTGGCAGCAGGAGAAACCTTGGGAATCATAGGAGCCACAGGTTCAGGAAAATCTACCTTAATTCATCTGGTACCGAGATTTTATGATGTATCAGAGGGTTGTCTTAAGGTGGATGGTATTGATGTTAATCTGATGGATGAAAACGTACTTAGAAGTGCAATTGCGGTGGTGCCACAGAAGGCGCTGCTTTTCTCGGGAACCATAGGCTACAATCTGGCCTGGGGAAAAGAGGACGCAACAGAGGAAGAGCTTCAAAAGGCAGTACAGGATGCCTGTGCAGATGAATTCATTCAGAAGCAGCCGGCAGGCTTTGATACAGTGCTGGGGCAGGGAGGGGTGAACCTTTCCGGTGGTCAGAAACAGAGACTGTCGTTGGCTAGAGCTTTATTGCGTCATCCCAAGATATTGATTTTGGACGACTGTACCAGTGCCTTGGATGCGTACACAGAGGCCAAGGTATTAAAGGCGCTTCGAGATAGAGCGGGAGAGATGACGATATTGTTAATCAGTCAACGGATCTCCACTGTTCGCAGAGCAGACCGTATTTTGTGTCTTGATAACGGCGAAGTAGCAGGAATAGGAAGCCACAAGGAGCTCATGGAATCCTGCGAGCTTTATAAAGAGATTTATATGTCTCAGATGGGAGGGGAAGAACATGGCAGTGAAGAATGACGCGCCCCCACAGATGGGAAAGGGCTTTGGGCAGGGACCGGCAGCCAGATTACAGGCGGCGGTCAAGCCAAAGAATATGAAGGGAACGATTCGAAGACTTTGGGAGATTACCGGAGATAGTAAAAGAGGAATTGGTTTTATTTTGATCTTTTCGGCATTGGCCTCTCTGTCACCAATACTTTCACCATATTTGATTGGTAAAGCAATCGGGCTTATGGATATAGGAAGTAATGCGGGCTTTATGCTTGTCCTTTTGGCAGCAGTATATATTTGCGATGCATTTTGCAGATTTATGCAGCAGTTTTTGATGGCAGGAATGGGGCAAAAGGTAGTTGCTCATATTCGTAAGGTATTATTTGAGAAGATGAAAACACTTCCCCTTTCCTATTTTGATAAGAATACCCACGGAGATTTGATGAGCAGATTGACAAACGATGTGGACAATATCAGTACGACCATCTCTGATTCCCTGACACAGCTGATGATGCTGGGCTTTACCATTATTGGTGTTTTGTCGGTGATGCTTCGAATGAATGTGATTCTTACCCTGATTTCCCTGTTATCCGTAGGACTTGTTTTCCTGTTAACGAAAGCGATTACAGGACAAACCAGAAAAATGTTCCGTAAGCAGCAGGAATACCTGGGAAGATTAAACGGAGAGATCGAGGAAGGAATTTCCGGTCTTTCTATGGTAAAGGCTTTTGGTAGAGAACGCGCCATGTATGAAAGATTTGTAGAGGACAGCGAGAAATTACGTGAAGTGGGAACCAAGGCGTTGATATGGTCAGGTTTTTTGATGCCCTTAATGAATGTAATTAACAATCTAAGCTTTTTACTGGTGGCAACCGTCAGCGGACTGATGGCGGCAAAGGGATGGATTACCTTAAGTGTTGTTTCCAGTTTTGTACTTTACAGCAGACAGCTTAGCAGACCCTTTTCAGATATTGCCAATATGTACAATACCTTTCAGACAGCAGTTGCCGGTGCGGAACGAATCTTTGTTATTTTCGATGAGGAGTCTGAACCGGAGGATGTGGAAGGTGCACTGGAATGCAAAGATATTAGTGGGTCTATTGTGTTTGAAAATGTGTCCTTTGGATACGATGAGAGTCGTATGATTTTAAAGAACTTAAATCTTGAAGTAAAGGCGGGAACCAAGGTTGCTATTGTAGGAGAAACCGGAGCAGGAAAAACAACAATCATCAATCTATTACCAAGATTTTATGATTTATCCGAAGGTAAGATCTTGCTGGATGGCAAGGATTTAAGAGAGTATACCAGAAGAAGTCTTCGTGATGCTTTTGGGATTGTTTTACAGGATACTGCCTTGTTTCATATGAGCGTTCATGATAATATTTGTTATGGACATAGTGAGGCAAGCAGAGAACAGGTAGAACAGGCGGCCAGGGCAGCAGGTGTTCATGAAATTATAATGCGATTGCCCAATGGATATGATACTGTTTTGGGTGAGGGCGGAAGTGTTCTCAGCCAGGGGGAAAGGCAGTTGATCACCATTGCAAGAGCAATTCTTGCTGACGCACCTATTATGATTTTGGATGAGGCTACCAGTTCGGTGGATACAGTGACAGAGCAGAAGATTCGTCTGGCTATGTTAAATATGACCCAGGGAAGAACCTCCTTCATCATTGCACATCGACTTTCCACTATCTTAGATTCCAATCTGATCATTCTACTTGATAAGGGACAGATTGCAGAGATGGGAACGCACAAGGAATTGATGGAAAAGAATGGCGTGTATGCGGGATTGTATCGAACACAGATTGGGTAAGAAGCATTGTGATATGGGGGAAATATCATAATACAAAAGAATAAAAAGGGGATAAAGGGATAAAATGGAAAGTAAAAAGAATAACAGAAGCGACATTATAAACGGTATCATTGTCGTGGTGGTACTTTTGTTTGTTGCTATAGCATGCGTTCTTGCGGTTGTGGCTATCAAGGACAATAAGGAAGCGCAACAGATAGCGGAAGAGGACCGGTTAGATAGTACAGAGAGTAATCAATTAAGTGGCTTGGTTCAATTTAATAAGGAAGAAATAGAACGGGAATTTGTAATAGCATATATTATAGAAGAAACAGTTGAACCTGAGCAGCTTACAAAGCTTGCAATGTTGTTTCAGGAGAGAACCAGAGATTATTATTCAGATGCTTTTATACAATATGGAGCATATGAGGGGAAGGTTCTGATTGGTGTACGTTTGCCGGAGGAAGAACAGGAGATTGTTTCGGAAGATACCAGAGAGCACCTGGCGCAAAGACTGATTCAGGAATGTGACCTTAGATTTGTATTGGATTATAATACAGATCATGAACGTACTATATTGGATGGTGGCGATATTCAAGAGGCCATGGGAAGCCAATACAAAGATGAATTTGGTATTGAGGATTATATCGTAGAGATTCAGTTTACTGAGCAGGGCGGAGCTATATTTGAAAAGGAAACTAGGGAGCATATCGGTGAGATCATATGGATTATATATGATGGCAATCCCATCTGCACTCCAAGAGTCAATGCAGCCATTTCTGGAGGTAAGGCAATCCTTAATGGGCTTGCAGATGAGCAGGAGGCAAATAGTATTGCCAATGCCATTAATTTGATTCCTTTTGACTATACTTTTACAAGAATTCGATAAGAATATCTGGTATTGTGTAATTTTTTGAGAAATTCAATGGAATGGCAAAAATTTTTGTATAATTTGTATGTTTTTTGTAGCCAAATTGGATTCTTGTGTGTTATAATTACCTCAAGCGTATTATTTGATTTATAAGGTATTTTATATAAAGGGATGCAAGGAGGCAAAGGATATGAGCGAAAAATTACAGCAGTTAGTTGATTTATTGCCGGTATTGAGTGATATGGGTGGTGAAGGTACCTTTATCACGGTATTGGATGTATCAGGAATTGTTCAGGGCTACAAGATTCCTGACGGTGAAGTTCCACAGCTTAGAGTAGGAGACCGATTTAAGGATCCTACCGGTGCATTTGACGAGGTTGTCAAAACCGGTATAAAGGTTGAAAATTTCTTGCCTGCAGAGGTAATGGGTGAGAGCTTTGAAGGAACCTTGATTCCTATTAAAGAGTTCAGTACTGTTGTTGGTGTTCTTTGTGTAACCAAGTCAGTAGAGAATCTGAAACAGGTTAAGTCAATGACCAACAGTTTCCAGCAGGCAGTGGAAGAGGTAAATACTTCTGTAAATGCTATCATCAGTGATATGGATACTGTATATGGTATGCTTAGTGGTATGATGGAAAATACATTAGTTGTTGATGAAGATGTTAAGAATGCTGCAACAGTTATTCAGAAGCTTTCCAGCAACGCATCTCGTTCTAACATCCTTGCATTGAACGCTTCTATCGAAGCTGCAAGAAGTGGTGAGGCCGGAAGAGGTTTCGCAGTCGTTGCATCTGAGATGGGTAAGCTTGCTAATGACAGTGGAAGCAGCGCTAAGGAAATCGGTGAAACCTTAACAGTCATCTCTAAGCACTTACAGGAGATTACAAAGTCTATCCAGGCAGCCAACGAATCCGCACAGGGCTATACACAGGGCGTAAGCGATATCAAGGCTCGTTTGGAAAACACCATTCAGCTGGCTAATGAATTAAAAGCCAAGGTTGATTAATTTTAGGGTTAAATAAACCGGGCAGAAGTATTTCGGGCAAAGTACTCCTGCAAATAATATTTCGGGCAAAATATTATTTGGTTTAAATATCATTTATTTCGGGTAAATCAATAGAGAAGGTTTACGGCGGGGCTGGTTTCCAGCCCCGTTTTATTTGAGGATTTGGGGCTAGCTTCATTACATGATTTAGCAGGAATGTAATGGGAGAGAAGGATTTTCACTTGTACCCATTACATGTTGTAGTGGAAAAGTAATGGGAGAGAGGGAATTTAGCGTATACCCATTACATGATTTAACGGGAATGTAATGGGAGAGAAGGAATTTAGCTTATACCCATTACATGTTAAGTTTAGAGGAAATAAAAATGGATGAGCAAATAAAAATATCCGTGATCATTTCAAATAGGAAGAGTATAGGTATTCAGATTAAGCCGGATGGGCAGGTGGTTGTCAGAGCGCCAAGAGGAGCAACCAAGGCAGATATCAAAAAGGTGGTTCATGAACATGAGGACTGGATCCGTAAACACTTAGAAAAGGTTAGGCAAGAAACAGAGAACAGTGACGGCACTAAGATTTCTAAGTTAACCAGTGAAGAATTGAAGGAACTTGGGAAAAGGGCATTGGAATATATTCCGGCGAGAGTAGCGTATTATGCACCCTTAATTGGAGTTACCTATGGAAGGATTACAATCCGTAGCCAGAGAACACGCTGGGGAAGCTGCAGTAGCCAGGGCAATCTTAATTTCAACTGTCTTCTAATGTTGATGCCACCGCAGGTGATAGACAGCGTAGTAGTGCACGAACTCTGCCACAGAAAAGAAATGAATCACTCCAAGGCCTTTTATCAGGAAATTTACAAAGTCTTTCCAGAATACAAACAGTGGGATCGCTGGCTAAAAAACCATGGGAAGGCAATTATGGCAAGATTGTAGAGGGTGCATTATAGTTAGGGTGGCATTGCTGGAACATTGGGGGTAAAGTATTGTCGCTGGGGCTTATGCTGGAACATAGGGGCTGAAGTATTATAGCTAGAGTATTATTGGTTGGAGTAATATAGAGAAGCATTATAGAGGTAATTTTATGGCCTGAATGAGAAAACTCAGTGCCAAGACATATTTATATAGAAAGAACAGTGTGACGTTGGGGCTTGAAGATAAATATCTTTATATAAGCCCCAATTATTTGTAAGAATAGTCAAAGGAATTATGTCTAGAATGCAAAAACACGCAAGTAAGCCCCAACTATCTTGTAAGAATGGTCAGTGATAAAGTCAAGTCCTTTTTGTGTGTAAAATCATCGTTCAGTGATAATGTGTCCTGAACAAAAACATATTAATACAAGTCGTAAATATATCCATAATACATGTAGAAGATAAGCACTTATATGAAATTAGAATATTATGAGGTTGTGAATAACTATAGTCTCTGATATTATTAAGGAAGAAAAAATACGTGGAGGATAATAATGAGCAATTTAAACAAGACAGTAAAAGTACACTACACAGGAACATTGAATGATGGAACAAAGTTTGATTCATCATATGATCGTGGAGAACCATTAGAATTTGTATGTGGTGCAGGTATGATGATTAAGGGATTCGATGAAGCTGTAAAAGAGATGGCAGTTGGAGAAATCAAGGATATCCACCTGATGCCAGAAGAAGCATATGGTCAGCCAGATCCAAATGCTATTTTCCAGGTAGAACTTGCACAGCTTCCGGGTGCAGAAGCATTGGAAGTAGGTCAGCAGGTTTATCTTCAGAACTCTATGGGTCAGCCTTTCCCTGTTAAAGTATTGGAAAAGGATGAAACAACTATTACCCTTGATGCAAATCATGAGATGGCAGGTAAGGAATTGAACTTCAAGATTGAACTTGTAGAAGTACAGTAAGAATAAAGAAATGGAAAATAGAATCCTCTTAACTGATTGCGGTTAATCCTAAATCGGTTAAGGGGATTTTTTGTGATAAAATTTTTAATAAAATCTTTAGAAAAGACTAATATAACCTAATGAATATGCCGATAAAGATATTGAGAAACTATCTTTATGCCCATTTGGGATTTATGCCAAAAAAGAAAGGATGGAGAATAGTTTGGCATTAGGGGGATTTTGCGGTATCAAATAAAATTGTGAACTTTTTGTTAACAATGTGTAAAAGATTATTGCAAATTATAAATATGGGTGTTATGGTAGGAAACAGTGAAATAGAAATATGTGATTTTAGATAAAAACCTAGGAGGCAAACATGAGAAAGAAAGGAATCTTATCGAGAGTATTTGCGGGGGCAATGGCGGTAGTATTGGCGGTGACCAGTACAGAGATTTCGGCACCAATGAGGGTAGAAGCGGATGAAGGCGGTGTAACATATGTGCTTTCAGGAAAGGAAGTAAGTGCATTCGTTAAGGAGTATGGACTTATTGCATTTGATACATTGAATGCTAATACTCATACAAATAGTAATTTCATTGCTAATAACTTTAATGGAACAGCTGCTTGTGGATCAAATGTATCTGCAAGTAAACGTCCAGAGGGAAATACTGAATATAGTTATATTGGCAATATTCTAGGTGGATATAGTGGAAAATCAGGTAACTTAGTTGCTGATCCTCAGGATTATTTGTGGTTAGGACAGAATTACGTATTGGTTGCCGGTCAGAATGGTTGGGCAGAAAAGTATATAACAACAAATAATAATACAAAAACTATAACACTTCCCAATAATGGTGGAGATGTTCTTACCTATGAAGATCAGGGAAGCACCTTAAAAGTTACTAATCCTGAAAGCCCAGATCATGTTATGTTTGATACAACCACAAATCAATATGTAGATTTTGTGGATATAAAGAACAAATTTATTACATATAACACTGGACTTATGGGATATTCTACTGCAGATCCTAATGCGGAGAAGCATTTTGGACAGAATAGAGATATTATCTGTACTGCAGATGTTTCATATGTTAACTTGACTTATGAAGAGATGAATCCTCCAGCAGATATTGTGTTTAGATTCGATAATCTTGATGATCCAAATGATAATAAGATTTGTGTAGTAAATATTGACTGTGCCAATGCAAATGGAAATGTTGTTATGAGCTCATCATTTTCTGTTGCAAAGGGGGCAGATGGAACAATCATCAATAATAGTGAAGAAAACTGGGGAAAACCATATAACCGTGTGATTTTTAACTTTTATGATAGTTCAAATGCTACTAATAACTATCAGTACACTGGTAATATCACGTCTGAACGTCAGAGCTTTGGTACTATTATCGCTCCTAGTGCGAATGTAACACTTAGTACAAACTGGGATGGTGTTGTAGTTGCAAATAATATTAATGTAAATGCCGAGTTTCATAAAATAGGTGGACCAACAGCTCCCCAGTCATCAAAAGAGGCGGATACAAAGGATAAATTTAACGGTGTTGTTTCCATTTATAAGGAATTTGATGATAAAACAAGTGCTCAGATAGCTGCAATGTCTGCAGCGGATAGAAGTGCCTTTTTAAGTAACTTCAAGTTTGAGTTATATGAAAAACAAGCTGATAACACATATACTAAATTGGATTCTTTTGGTCAGGTGTCTCCAATTTGGACACATACTGATATTACAACTCAAAAAGCAGATGGAACACAGGAAACGAGAACTGTAAACGTAGCATTGGTATCATTTACAGTTACCAAAGATATCGACAGAGGGACATCTACCACCTATGCAATTAAAGAGGTTGCAACGGATGAGGCAAATTATAAAACAGACGCGGGTGGCTATAATAAATATTTTGATGTAAAGATTACAAATAATACAACTGGTGTTGTTGCGGCTTTTAAGATTGATCACTTTGATGGAGAAGGACAAGCGACAGCAAATAATGGAATTGCAGTATGTCTTAATAAGGCAGCAACCCAGCCTACTACTCCAGATGCAAAGGGAGATGTTACTATCTCCAAAAAAGCAGTTGGTGGTACAAGTGAACTTAAGGATGCTAAAATTGAATTAAAGAAGACTTCAGGAAATGGAAACTTATCTGTTTTAAGTGTAACAGGTGGAAATAGTTATATAAAGACTGCTGATAGTATTACTTGGAATACAACAGCTACAGCTGTTACTATTAAGAATCTTCCTAAGGGATCTTATACTATTACAGAAAAGGCTGCTCCGAATGGATATAAGATTGCCACCACCATTTCTTTTGATATTGATGATAATGGTAAAATCACAAATGTACAGAGTGCAGCATCATCGGATGATACTACGAATACAATTGTGATGGAAGATGGCGCATTTACAAATGTTAATATTAACAAGGTAAAAGTTGGCGGTGGTGAGCAACTTTCAGGTGCAACTCTTAAGCTTTATGAGGGTGAGTTCACAGGAAACACAAAAGTTCCTGCAACTGCAAAACTTGTAGATTCTTGGACAGAAGCAAATCATTCTGTAGCAGCAAGTAAGTTAAAGTCAAATCAAAAGTATACACTTGTAGAAGAAGCTGCACCTAAGGGATATGCAATCGCAAGTCATATAGTTTTTGAAATTGATGACCAAGGTAATGTAAAGAATATCTCCACCGGTGCTCATAGTGCGGGATCAAATGAAGGGTCTAGATTAGTTGTAATGGTGGATGATGTAATCCCTGATATTACTTTTAAAAAGGTGCAGATGGCAGCAGGTGGAGAAGGTACAACACCTCTTTCAGGTGCAACCATCAAGTTGTATGAAGGAAATATTACTGGAGAACCTACAGGAAAAACAGCAATTGCAACATTAATGGATGGTTCTACATCAGAAGCAGTGATTTCAGGATCATTACTTACTGTAGGTAAGGAATATACTTTAATAGAAACAGTAACACCTAATGGTTTTAATATTGCAAGCAATATTGTATTTAAGGTAAAAGAAGATGGTAGTCTTGAAAATATTTCACAGACAGCATATTCATTCAATGATGGTAAAAGTGATAAGCAACCTGTGATTGTTATGCTTGATGCAGTAAAACCACCTGTAACAGCAGATGTTATTTTCTCAAAACTCATTGCTAATACTACAAATGAACTTCCAGGTGCAACACTTCAGTTGACAAGTACTAATGCTGATTGGACAGGTATTTCAACAAGTAATAGTGTTGATTCCATTACTAATGGTATTCAGTGGGTTTCTAATGGAAATACCAGAACCATTGCAGGATTAAAGCCAGGTACTTATACATTAACTGAAATTACAGCACCAGATGGTTACACGAAGGCAGAATCTATTACATTTGATATAACTGCAGATGGAAAAGTTACCAGAGGTGGTAGTGAAGTTACAAATAAAACCATTATTATGAAGGATGAGCCTATTAAGGCAACTTTCTCTAAGCAGGATACGAATGTTGCTAATACAGAGTTACCTGGTGCGACTATTACATTAAAGGCACAGAAATCTTCATCAGATACTACAGTGATTGATTTGAAGAATGTCACAGTTGAGAGTGGAGATGCTACTCTTAATTATGATACTACTGGTAAATTTCTTAGCTGGGAAAGTACAGAGCAGCAGCTTGTATTAACAAAGCTTCCTGCAGGTTACTACACAATGAGTGAGACAGGTGCTCCTACAGGATATGCTTATGCAACAGCTATTTCATTTACAATAGATGAAAATGGTAATATTGCAGATCATGCTAGCAATATCTTAGTAATGAAGGATGATGCTATTGAAGCAACCTTCTCAAAGAAAGTAGCTAATGGTACAGATGAACTTGCTGGTGCCACTATTCGTTTGATCTATACTGGTTCTGATGCTAATGTAACATCTGATTATTTAAAGAATAAGGTGACCAAAACAGGTGGAGAGTCATTTGCGTATGGCGTCGATGAGGATACAAATAAGCCATATATTCAGTGGAAGAGTACAACTCAATCAGTAGTATTAACTAAGCTTCCTATTGGTAGTTATACCATGGAAGAAAAAGGTGCTCCAGATGGATATGCTTATGCAGAAAGTATTTCATTTACCATTGATGAGCATGGAAAGATTACTGGTTCAGGCAACATTTCCGATAATGTTGTTACAATGAAAGATGATGCCGCAACGACAATCAAGATTAGTAAGGTTGCTGTAAATGGAACTACAGAAATTCCTGGAGCAAAGATTCAAATTCTTGATGTAGATGATAATAATAAGGTCGTATGTGAGTGGATATCAGGTACAACACCTCAGAATGTTGTAGTTGTAGAAAAAACAGAACAGGTTGGAAATAAGCCATTTACTATCGTGGCTGGAAGACCATATATCTTAAAAGAGCAGCAGGCTCCAGATGGATATACAATTATTCCGGCAGAAGCAATTAAGTTTTCTGTAAGTAAAGAGGGAGTAGTTACATTAGACTCAAATACAGAGGCAAAATATGCTGAAGTTGCAAGTACAAGTACTACTGAAGAGAAAAAAGATATCCTTAAGATGAAAGATGACAAGATTAAGGATATCAAGATTAGTAAAAAAGAAATCGGTGGAAATAATGAAGGAAATGTTCCACTAGCTGGAGCTGAATTAGCTCTCTACTTAGCAGATGCAAATGGTAATCCAACTGGTGATGCAATTCATTCATGGACAAGTGAAAGTCCTGATGAAGAAACAATTTCTGGCGATAAACTTAAAGTTAATACTAAGTATGTATTAGTTGAAAATGCGGCACCTGCAGGCTACAAAGTGACATCTAATATGGTATTTACTATCGATGCAAGTGGAGCGGTTCAAGATTTAGGCAGTGAAGCGTATGATTCAACTAACAGAATCATTATAATGATAGATTCACCTATCGAAGATATTGAGATTAGCAAGAAAGCAATCCTTGCAAATGGTCCTGGCTCAGAGGAACTTCCTAATGCTGAATTGATTATTTACAAGGGAAGTGTTGCTGATAGCAATATTATTGAGCAGTGGAATACAAAAAATAATGTTGATGGCAATAACAATGTAATTCCACATGTTATTGATGGTAAGAAATTTGAACTTGATACAACATATATATTAGTAGAAAAGGCTGCACCGGATGGTTATTTAATTGCTTCTCAGATTACCTTCAAGATAAAAGATGATGGTTCAATTGAATGTACAGATAAAGTTGTATATGAAGGAACTACTTATAATGTATTTGACGAAAATAGAAAACTTACTGTATTAGATGCACCTATCAAACCTATCTTAATTAGTAAGAAGGAAATTGTAGGTGATCAGGAAGGTGATGAGGAACTTCCTGGTGCAAGTCTCACAATTTATAAAGGAGATTATTCAGGTACAACTGAACTTCCTACAAGCCAGGATAAGATTGTAGAGTCTTGGATTTCAGGTTATGAAACAGATGCATCTTCTCTGAAGCCGATTGCACATTCTATTGATCTTACAAAGTACAAAGCAGGTGAGACCTATACATTAGTTGAAACAGCAGCTCCAGGTGGATATAACGTTGCATCACGTATTGTATTTACAATTAATAACGATGGTAGTGTTACATGTGGTGACACTTCAGCGTATACTGTAGATGCGAATGGTGTATCAACAATCACAATGCTTGATGCTCCTATTTCAGCAATCTTCAAGAAGGTTGATACTGATGATGAGAATCTTGAAGTTTCTGGTGCTGTAATCAGATTGATTTCTAAAAATGGCGATAGTACAGTATTTAATGGGGTAACTCGTGTTGGACTGGGTGGTAAGGATTTCTCAACTGGAAAAGTTACCATTGACAATGCAGATAAGTACTATTTCCAGTGGACAAGTACAGAGACAGAAGTTGTATTAAAGAATCTTCCTGCTGGTGACTACATCATGCATGAGGAAGGCGCTCCTCAGGGATATAAGTATACAGCTGATATCGAATTTACTGTTGATCAAGAAGGTAAGGTTTACAAATCAGGTAGTCAGACACCTGTAGCTAATGGCACTTTAGTTATGAAGGACGAGGCTATTAAGGCAACCTTTACTAAGACAGATGTTGCAAATGGTCCTGAGATTCCTGGAGCCAAACTTCAGTTATTCTGTGATACAGATGGAACCAATCCTGTAAATGCAACATACTTAGATGATGTTGTATGTGAGAATGGCATTCAGATTGCTCATTTATCAGTAAATGGAAAGCCATACATTGAATGGACAAGTGTTGAGAATAAACCTATTGAGTTAACCAAGCTTCCTGTTGGTACTTATAGAATGGTAGAAACAGGTGTACCTGATGGTCATACAGCATATAAGTCAGAAATCTCCTTTGTAATCAAAGCAGATGGTAAGGTATACAAAACAGCAGATGATCAGACAGCTATTACCGACAACAAGATCGAGATGATTGATGAAGTAATCAAAGACATCCAGATCAGCAAGAAGGAAATCGTTGGTAATCAGCAAGGTAGTACAGAACTTCCAGGAGCTAAGCTTAGCCTCCATGAAGGAACAGCAGCAGGTAAGAATGTTGTTGAGCCTTGGATTGGCGGAACAACTCCTAAGGTAATTGATGGTAAGTTATTAAAGGTTGATACAACCTATGTAATCGTAGAAGAAGCTGCTCCTAACGGATACGCTGTAACTTCTACAGTAAGCTTCAAGATTGATGAGGATGGTAAGGTTACCAACGTAGAAAGTGGTGCATATAATCCTCAGACCAGAGAAGTAGCTCTCTTCGATGCTCCTATCGAAGCAGTATTCTCTAAGCAGGATACAGACAAGAAGAATGTTGAGATTCCTGGTGCAACCATTCAGTTGATTGCAGATGCAAGCGATGCAGACCTCACAAAGGTTACTGCTAAGTTAGAAAAGAGTGGCACAGCAGTTACTCTTACAACAGGAACCAATGCAAGTGGAAAGAAATTCATCCAGTGGACAAGTGGAAACGAAGCTGTGAAGCTTACAAAGCTTCCTGCAGGTAAGTACACAATGTCTGAGACAGGTGCTCCTAAGGGTTATGCATATGCGGATGACATTACATTTACTATTACAGCAGATGGTAAGGTTACCGGATATGAAAACAACAAGATTGTTATGAATGATGATGCAATCGCACCATTAAAGATTAGCAAGGTTGAAATCATGGGTAGCGATAACAAGGGTGCTAATGAACTTCCCGGTGCTAAGATGACTCTTTACAAGGGTAATGGTACCAAGGGTGAGAAGATTTGCGAATGGATCAGCTCAGATAAGCCTTATGAAATCCCGGCTGAGAAGTTTGAAGAAGGTCAGACCTACACCATCCATGAAGTTTCAGCTCCTAAGGGATTCAGAGTTGCAAGTGATATTACCTTTACTTATGGTAAGAACGGAACAATCTTGAATGCAACCAATGCATACAAGGTTGATCAGGACCAGAGATTAATTGCAATGCTCGACGATTCAGAGCTTGGCGGTACTTATAGTTTCTCCAAGGTAACACTTGGTGGTAAGGAAATCTACGGCGCAAAGATGCAGGTAGTTCCTTTGGAAGGACAGGATCTTAGCAAGGTAGAAAAGCTTAACGGTTCCGGTGGTAAAGATGTTGTAATTACCAAGGACAGCATTACCTGGGTAACAACAGCCAAGACACTTGGACTTGTAGCAGTTCCTGATGGTAAGTACAAGTTAGTAGAAGTTGAAGCTCCTGATGGATACATCGTAGCAGATCCTATCGAGTTTATTGCACAGGACGGTATTCTTACCGATGGTCAAAGCAAGGTAGAACTTAAGGATTTATATGATCCTAATACAACAACCGTTTCTGTATACAGCAGATACTACAACGTAGAAACATTTGATCCTAACCATGAAGATATCATCCAGACCAATACTCCTACTGCTAACAGTACTGAGTTTGAGTTACGTGATGAGAATGGTGATAAGGTTAAGATTGTTAACAAGATTGTTACCAGACGTGAGATCGCAGATGGCGTAGATGTAACAGTAGTTACCTTCGTTATCGATACCACTCAGTGGGAGCCTAGCCCTGTACCTCGTACCTATACGATTACAGAGTCTAAGAAACCTACTGCTAAGGAAGATGGTGGATACACCGCTGATGATGGTGAAATGGTAACAACCTACACCATTACCAAGGATTATGTAACTGTTGATGGTAAGCAGGTTGTAAACTACGACAGAGTATGGTCTAACAAGTATCAGACCAATGTTGCATACGATGAAACAAATCCTGATAAGATTCCTTTGTATAGCCATACAAAGACACTTTCAGGAAATGTAACAGAAGAGCCACAGGAAGAAAAAGTAAGCTTTAATGCTACAGTTCCTCCTGAAGCACAGCAGGTATTCCCAGAAGTGAAGTCACCTAAGACCGGTGAGGAAAGCTTCCCTGTAGGATTGTTTGGCGGATTAGTTTCAGCAATGCTTTGTCTTGGAGTATACAACGTTATTTCTTACAAGAAAAAGAAAGAAAACTAAGATGAATTAAGGACCTATGAAGGCAACTTCATAGGTCTTTTTTTGTAGTAATTTTTACGTGTTCTTGATATAATATCACCTAGATGAAGACGTAAAGTAAATCATAAAATGAGTGATAAGCAATAAAATAAGCAATAAAATAAACAATAAAGTTAGTGATAAACAAATAAAGCAGACAATAAAATAAAGCAGAAAATAAAATAAAAAAAGGAATCGATAGATATTTACTAAAAAATAAAAATGGTCGGGAGAATAGTGCAATGAATTACATGGATGTAGCGATTCAGGAAGCATACGAGGGAATACAAAATAAACATGGCGGTCCTTTTGGTACAGTGATTGTCAAGGATGACCGGATTGTTGGACGTGGTCATAACAGAGTTTTAATAAAACATGATCCGACTTGCCATGGGGAGATAGAAGCCATCCGGGATGCATGCAAGAATTTGAACACACATGATCTACGTGGATGTGAGCTTTATACAACGGCAGCTCCCTGCCCTATGTGTAAGGGAGCTATTCTATGGGCCAATATTGAGAAGGTTTATTATGGATGTACTACCTTGGATACAGATTCTATAGGATTCAGAGATGAAACTTTTTATGAGAACTGGAACAAAGGAGAGGGCAATGATTATGGGGAAATGGTTGACAGAGAGGCGTGTCTTCAGTTATTTGAGGACTATGCCAATGCTACCCATGAAATATATTAAAAAATACAAAATAAAGATTTAAAAATACAACACAAATTATGGGAGGTACTATATGATTATTGGAGAAAAGTTAGCAAACATTCCTTGGCAGGAAAGACCGGAAGGATGCAATGACGTTGTATGGAGATACAGTGAGAATCCTATTATCGAAAGACATGCAATTCCCAGTGCCAACAGCGTCTTTAACAGTGCAGTTATTCCCAAGGACGGAGCCTTTGTTGGAGTGTTTCGAAGTGACGACAAGGCCATGAAGTCACATCTTTTCCTTGGAAAGAGTCAGGATGCCATCCATTGGGAGATTGAGCATGATATTTTAAAACTCTACGATGAAAAGACAGGAGAGTGCGTTGGTACAGCAGACGGTTATGATCCCAGAGTATGCCTGATTGAGGATAAGTACTTTGTGACCTGGTGTACACAGTTTGAAAAGTGGAAGGGACCTACCATTGGTGTGGCTTTCTCTTATGATTTCAAGACCTTTTACAGACTGCCGGATGCATTTATTCCTTACAACAGAAATGGTGTTCTTTTCCCAAGAAAGATTCATGGAAAGTATGTAATGTTTTCAAGACCTTCCGATAACGGTCATACACCCTTTGGTGATGTGTTTATCAGCCAGTCCCCTGATATGATTCACTGGGGCGAGCATCATCATGTATTGGAACCCAGAGACTGGGCATGGACCAAGGTTGGAGCAGGTCCTATTCCTATTGAAATTGATGAGGGATGGCTTATGATTTTCCATGGCGTAGGTCAGACCTGTAATGGTATGATTTACAATATTGGTGCTGCTATACTGGACAAGGATGAGCCTTGGAAGGTAAAGTATCGTTGCTATCCATATATTCTTCATCCCGAAACACCCTATGAGTGCGTCGGAGATGTTCCTAATGTATGTTTCCCTTGTGCAACACTTTGTGATGCAGAAACAGGAAGAATTGCAATCTACTATGGTGCGGCAGATACTGTCGTTGCCCTCGCATTTACCCAGGTAGATGAACTGGTAGATTATATTAAGAAAAATAATTGTGTTTAAGCAAAAGAAATTGCCGGTAGGCAAAGAGGAGATTTTGTTGTGTTTGGTTTAGTTTTTTCAAATGTTGCGATGATGTTGGTTTACATGGCTATGGGATTTTTATTGTGTAAATCAGGAAAAGCAGTAGTATCCCATGCAAAGAGTATGTCCGGACTTTTACTATACGTACTCAGCCCGGCGATGTTGATTAATTCATTTTTGCAGCTGGACTATTCCCCGGAAAATTTCCAAAAGATGCTGAAGTACTTCATTGTTTCGTTATTCATTCAGCTGTTGTTCTTTGGCGTACTATATTTGATTCTTCACAAAAAATATACAGATTCCAAGTATCGAATCCTTACCATAGGCGGTGTCCTTGGAAACGTTGGATTTATTGGAATGCCGCTGATTGCGAGTATCTTTCCGGAAGAACCCATCGTTATGTGTTACAGCTCCATCAATGTCATGTCCATGAACCTGATTGTATTTACCGCAGGTGTATTCATGATTACCGGAGATAAGAAATATATGTCATTGAAAAATGCCATATTGAATCCATCAACAATCTCTATTCTGGTATCTTTGCCACTATATTTTTTCAGTGTGCAGTTCCCGGACAGAATCATGAGCTCCATTGATATTTTGGCAAAAGCAGTAACACCTATGTGTATGTTTATTCTGGGCATGCGTCTTTCTGCAGCCAATATGCGCGAGGTTTTCACAAGAGCATTTGTGTATGCAACCTGTGTATTAAAGCTTGTGGCATTCCCTGTGTTTGCATTTCTTTGTGTCCATTGGGTTCCGTTTTTGGATCCCGTACTTAAGACAACAGTTGTCGTATTGGCAGCAACTCCTTCAGGAGCTATTATTGAAGGCCTTGCAGAGCTACATGAGTGTGAACAGGAATTTGCAGCCAATGTTGTTCTTTTGACAACTATTTTAAGTGTAATCTCGATTCCGGTTTTGACATTTGTGATGCTTGGATAGAAGGAATTAAGATCACCGGATAGGGCTCTTCTAAAAGGAAGCGCCCTTTTTATTTAGGAGGAACTATGGAATTTAATGGAAAAGTTGTAGTAATTACCGGAGGCGCACACGGAATTGGTAAAGCTACCGCAGAGGCTTTCCAAAAGGAAGGAGCCAAGGTAGAGGTTATTGATATAAGAGAAGGGAATCATTACGTTGGAGATATCAGTAAGAAGGAAGTTTTGGAAGCTTTTTCCACGTATGTGCTCAATAAGCATGGAAAGGTAGATATACTTGTAAACAATGCCCTTCCGGTTATGCGAGGAATCAATGAGGGTACCTACGAGGATTTTGAATATGCTATGGCAGTTGGCGTGACGGCGCCATTTTATCTGACGAAGCTTTTTAAAGATTCTTTTGGGGAAGGTGCAAGTGTGATTAACATGGCATCCTCCAGAGACCGTATGAGTCAGCCGCAGACAGAAAGCTATACGGCAGCCAAGGGAGGAATCGCAGCACTTACCCATGCATTGGCAGTCAGTCTTGCGGGTGTAGCCAGAGTGAATTCCATTTCGCCCGGATGGATTGAAACAGGAGATACCGTTTATGAGGGACCGGATGCCTCGCAGCAGCCGGTGGGTCGTGTCGGTAATCCTATGGATATTGCCAATATGGTTCTTTTTCTTGCATCCGATAAAGCCGGCTTTATAACCGGTGAAAATATTTGTATCGACGGCGGCATGACCAGACAGATGATATACCATGGTGAGCATGGCTGGGAATACCATGAGGAATAAAAAATCGCTTTATATCGTTAAAAATATACAAAAAGACAAGAGAATATCTTACTTGCGTAATATGAAATTAATAGATAAAATATGCTTTGGGGTAAGTAAAAAAGTAATAAAGGGGTTAGTATGAAAAAGAAAAGAATGTTATTGGCATCTGTGATGAGTTTAGTAGGGATACTAGGCTTTAGCGGGTGTGGAGAAAATAATAGCAGTGCAGATCTGAAGCCTTCTATCGATGAATATGAGGCTAAGTTTTATGTGCCCTATGAAGTCCGGGAAGAGTGGATTGAGACAGTGGTATATATGGATCTGCACTGCAATTCATATAGCTACGAAAAATATTACCCTTATCGAGATGGGCTGGTTGTGGAGAATGTAAATATCTCTCAAGGAAGCGTATTTCATAAGGGTGATATTTTATTGTCTTATAAAACAGAAGACATGGAAAAACAGCTGAAGCAATATGAAGAAGATATCGAAACCAATCAGATGATGTATGACCATTATTTGAAAATGAATGAGATTGAACCATCAGAGAATTTAAAGGTGACCTTAGATCAATTACAGCGAAGCATTGATGCAGACCGGATGCATGTGGAGGAGCTTCGTAACAGAATGAAAGAGAACAGTATCATTGCAAAAGAAAATGGTATCGTCAACCTATTAGAAAAGGATTTAAAGAACAAGGTAGTGACCCAGAAAAAAGATCTTTTCACAGTTACCTATTCTGATGGTATATACCTTGCAGATACAAAAGAGGTATATGAGCTTACAGAGGGAGAAATCTACGAGAGTCCTTTTGGTCTTAGCACCTTAAAGTTTGTATATAAGGGCGTGGAGGAGATCAATCCTGCAGAGGTATATGAAGGATACATTGGTTCGGGAGACGGAGAAGATGAACGAATGTACAGATATACCTTTGAGTACTATCCGGAGGAAAGTCCAATCTGCACGAAGTGGAATCCACAGATTATCGTAGAAAAGGTAGAGCTTGGAAATCAGTTGTGTATCCCTGAGGAATATATAGAAAAAAGGGAAGAAGGGGATTTGGTCTATATATTAAACAAGGATGGAAAAGTTAGGGCGCAGTGGATAGAAGTTGAAAAAGTAGTGGATTCCAAGGCAATTATTAAGAGTGGATTGACAAAAGGGGATAAGGTAATTAAACGATGAAAAAAGGGTTAAAAAGAATGAGTGCCTTGTGCCTGGCTTCGGTGATTGCGTTGGCAGGCTGCACCAAGGAGACGATAGAAACACCAGAACTGTTGCAACCCATGGCACAAAGTGAGATGGTCAGAAGCGTAGAAAAAGGTATCGTAGGTGAGGGGATACCAACGATTGGGCATGTTGTGCCGAAGGAGTATTGTTACTTTTGGGAAAAAAATGTAAACATTGACAGTGTCAATGTAGAGGTCGGGGACTATGTTGAGCCGGGAGATATTCTGGCAGTTGCAGATGTAACCGTTGAAAAAGAGATAGTAGATAACTTAAGAAAACAGAAGAGACTGGAAAACGAAAACTATGAAATCGATGAAAAACTGTATGTTTTACGGCATCAGGAGATGGAATTCCAGTCTACTCTGCTGTGGGCTACCAGACAGGACAAGGCGGTCAAGGAGATGGAAAAAGACTTTGCAAACCTGGAAGAAAATCATCGTTTTGACCAGCTACTTCATAATTATCGGATCAAACAGCTGGATAAGGAAATTGCAGAGGCAGAAAAGATTATTCAGAATTCAACACTTGTATGCAGACAGGCCGGTTATGTAACTTACTGCAAGGAATTGCGTACAGGAATCAATGTGGGTGCCAGTGAAAATATCGTTGTAGTAGCAGACTATGAGGATTGCTATATTGAGTCAGAAGAACTTGTGGTACCAGTTCCAAATAAAAAAGAGATTCGTACCTATGTTTATATAGATGGAGAATATGAGGAATTGGAAGAGTATCCATATACATCAGTGGAATTGGCCGCGATTGAAACCAGAGGTTTGTATCCCCCTAAGCGCTATGTACTACGGGAACACCCGGAAAGACTTAGTGTAGGTGAAGACCTTCCCCTTCTTTGCGGAGAGAAGATGAATGCAAATATTTTGTATGTAAATGAAGATGGTTTGCACCAGGATTCCGAAGGATACTACGTTTACGTGAGCAATAATGGAGTCAAGGAATTTCGTAGAGTTGAAGTTGGGTTAAAGGGCTACGGCGCCGTCGAAGTATTGAGTGGTTTGCAGGAGGGAGAATTGGTTTATTACAATCCTCGAGGACTGGCTCCGGCGAGCTTTATTGAAATTCCCGTACAGAGAAGAAACTATGGATCTACGCTGGGTATAGAAAGCATAGAAAAAGCGGAACAGGTTGTATGTCAGTATTTGTCCGATTACGAAGGAAAAATCGGAGAGGTTTACGTTGAAAACGGTAGCTTTGTAAAAAAGGGTGACCCTATTTTTACAATTATTACCGATCAGGGAGCGGCGAATATTAAGGATTTAAGAAACCGTCTGACGGATTTGGAGCAGCAGTACAAGCTGACCCAGGAAAGCTTTGATAAACAGGAAAAGAACATCAGAGAAGCAAAAGAAAATGACGAAAAAGCAATGATTCTTGAGCTGACTGAGATTTCTAAGATGAAGAATGCATCGGATGATATTTATAAAAATAAGTCTTCACAGGATAATGAGGGCGTTTCTGAAGAGGAAAGTGAAGGTAATGAAGAGAACTATGGTATGCCTGAATTTACCGATGATGAGTTTAATCGTCAGGTAGAGGAGGTAAAACGTCTTCATAGCTATGAGCAGAGCGCGCTGGATTTAAAATTAGAGCAATTGGTACTGGAAAGACAAAGGACTGAAAAAGAATACAATTTTAACAGAGAACAGTGTCAGGCAGCCCTATCCAAGATTACCAAGAATAATAACGGACAGGGTGTAATCACCATGTCTGCACAGGCGGATGGGGAGGTATTTTTTGATAAGCTTGAGGCAGATATGATTGTAGAAACCGGCACCTATTTATATCGTATCTCAGAGAGAAGAGAAGATGTATATGCGGTAAAGCTGATTGGAACGGTAAAACCGGGGCATACGGCGAGTCTGTATTTCCCTGAAGAGGACAAAACCATTGATGGAAAGATTGTTGGTATATCCTCAAGTGAACAGATTTATGTCACAAGTACAGAGGAAAATACATATTTGACAGTTAGCGAAGGACAGGCAACACCTCGTATTGTATATGTGGCTTTTGAGGGTTTAAATGGTGAGGAGATTTTGGATAAAAACAATGTGATGATCCATGATTCCTTAGTTGAAGATGTATTTGTATTACCTGTAGAGGTAATCAATATAGAGGTAACCAGCTCTGAACTGGGAGAGGGGGAGGCTCGAATATATTTCTGGATTCGAAGAGGGGATAGTCTTATAAAACAATATGTCAGGGTACAGGATTTAGGGTTCCTTGGAAAAAGTGAAATCTTTGTAACTTCTGGTTTGCAGGACGGCGATATAGTTATTCAGGAAACCATAGAAAATGGATCTGATGCTATTAAATATCATGTGGAGGGATAAGAGATGTTAAGATTTATTAGCCAGAAAATTAAAAATCAGATATGGCTTTCTCTTTGTCTGCTTCTTGGTTTATCCCTGTTGGTAGCAATATTTGTATGTCAGGCCATGTTCCAGAGAGGGTCTTTGGATCGTGTAATCCGTAACCACTTTGCATTGAATGCTGAATATAAACAGGATTATCCCGCACTTGTAAGTATAACTAATCTAAAGACGGATTCAGAAGTAAGGGATTTAGCATCTATCGTAAAGGAGTTAGATGACAGGCACACAGAGATCAAAGGAGCACTCTCTATGATGCCAATTCTCAGTACCCAGCGTTCCTTTTCCTTTAATGGGTATCTGGGCAAGGGAGAGTACAGTAGAGCAGATTGGTATTATCAGACGGTATATATGCCGGACCTTGAGAATCATATAGAGATTGTTGATGGAGAATGCTTTACAGCGGCTTCGGATTTCAAGGTGATTATTACAGAAAAAACAATGGATGAGAGATGCCTTACAGTAGGGGAAGAAATTGTCTTTAAAGAATTAAAGAATAAGGATGGTGAATCCTTAAAACTCAATATTGTAGGTGTGTATAAACCTACATCGCTGGAGGACCGGTTTTGGTGTGCATCCCCATATCGCTATATGGATGAGCTTTTTGTATCCCAAGCCAGTTTTGAGAAAATTCTCACAGAATATCAGCCTGACAATCTGGCAGGATGTGAGAGAAATATGATGGATTATAATGCTTTAAACAGCTCCAATTTTTACCAGGGGAAGAAGGCGATTGAGGAACATGAAATAGAATACAACTTTGAGTACGTATGCCGAAAATTTGATGAAGAAAGATGGTCGGTAGTGATTCTTTTCTTTGTCATGGAGATTCCCATTATTGCTATGGTTTTATCCTTTATCTATATGGTATCTTCACAGATTGCACAGCGAGAACGATCTGAGATTGCCATGTTAAAAAGTAGAGGAATCAAGAGAAAACAAGTGATCTCCCTATATTTTGTACGAACCTGCTTTTTGGCGATTGTAGCTTATGGACTGGGAATTCCTATCGGCTATGCCCTTTGTAAGCTGGCAGCCAGAGCAACAGACTTTATGATCTTTACGAATCCCAATACCGGAATATATGGCTTACATTATGAAGCCTTTCTGTATGGTTTGGGAAGTGTGCTTGTAGGTATTGTCTGTATTATGCTTCCGGTGTTTAAACACTCTAAGCTTTCTATTGTGGAATACACGGCGGATTACAGTCAAAGCAAAACCATGATTTGGCAGAAGTGTTTTATCGATGTTATTTTACTGGCACTTTCCATTTACCTGGTTGTGACATACAAAAGTAGCCTTGCAAATGCCAGGGAAACTATCGTGACCGGAGGAATGTCAGATCCCTTGATTTTTGCTAATTCCTGCGTTTTCTTGCTTGCAGCAGCGCTTTTTGTTTTCCGATTGATGCAATACCTGGTTCGTATTGTTTATACCATCGGAAAAAAGAGATGGAAGACTGTAGCATATGCGGCCTTTTTACAGATTTTACGTTCAGTCAGAAAGCAGATGTTTATTACAATTTTCATGATTGTTACCGTAGGACTTGGTCTTTTCTATGCCGGAGCAGCAAGAACTATGAATCACAATAAAGAAGTGCGTATAGCCTATGATAATGGTGGTGAGGTTATTTTCCAGGAGCACTGGAATGTAGTACCTCATAACTATTCCTCCAAGCTGGATAAAATATACATAGAACCGGACTATGGTAAATATGAGAATCTTGTAACAGATGGTATATGTGATTCTTATACCAGAGTATTAACCAACCGCTATACGAAAGCCATTCGTTCTATGCTGATTATAGAAGAATGTAATACCTATGCTATTGACCCATATGAATTTGGTAAGACCATTCATTCGGAGGAAGAGATGTTAAATGGGGAACACTGGTATACTTATCTGAATCTGTTATCTCAGAACCCTAACGGTGTTATTGTTTCCACTCAAATGGCGGAAAATTTGAAGCTGGAAGTAGGAAGTATGATTCGTATTGAGGAAGACAGGCATTTAACAGCATTTGGTACGGACTTTTATAATGGAAATGTTATTGCTATTGTAGACAGCTTCCCTGGTATTAACAGTTTTGACGAAAAGAATGGAGGCAAATCCTTTGCAATCATCAATATGCCAACCTATATGCAGAGCATTCGTATGGTTCCTTATGAAATCTGGGTTGATTTAAAAGAGGGTGTAACACCGGAGGATTTAGAACAGTACCTGGCTGACAAGGGCATTATTTTGGATTCCTTTTATAGTACAGAGAGAATGATAAGTGAGATGAAGCTGGAGTACAAGATGCATATTACCAATGGTTTGTTCTCCTTGACATTCTTAATTGCCATCGGACTTTGCGGTATAGGCTTTTTGATTTACTGGATGTCTTCCATCAGACAAAGAGAGCTTCTTTTTGGTGTTTACAGAGCCATGGGACTTTCTGTTCGTGAGATTAACCGTATGCTGATTTGGGAGCATGTTTTCAGTACCTTCCTGTCACTCATTGGCGGGGGTGTTGTTGGATTTATAACCATCTATCTTTTTGCGGAAACCTTTGCCATGGTATATTTGCCGGAAGCATCACCTCTTCCAATCAGAATCTATATGGAGCTGGGAGATATCAGGAAATTATTTGCAATCATTATTGCAGTAATCATAGTATGTATCCTCATCCTTCGCAGACAGATTAAGAAGATGAATATCGCACAGGCATTAAAGATGGGAGAAGACTAATGGAAAATAACATTTTAACATGCGAACATGTAAGGAAATGTTTCCCGATAGCAGGGGGAGAGTTTGTTGCCCTGAAGGATATTAATATGACAGTTCCCAGAGAAAAACTGACAATTCTCAAAGGGCGAAGCGGATCGGGAAAAACTACCTTGCTGAATATATTGAGTACATTGGATGCACCTACCTCAGGTGAGGTATATTTTGACGATAGAAGATATTCGGGGTTTAAAGAATCAGACAGAGAGCTCATACGAAAGAAGGAAATAGGCTTCATTTTTCAGTCGGTTGCATTGATTCCGATTATGAACGCTTACGAAAACATTGATTTTTCCCTTCGCCTTGGTGGATACAAGGGAAACCACGATGAACGTATTCGTTATCTGGCATCCATCCTTGGAATGGAAGAAAGACTCTCCCATATGCCGGGACAGATGTCCGGTGGAGAGCAGCAGAGAATTGCCATTGCAAGAGCAATTGCAATGCGTCCCAAGCTAATCTTTGCAGATGAACCAACAGGAGCCCTGGATACAGAAGCGGGTATTCGAGTAATGCAGCTGTTTAAACAGCTGATAGAAAAAGAACATGTAACCATTGTTATGACAACCCATGATCCTAATCTTATGGATCTGGGAGATGTGGTGTATGAGATGGAGGACGGTGACCTTGTTGAACGAAGAGAAAATTATTAGTACCGGGGAAAACATTGTAGAACCATCGAACATCGAAATGGTGGCAGAGATTCCGGATAAAGAGCCTTTGATTGTAGGTGACGGACTTGTTAAAATCTTCAAGACCGAGGATAGCGAGGTAATGGCGCTTCAGGGCCTGGACCTTACGATATACCGAGGCGAAATCATAGCCATCGTAGGAAAAAGTGGTAGCGGAAAAAGTACATTGATGAATATGATCGGAGGCCTGGAAACGCCAACCCTGGGAAAACTTTTTGTAGGTAACAGAAATCTGGCAGATTTTAAAGAGAAGGATATGATGGAATATCGAAAGAGTAAGGTTGGCTTTGTATGGCAGAAGAGTTCCAGAAATCTTTTCCCCTATCTGACCAGTCTTGAAAATGTCATTATGGCCATGAGTTTTTCAAAAATCAGTGCCAGAGAGAAAAAGGAAAGGGCGTTAAGGCTGTTAGAAACCGCCGGAATCATTCAGAAGAAGGATTCCTACCCAAAGCAAATGTCAGGTGGTGAGCAGCAGAGAGTGGCGATTGCTGTGGCCCTTGCAAACTATCCGGATATTCTTCTTGCGGATGAACCTACCGGTGCGGTAGATACCAAAACTGCAGATATGATTTTGCAGCTGTTCCGTCGAATCAATCAGGAAATGAATATTACCATTATTATCGTAACCCATGACCACAACCTGGCAAGCAAGGCAGACCGTGTTCTTATGATTTCAGATGGTAAGATTAGTACGGAAAAGATTATGAAGGAGCAGTACAAGGAAGAACTGGCCAAGGTGCAGAAGGATGTGCAGCTGGAAAATTCACATGATGAGTTCCATGTGCTGGATAAGGCACATCGTGTTCAGCTCACTGCAGAAATGATGGCGGCAGCAGGAATCGATTCCAACAAGGTGCGTATCCATGTGGAGGATGGCAAGGTTATTATTCAGGGATAAGTAGTATTGTTCCATATCTTCCGTTGAAATGAGGGTTGATGTAGTTTAGTATATATTTTTACAATTTTCAATGCTTTTTCAGGTGGAAGGAAAGGCAGATTTATGGTAAAATTGAACTTAGATTTTTGAATAAGAGAGGATATTTTACTCGAATATGAAAATCCAAAAAACAATAAATAAAATTGTGATAGCAATGATGTGTGGAGGGATGATTATGGCTACAGGATGTGACAATGAAACAACAAAACCTAGCGAGCAGGATGAAATGATGCTGGAATTTGTCAGTGCAAAGGAGAGTGAGGTTATTCCTGAAAATGAGAATGAAGCTTGGTATGAGGAGATAAAAAAGGATGCACTTTTATCTACCGGAAATAATGGCAGACTGGATGCAGTACTTGCAAAACTTGAGAAGGGTGAGACCATTCAGGTAGTGGCCATCGGTGGCTCTGTAACAGAGGGAGCCGGTGCAAGTACCTTTGATAAAGCATATGCTGATTTGTTTGCCCAGGGACTTCGAGACAAATATCCTAATGCCAAGGTAGATTTTTTGAATGTAGGTTTTAGTGGTACACCTTCCAGTCTTGGTGTAATTCGTTATGATCACGATGTTACCGAGAAACTTCGGAAGAATCCGGACCTTGTGATTATTGAGTTTGCAGTCAATGACTGGCAGGAGGAAACGGGGTCCAGAGCCTATGAAAGTATGATTAAGACCATTATGGAGAGAGATGATACTGCAGTTATTCTAATGTTTGCAGTATTTCGTAACAAGTGGAATCTGGAAGAACTTTATACAGATATGGGTAAGCAGTATGGACTGCCTATGGTAAGTGCCAAGATTGGTACTATCAAGGCCTTTGAGCAGGGCAAGATTACAGATGAGGAATTCTTCTTTGATGAATATCATCCAACCGGATATGGTCATAAGGTAATGGCAGACTGTCTCCTTTATATGGTAGATGAGAAATTAAAGAATCCTCAGAAAAAGACAGAGGTATCCTTTGAAAAAGCTGTAGTCGGAACAGACTTTACCAATATGCATATGGTACAGGCAGGAGACAAACTGGTAACAGCGGGTGGATTTTCCGAGAAGGATAAAGAGATTCAGGGCTTCCAGAGAACCGGAGAAGCCGAGTTTGCCAATAACTGGATGCATACAGAGCAGTCAGGTAATGAAAGCTTCAAGGCAACCTTTACCTGTAAAAATATTCTGCTTGATTTCAAAACCAGCAACAAGGAAAGCTTTGGCAGTGCATGTATTTATATTGATGGTGTTATGGTTCGTGAGGTAAACGGCTATTCGCAGGGTGGCTGGAACAATTCCAACGTTATTTTGGTATTGGATGAGAAGGAAGTAAAGGAGCATACCTTAGAAGTCAAGATGGCTCCGGGTAACGAGAATAAGCAATTTACCATTCTTACCATTGGTTATACAGACTAATACGAGTAACATACCATAAGAAGGATAATAATATGGAATCGCTACAGTTTGAGGAGAGACAACATATGAAAAAACAGGTATTTAATCCTTATTTACCAAGCTATGAGTATATACCGGACGGAGAACCCAGAGTTTTTGACGGAAGACTTTATATTTATGGTAGTCACGACCGCTTCAATGGAGATGTATATTGTCAGAATGATTATGTCTGCTGGTCAGCACCGGAAAATGATTTGTCTGACTGGAGATATGAAGGAGTCATCTATAAAAAGACCCAGGATCCAAGAAATGCAGATGGTTCCCATGCATTGTGGGCACCGGACGTTTGCAGAGGACTGGATGGAAGGTATTATCTGTATTACTGTTTAGATGTTTTAAAGGAGATTGGAGTGGCGGTGGCAGATCACCCGGCAGGTCCTTTCGAATTTTTGGATTTCGTACGCTGGCCGGATGGAAGAATCCTGGGAACAGAGGGAGATATTCGTCAGTTTGATCCCGGTATTTTCATTGATGATGACGAGAGAGTTTACCTTTTTTCAGGGAACAGTCCTCGTTACGCGGACCTGCCAAACCTTGACAAGAACAGTCAAAAGATGGAGCTGGAGAGAGATATGATTACCGTAAAGAGCGCACCGGTAGAGAATCTTCCCATTATTACCGCTGCACCGGGAACGGAATATGCGGAACACCCCTTCTTTGAAGCCAGCTCTGTACGTAAGATTAACGGTAAATATTACTTTATCTATAGTTCTACCTGGATGCACGAGCTTTGCTGGGCGGTGGCAGACACGCCTCTTGGTGAGTACAGATATGGCGGAGTTCTGGTAAGTAACTCCGATATCGGTGCGAATGGTAACAAGGAAGCATTAAACTATCGTGGCAATACCCATGGAAGTGTAGCCTTCGTTGGGGGAAAATGGTATGTGTTCTATCATCGTCAGACCAATCGTCATTTTTTCTCACGTCAGGCCTGTGCAGAGGAAATTCAATTTGACGGAGAAAGGTTCTATCAGGCAGAGGTAACCTCCTGCGGATTAAATGGTGGGCCTTTAAAGGATGAGGGAACCTATGAAGCAAGAATTGCCTGTCACCTGTACAGTAAAAACGGAACCACAGAAAGCCTGAAGGAGCAACAGGATGAGAAGCATCCTGCCTTTACCCAGGAGGGAGAGGACAGAGAGTGTGATCCTAACCAGTATATCAACAACATGTGTGATGGGGCTACAGCAGGCTATAGATACTTTAACTTTACCGGTGCAAACAAGATCACAGTCAAGACACGTGGTACGGGAGAAGGCTTCTTTGTAGTGCGTGATGAAAGGGGCGGCAGAGAGGTTGCCAGAGTAAAGGTAAGTAAGTCAAAGGAATGGACCTGCTTTAGCAGTGAGCTTTCTATTACCGAAGGAAAGCATCCATTATATTTCACCTTTGAGGGAGAGGGAAGCGTAGATTTTTACGAGTTTACTTTAGCCCATTAGATGAAGAAAAAATAAACGCAACATTATGGAGGGAAAAATGAAAAGAGAACGACTGGGAAGCCGTTTAGGTTTTATATTTTTAAGCGCAGGCTGCGCAATTGGATGTGGAAATGTATGGAAGTTTCCCTGGTCCGTAGGACAAAATGGCGGAGGAGCTTTTGTACTGATTTACATCATCTGTTTGATTATTTTAGGGCTTCCCGCTATGACAATGGAATTTGCTATGGGTAGAGCAGCCCAGGCAAGTATTGTGCGTACCTATCACAATCTGGTACCGGAGAAAAAAGCGTGGAGAACCCATGGATATTTAGCCTTTCTGGGAAATATATGCCTGATGGCATTTTATACTGTAGTTACAGGATGGATGATTCGATATTTTGTAAAGTTTATTTCGGGACAAACCGGTGACCTTGGATTTGAAAAAATGATTTCTTTGCCAAGTGTAAACATGCTTTATCTGATCATCGCAGTCGCTTCCTGTTTTTTCATCCTGACCTTTAACCTACAAAATGGTTTGGAAAAGATTACCAAGTACATGATGAGTGCATTGCTCCTTTTAATGGTAGTTTTGGCTGTTCGCTGCAGCTTTTTTGAAGGAGCTTCAGAGGGACTTAAGTTCTATCTAGTGCCTGATTTTTCAAAGATTAATTTAAGTGTTATCGCATCGGCTATGAATCAGGCCTTCTTTACCTTGTCCATTGGTATCGGCTCTATGGCAATTTTTGGAAGCTACATTGGGAAAGAGAGAAGTCTCATGGGAGAAAGCGTGAACGTTATTATTCTGGATACCTTTGTGGCAATTGTAGCGGGACTTATTATTTTCCCTGCCTGTGCAAGCTTTGGACTTGAGGTGGGAGCGGGTCCTTCCCTGTTATTTGACACCATGGCAACTGTATTTAATAACATGAATGGCGGACGTATTTGGGGAACCGTATTCTTCCTGTTTATGGTATTTGCAGCACTTTCCACAGAACTTGCCGTATGTGAGAATATTTTGGCCTGTGTACGTGAGATTACCGGTTGGGGAAGAAAAAAGGGATGTTTATTCTGTGCAGTTATTGTAACGGCACTCTCATCTACCACGGCGCTTGGCTTTAGTGTACTTAATTTTCATCCCTTCGGTGAGGGTTCTTCTTGGCTTGATTTCTGGGACTTCATTGTTAGTACGAACCTGCTTCCTTTGGGTGCTTTGGCAATTTCCATTTTCTGTACCAGCAAAAAGCTTGGATGGGGATGGGATGCATTTTGTGAAGAAGCCAATTCTGGTAAGGGTATGAAGGTTCAGAATTGGATGAAACCCATTTTTGGTATTTTTGTTCCCGGTTGTACCCTGGTGATTTATATTTTAGGTTTGTTAGCCAGTTAATTTAGATTGAAAGAAAAGAGAGGCACCGAGTATGGGCGTAGAAGTAATCAAGATTAATGAAAATACATGGTATATTGAGGAAAATCAGCATGTTCGTTTTTATTTGCTTGCAGGAAGTAAGGAAGCACTTCTGATTGATACCGGTATGAATGTAGAAAATGTAAAGGGTATCGTTAAGGAACTTACAGACTTACCAGTGAAGCTCATCAATACCCATGCGGATGTAGACCATGTGGGTGGTAACAAGGAATTTGACATTTTTTATATGCATCCATCAGAGTGCAGTAATTACTACAAGAACAAAAAGGGAACAGGAGATTTTATCCCCGTTGAAGACGGAGAGAAGATGGATCTTGGAGACAGACCACTTGAGATTATTTTGATTCCCGGACACACCCCCGGCAGTATTGCTATTTTGGATGTGAACAACAAGATGCTCTTTAGCGGAGATCCGGTACAGGATGGAACCATTTATATGTTTGGTATTCAGAGAGAGCTTCACGCTTATAAAAAAAGTTTATTAAAACTTCAGAAGCTGCAGGAGCGTTTTGAAAATATTTATCCGGCCCACGGAACCACTCCTGTTCAGCCACAGATTATTGGAGAACTTTTACAGGCTACAGATCAACTTTTAAATGGAGAGTTACCTTATGAAGAGGTTGATATGTGGGGAAATAAGATTAAAAAGGTGGATGCGGGTGTCGCTACATTTTTAGTGGACTAAAATGCCAAAAAACGCTGAAAATATCGCATATGCAACCGTCGGTTGACAAATTGAAAAGGCAAGTTTATGGCTTGCTACCGGATGAAATGATACATTTATCCCAGCTTAAGCAAAATGAAAATTGGTTGGGAGTTCATCTCCGGAAAGGAATTAAAAATGATATTAGCAGATAAGATTATTAATGAAAGAAAAAAGAATGGATGGTCACAGGAGGACTTGGCAGAACAGCTTTCCGTATCCAGACAGTCCGTATCAAAATGGGAAGGCGCACAGGCAGTTCCCGATCTTCAGAAGATTTTGAAGATGGCAGAGCTTTTTAATGTAAGTACAGATTATTTATTAAAGGATGAAATGAATCCTGAAGATATTTCTACAGACATAAATGAGAGAGTAGACAGAAGCGAAAGTAAAAAGGGATGTAAGAAAGTTTCCATGGAGGAGGCTTCTACATATTTATCTGTAGTCGAGAAGTTAAAGAATATGAAGTCACTGGCAGTTTCTCTTTGTATTCTTTCTCCTGTAATATTAATCTTTTTTTCGGGCCTTGCAGAGGATAAGAAATACAACATTTCTGAAAACCTGGCAGCCGGAATTGGTCTTGGAGTTTTATTTTTATTGATTGTTATTGCAGTTGTGCTCTTTATTTATTGTGATATGAAGGAAAAGCCTTATGAGTATATCGGCAAGGAGCCGATTGATACAGAATATGGCGTAATCGGAATGGTCAAAGAAAAGAAAAAGAACAGAGAAACAGAGCACTTTATTCGTATGGCAGTTGGCATTGGCTTATGTATTGTTTGTGCGGTTCCATTGATTATTGCTTCTCTTGCAGGTGCAAGTGACAGTATTGTAATCGGTATGGTTTGTGTTCTTCTTGGCATTGTTTCGGTTGGGTGTTTCTTTATTGTTGGTGAAAGCGATGTTTGGGAAAGCTATGAGAAGCTTTTAGAAGAAAACGATTATTCAGATATAGGTAAGAAACGAAACAGTGTGATTGATAGAATCGCAAATGCTTACTGGTGCACTGTTACAGCAGTATTTTTGGGATGGAGTTTCTATAAGGATGCATGGGGAAAATCCTGGATTGTATGGCCGGTTGCAGGTGTTTTGTTTGCAGTGATTGTAAATATTGCGAATATATTTGTAAAGGAAGAAGCGTAAATCTTTTTCTTAAGGGTATCGAATTATTTATGGGACTGTGGTAGAATAGTTAGGTAATTGTTTGGGTATACAAAAATATATTTTACAAAAGAGAGGGTTTGTTTATGAGAGAAATCATAATCTCAACAGAAACCAATTCAGACATGTCAGAGAAGTTTTTGGCTGACAATCATGTATTGGTAATTCCGCATTATTACAATGTAGAAGAGGCAACCTACGGCGAAGAGGGCAATCGCCTGACTATTAAACAGTTCTACGATGAGATGAGAAATGGCAAGAAGGTTGGTACAGCAGCCAGCAATCCGGCTGTGATCCTGGAGAGATTTACAGAGCTTGCCAAGGAAGGTAAGGACATTCTTCATATCAGCTTTTCTTCTCAGCTTTCCGGTGGCTACCAGAATATTGTGAACGGTGCCAACGAGGTTATGGAAGAGTATCCTGAGTGTAAGATTATGGTAATTGATACCTTATCCGCATCTCTTGGTGAAGGTATTATTATTCAGCAGGCTTTGAACTTAAAGGCAGAAGGAAAGTCTATCGAAGAAATAGCTGAGCTTGTAACAGAAACCAGTAAACATCTTTGTGTTATGTTTACCGTAGATGATTTGGATTATTTATATCGTGGCGGACGTTTATCCAAGACCAGTGCCGTACTTGGTACAGTGATTAACTTAAAACCGGTTCTTCACGTGAATGAAGAAGGAAAGTTAGTTCCTATTGCCAAGGTAAGAGGACGTAGAAAATCCTTCTCAGCCATGATTGAAAATATGGAAGCAAAGCTTGGCGCATACAAGGATCAGCAGATCTTTGTTGGTGTCATTCATGGAGACTGTGAAGAGGATGCCAATGTTCTCAAGAACATGGTACAGGAGAAGTTTGGAATCGATAGCTTCGTTGTAGAACCCATCGGACCAAGTATCGGTGCACACACCGGCCCCGGTAGCGTTGGTTTGGTATTCCTGGGTGAAAATAGATAGACAGCCAGACAGCCATGGGGACGTTTCTTCTGGCCCAAAATGCGGGCCAGAAGAAACGTCCCCGTGGCTTTTTTTAGGGCCAGAAGAAACGTCCCAATAGCGTTTAGTTAACGATTACAGCCACGTAAAAATACAGTAAGCTGTATTGTTTTTTTCGTTAATTAAACAGACTTACATTTTTTATTAATTTATTGTATCACAAAAAAACAGATTTGCATCTGCCTACCAAGTTGTTATATAATAATAGTGCTTTTATGCTCTATTATTTAGCGGTTTTACAGTTTGTGATC
>JAZLGY010000060.1:0-47353 GCA_045616525.1 Acetatifactor sp. | reverse complement strand
AAGTAAAAGCTCTTCCAAAAAGTTTAATGATTCTTGCGGGTCTTGGCTTAATCGCCTTATGTATTAATTTATTGTTGGGTACAAACTTCATGTTTCTGATGTATGCACGTGAAGGCAATCCTTTGTATTTCTTTTACAAGCTGACAGGTTCTCATCTTGTGGGGTTCCCGGTGATGATTGTGCTGTTATTATTTGTGATGTATGCACCAGTTGTGCTGTTAGAAAGAAAACAGAAATTATCTTAAACAATTAAAAAAGAAAGCTCCTGCAGGGGCTTTTTTCTAAAGTAAAATATAGGTGGAGGAATTTAGTTATGGAAATGACATTACGCTATTATGGCAAAGGCTACGATACTGTAACACTTGAGCAGATCAGACAGATTCCTGGTGTTACTGGTGTTATCACTACTCTGTACTACAAACAGGCAGGTGAATTATGGACAAGAGAAGAAATCAGAGCTCTTAAAAAAGAAGTTGAAGATGCAGGTTTACATATTTCCGGTATTGAATCGGTAAATATTCATGACGACATCAAGACAGGCAAGGGCAATCGTGATTTATATATAGATAACTATATTAAAACTTTAGAAAACCTTGGTGAAGAAGGAATCAAGCTGGTATGTTACAACTTTATGCCGGTATTTGACTGGACTAGAACTGAACTTGCAAGAGTTCGTCCCGATGGCTCTACCGTTCTTGCTTATACCCAGGAAGCTGTTGATGCATTAAATCCTGAAGATATGTTTGCTTCTATTTCAGGAGATGCCAATGGTGCTATTCTTCCCGGTTGGGAGCCTGAGCGTATGGCACATATCAAGGAGCTTTTTGAAATGTACAAGGATGTAGATGATGAAAAGCTTTTTGCCAACTTAAAATATTTCCTTGAAAGAATCATGCCTGTATGTGATAAGTATGACATCAATATGGCAATTCATCCTGATGATCCTGCATGGAGCGTATTTGGTCTTCCCAGAATCATCATTAACAAAGCAAATATTCTTCGTATGATGAAGATGGTGGATAACCCTCACAATGGTGTTACCTTCTGTTCCGGTTCTTATGGAACCAACCTTGAGAATGATCTTCCTGATATGATTCGTTCATTAAAGGGACGTATTCATTTTGCTCATGTAAGAAACTTAAAGTTCAACTCTCCTACTGACTTTGAAGAGTCTGCGCACCTTTCCAGCGACGGAACCTTCGATATGTATGAGATTATGCTTGCTCTTTATGATATCGGATTTACCGGTCCTATTCGTCCTGATCACGGTAGAATGATTTGGGATGAAGTTGCAATGCCCGGCTACGGTCTCTATGACAGAGCCCTTGGCGCAACCTACTTAAACGGACTTTGGGAAGCTATTGAAAAGCAGCATAAATAAGAAAGCTGCGTGGTACACATATACATTCATATTTAGAAAAAGAGGATGATTATGGAACTTACAAGAAAAAGTATTTTGGAACAAAAAGAATTATTCGAACAGGCCGGCTATGTACTGCCTGCTTTCGACTTTGAAAAAGTACAGGAAGAAACGACCAAGAATCCTACCTGGGTACACTTTGGTGCCGGAAATATCTTCCGTGCATTCCAATGTAATGTATTACAAAACCTTTTAAACAAAGGGATTGTAAACACCGGTGTAATTGCTGTAGAAGGCTTTGACTACGAAATCATAGAGAAAATGTACTGGCCTCATGACAATCTTTCTATTCTGGCTACCTTGAAGGCTGATAACACAATCCAGAAAACTATCGTAGGAAGTATTACAGAATCCCTTGTTTTGGATAGAGAAAACGACGCACAGTATAATCGCTTAAAGGAAATCTTTGCTGCCCCTTCTCTTCAGATGGCAAGCTTTACTATCACAGAAAAGGGATATGCATTAACCGATGCTAAGGGTGAATTATTCCCTCATATTGTAGCGGATTTTGAGAAGGGACCTGAAAATGCAGACAGCTATCTTGGTAAAGTAGTATCTCTTCTCTACCATAGATATTTAAACGGTGCTTTGCCTGTTGCAATGGTCAGCATGGACAACTGCTCTCACAATGGTGATAAATTGCAGGCAGCAGTCATTGCATTTGCCGATGCCTGGAGTGACAGAAAGCTGATTGAAACCGGCTTTGCCGCATACGTTCGTAACCCAAGAAAGGTAACCTATCCCTGGTCCATGATTGATAAGATTACTCCAAGACCAGATGCCAAGGTAGAAGCTCTTTTAAAGGAGGATGGCATTTTAGGTTTAGAGCCGGCCATCACTTCAAAGAATACCTATGTTGCTCCTTTCGTTAATGCAGAGGAATGTGAGTATCTGGTTATTGAAGATGCATTTCCTAACGGAAAGCCTGCTTTAGAAAAAGGCGGTGTCATCTTTACCCAGAAGGAAACTGTAGACCAGGTAGAAAAGATGAAGGTTTGTACCTGTTTAAATCCTCTTCATACTACCCTTGCAATCTATGGCTGCTTAATGGGTTACACCTTGATTGCTGATGAAATGAAAAATCCGTTGTTAAAGAAATTTGTTGAAATCGTTGGCTACCAGGAAGGCCTTCCTGTTGTTGTAGATCCTAAGATTTTAAATCCCAAGGAATTCATTGATACTGTTGTAAACAGCAGAATTCCTAATCCATTTATGCCTGATACACCACAGCGTATTGCAACCGATACTTCACAGAAGCTTGCAATTCGTTTTGGTGAAACTATAAAAGCCTATATGGCTCGTCCTGATTTAGAGGTATCTTCTTTGAAGTTGATTCCTCTTGTATATGCCGGATGGTTACGTTACCTTATGGCGATTGACGATCAGGGCAATGCCTTTACACCAAGTTCAGATCCTCTTCTTGATACTGCAACACCTTTCGTTGCAAACTACAAGCTCTCAAGTGAGGAAAAAGATCTCTCCGCTTTGGATGGTCTTCTTTCTAATGAGAAGATCTTTGGTGTGGATCTCATCAAGATTGGTATGGCTGATTTAGTAAAGAAGTATTTCGCAGAGCTTTCCGGTGGTGTTGGTTGTGTAGAAGCCACCTTAAAGAAATACGTCATTTAAATTGTTTACAAGTAATCGTTTGTTACATACTCCCCATTTGCTTTTTCAAGCAACAAAAAAGACCTCCCAAGAGGTCTTTTTTTGTTTCACTCTATCCCCATACTTACACCACACATTACAAATTTTCCATCGATTGCTTCCAAAGCTTCCCTAGTTCATCTCGTTACGATATTGTGTTGGGGTTACTCCAAAACGCTGTTTAAAGGTACGAATAAAGTGTTCTACATTGGGGTATCCTACGGAATCTGCAATGTTCTCCACTGTCATATTGCCATTTTTCAAAAGTGTCTTTGCTCTCTTTAAACGGATATTGGTAACATGCTCTCCAAAGGTTTTTCCTGACTTATCCTTGATATATTTTGAGATATAGGTCTTAGATAAATGGAACTTCTGTGCAAGTATATCCAAATCAACATTTTTATAATTCGCCTGAATGAAGTTAATCATTTCAACCAGTTTGTCATCCTTAATATTCTCGTTCTCAGAAAGCTGTGGAAGCTTATTTACCGCAACGACCAGGGCATTAATGGATGCCTTAATAATATCCTCATCGATACCAACGCCCCAGTAGAATTTATCATTACAAATGATGCCTACATATGCCATGGCCTTGGAGGAAGAACCGGTAGAAAGTGCATGCTCCTCATATACAGATAATACATAACTAATATCAAAGAACTGCTTCATAATGTTACTAACTGCATCCAATCTTCCGTTTCCATTGGCATCTACAATGGTCTTCTTTTCACCACACTGAATGGTGGCCTCAGCAAAAATACCATTTTCCTGTTTGAAGTGACATTCAGGAATGGTAAAGATAGGGGTATAATTTACATACTGATCCATAAAGATTTCATATATCCATTGAGGGGAAAGCTCCTTGTGTTCCACATCAGATACGTGCTTTACTGCATAGCCAACCTCTTCTCTCATTTTATCAGGTACGGAAATAGAATAATTCTGTTTTAAGATATAGGCAACTCCGCCCTTACCGGACTGACTGTTAATACGAATCACATCGGAATCATAGTTTCTTCCTACATCCATGGGATCAATGGGAAGATATGGAACTGTCCACTGCTTGCCCTTTCTCTCTTCTCTATATGCCATTCCCTTGGCAATGGCATCCTGATGAGAACCGGAAAAGGCTGAGAATACCAGGTCTCCCGCATAAGGCTGTCTGGGGGAAACCACCATACCCGTAAGTCTCTCATAGGTCCTTCTGATTTCCGGCATATTGGAAAAATCAAGGTTCGACTCTACACCATGACTAATCATATTCATAGCCAGGGTAATCACATCTACATTACCGGTACGCTCGCCATTTCCAAACAAGGTTCCTTCGATTCTGTCTGCTCCGGCCAAAATACCAAGCTCTGCATCACTGATTCCGCTTCCTCTGTCATTGTGCGGATGAAGGCTTAAAATCACTGCATCTCTATGCTTCAAATTCTTATGTATATATTCCACCTGAGTTGCAAAAACATGAGGCATTGCATTTTCTACAGTAGTTGGAATATTGATGATTGCCTTATTTTTCTTGGAAGGTTTCCATACATCCAATACTGCATTACATACTTCTACTGCATAATCCACTTCTGTTCCCGGGAAGCTCTCAGGACTATACTCAAATGCAAAGTTACCTTCCGTTTCTTCTGCAAGCTTCTTCAACAGCTTAGCGCCGTCAATAGCAAGCTGCTTTACTTCTTCCTTGCTCTTATGAAAAACCTGTTCTCTCTGTGCAACAGAGGTAGAATTATACAAATGAATCACCGCTCTGGGTGCACCCTTCACAGCCTCGAAGGTCTTTCGAATAATATGTTCTCTTGCCTGTGTCAGTACCTGCACTGTCACATCCTTAGGAATCATATTTCGATCAATTAAAGCTCTCATAAAATCGAACTCTGTCTCTGATGCAGCCGGGAAACCAACCTCAATCTCTTTAAAACCAATCTTCACCAGCATCCGGAAAAACTCTAACTTTTCCTCCAGGTTCATTGGCTCAATCAGAGCCTGATTTCCATCTCGTAGGTCCACGCTACACCAAATCGGTGCCTTCTCTATATAATCCTTCTTCACCCAATCATAACTACACACAGGTGGCATAAAATACTGTCTTTCATATTTCTTCACATCATTCATAACTCACATCTTCTTTCTTTGTTTTTCACCGATTCGACTATTTTCTTGGACCAATAAATATGTTTTAGACAGACATGCTTTCGCTCTATGTTTTGCTAAAAACATATTTATCCATCCAAGCAATGTCAATCGGTGTAAATAATATCAATTTGAATGATGTTATTTTAGCAATGATGTGTAGAATTGTGAATGATTATTTTTAATCAATATTATTGATTTATTTTGTCTTTACATGGTTTATGACCTGTTTTCTGATTTTCTTTTTCGTATTTATCTATGTTCCAATTTTGGAGTTTTACCAAGGAATCATTCTTTTTTGGCCTCTTCCTTGGTAATTTCCTTCTTTTTCTTTGTTCAAATTTTAAGTTTTACCAAGGAATCATTCTTTTTTGACCTCTTCCTTGGTAATTTTCTTCTTTTTCTTTGTTCAAATTTTAAGTTTTACCAAGGAATCATTCTTTTTTGGCCTCTTCCTTGGTAATTTCCTTCTTTTTCTTTGTTCAAATTTTAGTTTTTACCAAGGAATTGTTCTTTTTTGACTTATTCCTTGGTAAATTACCAAATATAAGCACCCGATTGATGTACAAATCAAACGTATTGTGAATTCTCTCAATCAAAAAAAATCCCACATTTGATATATTAGGTAAGGATAGATTCATCTTAATCAGACCGTTATTTCACGTCGGTACTTCATATTTTCAAACAAAGTGCTGAAAATATGTTAGTACCGCTACGTGAAATGTAGAGCGAGAGCGCGTCTGAATTAAGATAAATCTATCACTTACCAAATCTCAAATGTGGGATTTGAAATATTCTAGATTCCTGCAAGAAGTGACATGATTTCGTTACTTCTTAAGACGAAATTGGTCATTTCTTCAGGCTTTAATGGAGCATGCTGAATCTTAGCAAGATCATAAAGCTGTTCACAAATGATGCCTACCTTATCACCGTCCTGATGATCAATTACATACTGAACAAGAGGATGATTTGCATTGAGGACAAGTGTTTCTCCTTCACTTGCAAAAGCTCCCATATCCATACCGTTCATAGCATACATCTTCATCATATCCTGCATACGTCTGGATTCTTCAGAAAGAGTAATCATAGAAGAAATCTTCTTGTTCTTAAGCTTTTCAATTTTAACGATAAGTTTATCGTTCTTCAAAGCCTTCTTCATGATTGCACCAACTGCTTCAGCCTGTTCTTCCATCTCCTTCTCAGCTTTCTTGGTTGTCTTTGCTTTGAAGGTATCTGTTAAGTCTGCATCGATACGCATGAATTTCACGCCTTCGTTCTTAGACTCTAACTGATTGATAAATGGCTGATCAATGTTATGGGTTAATACTACTGCATCCATCTTGGCAGCCTTGAACATATTGATGTACTGGCTCTGCTGCTGCTCATCTGTTACATAGTAAATAATCTTCTCTTTCTTTTCTTCGGTATCTTCTGCGTTATCTTCAACAACCTCAGCTTCTACCTTGGCTCCATTTTCATCTGTTGCATTTTCTTCTTCCACATCAACAGGCTTGGTTTCCAAACACTCAGGAAGGGTTACATACTTACCATCTAAGTTCTTAAAGAGGATATAATCATTCATCTTTACGCAGAACTTGTCATCCTTTAAGCAGCCATACTTGATGAATGGACTAATATCATCCCAGTACTTTTCATACTCATCTTTCTCTGTCTTGCACATTCCGGAAAGCTTGTCTGCAACCTTCTTGGAAATATACTCAGAAATCTTCTTTACAAAACCATCATTCTGAAGGGCACTTCTTGATACATTTAATGGCAAATCAGGACAGTCAATGACACCCTTCAAAAGAAGAAGGAACTCAGGAATTACTTCCTTAATATTGTCAGCGATAAATACCTGGTTATTATAGAGCTTAATGGTTCCTTCAATAGATTCATATTCCATATTAATCTTAGGGAAATAAAGAACACCCTTTAAGTTAAACGGATAATCCATATTTAAATGAATCCAGAACAAAGGCTCCTTGTAATCCTGGAATACCTTACGATAAAATTCTAAGTAATCCTCCTTCTTACACTCGTTAGGATGCTTTACCCAGAGAGGTGTGGTTTCATTGATAAGCTCCGGTCTCTTCTGGATCTTTAGCTTTTCTTCGCCTGCCTCTTCTCCTTCCTTCTGTTCCGGATGGATTTCTTCGATAACAACATCATCCTCAAGCTTTTCCTCTACCTTGATAATCTGTGTTTCCTTGGTGTTTGCCTTAGAAAGATAAATCTCAGTTGGCATGAAGGAACAATATTTCTTTACTACTTCTCTTGCCTTGTATTCATTACAGAATTCCAGACAATCGTCGTTTAAGAACAACGTAATCTTGGTACCAACTTCTGCCTTGTCACCATCCTCCATAGAGAACTCTGTACCACCATCACATTCCCAATGTACAGGCTTTGCCCCTTCCTTGTAAGAAAGTGTATCAATGTGTACTTCTGTTGCTACCATAAATGCAGAATAGAATCCAAGACCAAAATGACCGATAATCTGATCAGCATTGCTCTTATCCTTGTACTTTTCAATAAAATCTGTTGCACCCGAAAATGCAATCTGATTAATATACTCTTCTACTTCATCCGCTGTCATACCAAGACCATTATCAATGAAGGTTAATGTCTTTTCTTCAGGGTCAATTACTACATCAATTCTTGCCTTAAAATCATCGGGTAAGGTGTATTCACCCATCATATCGAGCTTCTTTAATTTGGTTACCGCATCGCAACCATTGGAGATTAACTCTCTGTAAAAGATATCGTGGTCTGAATATAACCACTTTTTAATTATAGGAAAAATATTGTCGCTATTAATTGACAAACTACCTTTTTTTGCTGCCATATTACTTCGCATCCTTTCGACTTTCTGTTATTTTCTGATAAAGCTTTTGATTTGTATTTTGCAAATCTTTCACTTCCATAAAACACAGTTTATGCCCCTTAAAACTAAAAGTCAATACGAAATTAGCACTCACTTAACGCGAGTGCTAATCAGTCTCTGAAATCCCTTTATTTTAAGGCATTTTTCAATTTCTAAACTTTTTATAAACTATCTTTATTGCAAATTATCAATGCAATCAAAGAAGCTGGAGGTCTTTATATCAGGGTCCTCTATCAGTTCTATTTCTTCTAATAAATCCTCATTTAAATCCTTAGAAAGTGAATTTACAAATTCATCATAGGACTTTTCAAAAGCCTCTTTTCTACGGACTTCAACAAGTCTTATCTTATTTTCATCCGTCTGTTTCTGATCATAAGTACTGATACATTTTAATATATGATAACCATCTTTCGTTTCAAATACGGAACTGATTTCTCCCTTACCAAGAGAAAAAGCCACCTCTTCTATGGTCTCATCCACTTCTCCCATTCCAAAGGATTCTTCAATCTCCTCTAAATCTCCGTTTTGTCTTGCAAGCTCTCTGAAGTTAGCTCCTTCCGAAGCTTTCTCCTTCAGATTGTTCGCCTTTTCCAGACAGTTGCCCTTCATGGCATCCGAGTAATCTCTTCGCACATCACCATCCATGGAATAGGTCCGAATAAATATATGCTCTACCGTAATGATTCTCGCTTCATCATCTGATATCTCCGGATTCACGGTGGATACTATCTGCTCATAAACAAGACTCGCCAGCATATACTCCCGGTACATATCTTTGATTAGATCCTTATCCACCCTCAGAACCTCTTTCTCCTGATTCGAAAGTGAATTGTAGTAGATGGTCGCAGCTCTGTCTACCATAGCCTTTTGCTCATCATTTAAAGTTACTCCCTGATTCTTAGCAAGTAAACTCATTGCTTTTACCTGAGAGAGCTTGGCCAGAGCAGATTGCTTTACATTATCCCTAAGTAAGCCGGATTCGGTAGATATATCCCATATCTCTTTGCCATATACCTTCTCATACTGATTCTGAATATTTGTTAAATACAGCATGTATTCCCTGGTGGTACATACCGCATTTCCAATCCGAAACACCTCATCCTTTCCCAAGGAATTCTGCACGCCAAGACGTGCATTTCCGGGTTTCAAGCTGCACCCTGTAACTGATGTCATCAGAAGACAAAGAACCAGTATGCATTTCATCAGATTTTTCTTCACAGCCTTCAAATCCTTGTCCTCTTTTCTCAAAAAGAAAGGTGTCTGATTCGCCATATGATTCCCCGGTTTACCAGACACCTCTTATTTACACTACCTGTGTATTACTTTTCACAATTATTTGATTACGTGAATCCATCCCTTAGGAGCTTCGATACGTCCCATCTGAATACCTGTTAATGTATCATACAACTTCTTGGTTACAGGACCCATATCTGTCATACCAGCAGGTAAGCAGATTTCCTTGCCGTGATCAACAATCTTTCCAACAGGAGAGATAACTGCTGCAGTACCACAAAGACCACATTCAGCCATATCCTTTAACTCATCCAAGTATACTTCTCTCTCTTCTACTTCTAATCCAAGGTATTCCTTAGCAACAACCATCAAGGAACGACGAGTAATAGAAGGTAAGATACTGCTAGACTTCGGAGTAACAACCTTGTTATCCTTGGTAACAAATAAGAAGTTTGCACCACCTGTTTCTTCAACCTTGGTTCTTGTCTTAGAATCCAAATACATATTCTCATCAAAGCCTTCCTCATGAGCAGATACGATTGCATGTAAGCTCATTGCATAGTTAAGACCGGCCTTGATATGACCTGTTCCGTTTGGAGCTGCTCTGTCAAAATCACTTACTCTGATGGTAAGAGGCTTTACGCCACCCTTGAAGTAAGGTCCAACAGGTGTACAGAAGATTCTCATCTGATACTCTGTTGCAGGCTTAACACCGATAACAGGATTGGAACCAAACATATAAGGACGAAGATATAATGTTGCTCCACTTCCGTAAGGAGGAACATATGCCTCGTTTGCTGCTACTACCTGAGTTACAGCATCAATAAACTTGTCCTTAGGGAAAATAGGCATTTCAAGTCTTGCCGCAGACTGCTCTAAACGCTCTGCGTTTAAGTCAGGACGGAAGGTAACAATGTGACCATCCTCTGTTGTATATGCCTTTAATCCTTCAAAAACGGTCTGTGCATACTGTAAAACACCTGCACACTCGTTTAATACGATATTTGCATCTGTTGTTAATGTACCCTCATCCCAGGCACCATTCTTAAAATTGGATACATATCTGTAATCTGTCTGAATGTATCCGAAACCAATACTACCCCAATCGATATCTTTCTTTTCTGCCATATATTTCAAGTCCTTTCGTACATAAATATTTGCTAAAAAGCTAAATAAAATTATATACCTATCATTTTAAAAGTCAAGGTAAACAATTACTTCTTTCTCGTATAACAAAGGAAAGTATACGCAATATCAAAATATGTCTGCTCATCGCTGTCCTGTGTGATTTCCCACTCCGGATCCTGATCCAGATTGGGGAAATATGTGTCTGCTGTATATGCATGATCAATCTTGGTTACATGTGCCACATCACAATAAGGAAGGAGCTGTCTGTATATACTCTCTCCACCGATTACATACACATCCTCTGTGTTATATCTTTTTAATTCCTCTAATAGTTCCTCCATAGAATGAACTACCAATGCATCCTTGACCTTAAAATCCTTATTCTGAGAAAGAACAATATTGGTTCTGTTTTTCAGTGGCATCCCCTGTGGAAAGGTTGCAAGTGTTTTTCTTCCCAGGACCACCACCTTGCCTGTGGTTTCTTCTCTGAATTTCTTATGATCGTTTGGAATACTTACCAAAAGCTTACCGTCATTTCCGATTGCCCATTTTTCATCAACTGCTACTATTATATTCATACTTTGAACGTTCTCCTATTCAGCCTTGGGACGTCTTCCACAACACTTTGCTTCTGTACAGAAACCGGTAATATCACACTTAGGTACAAAATAATTCTCTACAAGATACTTCCACTCCTCTGAATACTCCGCCAAAGCCTTTACCATATCCTGCATTAAAATACGATACTCCCAGTAAGCTCTGTTACACATTCTCTGATGAGACATATCAATAAGATTTCTTAAATTAGTTCTGAAAACAACCTTCGTTTCCATGGCAAGGGGAAGAAGCATTCCCACATCTTCTCTTGGCAATTCCATTGCTTCCAGCTTTTGCATGGCCTTTAAGATTTCATCCATAGCTCCTTCGTAAATCTTCTTAGCCTCTTCATTAGTTCCAATCTTTGGAGGAATTACATAAGGGAAACCCTTCTGATAATTAATATATCTGGTGGATGCCTGCAATCTTGTAGGACCGCCACCGATATGTGTATAAAACTCACGAATCACTCTTGCAGAATAACCATCCAAAACCATAAACACCTGAGGATACTCCCATGTTCTTCCATGACCTGAAGTAATGCAGTCCAATCCTCTTTTATAGTTCTTTTCCTTATCATCTATATTGGCCCCCCAGCATACACCTGCCTCACGTCCAATTAAGCTGATAGGATCTATGGTTGTTTCTGCCTGTATAATAATGTTTCCCATTGTAATCTAAAACTCCTTGTAATTCTTTATTTTTCCATCTTATCACAGAAGGCATTGATCTGATCGGCAAGCTTTGCCAAATCCTTGTTGGTCCAACCGTCGCACTTGGTAATGAGTGCATTTAATCTCTGTCCTGCAGAAACAAGTCTTGCATAAACACCTGTTGCAGGTGCCTGCTTCTTCTTTACAGGAATAGGATCCGCTTCGTATAAGAATCTGTTAGTCAAAAGATCAAATTCTGTTCCACTATATGGTGCATAGGCTCTCTGACCATGTTCAATCTTTAAACACTCAACAAATCCCGCACACACGCTATCCTCACCATGGACAACAAATACTTTCTTAGGTTTTTCTTCAAAATTCTCAATCCATTCAATGAGGCCATCCTTATCCGCATGACCTGATAAGCCTCGAAGCTGCATAATCTTGGCACGAACCTCTACGGTCTCACCAAATAACTTCACTTCTTTGGCTCCCTCCACAATCGCTCTTCCCAAGGTACCGATTGACTGATAACCTACGAAAAGAACTGTACATTCCGGTCTCCACAGGTTGTGTTTTAAATGATGTCTGATACGACCCGCTTCACACATACCGGAAGCAGAGATAATCACCTTTGGTGTATTTTCAAAGTTAATTGCTTTCGATTCTTCACTGGTAATGGTTAAATGAAGACCTGCAAAGCTGATTGGATTGATCCCCTCTTTTACAAGCTCCAATGCCGCATCGTCAAAACAATTCATTCTATTTTCATTGAAAATCTCAGTTGCCTCTACTGCCAAAGGGCTGTCTACATAAACAGGAAAGTTTTCGTGACCTTCCACCATACGATTCACTCTAATTTGACGAAGGAAATAAAGAATCTCCTGTGTACGACCAACTGCAAAGGAAGGGATGACTACATTACCGCCTCTGTCAAAGGTTTCTTTCAAGATTGTTGTCAATTCCTTTACATAGTCCAATCTTTCACTGTCATGAAGTCTGTCCCCATAGGTTGACTCCATAACAACATAATCCGCATCCTTGGTATACTGTGGATTCTTAATCAGTGGCTGATTCTTATTACCGATATCACCGGAGAATACAATCTTCTTGGTAACATCTCCCTCTGTAAGCCACATCTCAATACTTGCCGAGCCAAGTAAATGTCCTATATCTGTAAAACGAACTGTAATCTCATCACACACTTCAACCTCTGTATCATAGTGACAAGGTACCAGTCTCTTAATACATCCTTCTGCATCTTCCATGGTATATACCGGCTCCACCAAAGGAGTATCTGCACTTCTCTTTGCCTTTCTGTTTCTCCATTCAGCTTCCATCATCTGAATGTGAGCACAGTCACGAAGCATGATACTACATAAATCAGCAGTCGCATCTGTGGTATAAATCTGACCGCGGAAACCTCTGGCATACAAAAGTGGTAACATACCGGAATGATCTACATGGGCATGTGTTAAAAATACATAATCAATTAAAGTAGGATCTACCGGAATCTCCACATTTTCAAACAGGTCCACGCCCTGTTCCATTCCGTAATCAACAAGACAATGCTTCTTACCCACTTCAAAATAATGACAGCTACCTGTAACCTCATGGTCCGCCCCAATAAACATTAGTTTCATAATCGGTTCCTCCCTTACATTTAAGATAAGTTCCTAACGAAAATCTATTGCTCTTTCTGTATATATTTTATCATATTTTTGGTATTTTGGCAAAACGAACTATGGTATAAACTATTAATCCCATCTCTTGTAATAACAATTTTTATCTTCCCAAATAGCAGTCATATCGAATAGCTTTACCAAGCAATTGATGGTTTGGTTTTCTTCCTGCCAAAAATGGACTTTTTAATGGTCTTTTTACAATAATTTTCTCCGGCTTACAGGAAAGTACTGCATCAAATAGTTTATTTTCATCACCACATGGGGGCTCCATCTTCTGAATCAGCTGAAGCTTCTTTCCAATCAGTCCGGACTTCTGTCTTTCCGGAAACATAGGATCTAGGTAAATAACATCCACCAAAGGATTCTGTTCTCTGAGATACGCAATGCTATCTTCTTCTCTTAAATGCATACGCTGGACAATTGGTTTTAATTCTTCATTTGCTTCTGCTCTTTTTAATGCATCTCGAAGAAGCGCTGCCACGACCGGATTTTGTTCAAACAAAGTCACATCATATCCATAGGCAGCAAGAAGAAAACTATCCTCCCCCATACCTGCTGTAGCATCTATGGCCTTTTTGCCACTTTCATTTGTTTTGGCTGCTTTTACCAGCATTTCATGGAGAAGCTTCCCTTTATTCACTCGCTTTAACATCTCCTCGAAGTCGCCACGATAGGTCATACCAAAGCCAACCAGTGAAATGCCTTTTTCATCAAACAATATATTCAGTTGTTCGCCTAAAGCGTCCGAAATCTCACAGAGAAGACGCCCAGCCAGAGCCATGGCTTCTTCCCTATTTCCGCCCTCCTTAAGGCAAATGTGTATTTCTTTATTCATAGGGATCCTTCTATCGTACAAATCTATTTTGCAAAGTAAGCTCGAATACTATCCTGCCCACAATTTACGTGTCCCTGAATCATTTGCTGATTCCCTCCACCTCTGCCGGACAGAGCCGCATTCATTGCCTTGGCCAATTCCGGAAGATTTTCTCCTTCGCCACTTGCAATGTAGTCATAGCCGGCTTCCTCATTTCCTCGAAATCCAATCAAGACATAGTTCTTTCCTTCTTTGCATTCGTTGATCAGATTACGAAGCTGTTGTCCATCCAAGGCAGGTGCAAAGATCAGTTCCGGAGTAAAATCCCCTTCCTCTCTTCCTGAAATCTGCTCCTTCACCTTTTCTATCGTCATGGAAGTCACCATCGCTTTATATTCTGACAGTTCCTTTTGCAAAGCCTGGTTTCTCTCAAAAAGCCCTTCTGTCATCTTTCCTGTTTCATATCGTTTCGCTGACAAAAGCTTTACAATCGTACCGTTATTATCAGAGATTTTTTTGTAGTCCTCATAAGCTGCACCACCGGCAATCAATGTGATTCTGGTGCCTCCCCTGTGTGGCATAAAATCAAGAACATGAACCATACCGATTTCTGCAGTATTTCTGACATGGGGTGCGCAGCAGGCACATACATCAACGCCCTCAATGGTAACTAAACGAATTCCTTCTGTCAGTTCTAGCTTACTTCTGTATTCTAAAGTACGTGCTTCCTCTTCATTTGGGAAAGAAGCTGTAATTGCAAGGCCACAGGTTATATTCTCATTGGTAAGTTTTTCGATTCTTTCGATATCTTCCAGAGCAAGTGGACCATTTACGTCTAGTGTCACTGCATTTTCATCCATATGAAAACCTACATTTTCATATCCATATAAATTATGAATCAGACCGCAGAATAAATGCTCCCCACTATGGTTCTGCATCTTTCTGAAACGTACTGACCAGTCCAGTTCTCCGGTTACTGTAGCTCCAACTTCCAAAGGATTATCCACGTAATGAATCACATCGCCTTCCCTGCTTTGAACATCAAGCACCTGCATTTCATTCAATGTTCCTGCATCTGCAGACTGTCCGCCTCCTTCAGGGAAGAATGCTGTTTCCTTTAAGATGATTCCGAATCTGTGTTTTTCGGCATCCTCAAAGCATTCAAGAACAGTTGTTGTAAATTCCTTCAGATAAGCATCCTGTTCATATAATAATGTGGTTTTACCTATGTATTCGCGTTCGTTTTTCATGATTTAGTTCCTTTTCTCGTATTGAAACTTTTCTATACATTATATCAAAAGAAGAACAACAGTAAAATCTCAAATTAAAGAAATCACCAGAAAATAAAATTGTATTTTATCCTTAAATATGTTATTAAATTTTGTATATACGATATGATAAAAGAGGAATATACCATGGAGAAGAAATACAAATTATATAGTGCATTGATAATATTAGCTTTTCTGCCAATTTTCGCCTTGGCATTCTTTGCACATCCTGTGGCAGATGATTATGATTATTCTGTAGTATATAACCATACTTTCATTGAGCAGGGACAAGCCTTACTCTTACCCATTGGCGCACTTAGAACAACCAAGTACTTTTGGAATGTTTGGCAAGGGCTTTATAGTTCTGCAATACTCATGTCCCTTCAACCCGCCATTCTGGGTGAAAAACTATATTTTCTTGGTGCAATTATCATCATAGGCTGCGTTTATCTTGGAATATATTCATTATATTCTGTTGTTTTAACAACTTATTGTAAACAAAATAAAAGTTCTGTAATCTTCCCGGCTCTGCTAACTTGTTTTTATTTGTTCAATGCCATTCCCTCCCCCGTTCAGGGAATTTACTGGTTTAATGGTGCTGTAAACTATATGTTTTTCTTTGGGATCTTCTTATTTCTACTTGCCAATATATTAAAGCTTGTAAATACACCTCAAAATTCCACATTGGTTAAGCTATGTATTCTGGCCATTGTTTTATCCGGCGGTAACCATATAACTGCATTTAGCGGTGTGCTTGTGCTGTTCTTTTTAGCCATATATTCTTTGATAAAAAATCAAAAACGAAATATATTTCCTTTCGTTCTCGGTACTGTTGGTTTTTTGTTTAATCTCTTCTCTCCCGGTTCCTTGGTTCGTATGAACGCACTGGGTGAAATGGACCGCTCTATCCTCAGAACCATTAAAACCTGTGGATTATATTCCATTCAATATACCAAAAGTGCCTTTTCTTTTGATTTTCTTATTTTATTAATTTTATTACTTCCATGTATTATAAGCGCCCTCAAATCAGTTCCATCAGATTATTTCAAGATCAGAACATTTATATTTCTTCTTCTGCTTGATTATTGCATAACTTCTGCCATGTTTTGTGTACCGCATTATGCCATGGGATGGTTTGGCGAACCAAGAATATATAACTTACTTTTTTCAACATATGTTATTCTCGGAATCATAACCTTCTCTTATGGTATTGGAATAACCCAAAAATATATAAAGGACTCTCTGCCCTTGAAAAAATGTACTAATATGATTGTCCGGTTTTCATGCTTTTTATGTCTTTTTTCTGTCCTTACCTTTATTGGTGGAATGGAGCATCAAAACGGAACCACTGTAAGAGCCTTAAAAGAAATGTTACTGGACAAATCCGCTATTAAATATGATCAAGAAATGAATGCTCGTGTGGCATATGCCAAAGAACACAAAGGAGAAGCAATTGAACTGGAACCAATCCAAAATACTCCTCCTCTGATTTATTTATGTGACCTATCAAGCAATGAAGATTTCTATGCCAACGTAAGCTTTGCTCAATATTATCATTTAAAATCTGCAATTGTAAAAAATGGGGAATGGATGGACTAAAGAATCTCTAACTTTAGTCCAGATCTTCAAACGCACTAGTTTCTAATTTTACAGAAAATCCTAATTTTTCCCAAATATTTTTTACAACATACTTATGATTCTCCTCCGAAAAATGATCATCTATACAAAAAACCATATCTTCTCTGATACGATAAACCTCAACACCCATAATGCTCTTCATTGAAGGCGGAACTTCCATTTTCCAATTAACAATATGCTTCTTTATTTCTTCGGATACTCCATAAAAAAAATCACCGGCATAACTCACCCAAAAATCATAATCATTATCGATTTCGTCATTCATTTGGATTACTCTTTTTTTTCTATTAACGGATACTTTCATAGCATCCATTTCCAATAACCACTTATATATTCTTGCCAGTTTCTTTAAAATATTATCTTGTTTCTTGTCCTCAATCACAATGTTTTCGGCCTCAATAGCTCTATCCTGAAAAGACTTAGTGTTATCTAATTTTCTGTCAGAAGAGACTGAACAGTTATAAATAGCACCTTCTACCCTCAAGGTCCCCCTGGTATCTAAAGAATATCTATAGTGTATTCCATCTTCTGATTTGTCTTTAAAAAGTTCAGAGATCATCGTCACTACAGTAGCAAAGGGTCTAATTTCCAATTTCATGGACTTTTTCTTAATCTCATCATAAGGGATTATGATACAATACTTTTCTCCGATATTTTTCCCTTTTCTTCTTTGCCATTTTTCATGTTCTTTTTCATCAACATAATATTGCTTTACTATGCTCTCATAATCACACTCTTCTATTTCCTTCAATTCTATTCCCGGAATATTCAATCCTATTTTTTTATTTAAATATAATCTGTATATCTCCAAAATAAAGGGAAGGATACCTCTACCGTCTGCCAATGCATGGTGATAATCAAAGATCAAATCTTTTCCAATGCAAAACACCTGAAATAGATATCCGCCTTCCTTCTGTGGAAGTGTTTTTTGCTCATATTTGTCCAATACTTGATATTGTTCAAACTGTCTTAATGAAAAAAATTGATTATCTTCTTCTACAAAAGTGGTTCGATAATATGGATGTAAATTTAGAGCTTCATTTACTGCCAAATTCATTATCTCTATGTCTAATTCCTCTGCGGCAGTAAATCTTAGTCTGCATATGGTATCATCTCTGTATAAGTACATCAGTCCCTGATTTACATATTTTTTTGACAGTTCCATATCATTCATCCGCTTTTACCTCGGAAGCAATGTAATCCACAATGTCATTTGCAGAAACAAAACTTCGCAAAACCTCTTCCTTTAATTCAATCTGATATTCTTCCTCAATTTGTGCTAAAACCATCATTAATTGTAAAGAAGATAGATCTAACTCTGTCATAAGATTTGTTCCCATCTTCTCTTCTTTCAAAACAGTTCCGGCGGTTTCCTGCAATAATTCCTGCAATCTGTTCTTAATATCTTCTTTCTTCATACCCCTACCTTCTTATTATTTTCCCACTTTGATTTCTTTCAAAAGGAGATTCCCTAAATACTGTTACATTAATTCGTTTGTACAATGCCATCTCCCTATTGATGCTATCAATATAAACCTGTATTTCTTCCTTCTTCTCCTGATTACAATATATCTCACAACCTACTTTTTTGTCTATCTCTTTAACAAGACACTCCAAAACATTTTCATTCTGTAATAGTCTTTCTTCCAATTCTTCCGGAATTACATTCTCGCCATTGGATAAAATGATAAGGTTTTTCTTTCTTCCTACAATATAAAGATAGCCCTCTTCGTCCATATAACCCAAATCTCCTGTATGAAACCAGCCATTTACATCAAAAAACTCTTCTATACTGTCCTCATTATAATATCCTTTGGAAACGGTTTCCCCCTGAATACAAATCTCACCATCTACAATTTGAATGCTATTTTCTCTTCCACATACTCCCACCGAATGAAGTCTTTTTTCTTCATTCGGTTCTATTACTTTCGACATAGCTCCAACACCGGTTGTTTCAGTCATTCCATATGCATCCACCACTACCATGCCCTCTTTATCAAAGGTCTGTAGCATCTCATGGTTTAAAGCCGCACCACCGCTTACGATTACTTTCAAATCCCCAAGTTTCTCTCTTCTTCCTTGTTGTATATCCTTGCAAAACATTTCCAAAAAGATAGGCGGAAGTGTAGCATATACAGATTTCATTTTTTGAAGATCTCTATAGATAAATTTTGCATTTGGGCAGAGATTCAGACATTCTCCCTCATATCCAAAAACATATAAAAGATTCAAGCCGGATACATGATACAAGGGCACCACTAATAATACCGGAATTTCATCAAAAAATAACTCTCTAAGCTCTACTACCTTCTCATCATTATATTGAAGTAGTCCCCATATATTTTGAAAAGAAAGCTGAACTGCTTTATTCTTTCCCGTAGTTCCGGAGGTAAAAATCATAGTTATGGTTTCTTCTCCGGATAGTGCTTGCATTGCATTCATTTCACACAACTGTTGTTCTCTATGTAACGTGGTCTTTTCTAATAGAATCTCATTCTGTTCCAACAATTGTGGTTCTCTTTTTTCATATTGGCCGTCACTTAAAACCAGTTTTATCCTGGCTTTTTCCAATTCATATTGAATAATGTTCCACTTTTCCTGAGTGTTCATTAAAACCGGTACTGCCCCCACAAGCATAACAGCCATATAGTTTACAATACATTCATAGGTATTATTAGCCATAATACCAACATGCATTTTATATATATCTTCATACTTTTTCAGATAATATGATGCACATTTTTTAACATCTTCCACGTATATTTTGTAGGTAATCCGGATTATCTGATTCTCTTTTATGTCGTAATACTGAAAAGCATTCTTTTCTGAATAGTTACCCTCTACATACTCTAAGAATTCTTTAATAGATTCTAACAAAATAACTCCCCCATTCTTCTATATGCCAAATCTTTTCCGTCCATTTTTCTTATAACGTAGTTTACATAAAAAAGCTGAAATATAAAATCTAAATTTGCAATACCTGTTACTATACTTTTTCCCATGCATGGTACTTCTGAAAATATAGGAATAATAGCCGGTAGTAGGCCAGGAAACCATATCCACTATTTGAAAACCACATTTCACATATCCTTCCACCAACTCCTTCGCTTCTACCGATGTATCAATGATTACCGATTTACATTTCTCACTTCCAGGTGTTTTATATGCATGCATAACCATCATAACGAATGCATTGGTTTTTCGATAATCCGGATGAATTGCTGCCTGACTGCAAAAAGCAAAGAAATCATCTTCATACCATTTCCTTTGTTTTGGATCTTTGTTTTCAATAGCTCGATAAGCTATGGTTCCCACCAATTTATCTTCATCATATACCAAAACACAATAATTACCCTCAAATCTTTTTTTCGTTTGTTCCACTGACTGCTTTGCTGCCATATAATCCCTATTATGATCGGCATGCTCTTTATAACTTGCATGTAACAATTCTGTTATCTCTTCATAAGGAAGATTTCCATCCATTACTCTTTTAACTGTAAGTTTCCCCATTTTGCTCCTCCAACAACTCCTGTACTGTTTTTCGAATAATTCCCTTATAATCTCCGTCTTGTAGAATCAGCTTTTCTGCATATTCCTTACACAAATTCCTCACTTCATCATTGTCACAGTTCTTCAGTAATTCCCGCAATTTTGATATATCTTTCAACACCGGACCCTTTTGCATGTATTTTGCAATGGTTGAATGCTTCCATACTCTATCTAAAGGAAAAGGGCTTAAGATTACCGGTTTACCGACTAACATTGCTTCCTCACACAGGGTTGTGAAATCACAAATCACAATATCAGCAGCAACAATGAAGGGAATAGAATCCTCTTGTGGTCTTCGAATTATAAATCCCTCTTTTTGCTTTTCCTCTACCTGTGGTCCCATATAAGTTAGATTTTCATCGTATTGGGTGTACTCCTTTGGATGAATAGACAGAACAAAACGATATCCTTCTTCCATCAGCAATTTAGCTTCTTCAAAAAATGTCTCTCCCAATTGATGGAATAAGCTATCCTTTCCCCAGGACCCAAATACAGCAATAAGCTTTTCATCTTGTTTTATCCCTAATTTTTCTCGATATACAGAATAATTCTTTACACTTTGCTGTAATTCCTCATTCTTCTTATATCCGGTATGTATAATTCTTCCCTTCAGCTTCGGATGATCCTGCTCTAGCAGTTTCACATATTCCTCATTGGGTTCTAACATCCTATCAAATATTGGCAATCCCTCATCTGTCATGGAATTTCCAATAGAATACGCGTAAAGACTTTCTCCACCATCATAGCTTATCATATGTAAGCCATGATTAATATATAAAAGCTTTGTTTCAGGATGAATCCTATCAAAAGGTTTTCTCGCATCAGGACAGACAATTAAGTTCCAAAATCTACTCAATACATCCTTTTCTTCTTGTATTAATTCTACACCATCTTTTACCGTTTCTGACCAATTATTTACATAATATATAAAGTATCGGTAGTTCTTTATATCCTTGACAGCTTCATAAAAATTCCATATATGGTAAAACATGGTCTGACTGTCGCACCACAACAATATACTTCTCTGCCGGTGTTTCTGAGTGCTTTCTGCATAATCATGTTCAACCTTTTTATAATAGTCTTCTAGTTCTTGTTCTCGTTTGTCCTGTTCTTTCTGTTGCTTTTCCGGCTTTTTAGCATCTAACCATCTTTTAATATTCTTCAGGCTGTATTTACTTCTGAAAACAGCCTGTTGTATATAAAGATAATCTCCAATTGTTTTTCTCTTTAATATATCTTGTTCCTGTTTTAACCGCTGTTTCACAGCCTTCCGCTGATTAACCGGTAACTCATGAATCCTTACATATTCATATATCAGATAATCCATATAGTATTGACTGATTTCTTTGTCTTTGACATCGGGATTACATTTTTTTTCATAATCCCTATATGTTTCATATAGCTTATGTCTGCTATTAATTCTATCCAAGACCTCCACCTTGGGTTGCTCTACAGAAACATACTGAAAATAAATATCCTCTTTGATTTTTATACTGTCACAATAATTTAAGTAATGATACAGAAATTCTGTTCCATATCCTTCCTTCATATCTGTTCTAAACAGCAGCTTATTCTCCTTAATCATCTTTACGGAAAAAATCTTGTTCCATAATGCTGTATAGTCTGTATTTTCATTATTGATTAATAACTGTTTGGCAAATGCCCGGCGATCCAATATATCTTCTTTTAATTGATGTTGTAAGCTAACATTCCACTCTTTATACTCATAGCTTAGCATATATAAGCCCTTAGAATCAGCAGTAATACGCAAAATATCCCTGTATGCATTCTCCTTTAAATGCATCCAAGGATATACGAACCATATATACCCATCCTGAACTGTCTCTAGTGCTTTATTATAAGCTTCAGCATAGGTGTTTCCTTCTACCACCAGTGCCGTTCCACCGGATTTTTTGATAGCTTCCTTTTTACTAATCAATTCATCATAATACCCATTCGATTTTATACAGGGTATTACAATATGCAACAGATTAAGTTCCATTAGAATCCCCCATTTTCTCTGGCAATCATCAAATCCCTCTCATCATCAACCTCAAACCACATTTCTTCATCTACAGGTACAATTCTAATATCATCATCCCCATAATAAATCAGTGCTCCTAAAACAAATTCATAATAATTATTGAGATTACCATTGGATATATACAAATCGAGTGTTGGACGGAACTTTTTCTCAATAAACGTTTGCCCAAAATAATATATATTAACCGTTTTCCAGGCATTTTCGTAATCATAATCTTTTCCTTGACGTTTTTTTATTACCAATGCCCTTGCTATATCTGAGTTCTCTCCTGTTTCAATCACAGTACCATTCATAGTATTAGGATTATATCTGCTAACAACGATATTGCAATCTCTTTTTTCTCTTAAAACGACTTCCAATACCTTGGAAGAGAATAATAAATCACCCTCAACCATTAAGACATCGCTCTTTACTACCTTCATAGCCAAATAAAAGCTATATACATTATTGGTTGTTTCGTATCGTTCATTTATTACATACTTCAATTTCATTCCCTTATATGAGTCACCGCACTGCTCCATAATGCTTTCCTTCATATAACCAACAACGATTATAGTTTCTTCCACCCCTTGTTCAAGCAATCTCTCAAGTGCATGCATGATCAACGGTTGTCCTGCCACTTCAACCAATACCTTGGGAACATCTTTTGTATACTCCCCTAATCGGCTTCCCATCCCTGCTGCCAAAATTAATCCCTGCATAACATGTCTCTCCAATTCCTTGTTAAAACTCATTCATTAGCTTTGTAATCTCTTCTTTACCAATAATAACTGTCTTTTTATCACAAATCTTATACACTCTATGGCACATAGATAACACACTTGGTCTGTGTGTTGTAAGTATGCATATTCTGTGAGCATCATCCTTCATCAGGTTTCTTAAAACATTTCGTTCTGTAACTACATCCAATGCGGAAGTTGCCTCATCCAATAGAAGAATGGGAGTTTTACGAAGAATAGCTCTTGCGATGGCCAATCTCTGATTCTGTCCTTCTGAAAATCCTATTCCGCCTTCTCCAATCATATGATAAATACCACTTGGAAGCTTCTTAACAAAATCATACGCACAGGCCTGTTCCAGTGCCTCTATGATTTCTTCCTCTGTGGCATTGGGTGCAATCATTCTCATATTTTCAGCAATAGTTCCTGAAAGCATAGTATTTCCTTGTGGAACATATGCAATCAGTTGCCTTGTTTCAGTAGAAAAAGGTACCTTACTGTTCTCCTGATTCTCAAGAGCTGCATACACTTCACCTTCTTTTACCTTCAAAATACCTAAAAGAATACGAAGCATTGTTGTTTTTCCCTCTCCCGAAGGACCTACCAGTGCAATGACCTCTCCAGGATGAGCTTCCAAGTTCACCTTTTCAAAAATCATCCTACTGGTCTTATATGCAAAGCTCATATCCTTAATGTGGACTGCAATTCCTTTTTCTTCTCCTTCTGACTTAAGCGTTTCAAAAGCCGCTGTGTGGCAGGATTCTTCATCAGGTATATTCAAAACAGCTCTCACTCTTTCCGAAGATACTGTCAGCTGCAAAGATACCGGTATAAGTCCCAATAAGCTTTTACCTGCCATTGCTACTCGCATGGCAAGTACGACCAAAACAGAAAGTGTACCAAAGGTCATGGCTCCTGAATTAACCCTGTAAAAAGCCCATCCCACGCAAATCATAGCTGAGAAAATACCTCCCAGATATGTTACAGCCCAGGACAACAAAGAAAATAAATTGGAAGTCATATCTGCCTGGAAACGTTCATTTTCCAATACTCCAATTTTCTCATAAAAGTTGTCAGCAAGTCCAAACGCTTTAACCGCCTGTATATTATGGAAGGTTTCTTTATAATATGCTGTTTCCTTGCTTTCTACAGTTTTAATAAGACTCTGATATTTATAAATCTTATTAATAAATATTTTAGATGAAATCAAAATAATAGGAGCAATTACAACAACTACCAATAACATAGATACATCATAATACACTATCATTCCAACAGACACTACAATGGTTAAAACCTGGGATATAATAGTGGTTAAAAAACCATTGGCGTTTCCTGCCACCGTTCTGACGTCAGAACTCATTCTGGTAATCAAATCACCTGAATGATAGGCATTCAGTTCCTCCCAGTCGGCATGAACAATCTTATTGAAAACAGACTTTACCATGGTTCTCTGCATATCATTATAATTCCATGCTGCAAATCGATTACATACAATACTGATTACCGCATTGGCTACAAATAAAGCGATATATAGGATCCCCATACTAATCACTTTACTCATATCATGTCCGAGTGCAAAATCCACTACATTTCCGACCTTATAAGTAATCAAAATTTCAATATATGTATGAAATAATACAAGTAAAATATATAATAAAATTCTTGGAATATAGGACTTAAAAAAAGTATATATCCACTTCATTTCAGAACATAGCTTATATATTACTCCACCGTTATAACGTTTCAAAGCTTGTTTTGCTAGCTTCATCCACTCATCCTCTTTATCTGTCAAATCACTTTTTATCCATAATACTTAATACCTTTTCTCTATATCTCCAAGGATTCAGCAATAAAAGTGCATACTCTCTCTTATAATACCATGAAAGCGCTGAAAAATAACGAAAATATATCTTTTTCACCTTATTTCTAAAGATTCTGTTTAAATCGTTATCCTGAAACTCCTTCTCTCTGTATCGTAACAATAGCTGTGTAACCATCTCAAAATAGCACAAAACAATATTCTCAAAAAAAGGTTTATATTCTTTTTTTGCACATATTTCTATTCTTTTTTCAAAAGCATCCAATACATCCAGGTGTTTCAAATCATACTGATTTTCCTTGCCTGTTATGGATTGCTCTCTCTTTACATAATGATACATAACCTGCTCAACACTGGAGACCTTTTTAGCTTTCTCTAGCAGGAACGCAATAATATATTCATCCTCGTGTATTAAGCTCGGATACTCTACATTCTCCCATAATTCCCTTTTGTATAATTTATTAAACGGAACAACTGTTAATAAATACTCTTGTGAAAAAATATTATCAAGCCTTTTCATGGCCGAGACACCGGATACAACACCAAAACAATCCTCTTTTTCAAAGGAAACCTCTCTAGTAATATTTCCTTTTTCATCCTCATCACAAAAACCGCAGCAAACCAGATCTGCATTACATCGAAGTGCCTTGTTAAGCATATGGGAGACATAATCCGGTTCTACCCAGTCGTCTGAGTCCACGAACACAAAATAGCTTCCTTTCGCTTCCTTCATTGCCCTGTTTCTGGTTGCGGCCAATCCCTTATTTTGCTGATGAATCACTGTGATTCTTTCATCCTTCTTTTTTAAATCATCCACAATTTTCGCTGAACCATCTGTGGATCCATCATCCACTATAATAATCTCTAAATGCTCATAATCCTGTTTCATAACAGACACAACGCATTTTTCAACGTATTTTTCTACATTGTAAACGGGAATGATTACGCTAACTAATGGTCTTTGACGATCATCATACTGTTTTTCTTCCAATCTATCTTCCAGCCAATTAACAAGCTCCGGATGTCGTTCATAGGAAACCTTTCTGACGAAAAAATCTTTTGTTTCTTCCAACTCATCCTTGTCTGTTTCCTGAAACTCGTATGGACCTCCCCTTACCCAGTCAATATGTCTAAAGGAAGAATTAACCACATTTTTGGCATAAGGTGAATTAACAATTAAGGTTGGAAGAAAAATCTCATCCGGTGCATTGGTCATGGAAAACATTCTATAGATTCTTTTCTCGCTTTTTATCAAAAATTTTACTGTTTCCTGCGTAAGCGTAAACCAATTACACCCCTTATAGAAGATCATATCCTTGTACTTCTTCGTTCTGTCTATTCCCTTCTTCTCCTGCCACTGCAATAACCTATACTGCCATTCACCAAGCTTTCTTATTATCTTATCTTTGTAGGTTTTAGGTGCATCACAGCCTTTTCCCACCCAGTAAATTAGCGGGAAATAATATTTCACCTTATACAAAAAATTATCACCGTAAGTCATTTCGGTATGATAAGCAATATAATCTTTTTCATTCTGCTCTAGAAAATCGTGTATTTCATCCTGCGTTTTCAGAGGAAAATCAACTCCTGAAATCAGGTGAAAATAACTGTATTCTCTCTTTATTGCATGTTTCAAAAGATTTAATTCACATTTTACAAAGTTTAAATGTCCCCAATGAACATTCATTCTTGGAACGAAGAACAGATTTCCACGGCATACCATGTCCTTAAATTCTTTCCAAGGAACCTCTTTTACTTTTGCATCAATGTGTAAATAAATATCATTTCTTTCATCATCTAAAACATGTAACAGTTTTTTTAACAATCCAAACTCATTATGAGCCATAATTAAATATGCATGCTTATTCATCTTATTCCTAACTGTTTAGGGTACAATCCACTCTTGTAGTTTTTCCCTACCACGAAGTTTTCTATAAATTCCATAGAACAACATATATACTTTATTCGTCCAACTGTTATCAGCCAGTTTTCCTCTTATATATAAGTAAAATCGCCATATAATCTTTCTGGTTTCTTTGGGATATAATTTCTCAACATCCTTCTTATTTTTTATAATCTCTGTTATCTGCTCCATTTGGAACTCAAATTGTTTGCTCCTTTTCAAAGCCTCAACCACCTGTTTGGCATTGTATCCTCGACAAACATTATCCATAAATCTGCAGAACAATAAATAAAAATTCTTTTTCAGAAATTCATTGCCACAATCTGAGAAGAAATTGTAGACTCCATACATCATGATTCCACTTTCCGTCATACTATAATCCAGATTAGATGCTTTTCTCATGGCGGATCCTTCTCTGATTCGATAATTATAAGTAAAGGTCTCTATATTGCATATGCTTTTTGCATACCACAAATAAACAATATTAAAGGCCAAATCCTCACCAATATGACACTGGGGGTTAAATCGAAGATGATTACTTTGGATAATATCCATCTTGTACAGCTTATCCCACACTTCGTAACCTACATTATAAATCATCAATTCATTGACCATAAAATCTATTTTTTTATCATCATCAATCAATTGATACGTTTTTATCGGGAAATGTGTTTTTTCTTTTTCTTCCCCATTTTCATATCGGAAAATATATTGACAATTTACGCAGTCTGAATCCATTCTCTCCAATTGTGAAACCATGGTCTCGATTGCACACGCTTCATAATAATCATCACCATCAATGAAAGTACAATATTCTCCCTTTGCAATGCTTAAGCCCTTATTTCTGGCCGTAGAAACCCCACCATTTTCCTGACTAACTGCAACAATTCGAGGGTCTATATTCGCATAACGCTGAATCACATCCCAGGTACCATCCGTTGACCCATCATCTACTATGATAATTTCCAAATTCTGATAGGACTGTCTTAATATAGATTCAATGCATTCCGATATGTAAGTCTTTACATTGTAAGCCGGCACAATTACCGAAACTCTTTTCTCCATAATTACCTTCTACTCTTTCCAAAAATGTCTAAAATACCTATTCGGTGCAAAAACAAAAAGCAAATATTTTGCTCTTTTTCTAAAAGAAATATATTTTCCATATCTTCCTATTTTTCTATTCATGATTTTTCTGATATGTTCACAAATATCTGCCTCGGCATGCTGCTTCAAGGCTCTCTGATATTCTACCGTTATCATTTCAAAAAAACATATTATCATTGCAACAAAAAGTTCCTTCGATAAATGTTCTTTATAGAACTGCACACGATCCTCATACGCATCCAGCACCTGCAAATGCCTGTCATTGTATTCTTCATCTCCGGTGATACTCCCGCTTCTGATACAGTAGTAATATAAGCTGCTATCAATTCCCACCACTTTTTTGCATTTCCACAATAGGTGATGAACTGAAAATTCATCTTCATGAATCCTTCCCTCCGGAAAACGAAAGCTTTCAAATATTCCTCTTTTGAATAGTTTTGCACATGCAATAACAACCTTTGTTTTTTCGTGATGAACTATATCGGAAATTATATCATAGAGTTCTGTTTTATCATATATTTTCTCATGATAAACAACCTCTTTATTCTCTTCTAAAGTATCCCCTTCTTTCATCTCTAAAAAATCACAAAAAACCATATCCGCTGTGTTTTTCAAAGCCACCTCATAGAGGATACGAATATAATCATTTGAAACGTAATCATCTGAATCAATAAAGGTTATATACTCTCCTTGGGCGAAATAAATTCCTTTATTTCTTGCTCCTGACAGTCCTTTATTTTTCTGATGAAATACCTTAATTCTTGAATCTTTCTCTGCCAACCGATTGCATAATTCACCCGTTCCGTCTGTTGAACCATCATTGACCAAAAGAATTTCTATCTTTTCATAGCTTTGATTAATAAGAGATATGACACATCTTTCCAAATAAGGTTCTACATTATAAGCTGGTACAATAATGCTTATCAAACTTTCCATAGGAAATCCTCTCTATCCCTTTTTATGACGTATTTTATCCTTTGTTTCAAAAAACCATTGGAGGAAACTATTTCCTCTTTTCACTCCCAGCACTCTTCTTACCTTTTGCATCCAAAGAATAATTTTTCTCTCCTTTTCAGAATGCCATGCTCCTCGGAAATGATGAATACTCACGGTATCATCCGTAATATGAATTTTACCGGTTTGAAAACTCTTGGGGCAAAAATATCTGGTAGGAAAAACAACCATCCCTTCTATACACTGTTTTTCGTCATTTCCTTTTAATCCCTTTGTCTCCAAATATTCCGTCAAATATCTTGGACATTCTTTTAAGTTGAGTGATCCATCTTCCTTGTAGAAAGATATATTGTGGTACATATCCCGTAGTTCCTTAATCAGTGGATTCCCGGGAACCGTTCCCATAGCCTGCCCACTGTTAACATGTTCTCCATCTTCAAATCCAATAAACGCTTCGCATGTAAGGAAAGAATCAAAATTTTTCAGTAACTCCACATCTGTATCAAAATATAAACCTCCATACTGATAAAGCACATCTAACCTTACATAATCCGTAACAAAACTCCACTTTCCGTTTTCTGCAGCTTCCCTCGTATATTGACATTTTGAAATATCATAATTACTATCAGACCACAATCTTAGTTCGTAATCAGGACAATTCTTTTTCCAGCTCTCGATGTAATTTTTTTCTTCCTGTGACATTTCTCCGGGGCCAAACCAGCAATAATGTATAATTTTAGGTATCTTATTATTTTCCACTTTTTTCCATCCCTATGTTATAATCATATTATACTGAAAAAGAAAGGATACATTTATGTGCAAAGTTAGCATCATTATGCCCTTCTACAATGTTGAAAAAACAATCAAAACAAGCATACAATCTGTTCTCAATCAGGATTTTTCCGACTTTGAACTACTGTTAATTGATGATGGTTCTATAGATGGTTCTGCCAAAATATGTACATCCTTCGAGGATCCCAGAATCCAATATATTCATCTGGAACACCTCGGTGTATCCAACGCCAGAAACAAAGGATTAGCACTTGCCAAAGGTGATTATGTTTCCTTCATGGATTCTGATGATATTATGCATTCCCGTTTTATATCTACTATGTATCATAATATCCTTTCCACAAAATCGGATATTATTGTCTGTGGATATAATACTGTAAAGCAGTTAACCACATCTCCTGTCATTTACCAGGGAGAACCTATAACCAACAGTGATGCTTTATTATACCACATATATACAGACGAATCCATTGGTGGCTTTTTGTGGAACAAAATGTATCGTAGAACTATTTTCCTTAATAAAATTTTTCGACTGGGAATTACACACTGTGAAGATATGCTTTTTAATACAGAACTTCTTCTGAATACCAGTTTAAAAATAACTATAATCTCTGATGTACTTTATGACTATTATATTACACAGGACTCCGTTACAAGTCCCGACAAACTCTTTCATCCAGAAGGGGATTTTGTATATCACAATGCTTTTCAAGAAATGCTAAATGAATTGATTAAAACCGATAATAGACGTTTTATCCATCCTTTAATGTATAAATATTCAACTATTTTGGAATATTCTATGTATTATCTGATGACACATGAGGGGGAGTACCAAAAGCTAGTTCCTTACTTTAAAGAAATCAAAAAATATATCTGGGGCAATCACATAAAAACATTTCGCCAGAAGATACATTTTGCCCTCCTTACCTATATGCCCAATTATTACAAAGCTACACGTCTCTAATGCCAAAAGTTCTTTGATAAATGGATGGTGAAATCATAAATAACATGTATTTACATCTCCATTTTAATGGAATGTTTGCTTTCTCTGTATTGTACCATTCCTTATACATTTGAAGCATGGTGGAATTCTTATGATTTTCGCCATGTTTTCTTTCTTTGAAATACTGCTCAATAATGGTTAATGCACCATTTCTCCAAGCATACTCACTCTCTGTTTTTAACCGGCATGCGCGAAAGGTCTCTAGTCTGTGCTGATAGGCTTTTAATAAATCTGCAGATAGGGTTCCTGCCGTTTTCTCTTCACTCATTATACTGTTCTTGCGTTGAAAATAGTAATATAAAGGAATGTCAATCAATGCAACCTTTTTTATTCTTGTAAGAATCTCTCCCACAACATACTCATCCTCATGAAGTTTTCCTTCAGGGTAGCGAAGATTCTCAACTATTTTTCGTCGATATAACTTATTCCACGCAACAACTGTATTCACATATTCCGTGGTTTCTCTGTTTCTCAAATGCTGTATCATATCGATATTTGATAAAATCGTAACATCCTTTGCAACATTAATCTCTTCTTGTTGTATATCAGTGCTTGTCTTTTGAAACAGGCACATTGCCATATCAGCTCCGGTGGTTTCGCATGCATGTAACAATAGCTCACAAAATCTTTCATGAACCCAGTCATCTGAGTCTACAAAACATATATACTCCCCTGTTGCTTCTTCCAGTCCCTTATTTCTGGCTGATGATAATCCACCATTCTCTTTATGAAAGACCTTAAACCTTGAGTCTTTTCTTTCATATTCTCTACACTTCTGTAAGGACGAATCCGTTGATCCATCATCTACCACAATAACTTCTATGTCTCTATGTGTCTGACACATTAACGACTGTAAACAACGCTCTATATATTTTTCAACATTATATACAGGTACAATTACAGAGATTTTCATATTATATAATCCTTATTTCAACATTCGATATATTTTTCTCATAAAACAATATAATCCATAATTTTTCATTTTTAATGAATAATATCGTAAATGAGATACCTTGCCACAGGAATGCACTTCTTCTAATAAATTCTGAAATTCTTTAGTACAAATCTCTGACTGAACCTTTTTTCTACCATCTTTCCGCTCTGAAGTCCCTTTGCCATGCTCATATAAAGCTGTCAATCTAGATGTCCAATCCACCAGAAGAATAGATTTAATTACCATTATATCATCTTCTGTTGTTCCTTCCTGTTTCTGTAAATACTGTAATAGATTAGCATATACTTCTTTCGTATGTTCTATGGCATTTTCATAATAAATAAGAGAAAGTGACTCCTCGTTTACACGCACGTAATGATATAGTGCTTTATTAACCATACCAATATCTCCGGGTACCGTTTTCAAATAATCAAGATTAAACTGTAAGTCCTCTCCTATCTGAATCTGATCATCAAACCTTATCCTATAATCTTTTATCATTTCCAAACTATAAATTTTATTAGTAATAAAATTAAATAACTTACACCAACATAGGTATGCAATTCGATCCTTCGCAATCATCTGATATTCCTCTTTTCCATCTACCAGATGATCTGTTTCTTCCATGGTTCCGCAAAAAACATCTACATGCATTCCAACCATAACAAAACTGGGATTTATCTTTTTGCGGTAAAAGTGATCCATGGCATTCATATATTCTTCTACCATATTGTCTTCCGCATAATCATCGCTATCAACGAAGGTAATATACCTTCCTTGGGCAGCGTCTATTCCAGCATTACGAGCCTTAGACACGCCACAATGTTCCAGCCTAATATACTTTATTCTGTTGTCACGTGTTTGGTATTCCTGTACAATTTCTCCAGAACCATCTGTAGAACCATCATCCACAACTATAATTTCTATTTGCTTATAGGATTGATGCATTACTGATGCAAGACATTTTCCTATAACTGTTTGGGAATTGTACATAGGAATTACAATTGATACCAAAGCTGCCATATAACCCCCGAAGCAATGTATATAATCATTTTCCTATTGGTAACATATACTGCCAATAGAGTGTTTTACATTTATCTATAAACTTAACATTTTTATCTTTAAAAATCTCTTTTGAAATCTTTTTATAGGAACCCATAAGTTTTGAAAACTCATTATCATATTTCCCGCCGTTTCCTTTAAAGCGACGATATAAATATTTTATTCTTTCCAAAGTCTTTAAATTGGACACCGCATATAATTCATATTCTTTTCTTTCCAATAGCCACCTAGATCTCTCCTCCATGGCCTCGATATCTGAAAGATTTCCCTCTTGAATAATATTCCCCATAATACTATCGCTTCTTTGATAGTACTGATAGAATTCCCTGCCAATATAAATAACTCTATTAGCTGCATATAATAACTTGTATGTAATAAATTCATCTTCATGCTTTTTCCCAAGAGGATAGAACATATCCTTCCATAAGGATCGCCTATATAACTTATTCCATGCTGTAGAACATACCGTATTACTTACCATCATCTCTCTGACTGCTTCCACCGAATTCAGTTCCAAATTACAATCTCTGGTAAAGGACTCTGCTGCCTGCCTATCATATACCTTCCGTATTCCGCAGCACACGATATCAGCTTCGGTTTCTTCCGCCTTTTTCAGCATGATCTCCATAGCATTCTCTTCCAGATAATCATCACTATCCAGGAAAAAAACATACTCTCCATGGCAATAATTTAGTCCTGTATTTCTGGCTGCAGATAAACCACCGTTTTCCTGATGAACAACGGTAATCCTTGAATCCTGCTGTCCCCTGATATCACACACTTTTGATGTACCATCTGTGGAACCATCATCCACAAGGATGACTTCCAAGTCCCTGTATGTCTGATTCACCACAGAGTCAAGACATCTGTCTATATAAGCTTTTACATTGTATGCCGGAATAACAATACTAATCACTCTATGTCTCCCTGTGTTTTGTCAATATCTCTACAAATCTGTCATAGTAATTTATATCATTAAAATTCGGGTTTTCCAGCAAACGTAATTTTGCTGCTTTTCCCATTTTCTGTCTCTTTTCCGAATCTTCTGTAAGCTGCATCATATTCTGTGTCAGCTGTTCCACAAAATTGCCTTCTGTTTCAACAATAGAAGCGCACTTATCGTCCACAATAAAAGGTAATTCCCCTCTATTTGTAACAATCAACGGCAATTCTGAAGCCATCATCTCCAAGGTAACCATTCCAAAGGGTTCATTCCAAATGGATGGAATCACTCCAACGTCAGCTATGGAATAAATATATGGCATATTATCTGCCTCTATAAAGCCAGTGGGAATTACCCCTTCCATCTGTTGTATCTTGTTCTTTACTTCAGCCTGATATTTCATTTTTTTATTTTGTTTTTCAAACATTGCCGTTCCCGCAATCAAAAGAACTGCCTGCGGAGTTCTTTTTCTTACCTCGGAGAATGCATCTAGTAATTCCAAAACACCTTTTTCTCGAATGATTCTGCCTGCGTACAAAAATACAATCTGCCCCTTAGTAATGCCATACTTTTCACGCCACTTCTCTCTAATCTCTGGCACAACTCTGGAAAATCTACTAAGTGAAATACAGTTCATCAGTATATTGCATCGTATACCGGGGACATTCTTCTCCACCTGATCCTTCATATAATTACCAATCGCAATAACACAATCCCCAGATTTCTCAATAAGCTGTATATCTTCTGTTGTTCTGTACAAATCTAAGGGGTTGTGAATGTGAAAATATATAGGACAAGTAACTCTTTTACGAAGTAAACTATATATTCCCGACATATTTTCAACTACAATGGCGTCATAGTCCAACTCCAAAACCCTGGCAACTACCTTTTTATCAATGAGTCTCTTTATACCACCGCGTTGAAAAGTTCTTTTTATCTTATCTAAGACCTGTTCCAACTTTCTCTCTATTATTCCTTGTGAAATCTGATGGATATCTGTAAATGAATAAGAATACTTCTCAAGACCTTCCTCTGCCACCGTAAATAAGTCAATATGCAATTGTTTTTTTTCTTCATTTCCCTGAATTAATTTTGTAATCAGTCCTTCTACTGCGCCACCTTTTATGGCTGGAACCGGTAAAATCATAGGGGATATTATGGCTATTCTCTTCATCAATTCATCATTTTCTTTATATCACTAATTGTTCGAGACCAATCATACTCTTCTACTATTTTGCGATTTTCATAATTTTTAATTTGCAAACACTGCTCAATTTGTTCATTTAACTCAGCTTTATCTACTTTATTTAAAAAATAAATTCCATTGCCTTCCTTTAAACTTTTAACTTCTCCATATTTTGTAGTTACTACAGGAAGATTACATGCCATTGCCTCCAAAATAGATAACGGGACATCAATACAATTTTCTTCTTTCTCTACTAGAAAAAGATAACCATCAGCCACTTGATAAATCTCTTCTATATTTTCCAAATATGAATCTATGACTGTTATGTTTTCTTTTTGAAGCATCCTGATTTTCAAATCATTTTCTGCTTCTGTCACAGAGCTTACCACCAACAAAACCTTATACGTATCATCAACTTGAAGTAATTTATCAACGTTTCTTCCTTTTTTCATATGCCCAACATGAAGTAATACCTTATCCTCACTTCCGAGACCATATTTCTCACGTAACAATTTTTTTTGTTCTGCTGTCACTGGTACAAACTTCTGAATATCTACTCCAGTTTTAATATAATGCGCTTTATTTCCGAATAAAGTATACATATGTTCATAGGAATCTTTAGACAAAAGAAGTATCTCTGCTTTACTCATTTTCAATATCATTTCTGCCAGTTTACTCATTGAATATCGAAGTGCAAACAATACATATACCTTTTTTCTGCATACAAGGCTTAATATAAATGTTCTCAAAATACTACCTAAAGTATTGGAGGCAAACGGAATATACAGCACATCTTGCTTTCTTTCTCTAACATATTTAAACAAATCTTTATTCAAAAATAACTTATTCAGTTTTAGATGCTCATCAGCAAAACTTTTATCTTTGCCACAAGAAATCAAAAAAACATCTGAATTATTATTTTTCATTCTTTTACTCAAAGAATTTGCAACCTTAATACATCCTTCATCTATTTTTTTCGAAAAGCAATCAGACAATATAATCACGTTAATTCAACCTCTCTTCAAATCAAATCATCTATTTGTAATTTTATCATACAGCTAATAGAAGGTAAATACTCTGCCATTTGCATGTCAATTATTTTATACCCAATAATAAAGAAGATTCCTCCAATCAGGAATCTTCTTTATTATCATCAATTTAAATATATAAATGATTATTGATAGATATAATTATTACCTGCATCCCGAGCCATCGAATGACCAAAAGCTACAATCACATCTCTATTATTCATCGTAATATTATTATCTTTATATATTCCGGGTGCATTGAACAATCTTTTCAAATCAATATTTGTTATTATTTCTATATTATTGTTTTCTATTAAATTATCATTATCTGGAGTTGTTCCTGTAGCAGTATGAAACAAATAAAATGTATCGTTTCCTATTTTTGAAAATTTTATATGATTATTTCTAAATATAACATTTGTTGATGTTCCAAACATTACAAAATATTTGCATGCAGAACATTCTATCTCATTATTTTCAAATATAATATTATCACATTTTATAGAGTTTTTATTGCCAAAAAGAAAACAAAAATCTGATGATGATGACACCTCGTTTTCATACATATAAATCTTATTATTAGAAATATCAACGTTTTCAACACTTCCTGAAAAAACAGCAATAATTTCGTCGTGCGAACTTTTAGAAATAATGTTGTTTTCCAACACTAAATCGCTCGAACCTATTTTCCAAATATCTCTAATCCACACACCACCACCAGCTTCGCATTGCGAATAGTTTTGTAATTCACAATTTTTAATTACTACATCATGCCACCCTGAATATAAATCTATATTGGTGTATTCTTTTTTTGAACCATCAGGCTGCCTTTTGCATACTGATTCAGGAATTATAAATTTACAATTATTAACTTTTATATGTGAAGACTTTTGTATAGCAATTTGTGACTTATATTTCACATATTGTGTCTCATTTGCATTTATATTAATTGTATCAAGAATAACATTATCCGCTTTTATCAAAAAGAAAAACTCACTATCATCCTTATAATCATTAGTTGTGATTAATGTTGCCCCATTACCATATACATTCTTATTTGGACTATTCATAACAATTCTATAATTACATTTATATATTTTGTTATTAAATTTAATATTATTATATTCAGAATTTAGCGCATTATTAATAGCAAGCGTATCATCATGCACTCCATCTCCATGTGCTCCAAACTGCTCTACAGATACTTCCTCTCTTTCAACTAGCACTGCATACAATCCATTCTGTAGCTCAATAGTGGTTTTTGAGTATACGGACTTTTTATCTGCAGATATATAATATTCACCCCCACCACCATCATTTGCTATATAAAACCCCAAAGTATAGACAACATCTCCGTGTTTTACATCCGCCTGTTTTAGTTTTTCCACATTCTCATACATTATATTTTCCTTATCAAGAGAGATTCCACCATTCATGTCCCCAAAAGAAAGTGGAATTTCACCATCCTCTATAAAAACACCATATCTGTTCGAATCTCCCAAAAAAAGAAATAACCCCATCACAATAACAAGAAAGGAAAACATCATTTTTTTTATTTTTTTCATAAAAATACTCCTTTCTACAAAAAAAGGTTTAATCAATATTTGCCAATTGATTAAACCTAAAATGCAACCGGCTGTCATAATAATAATATCTTAGACCCTTGGCTTTGCGTCATTACCTTTCGATAACTTTGCCACCTTATTCTAATGTAATTATAATACAACTATATCTAGAATGTCTACCTCTTCTTACTTCAATTTTTTCTTTAAAAATTTCAACCCCAACCATAAATCTTTTCGATTTATACACATAAAAAAGAAAAAGCCCAACGCAAATGTACAAATATTAACAAATAAATTTGTAGCATTGGATACAATGCAAATAAAGATTGTAATCATTGTCAAGCTTAATATTTCTGTCCAGCAAACTCTTATACCTAGTTCTTCTCTATTTTGCCTTTCTCTAATCAACCACATAATTCCAAAACCCAAGAAAGTAGACAATGCCGCTGCATGTAATCCAATAATTTTAATAGTTGAGACATTCACTATTGCATTTATAATTGCGGCATATACACTAGTTGCGAAAGCCTTACTAGTCTTTTTATTTTTTAAATATCCTACACCATAAAACGATGCAAAACTCTGATATACTGTCCCTAAATAGTAAAAAGAAACGTAATTACATGCGCTTTTATAGTTTTGTCCCATAACCAAATATATAAATACTTTCGTAAATGGAATCAACGGAATCAAAATACTTAATGAAATAACTGCATACTTTTTAAACACTTTAGTATAGTATTCCCCTAAATTTTCATCGGTATCTGCAACCGACACATCCTGCCAAGAAGAATTAAATAGGTTCAAAACGGTTTGTAACAAACTAGGAAACTTATGTGCAACTGCTAGTATTCCATTTGCTGAGGTTCCTAAAAAGAATGCTACTATATATCTGTCCGATGAATTTATTACCCACCAATTTAAATAATTGGGAACCAGTGGAATAGAAAATCTAAGAAGCATTACAATAACTGGGAAATTTATTTTTATAAAGAAACTCTCCTTTATTTTCCTTTCCTTTATAACTATATACACTACAGATATAACATTAGCCCAAATATTACTTTCAAATAATCCAATTATCCCCTTATTTAATATGCACACATAAATAACATTCAGTGTAAGAAAAATACTAGTGTATAGTAAACCTGACTCAACAAATAACCTCTGATTCTTTAATCCCCTTAACAATTTCTGAAATGATGAAAAAAATCTAGAACTTATAAGTATTCCAATAAAGTACCCATAATATGGTATAGTATGATATTTATTAAATATACATATTAACACCGCCACAATCGAACAATTAACAAAAAGAACATTTATTGTATTACCAACATAAACCTTGTAATTTTCCTCTTCCCTTATAATCCATCTATAAGCTGCATCCGAAATCTGTAGTGTAATCAAAGGGGTCAATAACTGTACCGTTGATAACAGAAGATCATAAACACCCATTTCTTCTGTCAATAAATAATATGTGTACAAGGGTACAATTAAAAAGGATAATATCTTAGTACCAAACGTGCCAATAGCATACAACCCCGTACCTTTTAATAAATTTTTATTTTTACTTTCAAGATTCATTTTCTTTTCCATTCATTAATTTATCCAGCACCCTAAATTGAGTTTTCGCATTTTCTATAAATGAATCAACTTTTATCAAATTTTCTCCATAGAATAAATCTTGCAGATTTATTCTATTACATTCACTAATAATGCATTTTTTTCCATCGTACTTCATATCTTTCAAAATATTATCCATTTTATCGCTATATAATATAGGATATACATATGCTTTTGCCAACCAACCCAAAATCATAGAATGAAATCTAGTTGCTACCACTCCCGCTGCTCTTGCAAAAATCACCAATATCTCGTCTATATTACCTCTATAATACGTCGTCATCACTTTATTTTGAAATTTTGAATCTATCTTGTCTTTAATCATATCAATTGCAATATCATCATGTTGATATGAACAAAAAGAAACCAAATCAATATAATAATTCTGCATTATTGCTTCTTCACAAAATTTAACTAAAACATCTCGATAACTATTTGCCCAACAACGTATATTCTCTCTATCATCCAGATAAATTGGTGCAATAACAATTCTTTTTTCTTTTTTCTCAATTGGCATTGAATAATTAAATATAACATCTGGAGCATATCGTATTGTTTTGCACTCTTTAAAACACTGCTGTGAATACTTATCTCTAAAGCAAACATCATCATAATTGGTAAATATCTCTTCAAACGCTTTAGCAAAAGATTCATCACTATAAGGTCCAAAATTGGCTCCAATAATAAATTTATGCTTAAATTTTTTTATTATCATTTTATTATTATTAATCTTATTTTGCATATTCTTATCTTCAATAAACGCAGAACCAGAAATCATAATATATAAATCACATACTATGCTCCCCCATAGCGTTGAAAAAGAATACCCCAAAATTTTCCGTGTTAATTTATTAATAACTTTATTTGCTATATTTTTTTTCAATAGGCGCAAATTACTAATCTTATCAAAGGAACCAACATATTTTGAATCAATTTCTAAATAAAATGTATGTTGCGGATACCTATCACATATCAGCTTTACCATCATATCATCGCCTAAATTATTAAAACAAAATGCATGTAATAATATTTTCATACCAATTCAATGATTATCTATATACAAAATAATCATCCCTTCCTACAAATGTGTCTAGTTTTGGCAATCAATCTCATTCCATTCCAAAACTCATATTTAATCAACAAATATTTAATATAAAATGCCACTCCGTCTTTCACAGAAAACTTTGTTCTCATCGGATTTATATCCTCGATTAGCTGCTCTTTCACTTTATTTTTTAAATCTTGATTCCATTTATCAAATTGCATATAAGAAATAACATCATGTACAATAATATTAATAACCCACTTAGACAATAGCCTATCTAATGTATTATAGCTATTTGTTGTCACTGCTACTTTCTTTAATTCCTCATATCGTTCTTTTATATTTTGAATTCGCATATCAGGATTTTTTACTACTCTTCCGTGTTGACTCTCTGGAATATAATAATCATATGAGAAAAAATCAAATACTTTTATTGTATCAACACAAGCCAAAAATCTAACTACAAACTGAACATCTTCCCCGATGATAACTTTTTCTGGAAATCTGACATTCATCCTTTGAATAATATCACGTTTAAACAATTTTCCCCAACACTCGTTCAGGCTCTTTGTATTTATGATTATTTTTAAAATATCATCTTTTTGAGTTCTTGATTCATGAGTAAATATTACTCTATGCAAAATTTTTCTACTACTATCTATCTCCTTAATATTAAACAAATAGAAATCGTCCTCTAAATCTGCGTATTTATCATTTATAAAATCGCAAAATTCCTTTGTGTAGCAATCATCTGCATCTAAAAAAGCAATGTATTTTCCCCGTGCCAATTCTATTCCTTTATTTCTTGCCTTACTCACTCCACCATTATTTTGTCGATAGTACTTTACATTACTTACTTTTTTAAAATAATCACCAATATATGGCTCCGATCCATCATCAATAACCACTATTTCACATGGTGCTGTAATGTGGCTTATGCTATTCATACATCGAGTTAATTCATCAACACTTGAATTATACACTGGAATTATCACACTCAAAAAAATACCGCTTTGCACTTTTGATTTTCCTCATTACTTTGATTTATTTTCGAAACTAAAACAGCGCTTAAAAACAACCATGGTTGATCTATTCTAGACATGTATGTTACCGATATCGAATCAAAAATTAAAATACAGATTACCATAGCTATAAAAACATTTGCAATACTATTCCTTTTTCTTATTCTCCATAAAGCCCCCAATGCATATAGATGATACCAATAATATATTGGCATAATAATTATTCCACAACTTACTAACAATTCCAAATAATTGTTGTGACTCCATGTATTATAACTCCCCGGGAATCGACGATATGTATCAATACCATGTCCCTTAATAGGTTCCTTTTTTATTAACTCTATTGCAACTTCTTTCATATTATTTCTTGAATTTGCAGATGTCTCTGTAAACTCACCTGTAGTAACACCTGTGACATATCCCACAAATCTGTACCCTACCAAATTATACAAATATGGTACATTTATTACTAACATTCCTATAATAAAAACAGTAATTACTGCACTCACAAGAATTTTTGTTTTTTTTAGAATATTACCGTTTTGGGATAAAAAAAGAAAAATAAAGACGCTTAAACACAAAAAAACAATTGCCTTTCTTGATCCTGACATTATTACTACTACTCCAAATAAAGCTATAGGCAATAATTTTATTATTTTTTTTGTTTTTGTATAAAAATAAACTGAAAACAGTGTTGCATATACAGATATATTAGAAAATTCCATTGAAATATATCTTGCCGCATTATGCCATATTGGTCTTACAGCCCCGTGAGCCAATCTACCGTTTTCACCAGTTCCTTTTGTATATACCAAAATAAAAATATCTGTCAAAAAAACACATATTATAATAATAGCCATCAGTTTTTCAATATCTTCAACTGACTCAAAAAAGTTAATAATCACGAAGGATATTGCAAAATTCCAAATAACTGTTTTAATTCCTGTAATGGACGTGTCCTTATATTCTGAAAATCCCAATATAGTATGTAATAATATATACGCAATAAAAATAACCTGAAACCAAATATAAGCATTAACCTTAAAATTTATTTGTCCCTTATTTGATATCATAACCAGAAACTGCATTGCCATAAATAGCAATGCAAAATATTGATATGGTGGAGTATAATTCATCATATAAAGAAACAAAAAATATAGTCCCAATATAAAAAATTGTACGTTTTTATATTCTATTTTATACTTTCCTAGAATAATCATATAGGCATCCCTCTAGCACTTACTACCAAAAAACATCTATTATTCCCATAACTCCACAAAAGAAACTACTTTGTTAATTGTGCCGCAATATCTGCATCAACAATCTCTTCTCCGGTCTTATCCTTTAACTGCTCCATACTTGCTGCTGAAAGACCATTGTTTACAACAGCACACATATCACAGGTACTGCATTTGTCCAAATCTTCTTTTGAAACCTTGCCATCTCTCAAATCACGAACAATCTTATTCTCATACATGCTGTACTTCTTTTTAGTCCAGAATTTAATCTTGTGAGTGAATACCCACCAAGCAGGTTTCCAAATATACTTATGCATTGCAGGAGATACAGATCCAATCATCCAACAATCTCTGTCACAGCAACGCACCTTTTTACGAACCTCTTCTGCCTCAGCAGAATTCCAAAGTTCGTCCCAACTCTGTTCATTTAAATTACCCATAACCTCTTTATCTTTTGTACCATTACATGGCATTACGTCTCCATAAGGATCAATAAAGAAGGTATCAAAACTCATATCGCATGGAAGAAGTCTCTTCTGTCCATAAATATAATTAATCAAACCATGGTTGAAATATGCTCTGAACCACTTCTTAGGACTCTTTGATGCCAATAACTCATTCACAAGATTTTCAAAGTTCTGAGCAACCATAGGTCTGTCCTTGATGATATTCTTTGCTTCTACAAAGTAAAAGCTATTATGTAAAGAAGCTGTTGCAAATTCCATACCCATTTCATCAGAAATCTTGTAAAGAGGTACCAGATCAGGTGCATTTTTGTCCTGTACTGTCATACCAAATCCAACATCCTTCATACCCATTTCTCTTAATACTTTTAAGGTTCCATAGCCCTTCTGATAACCATCCTGAAGACCCCTAATCTCATTATTAGTATTTTCCAAACCTTCAATTGAAATACGAATACCAATATTAGGGAATTCCTTACAAAGGTCTACAATACGATCAGTAAAGAAACCATTGGTAGAAATAACAATACGGTCACTCTTCTTGTAAAGTTCACGCACGATATCTTTTAAATCAGTACGGATAAATGGCTCTCCACCTGTAATGTTCGTAAAATACATATTCGGTAATTTCTTTATTGTTTCAATTGAAATTTCTTCTTCCGGTTTTGAAGGTGCTTTATATCTATTACACATAGAACATCTTGCATTACATCTATATGTAACAATAACTGTACCATTTAATTTCTTTTCAGCTGCCATTTGTTCACTCTCCCAAAATCAACTTTTATTCATACAACTTTAATATTTTATCGTAATACTCAATAATAGTATCAAAGTTAGTGTCTCTACAATTAGCACTATACTCATCTGTCAGTTCAGTATTCATCCACAATTTCTGAACTTTTTCTTTTAAAGTTTCGAAATCACCACTCTTAAATAATTCACCTGTTTTTCCAACCTGAATCAATTCAGGAATACCACCAATCTCAGCACCTAGTACCGGAGTTCCATACATTTGTGATTCCATTACAGAGAATGGACAGTTTTCATACCATTCCGACGGATAGACAGAAAATCTGGCCTCACGAATTAAAGTTTCTAAAGCCTCTCCTTTTTGAAAACCCACATTCCTAATATTAGGAATTCTATTAATTGTTTCTTCCAAAGGACCTGTCCCAGCAAAAACGAACTGAACTTCCGGCAAAGCCTTACAAACCTCAATCAGTGTTCCTATTCCCTTCTCCTCTGAGAAACGACCAAAATAAAGAACATAATCCTTCTTCTGTGTATCCTTCCACTCTACTCGATCGATGAAATTATGAAGAGCTATTGTCTTGGTTGCAAACAGAGGATTTAAATCCAACTTTGTTTTCATAAACTCAGAACAACAAATCATAGTATCAATATACTTATAAGTTCCCCTGATTTTCCAATAAGTAGCTTCCATCATACCAATCGCAGACTTGGCTGTAGAACCATGAATACATTTACCCTTCACGCAATTCATAAATTTTCCGGAAGCACACTTTTCACAATTCTCATGGGTATTCGGATTATTAAACATATGATTGGGACATACCAGCTGATAATCATGTGCAGTAAATACTATCTTACACTTCTTATTCTTTTGTTTTCTCCATTTAACAATCTCAACTATAATAGAAGGTGTTAACTGGTAATTAAAATTATTTAAATGAACAACATCCGGCGCAAAATCATCCAAAACCATGCGAATCTTCTTGCGTGCTTCAGAAGAATAGATGGTTTTTAAAGGATATGTAAGCTTGGATAGTTTGGATCCCCCATGGAAATCCATATCACTAGTGTAGACTTGCGCATGATTTTCTACGCAGCGTCCTTCATGCTCCATGCCAAAATACTGTACTTCATGTCCCTGTTCCTTTAAAAAGTCACCCAATTTGAAAATGTATGTTTCTGATCCACCATTTGGATACAAAAACTTATTTACCATTAATATCTTCATGATTTCTTATCTTTCTTTTCATACAGTTTTAGTGTTTTGGTTACAATATCATCCCAGCTATATTTCTGTAAGACAAGTTGTGCTGAGGCTTCCTTGTAGCTATGTACCCACTCAGGTTCTGCGCACATTTTACGAAGTACTTTCGTCAGTTCTTTCACATTTCCCTTAGGAAATGAAATTGCTAAATCTCCGGCAACTTCTACACACTCCGGAATATCTGAAGTAACGCAGCAATTCTTGTAGCTCATTGCCTCCAGCAAACTAAGCGGCATACCTTCCAAATCACTTGGTAGTACATATGAAAATGCATTACTATATAATTCTTCTAATTCTTTGCCTTGAACAAATCCTGTCATTATAACACGCGAATCATTAGAAGCCATTTCTCTAATCTGCTCCACATAAGCACCTGTATGACTGGATCCTCCAGCAACAACCAATTTTTTCTCAGTATCAACTCTTGCAAAAGCTTCTAACAAATAATGTAACCCCTTTTCAGGTACAATTCTTGCTAAGAATAAGAAGTAAGAATCCTTTTCCAAGCCATACTTCTTTTTAATAATATCAGGTTCCAAAATATCCGGTTCATTTACACCATTGGGAATAAAATGGGTTTCTCGTTTATATCTTGCCCAAAAATAATCTTGAACGTTCTTGGACAAAACAATAATTTCATCAGCATACTTTACTGCTATTTTTTCCCCAAGCTGCAAGTACTTAGACGCAAATCCACCCCATTTTGCTCTTTGCCAGTCCAATCCATGAATCGTTGCGACAGTACGGAATCGAAAGAGATGCGCAATGATAAGGGGCACACAAGGTCCTTCTGCATGATAATGAATAACATCATACTTCTTTGTTGCCACCGCCATTATGGTTGCAAAAAAAGAATAAAGCATAGCATTCAGACTTTTCTTTTCTGAAGTGATAACGTTGACGATTTTTACTCCCTTATACTCCTTCAATTTGTGCAAGTCTAAATCCGCTGTCTTATCTGCAACATTTTTTCCTTTTCTGTTATAAGCCGTAACCGTATGTCCCATGGCAGCCATTCTTGTACTAAGTTCTTCAACGACAATCTCTACGCCGCCTTCTCGGGATGGTATGCGTTTATGGCCAATCATCGCAATTTTCATAATATCTTACTTTCTTTTGAGTCCTTTGATAAGTATCAATACTATTAATATGAGAACGATAGCTCCTGCTATACCCAATAAAACAAGAGTAATATCTGCTGTGTTCTGTACCTGAGGAGTCTCAAATACCTGTAAATCAGTTTGGTCAACATTTCCTGTATTTTGAGCATAATTTTGTACTTCCTGTACATCAATCTCCTCTGCACTGCTCTTTACCTTTACAGTATATGAGCCACCATCTACCACATGATTATTTCCTTTCTCGTCATCATAGGTCATGGTAATCTTGATATTTCTCTCGCCAACCTCTTCATAGGTTACATATACTTCTGTATATTTACTTTGGTTAGCATATAGATCGCCAACATTCACTATCTGACTTTTTCCAGTAATTTCACCTTCAATAATCAACTTTACATTATGGATGTCCTCGGCTTTTTCATTATTATAACCTACACCAATTAAGGAATTAGCCCCAACGGTCGTATTAGATGTTATATTTATATTTTTAATTGCCAATGAACCTGAAGCAGTTAGTGGGAATACAATATCACTGCTATTTCCCAAAAGTGCTTCTTCAGTTGTTGTATACTCCAATTCAAATCGAATATGTCCGAACCCACTTTCTGATTCCAAAAACACAACTGGAATCTCAACTCCAACTGCTGCGCTCGGTTGGATACTTGTAATGTAAAACTGATTAGAAGTTCCTATTGCCGGAATTACAGTTTTGTTTTCCGAATAATAGGTCACCAATACATTTTCCGCTGTAACAGAAGTGCTTTCATTTACGAACACAACATAAATAGAATTTTTTTCCCCATATTCAATCTTATCATTTAACTCATAGGAATTAATTACAATCTCCGGTTTTATTTCAGCATGCACCTGCATTGGTCTAAACGGGATTAACATCAAAATACAAAATGTTATAACTACTTTAATTATCTTCTTCATATTCTACCACCTTACGTGTTGTCACTTCCTTTTACAGTTTTTTTCTGCTTCTTTGTAATATATCTGTGTTTTTTAAAATAATCATAGTTCTTTATTGCTCTACGATACTCTGATGCATCTACTTGATTTACTATTACTCCTATTACATTAGCATCTGC
>JAZLGY010000059.1:0-26566 GCA_045616525.1 Acetatifactor sp. | reverse complement strand
GGTATTGTCAATGAAGACACATTCAGAAGCCCTAAGACCGGATTTTTCAAGGGTTACATCAAATATGCCCTGGGTAGTTTTTCTGCTGTGACACTCAGCAGAAATAACTACCACATCAAATAACCCCTTTAAGACGGTCTGTTCCAAAATCGTATGGATTCTGTCGGCTTTGTTGTCTGTAATCATACCAATCAGGTAATTCTTCTTTAATTCCTTAATCAGTTCTACCATGTCAGGATCCAAATCAATATTTAAAAAGGCAGGTGTAAGGAGAGCCGGATCAATCTTAACACCAAGCTCTGTACAAAAATCCTCCCACATATCCTCGTGTAATTTATCACCAATCAAAAGCTCATTATTATGTCTAAAGTATGCTTTCCAAACAGCATCCTTATCTAATCCTGTAGCCTGCGCCAAATAAGCAATAATTCCGGGGCTACCCATTCTGTCTGTAGTAATCACGCCATCAAAATCAAAAAATATTCCTTTTATCATATTGCCTCCGTTTATCTGTAGCTTTTCTAAATCATAGCATAATCTAATTTCACGGACAATGAAAATGTAGTAGTTACAGGGAGTAGGAAGATATGATATAATACAATTTATCCGGTTACGTACAGGAGTTGTCAAAAAATAATCTCTATGGGAGGTTTTTTATGATTAGTATCAGTATTTGCATGATTGTGAAAAATGAAGAAAGTATTTTGGAAAGATGCTTAAACAGTGTGGCAGACCTTGCAGAGGAAATCATTATTGTGGATACAGGCTCTACAGATAAAACCAAGGAACTCGCTGCAAAATATACAGATAAAATCTATGACTTCACCTGGATAGATGATTTCAGTGCAGCTAGAAATTTTGCTTTTTCCAAGGCAACCAAGGATTACATCTATTCTGTGGATGCAGATGAAGTATTGGACGAAGAAAACAGAATCAAGTTTAAAGCCCTAAAGGAGGTACTCCCCGGTGAAGTTGACATGGTACAGATGTATTACGCCAATCAGATGGCTTATGACACCGTATACAACTTTGACAAAGAATACCGTCCCAAGCTTTTTAAGAGACTTCGTACCTTTCAGTGGATTGAACCCATCCATGAAACCATCTCACTATATCCCAATATCTACGACAGTGATATTGAAATCTGCCACCTTCCCCAAGAGGCCCATGGAGGCAGAGATTTAAAGAACTTTGAAAAACAAATCAAAATGGGAAGAAAGCTTTCAACCCATCTTCACAATATGTATGCCAGAGAACTTCTCATGGCAGGAGAAAAAGAAAACCTTCTTACCGCAGAAGAATACTTCACAAACAGTATTCAGGAGATCGGACGAACAGAAAAGGAACTTCAGGAAGCCTTCTGCGTCCTTGCAGAAATCGCAAGTATCAAACAGGATGCCCATATGCTCCTTGGCACCGTAGCCAAAGCCATGAGCCTCTCCCAATGCTCAGAAATCTGCTACAGCCTGGGCAAATATTACGAAGCCTTAAAGGACTACTCTGAAGCCATTATGTGGTACTACAATGCAGCCTACGAGACCGAGCCAATCCTGGTAAAAAAACGAGGCGAAATCCATCCCCTCCAGGGGATTATACGCTGCTACGAAAGCTTAGGAGACACAGAAAACGTAAATCTCTGGCAGGAAAAGCTTGCTGAGATGGAAATACAAGATGAACAAGTGAATTAACTTATTATCTTTACGTTACTTCAATAAAGTGCTATGATGTCGATAAAATGTTGACTCGATTTAGAAGTTGTATTTGGAGAATAAAAAAGTTTTTCGTAGACCGTTATTTTCCGTCGGTACTTCAAATTTTCGAGCTTGCGATGAAAATTTGTTAGTATCCGTTACGGAAAATGCAGAGCGAAAGCGTGTCTTCGAAAAACTTTTTTGTACGACAAAGCCAACTGATAAATCGAGGTTAAAAGAGGAGAAAAATTATGAGTTGGGAAGATAATGTTAGAAAAGTTGTGCCTTATGTTCCGGGTGAACAGCCCCAGAGAAAGGTTATAAAGCTGAATACAAATGAGTGCCCTTATCCACCTGCACCGGGTGTTACTAAGGCACTTAAAGAGATGGATTCCGAGAAGTTTAGATTGTATCCCGATCCACTGGCTTCGGGACTTGTAGAAAGCCTTGCAGATTATTATAAGGTAAAGAAGGAACAGGTTTTTGTTGGTGTTGGAAGTGATGACGTGCTGGGAATGGCATTTCTTACATTCTTTAATTCAGAAAAGCCGATCCTGTTCCCGGATATTACATATTCCTTCTATGATGTGTGGGCAGACCTGTTTAAGATCCCTTATGAGATTCGCCCATTGAATGATCAGCTTGAGATGAATATTGAGGACTATATGGGAGAAAATGGTGGTGTGGTAATCGCAAACCCCAATGCTCCTACCGGTGTGATTCAGAGCCTTGAAAACATTGAAAAGATTATTCAGGCAAACAGAGATGTTATCGTGATTGTAGATGAAGCATATATTGACTTTGGTGGAGTCAGTGCCCTTCCTTTGATCGAAAAGTATGATAACCTTTTGGTAGTTCAGACCTTTTCTAAGTCCAGAGCTATGGCAGGAATGCGTATCGGTTATGCTTTTGGTAATGAGAAGCTCATTAAATATTTGAGTGATGTAAAGTTCTCTTACAATTCCTATACCATGAATACACCAAGTATTATTCTTGGTGCAGAGGCAATCAAGGATGATGCATACTTTAAAGAGATTACCGGTAAGATGATTGCAACCAGAGAAAGAGCCAAGAAGGAGCTTGCTGCTCTCGGATTTACCTTCCCTGATTCCAAGACCAACTTTATCTTTGCATCACACAAGACTGTTCCTGCACAGGAAATTTTTGAAGCCTTGAAGAAGAATGATATTTACGTAAGATATTGGAATAAGCCACGTATTAACAATTCTCTTCGTATCTCTATTGGTACCGATGAGGAAATGGATGCGTTGATTTCTTTCTTGAAGGAATACCTGAAATAGTAATGACCATAAGGAGTTAAAAATGTTAAAGAAATATATTATTGTTGCGTTGATTTCCATGATTCCCCTGATTGAGCTTCGTGGAGCCATTCCTGTTGCTCTGTCTCCGGCAGATATGACCTTTTTCTTTGGCCTGAAGGGCATGGGATTACCGCTTTTGAATGCCTACATTGTTTGTATTATTGCAAACATGGTTCCAATCCCTTTTATTTTCTTCTTTGCAAGAAAGATTCTTGAATGGGGAAAGGATAAGCCCTTGATTGGCAAGTTCTTCACCTTTTGTTTGGAAAAGGGACATAAGGGTGGAACAGCATTGATGGAAAAGGCAGGCAAGGGTCTTTATTTTGCACTGTTTTTATTTGTAGGTATTCCTCTTCCCGGAACAGGTGCATGGACAGGAACTCTGGCAGCCAGCCTTTTGGATATGGATTTTAAGAAGAGTGTTTTGGCTGTATTATCCGGCGTGGTTCTTGCCGGTGTGATTATGGGCCTTGTCAGTGCCGGTGTATTTAGCGCGTTGGGTGCACTTTAAAACAGGGGAAACAATGGTGAAAGAGTTAGTATGGATGAATATGTAAGCTATCAGGAATTTGCCAAGGTATATGATGAGCTTATGGATAATGTTCCGTATGAAAAATGGTGTGATTTTATCACCTCCATGATTGAAAAATACGGCGTTTCCAAGCCAAACGTAGAAAACCCCACAACACTGGAATCTGAAAAGAATCTTGTTTTGGATTTGGGCTGTGGTACCGGTAAATTCACACGTATGTTAAAAGAAAAAGGCTATGATATGATGGGCATTGATTCTTCGGATGAGATGCTCTCTATTGCCATGGAGAAGGAAGATGGGATCCTGTATCTTTTACAGGATATGAGAGAACTGGAACTCTATTGTACCGTCGGAACTGTAGTGAGTGTATGTGATTGTGTAAATTACATTCTGGAGGAAGATGAATTAATCGACGTGTTTTCACTTGTCAATAACTACCTCTATCCCAAGGGACTGTTCATCTTTGATTTTAATACAGTATATAAATATGCCAAGGTAATCGGAGATCGTACAATCGCAGAGAACCGAGAGGATTGTAGCTTTATCTGGGAAAATTATTATTATGAAGACGAGCAGATTAATGAATATGATCTGACCATCTTTATGCAGACAAAGGGCGACAAGTTCCAAAGATTCAAGGAAAACCATTTTCAAAGGGGATATGAACCTGAAAAAATGAAGGAAATGATTGAAAAGTCAGGACTTGAGTTTATAGAAATGCTGGATGCAGATACACTTGGGGAGGTAACGCCTGAAAGCCAAAGAGTTTATATTCTTGCAAGAGAACAGGGCAAGGACCTCCTTAATGAGAAATAATGCTTAGGAGAAGGAAGTTCCTTAGCATGTAGACAATAAAAAGATAAGAAAGCGGAAGAATATGAAGGATTATATAGTAAGAGCAACTGCTGCAGATTATCAGATTCGTGCATTTGCAGCTACCACATGTAATTTAGTTGAAAAAGCAAGAGAGTCTCACAATACCAGCCCGGTAATGACGGCAGCTCTTGGTAGATTGTTAACCGCAGGGGCTATGATGGGAACAATGTTAAAATCTGACAGTGAGCTTTTGACACTTCAGATTCGAGGAGATGGTCCGGGAAGAGGATTAACTGTAACCGCTGATAGTCAAGGTATGGTAAAGGGGTATCCTATTGTACCGGATGTAATCATTCCTGCAAAGCCCAATGGCAAGCTGGATGTATCCGGCGCCTTGGGTGTAGGTATGCTGAGTGTAATCAAGGATCTTGGATTAAAGGATCCATATGTAGGACAGGTGGAGCTTCAGACCGGTGAGATTGCAGAGGATTTAACCTATTACTTTGCAACCTCAGAACAGACCCCTTCAGCAGTAGGCCTGGGTGTTCTTATGACAAGAGACAATCATGTGGATCATGCAGGTGGATTTATTGTACAGCTGATGCCGAATACCAGTGAGGAAACCATTGCTAAGCTGGAAGAAAATCTAACAAAAATAAGTAGTGTAACGACTATGCTGAGTCAGGGAATGACCCCGATGGATATTCTTAACGTCGTACTTGAGGGACTAGATCCTGTGGAAAGCGACAGAATGGATACAGACTTTGTATGCAACTGTAGCAAGGAAAGAGTGGAAAGGGCTTTGATCAGCTTAGGTAAATCTGAGATTCAGGAGATGATTGATGATGGAGAGACCATCGAAACCAAGTGTCAATTCTGTAACAAGGGCTACTACTTTACAATCGATGATTTGAAGGATATTTTGGAAAAAAGTAAATAAGGATATCGGTTTATATAAAAGCAGCAACCCTTAGGGCAATGCTGCTTTTTCTAATGCCTTGGAAATGGCTTCCAAAAGAACCAGAGAGGTATATTTGTTTTCCGGTTCATAGGTTACCAGCTGAAGATCCTGGTACTCATAGAGCTGTGATTTTATGTTTTCAAAGGTAGGGGAAAGTAGCGGGTACAGAGTGTTAAGGTTATCGTTTATACTAAGCAGTGTAAGGGATGTGATGTTGAATTCATCAACGGTAACCTCTAAGCTGATTTCCTGATCGTTCAGGTATAGTACGGTACGATAAATGCCGGGAACATATACACTGGCAGCACAGGAAACATCATCATTTGCAAGAAGAGAGGTCTCCAAAGCATCATCCTGTTCCTGTATGGAAGAGTTCTCCCGGTTTTCAACCAGATGGGAAGACGCTTTATTTCCCGGGGAAAGCGTCAGTACAAAGAAAACAGCACACAGTAAAAACAGGACAAGGATGATGATAGTCAATATGACCTCTCTCATGTGGAATACAAAGATTTTGGTCTTGGAACTCATATTTATATATCCTTTCATTTATATCGATGGGTTACTATACTTTATGTAAATATGCGAAATATATGCCATACAATTGTTGACAATATTACGTTTTCTTAGATAATATAGTGAATGTGTTTAGGCAAGATGAAACCAAGGAATATTTACAAGAAGTTTTTAGTAAAACGTTTTAAAGAACGGAGAACAATGATATGAGATTTACAAAGATGCAGGGCTGCGGTAACGATTATGTATATGTAGATGGGGCCGCAGAAAAGATTGATCAGGAGAAAAAGCCTGAGATTGTCAGATTCTTAAGTGACAGACATTTTGGAATTGGTGGAGATGGAGTTATCTTCATTAACCCAAGTGACGAAGCAGATTTCGAAATGGAAATGTTCAATGCAGACGGCAGCCGTTCTGAAATGTGTGGAAACGGAATCCGATGTGTTGCCAAGTTTGTATATGATAAGGGAATGATTGACAGAACAGAGATTTCCATTATCAGTGGAGGTAAGGTTAAGTATCTTCAGTTAACGCTTGGTGAGGATGGCAAGGTTTCTATGGTCAGAGTAAATATGGGAAGTCCTATTTTGGAGCCTGGACTTGTACCGGTAAAAGCAGAGGGCAGCATGGTAGTGGATGCACCTATCGTAGTACAGGGCAAGGAGTACAGGATGACCTGTGTATCCATGGGAAACCCTCATGCAGTAGTATTTATGGAGGATGTTGCCAATTTAGATATTGATGCAGTTGGACCCTACTTTGAAAATCATGAAGTATTTCCCAACAGAACCAATACAGAGTTTGTAGAGGTTGTAAACGATCATTATGTAAAGATGAGAGTTTGGGAGAGAGGAACAGGAGAAACCTTAGCCTGTGGTACCGGATGCTGTGCAACAGCAGTTGCCTGCGTATTAAATGGTAAAACAGGAGATGATGTTACAGTAGAAGTGCTGGGTGGTAAGATCCAGATTCATTTTGACAGACAGGAGAATCTGGTATACATGACAGGACCTGCTACTACCGTATTTGAAGGTGAGATCACCCTTTAATTAACTTGGATATCCTCCCCAAAGTGGGATGTATCATAAAAATTTTAACAAAAAGAAAGAGGAAAAAGAAATGGATCAGAAAAAAATCATTAGTTTAGCAAGAATTTTAAACATCGCAGCAATCATTGACTCAGTAGTGTTATATTTTGTATTTAGATATGTTAACACAGCTGCTAAAAATCTTAATAATGCAAAGACATTAAAAGAGCTTCAGGAACAGACAAACAAGCTTATGGGAATTCAGAACAATACCGTTAGAATCGTTGGTCTTGTTGGTGTTATCATTATTGCAGCTACAGTATTTTTGATTTTAAAGAATAAAGAGCAGAACGCAGTAGAGCCTAAGGCTTTATATTTACTTCTTGTAGGCGGTGTTGCAAACGTTGCTTTCGCAGCTATGAAGGCTATGCTTGGTATCATTGTTTGGGCCGTTTGTGCAGCTTCTTTATCTATGTTAAAGCAGAAGCAGGCAGAAGCTAGCTTTGAAAATGATTTAGTTAATCAGATGAAGAACGACGACAATATGTAATTGCAGGACAAAATAATGGATCAGATGTTTGAAACAAAGATAGACTTTTTCGCCTCCGTAAAGATGGTTTCCATTGCATTAAATGGACTTTTGAAGGAGTCGGGACCTGTAACACAGGTGAAAAATCACTATTCTATTCCGGAGAAAAACAAAAATATTGCGAAGGATGCTGAAACAGCATATCTGTTTCAAAATGTGTTTGGACGACTTCGCGGGGCAGAGATTACATTGGAAGAAGCTGGGGATGGCAAGACTGTTCTTACATTAAAGGGTGCGTATAGAAAGTTTAAAGCATTATTTATTCTCATGATGTTTGTCGCAGTTATGTTTGTGGGAATTGGATTTGTTTGTGTTTTACAGACAGAGTATGCTATGAGCGCTGTTTTTGTAGGAATAGGTTTACTATATGCTTTCATAGGATTTTTGTCATATCGTGCCAACAATGCTAAGCGGCTGAACAGAATGGTTGATACCTATTTTATACCACGTATAAATTCTTATATTGAAATTGTTAGAAAGAATATGTAGAATGAAAAAATTAGCACCGTGGCTGGTCCTTTCCGCCGGTATTTTGTGGGGAATGATTGGTCTGTTTGTTAGAAAACTAAATGAATTAGGATTGGACTCCATGGAGATTGTGGCACTTCGAAGTGTCACAACCTCCATGTTGTTATTTGTGTTCCTATTACTGTACGATAAGAGGCTGTTAAAAATCGCAATAAAGGATCTCTGGTGCTTTATCGGTACTGGTATTTTCAGTATTGTATTTTTTAATTTCTGCTACTTTAAAGCCATAACGCTGACTTCACTGTCGGTTGCAGCCATATTACTGTACACCGCTCCGGCAATTCTTATGGTATTGTCGCTTTTTTTGTTTCAGGAACAGGTTACAAGACGAAAAGTAATTGCGTTGATATTAACCTTTGTGGGATGTATTTTGGTAACAGGGATTGTGGGAGAAGAATCAGGCCTTGATCTGAAAGGCATCATTTTCGGTCTGGGAGCAGGTTTTGGTTATGCGCTGTATTCTGTTTTTAGCAGATTTGCATTGAAAAGAGAATATCACCCATTCACCATCTCCTTTTACACCTTTACATTTGCTATTTTGGGAACCATACCTCTTTTAAATATGGGTGATCTGGTTCGCAAGGGCGTGGCGAATCCCGGTATGCTTCCATACTACCTTATGTTTGGGTTAATCAGTACAGTTATTCCTTATATCACTTATACCTTAGGATTAAGCAAAATGGAGAATACAACCGCATCCATTATAGCGTCCGTAGAGCCTGTAGCGGCAACAATCATCGGAATGATAGTGTACAGAGAGCGCTTGTCGGTTATGGGAGGTATGGGAGCATTACTTGTATTTGCTGCGATTATTATTTGTAACCTTCCAGCAAAAAAGAAAAGCTAACCGGGAGAAAACATATGGAAGAAATCTTAAAAGAATTAAAAGAGCATGGGGAAAATGATTTTGCCGATTTTCAAAGTAAATTAACCCCGGGAACAGACAGAGAAAAGTTTTTGGGAGTAAGAACACCCTATTTACGAAAAATGGCCAAAAGAATCATAAAAGATAAAGCTTTATGTGAGAACTTTTTATCTGAGCTACCGCATGCTTATTTTGATGAAAATCAGTTACATACTTTTCTTGTGGCGGAGATGAAGGATTATGACAATTGTATTGCAAGAGTGGAGGAGTTTTTGCCATATATTGATAACTGGGCAACCTGTGATCAGGCAACTCCCAAAGCCCTTGCAAAGAATAAGAAGGATCTCTATAAAAGAGTAAAGAAGTGGTTAAAGAGTAAGGAAACCTACGTAATCAGATATGCCATCGGAACCTTATTATGCTTCTTTTTGGATGAGGATTTTGATAAAGAACATTTGGAGCTGGTTTGTAAAATAAAATCAGAAGAATATTATGTAAATATGATGATTGCCTGGTATATTGCCACTGCACTTGCAAAACAGTGGGATATGACGCTTCCTGTCATTGAAGAAAACAGGTTAGAGCCTTGGACCCACAATAAGGCAATTCAAAAGGCAAGGGAAAGCTATCGTATCACACCGGAGCAAAAAGAATATTTGAATACATTAAAACGAAAAAAAGGAGCCGTATAGGCTCCTTTTGTGTTGTCTAGTTATCAAAACCGGCAAAGTCTTTTAACTGTAATGCGCCATAGAAGGCATATTTAGGTTTGTTTAAACTATCAAATAAGAGAGGGCTGGCTGCCTTTCTCCAGGAAAGATGATCTGCAAAACCCCAGAAGGTAAAGGAATCCATATTGATCTTGCCGGCATCAACTCTTTCAAAGATTCCACTGACTAAATCATAATAGTAACGTCCCTGCACCTTTAAGTTCTCATCGGTTCCGGGCAGTGTTTTTTGCCAAGCACCCAAAGAAACATCAAGCTCGGTAATTTCAATCTTAAGCCCTGTGAGTCCAAGGGTTTCAACTGTGTTAAAGTACTGATTTAAATCATCCTCGGTATAAAGATGTGCCTGTAAACCGATACCGTCAATGAGATAATTACCGTCCTCATCCACTAAGGTTTCAACAAAATCTACCAGAGTACCTGTTTTAAACTGTTCATTGTAGTCATTGTAGAAAAGAGCAATGTTTTCAGGTGCATACTTATTGGCATAGTAGAAGGCCTGCCAGAGATAGTCCTCACCGATAATTGTCTTCCAGTTGTTATCACGCATGGTACCATTTTCCATCCATGCTTCATTGACAACATCATAAGCATAGAACATATCAGAATATCCGCCTTCTTCTAACAGCGCAAACACCTGCTGCATATAGCTGTCCATACGCTCTAACATTACATCACGGCTAACAAGTGGTTTGGAGGTGTTGAAATCTTCATGGAAAATCCACTCCGGTGTCTGGCTGTACCATACAAGAGTATGTCCTCTCATGGAAAGATTGTTTTCCTTTGCAAAGTCCATAATCTTAATGGCATCCTTATTGAACTTTACAACTAACTGACCGGAACTGATGCTTGCTTCTTTGTCGAAAATATAGTCCGGCTTCATGGCATTTTCCATGGTAACACTATTAAAGTGTTTTAAGATGGTTTCACAATAGGCTTTGTTGTCAATCATCTGTGGAGTAATGCAGGTACCTACCTTCATGCCGTGCGCTGCATATACATCCTTCAGTGCGATGTCCTCCGGCACAGCTGCCTCGGTGGTGTTTTCTGTGCTTACATTTTCAGTGATGGCAGAATCTTCATCCCCACCGGGACCACCTACATCGGTTCCATTGGTGTTTGCAGATTCACAGCCCATCAGTGAAAGGACAAGCAGACCTGTTAACAGTATTAAATTTCTTTTTTTCATGTTTGTCTCCCCTTTAAAATACTTAGGTTTTTTACCCAAAGAAAACTTTACAATAATAAGAAAAAGCAGTCAATGCTATTAGAGTTTTTTACAGAAAAGAAATAGGTTATTAAAATTTTATAGTTCTTTCATTTGACATTGATTATATCAGTGATTATCATTATGTTTGTGTGTATAGACTTAAAGCATTAGAATAGCAATAAGTCGAAGGAGAGTAGTTTATGCCTTTAATGGATGAGTTTAAAGCAGAGAGAGATGAGATTAAAAAAGCCCCTTTTAAGGTGAAGATGCAGTATTTCTGGGACTATTATAAATGGCATACCATTGCGATTATTGCGATTGTATGGATTGTGGTTTCATTAGTTCATACCATCCTTACCAAGAAGGAGATTGAATTTTATGTTGCCATTATAAATGGTGTACCCACCAACCAGAAGGAATTATTTATTGAAAATCTAAATGAACTCTTTGAAATTGATGTAAACAAGCAAGAGGTTCAATTGGATAGTGGTTATATTATTGATGAAACAAAGTATGACCAGCAGACAACAAATCAGGTGCAAAAGATTTCTATTTATATTTCAGCTTCAGATGTGGACAATGTTGTGGCAGATTCCAAGTGTTTTACGAAATACGCATACCTTGGTACCTTTGCCGATTTAAATCAGTGTTTAAGCACGGAGCAGAAGGAACGTTATCAGGATGCCTTCTTTTATATTGATGAGGCGATTGTTGAAAAGCAGAAAACCATGAGAGAAGAGCAGCGTAACAACAGTCTTGTTCTGGATTATCCGGATCCTACCAAGCCGGAATTAATGGAAAAGCCGATTCCTGTTGGTATTTATGTCAGTGGCTTACAGGAGAGCCCCAAGACATACGCTTTTGTGGATGAGCATCCTGCAGTAGGTATTGTAAAGAATACGGAGAGAATGGATAAAGCAATTCAGTTTATAGATGCCTGGTATAACTTTACACCGGAGGGCGAAGTGTATGTACCTGCCTGGGGAGAGTAGTAGTAGGAATGATACACACCTATGTGATTAAATAGTGTCAAAATCAAAATAAAGAGAGGTTATAAAATGAACGAAAGTTATGTAGAATGTCTTGTAAAAGCGAAAGCTTCCATGATTGGAAAAATTGTACCTATTATCTGTTATGTTTTAGTGGGAATCAGTGTACTTTTTCTTTTGATGGGATATTCCTTTGGAATTATCGCTGTTGTATTATTTGGAGGTATCGCATACTTTGTAAGTACCTATACAGATGTGGAATATGAATATCTCTATGTGGATAAGGAGATTTCTATTGACAGAATCTTAGCAAAAGCAAACAGAAAGACTGTAGCGAATTATACCTTAGAGAGTATGGAGGTACTTGCTCCCATTCATTCCTATCATTTGGATGATTTTAAGAACAGACAGGTAAGAACCCTTGATTTTAGCGTGGGTGACGGACATAAACCAGACTTAAGATATGTTATGTATTATGAGGGTAATTTAAAGGTAATTTTGAGCCCAAGTGAGGATATGATAAAAGTGCTTAAAAATTATGCACCAAGAAAGGTTTTTTCTGAATAAAAAATCAATTGACAGAATTCATTTGGTTTGGTAAACTCTACAAAAATTAAAAATAACGGAGGAGAAGAAAATGGGACAGATTATTGGTGAAGGTATTACTTTTGATGATGTGTTGCTCGTACCTGCATATTCACAGGTGGTACCTAATCAGGTTGATTTGACAACATGGTTAACAAAGAAGATTAAGCTGAACATTCCTATTATGAGTGCCGGAATGGATACCGTAACAGAACACCGTATGGCGATTGCAATGGCTAGACAGGGTGGTATTGGTATCATTCACAAGAACATGTCTATTGAAGCACAGGCAGAAGAGGTTGATAAGGTTAAGCGTTCAGAGAATGGTGTCATCACAGATCCCTTTTCATTGTCTCCGGAACATACATTGGCAGATGCAGATGCATTGATGGCTAAGTTTAGAATTTCAGGTGTACCTATTACAGAAGGACGTAAGCTTGTTGGTATTATTACCAACCGTGACCTTAAGTTCGAAACAGATTTTTCGAAGAAGATTAAAGAGTCTATGACTTCAGAGGGTCTTGTTACCGCTGAAGAGGGAATTACCTTGGAAGAAGCTAAGAAGATTCTTGCCAGCGCAAGAAAGGAAAAGCTTCCTATCGTTGATAAGGATTACAACTTAAAGGGATTAATTACCATTAAGGATATTGAGAAGACCATTAAGTATCCTTTGGCTGCAAAGGATTCTCAGGGAAGACTTCTCTGTGGTGCAGCTGTTGGTATTACAGCAAACGTTCTTGACAGAGTATCTGCTCTTGTTGAGGCCAAGGTTGATGTAGTTGTTTTGGACTGTGCACATGGTCATTCAGAGAACGTTCTTCGTTGCGTAAGAATGATTAAGGAAGCATATCCTGAACTTCAGGTTATTGCAGGTAACGTTGCAACTGGTGAAGCAACCAGAGACTTAATCGAAGCCGGTGCAGACGCAGTTAAGGTTGGTATCGGACCCGGATCTATCTGTACAACTCGTGTAGTTGCAGGTATTGGTGTTCCTCAGATTTCAGCTATTATGGATGCTTATTCAGTAGCTAAGGAATATGGTGTTCCTATCATCGCTGATGGTGGTATTAAGTATTCAGGTGATGTTACTAAGGCAATTGCAGCCGGTGGTAATGTTTGTATGATGGGTAGTATGTTTGCCGGTTGTGATGAAGCTCCCGGTAACTTCGAATTATTCCAGGGAAGAAAATACAAGGTATATCGTGGTATGGGATCTATCGCTGCTATGGAGAATGGTAGTAAGGATCGTTACTTCCAGGAGAATGCAAAGAAGCTTGTTCCCGAAGGCGTTGAAGGACGTGTTGCTTACAAGGGAATGGTTGAGGATACTGTATTCCAGTTAATGGGCGGTTTACGTTCAGGTATGGGCTACTGCGGCGCTCCTGATATTGAAACCTTGAAGCAGACAGGCAGATTTGTAAAGATTTCTGCAGCTTCATTGAAGGAAAGCCATCCTCATGATATTCATATCACTAAGGAAGCTCCTAACTACAGTGTAGATGTATAAAAATATTTTATGGCTCCACCATATGGTGGGGCCATTTTTTTATGGACTTTTGGGAAAGAGGTAGTGTAAACTAAAGGGGTATGAAGATGATACGGAGAGAGACTTTTAGGAGGACAGAATGAATCTTCAGGATTTTTTTGCAGAGAATCATAAGGTAGCTATTGCCTTTTCGGGTGGCGTCGATTCTGCATATCTTTTGTATGCAGCATTAAAGGCAGGAGCAGATGTAGGTGTGTACTATGTAAAATCTCATTTTCAACCACAGTTTGAAATGGATGATGCAGAAAAGCTATCAGAACAGTTACAGGTAAAAATGAATGTGCTAAAGGTGGATGTACTTGAAAATGAAGCGGTGAAAAGTAACCCCGGGAATCGATGTTACTATTGTAAAAGAGTTATTTTTTCAACTATAATGGAAGCAGCAGCAAGGGATGGATATAAAGTACTTTTAGATGGAACCAATGCAAGCGATGATGTAAATGACAGGCCGGGAATGAAGGCACTTGTTGAGCTTAGTGTGCGTTCCCCCTTAAGAGAAGCGGGCTTAACCAAACAGCGCATTCGTGAATTGTCAAAGGAGGCCGGACTTTTTACATGGGATAAACCTGCCTATGCGTGTCTTGCCACCAGAATACCCACAGGTACAGAGATTACCGTAGGGAAGCTTCAAAAGACGGAAAGAGCAGAAGGATATTTGGCGAGCCTTGGTTTTTCGGATTTTAGAGTTCGTTTCTTTGAGGGCGCAGCCAGAATCCAGATTCGAAAAGAAGATGAAGAATTGTATTTGTCGCATAGAGAAGAGATTAGGAAGGAACTGTCCAAGGATTATCAGGGAGTTCTTTTGGACCTTCAGTATAGGGCATAGATTGGCGAAGAAGATAAAAATAATAAGAAGGTATGGAGATTGATATGGGTGAAAATATCAGACAGCTATTAGAGGATGTGAAGCAGGGAAATGTCTCTGTAGATGAAGCATTATTGACATTAAAAATGGAACCCTATGTAGAACTTGGATATGCCAAGGTGGATTTGCACAGAAAGTTAAGACAGGGTGCGTGTGAAGTTATTTACGGCGCCGGGAAGACAGTAGAGCAGATGGAGGGGATTCTGAAATCCTTGGCCTCTGCAGGACAAAGAAGAATCATGATTACTAGACTGCAGCCGGAGAAGGCAGTACTATTACAAGAAAATTTAAAGGGCTTTTTTGAGGAGGAACAGCTTTCCGGTGTTTACTACGATGCAGCCAAGGTTTTTATTATGGGCGGATTCCCTAAGAAGGACGGGATTGGAAAAATCGTTGTAGCTACCGGCGGAACAAGTGATATTCCTGTTGCAGAAGAGGCGGCACTGACTGCCGAAATGCATGGAAACGAGGTTGTAAGATTGTATGATGTAGGTGTAGCAGGATTACATCGTTTGCTGAATCATGTAGAGGAGATTATGGATGCCAGTGTAGTCATCGCAATCGCAGGTATGGAGGGGGCACTTGCCAGTGTCATTGGCGGCTTGTGTGACTGTCCGGTGATAGCAGTTCCTACAAGTGTAGGCTATGGAGCTTCCTTCCATGGAGTATCGGCACTTTTATCCATGTTAAATTCTTGTGCCAGCGGCGTAAGCGTAGTAAATATTGACAATGGTTTCGGTGCAGGCTTCCTTGCAAGCCGAATGAATCATATGAACATCAAGGGGGAACAATAGACAGCTATGAGTAGAGTATTATATTTGGATTGTGGTATGGGAGCTGCCGGCGACATGCTGACAGCAGCATTATTGGATTTGTTACCGGAAGACGAGCAGCAGGAATTTTTAAAGGAACTTCAGGACCTTCAGATTCCCGGCGTATTATACGAATTGTCTGTAGGTGAAAAGTGTGGAATTAAGGGAAGTCATATGAAGGTTTCCGTTCATGGACAGGAAGAGGAAAGTCAGGATTATCATGAGCACGAACATCATCATGACCATGAGCACGAACATCATCATGACCATGAACATCATCATGACCATGAGCACGAACATCATCATGACCACGAGCAAGAGCATCATCACGACCATGAGCATGAGCATGACCACGAGCATGAACACGAGCATGACCACCATCACGAGCATCATCATGAGCACGAACATCATCACGAGCACGAGCATCATCATGACCATGAACATCACCATCACCACCATGAGCATCACTCCTACAAGGATATTTGTCACTTTGTAGATCACATGCATGTAAGTGATAAGGTAAAAGCGGATGTAAAGGCCGTATATGGTTTGATTGCAGAAGCAGAAAGCACCGTACACAACCGTAGTATTGATGAAATCCATTTTCATGAAGTGGGAAGTATGGATGCAGTAGCAGATGTGACAGCGGTATGTCTTTTGATGGATAAAATAGGTGCAGATGCGATACTTGCATCTCCAATTCATGTTGGAAGCGGCAAGGTAAGATGTGCACACGGAATATTGCCGGTACCGGCACCTGCAACCGCACTGATTCTTAAAAATGTTCCCATTTACAGCGGACAGATTCAGGGAGAACTTTGCACACCTACAGGTGCGGCATTATTAAAGCACTTTGTAAAAGAGTTTGTACCAATGCCTGTGATGAGCGTGGAGGGAATCGGATACGGACTTGGTAACAAGGATTTTGCTGTGGCTAACTGTGTAAGAGCTATGGTCGGACAGACCGAGAGTGAGGCTACAGAAACCGTAGCAGAGCTTTGCTGCAATCTGGATGATATGTCCGGAGAAGAGATTGGATATGCCATGGAGGAACTTTTAAAGGAAGGTGCACTGGATGTATATACAGAGGCAATCGGAATGAAAAAGAACCGTCCGGCAGTGAAGCTTTGTGTTTTGTGTAAGCTTGGTGACCGTGAAAAAATGGTAAAGCTGATGTATCAGCACACCAGTACCATTGGAATCAGAGAGAGTCTTTTGAAGCGTTATACACTAAACAGAAGATTAGAGACAGTTGCTTCAAAGTGGGGACCAGTACAAAAGAAGGTTTCCGAAGGCTACGGAGTAAAAAAAGAAAAATTTGAATTTGAAGACTTAAAGAAGCTTGCGGAAAAAAATGGAATTTCCATAGAAGAAGTACGTAAGGCTTTGGTTGTAGAATTATCGAAAATATGATAGAATAAGAGTCATCTTTTGGAACGGAAAAATGGCTAAAAAGGGGGAAGGACTTTGCAAGGCAGAGAAAATTTGATGTGCTCTGAAGTAATGGATATGGGAGAAATCCAGAGATTTCAGAATGAGCTTAGTAAAGTTGCCAATATTACAATTGCATGCTTCAATGCAAATAATAAACAGGTTACATCTATCTCCGGAATGAAGAAGGAGATTGAGTACTTTATAGAGGGTGAGAGAAAGGAAACTGTGATTCGTCTGATGGATGCTTCCTACGCAGATGGCAAAGAGGAGCAGGTGATTGAACAGATCATTAACAGAAAGATAGCAGTAGTCAATATTTATGCCCATAATATGCTGTTCCTCCGCTATGCAGTGATGAGTATGGCCGGTGCAGGACCTGAGTTTGAGAGATCCATTGATCTTTTACGAGTGGGTACCAATACCATTATTAAGGGATATTTGGAAAGCTATGAGCATTTGAAAAATCAGGCAGACAGATCCAAGGATATGGAAGAAAGCGACAAGGAGATGCAGGCGGCAAGAGCGACTGCAGAAATTGTTAAGCTGATTGACAGTGACGATTCCATTGAAAAGGTTTTGGAACAGGCAACTATTATATTGAAAAATTATATGAAGGTGAGTGGGGTCGGTATTTTCCAGAGCGTTCCCGAAAAGGAAAACTGGGAAATGGTATGTGGCTGTGATGTGGAAAAGAGCAGCCTGCTTCAGTTCCCCTTCCATCAGTTAAAAACTGATAAACCCATTGTACATTCCTCCAATAATGTAGGACTTAGCGGATTTGCCGGAGAATTACAAAAACTTGGAATTCAGGCAATTATGATTTATCCGTTGATTGATCAGCAGCAGGGGGGCAAGATGGTGCTTGCCTTAAGCCAGGTGGAAAGAAAAAGAACCTTTACAGTGAATGAGATTAAATACATGGTAGACATTGTAAAGGTGATTCAGAATATTCTGTCGCGCAGAATTCAGAAGAATTCTCTTGCAGGTTCCTATCAGGTACTTCAGTCCATATTAAATAACGTGGGAAGTACGGTTTATGTCAGAGATGCCAAAACCAAGGAACAGCTCTTTGTAAGTCACAACCTAAAAGAAGCTTTTCGTGAGGAGGTCGATAATGGTGGCCTTGATCAGCTAATCAATGAATATACCGAAAAGAAGAATGGCATCAAAGAGGAAGGCGCAGAGGAAGAACAGGGCGAGAATGTTGATTTGCAGGGCGTCTATGAGGTTCATTGCAATGCCAATTCCAAATGGTATGATTTACGTAAAACGGATATTTCCTGGGTGGATGGAAGAGAGGCAGTATTATATGCCTTCTATGACATCACAGAAAAGAAAATCTACCAGAGAAAGATAGAACAGCAGGCCTTTACAGATTTCCTCACCGGTCTTTACAACAGATTGTGTTGTGAACGTGACTTGAAGAAATATATAGAAAAGGCAGAGAGAAAGGGTAGTATCGGTGCCCTTCTTTATATGGACCTGGATGACTTTAAACATATTAATGATGGTTTGGGACATCAGTATGGAGATATTCTGCTTCAGTCCATTGCAAAAGCTATTCGTAGCATCAAGGGCTTAGAGAATAGCTGTTATCGAATGGGTGGTGATGAGTTTGTTATGATTGTTCCGCCCGGAAATTATGACAGATTGGAAGGCATCCTTAATGATTTGAAGAAGATATTCAATTGTCCATGGTATCTGAAGGATACAGATTACTATTGTACCATGAGCATGGGTGTAGTTACCTTCCCGGAACATGGCAGCGATATTCATGAGATTATCATGAAGGCTGATGTAGCAATGTATGAAGCGAAAAAGTCAGGTAAGAACAAAATTGCCACTTACTCAGAGGATTTGAACAGCGGTTCCAATCGAAGACTGGATATGGAAAAATTCATGCGTGAAGCTATGGAAAATGGCTGTAAGGAATTTAAGGTTTATTTCCAACCACTGATGCATATCAAGGATGGAGAGCCTGTATGTACCGGAGCAGAAGCTTTAATTCGTTGGGACAGCGAACGTATGGGATTTATGAATCCCGGCGAGTTTATTCCGCTTGCCGAGTATTTAGGTCTCATTAATCCCATCGGTGATTACGTATTGGAGCAGGCATGTCAGTATTGTAAGAGCTGGAATGACGGTGGCTTCCCTGATTTTAAGGTGAGTGTAAATCTTTCTGTGGCACAGCTTTTGCAGAATAACATTGTTGAAAATATTGAGAAGATTATCAAAAAGACAGGTATCAACCCTAACAATCTGGTTTTAGAGGTGACAGAAAGTCTTGCGATTAATGATATGGATCGTATGCATGCGGTGCTTAGCAATATTAAAAAGCTGGGAGCCAAGATTGCACTGGATGATTTCGGAACAGGCTATTCTTCCCTGAATTACATCAGAGAAATGCCACTTGATATTATCAAGGTAGATCAAAGCTTTGTGAAGGATTTGTCCTGGGATCCCTATTCCCAATCCTTCCTGCATCTGGTGGTTGAACTTGGTAAGACTATTGAGGTGGAGATTTGCACAGAGGGTGTAGAAACCAGAAAACAGCTTATGAGTGTGGAGAGCCTAGATATTCAGTATGTTCAGGGCTTCTTCTTTGATAAGCCGCTTCCACCGGATAAATTTGAGAAAAAATATGTATCTCCCATGAAGGAGTAGGAAATAATAGGGTGGGTTCTCTATTGTCTAACGATAGAAGATATGTTATGATAATCCACATGAAAATGGGCGAGGTAGTGGATGGAACAGAGAATGCCTTGCCATACTGAAAATGAAACAGACGGAGGATGAAAATGAAACAGTTATCATTACAGCAGCAGTTACAGGAAAACGCTTATCCCGGAAGAGGAATTGTAATCGGAATTACTCCTAACGGAAAATATGCAATTACCGCTTATTTTATTATGGGAAGAAGTTCAAACAGCCGTAACAGAGTATTCGTAACAGAAGGAGAAGGTATTCGTACCGAAGCTTTTGATCCCTCCAAGTTGGAAGATCCAAGCCTTATCATTTATGCACCTGTTAGAGTATTGGGAAAGAACACCATCGTTACCAATGGTGATCAGACAGATACTATCTATGATGGCATGAAGGCAGGACAGACCTTTGAACAGTCTCTTCGTATCAGAGAGTTCGAGCCGGATGGTCCTAACTACACTCCTAGAATTTCAGGTGTAATGCATGTTGAAAACGGTGCATTTGATTACGCTATGTCTATCTTAAAGAGCAACAATGGAAACCCTGATTGCTGTAACAGATATACATTCAGCTATGATAAGCCGGTAAAAGGTGAAGCACATTTTATTCATACATATATGCGTGATGACAATCCACTTCCAAGCTTTGAAGGAGAACCTGAGCTTGTAGATACCATGGATGATATGAATGCATTTACCGAGATGGTATGGAATAGCTTAAACGAAGAAAACAAGGTTTCTTTGTTTGTTAGATACATCAACATTGAAGATGGTTCTTATGAAACCATTATCAAGAACAAGAATCAGTAATGCTACATCGTATAACATATAAAAATTACAAGGAGATTAAAGATGAACGAGATTCAGTTAAAATATGGTTGTAACCCTAATCAGAAGCCTTCCAGAATTTATATGGAAGATGGTAGTGAATTACCTGTAGAAGTATTAAACGGAAAGCCTGGTTATATTAACTTTTTGGATGCTTTCAATGGTTGGCAGCTTGTTAAGGAGTTAAAGGAAGCAACAGGTCTTCCAGCAGCAACCTCCTTTAAGCATGTAAGCCCTGCAGGTGCAGCAGTGGGTCTTCCTTTGGATGACACGCTTGCTAAGATTTACTGGGTAGATGATTTAGGAGAGCTTTCTCCACTTGCTTGTGCATATGCAAGAGCAAGAGGTGCAGACAGAATGTCTTCCTTCGGTGACTTCATTGCACTTTCAGATGTATGTGATGCTGATACTGCAAGACTTATTAAGAGAGAGGTTTCAGATGGTGTTATCGCTCCCGGTTACACTGATGAAGCACTTGCAATGTTAAAGGAAAAGAAGAAGGGCAACTACAACGTAATTAAGATTGATCCTTCCTATCAGCCTGCACAGCTTGAAAGAAAGCAGGTATATGGAATTACCTTTGAGCAGGGAAGAAATGAGCTTGATATTAATGGTGAGCTTTTATCTAACTTTGTAACCAAGAATACAGAGATTCCTGAAAAGGCATTGATCGATATGAAGATTGCATTAATCACCTTAAAGTATACACAGTCTAACTCAGTTTGCTACGTAAAGGGTGGACAGGCAATCGGTATTGGTGCAGGACAGCAGTCACGTATTCATTGTACAAGACTTGCAGGAAGCAAGGCAGATAACTGGTTCCTTCGTCAGTCACCTCAGGTACTTTCTCTTGAGTTCCTTGACAAGATTGGTCGTGCAGACAGAGATAATGCAATCGATGTTTATATCGGAGAGGAATACATGGATCTTCTTCAGGATGGTGCATGGGAAAAGGTATTTAAGACAAAGCCCGCTGTATTTACCAGAGAAGAGAAGAGAGCATGGCTTGATAAGATGCAGGATGTAACCCTTGGTTCAGATGCATTCTTCCCATTCTCAGACAACATCGAAAGAGCTCATAAGAGCGGTGTTAAGTACATTGCACAGCCAGGCGGATCTGTAAGAGATGACGTTGTTATTGAATGTGCAGATAAGTACAATATGGCAATGGTATTTACCGGAATCAGATTGTTCCATCACTAAAAATAAATATAAGTTAAAAAGACCACCGCTGAATAGGCGGTTGGTTTTTTATAGAGGAAAGGAAAAGAGCCATGAGTGAAGTAGAAAACAACGTGGTAGAATCCAAAAATTTTATTGAAATGATTATCGAAAAGGATCTGGCAGAAGGATATTATGATACTGTTCATACCAGATTTCCACCGGAACCTAATGGTTACCTTCATATCGGTCATGCAAAGAGTATTATCTTAAACTACGGACTTGCACAGAAGTATAATGGTAAGTTTAACATGCGTTTTGATGATACCAATCCTACAAAGGAAAAGATTGAGTTCGTTGAATCTATTAAGAAGGATATTCAGTGGCTTGGTGCTGACTGGGAAGACAGATTGTTCTTTGCATCTAATTATTTCCAGGATATGTATGAAGCAGCCATTAAGCTTATCAAAAAGGGGAAAGCTTACGTTTCAGATCTTTCTGCAGAAGAAATCAGAGAATACAGAGGTACGCTTACAGAGCCCGGTAAGGAAGATCCAAGTGCAGGAAGAAGCGTAGAAGAGAATCTTCAGATGTTTGAGGATATGAAGAATGGTAAGTATGCAGACGGAGAAAAGGTTCTTCGTGCTCGTATTGATATGAGCTCTCCGAATATGAATATGAGAGATCCTGTTATTTATCGTGTGGCTCACATGACACATCACAATACAGGTGATCAGTGGTGTATTTATCCGATGTATGACTTTGCACATCCTATTGAGGATGCTATCGAAGGTATTACACATTCTATCTGTACCTTGGAGTTTGAAGATCACAGACCATTATATGATTGGGTGGTACGTGAGCTTGAATATGTGCATCCTCCTAAGCAGATTGAGTTTGCAAAGCTTTATCTGGCCAATGTAGTAACCGGTAAGAGATATATTAAGAAGCTTGTTGAGGAAGGCATCGTAGATGGTTGGGATGATCCTAGACTTGTTTCTATTGCAGCGTTAAGAAGAAGAGGCTTTACACCTGAATCAATCAGAAAGTTCGTTGAGCTTTGTGGTGTTTCCAAAGCTAATTCAACTGCTGATTATGCAATGCTTGAGTATTGTATCAGAGAAGATTTAAAGAGCAAGGCTCCAAGATATATGGCTATCTTAGATCCTGTAAAGCTTGTAATTGATAATTATCCTGAAGGACAGACCGAGATGCTGGATGCACCTAACAATTTGGAAAATCCGGAACTTGGCAGCAGACAGATTCCTTTCGGAAGAGAGCTCTATATTGAGAGAGATGACTTTATGGAAGAGCCTCCTAAGAAGTATTTCAGACTTTTCCCCGGTAATGAAGTAAGACTTATGAATGCTTACTTTGTAACATGTACCGGTTGTGTGAAGGATGAAAATGGCAAGGTAATTGAAGTGCATTGTACTTACGATCCTGCCACAAAGTGTGGTCAGGGCGAAGCTATCCGTAAGGTAAAGGGAACCATTCATTGGGTACCTGCCAAGGAAGCTATAAAAGCAGAAGTTCGTTTGTATGAGAATATCATTGATGAAGAAAAGGGTGTGTATAATGAAGAGGATGGAAGCCTTAACTTAAATCCTAATTCCTTGACCACCTTAACCGAGTGCTATTTAGAGCCTGAGTTTGCCAAGAGCAAGCCATTTGATCGCTTCCAGTTTGTAAGAAACGGTTTCTTCTGTGTGGATGAAAAGGATACTACTGAAGATAAACTTGTGTTTAACAGAATTGTATCATTGAAGAGTTCTTTTGTTTTACCTAAGTAAAGGATGAGGGAATGAGCGGTATTTTATCTTTTTTGTCTGAACTTGGTTTAGGCGATTTGGAGAAAGAAAGTTTATACGAAGAAAAAAGTAATGATATCAGAACCAGAGTCGGCGCGAAAATCATGGCGCCCAAGCTGGAGGAAAAGGATATTATTTATTCCAGGGTGTATGAATGCCCTGTTTGCAACTTGCGTTTTTCTTCCATGGTCATGAAAACAGGAAAAACAAAGCTTTGTGGAACTGATTTAGACCTGCGACCCAAGTTTGAAGGAATTGATTCCGGTAAATATGATGTTCTCCTATGTGATCATTGTGGTAATGCGATGCTGTCTAAATTCTTTGGACCGATTTCTCCTAAGCAAGCCAAGATGATTCAGGACAAAATAACGAGGAACCTAAAAACCAATGTTTATATAGGCGATACCTATAGTTATGAACAGGCAATCGAAAGATACAAGGTTGCCCTGGCATGTGCACTTGTTCGAACAACAAGCAATAGTGAAAAAGCCTATATTTGCATGAAAATGGGATGGATTTACCGAGGCAAAAGAGAGTATTTAGAAGAACAGCGTACACTTCTCCCTAAACAGAGAGAGGAACTCATCGCCAAGGAAAAGGAGTATCTTAAGACGGCAACGGAGGGCTTTATGCTTGCCAGAGCCAAGGAGAATTTCCCAATATGCGGTATGGATACAGCTACCTTTGATTATCTAATTGCAGCTTTGGCTTATTTGACTGACCAGTATGACATCGCCGGCAGAATTGTTGGAGACCTGGTGGTTAAAAAGGGGATTAACAGCAGAATCAAGGATAAAGCAAGAGATTTGAAAGAATTAATCTTAAAGAGAAATGAAAAAGCATAAAAAATAAAGAAGTGCTATTTCTGTTTAGTGTGATATTTGAGACACTAAAGGGAAATAGCACTTTTGATTTTTGGGTGGTTGTATGAAAATAGGAGAATAGGATAGCAGGATATTAGAAGAATAGAAGGTTAGGGGGTTAGGAGGTTAGGAGGTTAAGAGTTTAAGAGATTAAGAGATTAAGAGATTAAGAGATTGGGAGATTAAGAGATTAAGAGATTAAGAGATTAAGAGATTGGGGGATTAAATGGAGATTAATTGTCCGGTCAATTACGGAGAATAAATTGATATTTCAGTATGGCTCCGTTAGATTTTAGTGTAATTTACGGAGATTCTTGAATATGAACAAAAATCTCCGTTATTTTTTGGGGCTTTGTACGGAGATTCTTGAATATGAACAAAAATCTCCGTTATTTTTTTTGACTATGAACGGAGATTTTCGAGAGTAATAAAAATTGCTCCGTAAAAAAATAACATTTTGTACGGAGCAAAATAAAGATATATGATAATTCTACGTAATTATACTCAAATTTCCACGGAGAAATTTCTAAGAAATCAAATATCTCCGTAAAGTTGTTGAAAATCCTACGGAGATATTACTTATATAGTGCGAAATCTCCGTAAATACAGTAGATTATATTTATTGATCTACTCTTCAGTATTATCATTATCAGCAAGAGTATCGTCAAGATCTAAGTTTTCGGTATCAAAATCCTCACTTAAGGCATCCATAGTGGGATCTTTCTTGTCAGTCTCTTTCTTTATTTCTTCTTCTTTAACTTCTTCTTTAATTTCTTTCTTTGGTTCTTCACAGGTTTCGGTAGTTTCTTCCTCGCTAGTTTCTTCAGAAGCAGTTTCATCGTCATCATTGAAGAAGGTTTCGGTCTTGGTTTCCGTAGCATAAATCTTCTCACCAAAGGCGCTAAATGCTTCACTGATTTTTTCTGCAGCTTTTTCTGCTTTTCCCGATACTGCTTCAGTAGCCTTTTCCGCTACATCAGAAGCTTTCTTTACAGCCTTTTCTGCGAAATTTCCTGCTTTCTCAGCAAAGTTATCTTTTGAATTGCCGACTTTCTCAGCCATACTGTCAGCAAAGTTTCCGGCTTTTCCCATCATACCTTCTACAAAAGTACCGGCGCCTGCAATTACCTTCTCAGTAGTATTGGCTGCCAAGTCTACGTAGCTTCTTTTGGGCTGTGGTTCTTCATCGAGATCCTCGTTAAAGTTATCGAAATCTTCATCTTCATATTCTTCTTCAGTTCTGGGAGTTTTCTTTTTGGTGCAAAGAACAGCAGCCATTCCTGCAGAAGCAGCGGCAGCAGTTAAAAGTAAAATTTTATTGATTTTTTTCATAGTTAACCCTCCATTTCTTAGAAATATTTTAATACAAAACAGGTAAAAATAAAAGATTGAAAATATAAATTCACCTATGCTATTATTATACCCATGAATGAGAAATTTTTTGATTTAAAACAGGAAAAACAAGATAGAATTATAAATAGTTTATTGCGCGTATTCGGTATATATGATTATCAGCATGCCAGTACGGATGATATAGTAAAGTACGCAGGAATCAGTAAGGGACTTTTATTTCATTATTTTGACAATAAGATTGGAGCATATGCCTTTGCCTATGAATTTATTGTTAGATTTTGGAAGATGGAACTATCCCAAACGATACTGAAGGAAGCTGATCCATTTGTTATATTTGAGAGAAGAGAGCTAGCCAGGTTGCAGATTATGAGACGTTATCCTTATCTGCATCTTTTTTTGGAGAAGTGTCAGGAGGAAACCAATGAGGAGGCAGTAAAAAGAGTGGATCCGTTCCGTGAAGACATGCGTATGGCCGGAATGATTCCCTATACCTATCAATTGGACAGAAAGCTACCAAGAGGCGTAAGCGAGGAACAGTTATTCACTATTACAGAGCTGACCATCCAGGGAATTCTTCGAAACTACGACAGGGAACTGATTCTTGGAAGAGGTGCTGATATAGAAGAGGTATACAAGGATATTATAACGCACATCAATGTAATTAAAATGTTGGTATAAGCCACGGGAAGCCATGGGGACGTTTCCAATAGCGTTTAGTTAAGCCATTCCCCATAACCTTATATTGTTTTTATAGGACTATCCAAATGGATAGTTCTTTTTTGCAAAAAGTGTTGACAAACACTTCAAAATGTGCGGCCGCATTACTAATCCATA
>JAZLGY010000058.1:0-27696 GCA_045616525.1 Acetatifactor sp. | reverse complement strand
AAGGGGCTGTGAAAAAACATAGTCCATAAAGAAAGAAGGACCGATGGTTCAGAAATGAGCCAGAAGTCCTTCTTTTTGTGGTAAAATTTAACTGCGATGAAAAATTGTACCAATAATTATTTTACTTATAATCAAGGATTTTTGCCACTATTTATTTCAGATTGTTTGGATCTTTTTGATCCTGTTTTCACTTTTGACAGATTCATGGGAGGAATCGATTTAAATAAGTATATGAAAAATGTCCCTGAACACATCACAGGAAGAGTCAGATATAATCCGGTCAACATGCTGAAAACAGTGCTCTTTGGATTCATGACAAGTGGCTACTGCTCTTTACGTGAACTCGAGGACAACTGTAAGGTCAATCTTCGGTTCATGTATCTTATGGACCGTCGGATTCCATCTTACAGAACTTTCGAATACTTCATCAATGAAGTTCTTCAGGATTCCATTGAACAGATTTTCTATGACATCAATCAGGCAAACCGCACATTGTGAATGCGTGGGGGGTGTAGAGCTTGATACCTCTTTGAATTAACAAGTCTCTCAAACTCACTCGATACATTTGCCACCTCTTCGTCTGCTTGATACCTCTTTGAATTAACAAGTCTCTCAAACTCCTCAATCGGCATAACTCGTATACGCTTTGCTTGATACCTCTTTGAATTAACAAGTCTCTCAAACGTAAAAGTCTATATATAAAGGATTTTGAGAGCTTGATACCTCTTTGAATTAACAAGTCTCTCAAACACCATTCAGGCCGTGTGTATGCGCGTACACGCTTGATACCTCTTTGAATTAACAAGTCTCTCAAACTAGAGAGTTTAGACGTAGAAACGGCCGTTGGCTTGATACCTCTTTGAATTAACAAGTCTCTCAAACATCGTTTCTTGCATCTGTTCTTGAAATCTGGCTTGATACCTCTTTGAATTAACAAGTCTCTCAAACTTCTGAAAGTTCAACTTCTGCAAGTGATACGCTTGATACCTCTTTGAATTAACAAGTCTCTCAAACTGTCTCTGGATAATCCAAGAGTAATCGTTGGCTTGATACCTCTTTGAATTAACAAGTCTCTCAAACCCTGAGGATACATCAAATTATATAGGTACGCTTGATACCTCTTTGAATTAACAAGTCTCTCAAACTTCATCTAAAAACATCCAATGATAATTTTTGCTTGATACCTCTTTGAATTAACAAGTCTCTCAAACCTGTTGTACTGTTCCACCTAACTGGTTATAGCTTGATACCTCTTTGAATTAACAAGTCTCTCAAACTTTACGAAAGAAATTTCCAAACATGATACTGCTTGATACCTCTTTGAATTAACAAGTCTCTCAAACATTAATACCCTTGGTAAGCAGAACTGTCTAGCTTGATACCTCTTTGAATTAACAAGTCTCTCAAACGTTGTAGGTAGTATTCTCTGAATATCTTTTGCTTGATACCTCTTTGAATTAACAAGTCTCTCAAACAGCTTTCAGTGCATCCAGTATTTCATTTACGCTTGATACCTCTTTGAATTAACAAGTCTCTCAAACTACAATCATGAAAATATATTCAACGAAGCCGCTTGATACCTCTTTGAATTAACAAGTCTCTCAAACCAGCTGCCATGGATGGCAAAGGTTGCCTGCGCTTGATACCTCTTTGAATTAACAAGTCTCTCAAACGCTAGAATCGAAGAGATCGATTCAGAACTTGCTTGATACCTCTTTGAATTAACAAGTCTCTCAAACTATGTTTTTATATATAATAGAGTCATCATAGCTTGATACCTCTTTGAATTAACAAGTCTCTCAAACTTCTAAGCTGTAAAACTTGCTGAGAGTGTTGCTTGATACCTCTTTGAATTAACAAGTCTCTCAAACCTCAACAAATATATGTTCGAAATTATCGCCGAGACTTCATAGTTGCGAAACCATGATGTTAACTCAAATATTTAATATTCTATTACGCAATTATCCGCATCTATAATAATATATTTAACACATTTTAACTTGTATTTTACATTATTCTCAATAAACATTACCGATACCTGTTCATACTGAACCATCTCAATAAAGCCAATCAGTGATTCTTCACTTAAATAATCACTAATATGATAGAAAATAAAAAGAGTAATCCCTAAAATACTATGTGAAAGTTTTATATAATTTGTAAGATATTCTACTAAACTTTCTGCTTCATCATCAATTGATACAGAATATAACTTGAACAAACCTATAGGATCTATATCCAATGCATAGTTTATCGGATAGGGCAATTTTTTGCTTAACTGGTCCAGCCAGCATACAATTTCAGAATTCACTGACGCAGTTGTTTTTTCTCCTTCATCAAAGCTTATCTCGACCATATCATGATATAAGTGTGTCAATATTTTTTTCTCGTTAATATTAACTTCAAAGGGATTGGATATAAAAACCGCTTGCTTTTCCAAGTTTATCCTTTTATCCTTCTCAGTAAAATAAATATAATTGTCCTTACCATTAATTGCATTCCAAAGATTTTTTAAAAATTCACACATTAATTCTGGTTTTTCTATAGAAAGACTACATACACTCTTTTCAGGACTCGTAATATCAATATCCATGTTACATGGCTCATATAATAATCTCATAAAATCACTAATCTTTCATCTGAATCTAATATAGCATGTTTCTTATTTCCAGTTATAAATTCCATTTTTGCATATTGATTTTCTGTTATTTTCATAAGTTGAACAAGACCTCTTTCAGGTGCATTCTTCTTTATACTCTTTGAAAGCGACTCCGCCGCTGTGCTATTCACAACGAGTTTAGAATACACGGATTCTTGCTCCATTAAAAAACCTGACTTTATTAAATATTTTCGAAATTTATTATACGCTCTTCGATCAGCCAACGTAAGCGTTGGCAAATCGAAGAATACCATTACTCTCATATACCTATAACTCATCTACTTGATAAAACTTAATCAAAGAAACATCATTATCATTTATAGCATCAAATACACTTCTTACATATATCCTGACAGCATTATTAAACATCTCCATACGTCCATCAATATATACTGCCTTATTTACAATCTGAAGAATCATCTTCTTTTCTTCTGTTTCAAATTTTTCAGGCAAATTGCTCTTCACAATTCTGTCAATCAAAACACGAAAAGGCTCCATCAAATCAGATCCAAGGTTAAAGGGATTATTTACATTATCATGAAAAATCCCTAATTGTGTCAAATAACCATTGGCTACAATTTCCCGATTTACTACGGATAATAAAATTCCATAACCATAATTCAAAGCTGCATTTATACTATTGTCGTGACTTCTGGAAAAACCTTCTCCAAATAAAGCATTAAAATATACCCGCGCTGCATGCCCTTCACGATTAGTTTCATCCCCAAAAGCTATCTCCTGCAAATAATCTTTCAACAAAATAGCATCTGAACTATTATACTCTTCTAAATGTTCCATCTGTTTTTTTATTTTTTCCGAAACAATTTCAGTCCAAACAGTTGATTTAACATGATTATTCCATGTAATCTGCGTTCTAATTTTCCCACTGCAATCATGACAGCCATAGTATGGTAACAATTCCGAAGAAGGTTGTCTTTTTTCATCACAAAAAACTACTTTTACTTTTGCTTTTACTAATGCCGCCAAAAGTGAACTTGTTAATGATACAGCTGTGGATTCAATAATAAGCGAATCAATCTCTGAAACATGAATCTTGGTTACATCTTCTTTCCGTACAACCAAAAAGCCCATACTATAATCTAATTTAGCACTATTTTGAATTACAACTGTCCTAAAACTCATACTTTTAAAAGATCTATCTCCTTCTCATATAGTCCTGTTACGGATTGACAAACCAAAATAACACTTTCATATCCTGATATTTGTCTTGCCATTCTTCCAGCACCACTTTTTCCGCTTCCACCAATATCTTGTAAATCAGCGGTAGCTGAGTTACATATTAAAGACAAATTCAAAATCTGTTCTATGATATATGCCTTCCTTTCTTTAGACAAGTCATAAAACTTTTCTTTTCCATCTACTAAGGTTTTCCCAATCATTCCTGGCCTTTTTGCCAACAATCCTTCTGTATTTTTTTTCAATAAAATTTCAAACAGCTCAATTAAATCTTTTTCATCAATTCGATCTATCTCTTTTTTCTCAATATCATGTACAACCTTATGCCATTTCTTATCAACAACTAAATTAGCCGCATTTCTTACTACATACTGTGCCGATGATTTTCCTGTAATATACATAGGAAAGCCATTAACTATCAAAAGAGACTGTGGTCGAATTTTATTCACTCTTATAACAGGATTAATCAGCCCTAATTCGTGACAATAATTCTTTAATCCTTCTTCATCCTTTTCAATCTTTGCTTGCTTATGTAACGGCAAACATTCGATAGTTCGAATTTTAACCATCTTACCTTTTTCTCTTCCTTTACCAGGAACTTCATGTTCTACTAAAAAGAAATATGCATTTTTAGCACTACCAAAACCACCATATCGCTCAACATTTCTTAAGCGATTATCATTTGTTTTAATAGGTAAATACCCATCTTCCTTGGCCTTATACGCCCCATATATTGTTGCATCTGAGATTGCTCCATGTTGCGTTAATGCTAATCTTGTCATTAACGGCGTGTTCTTGTTTAACATATTCTTTATAGTTCTCAATGTTCCAGTTTCAGGATTAGGGTTCCCATACTTATCCTTTTTAGGGGCAATCCATGCCGTATATCCATCCCTTTCAACATCATAGTCAAACATTTTAGTCAAATGATATTTAATATTTCCCTTTTTTATAAAGTTTATGGGATTTGCGGTAAATTTTGTAAAATACACATTACCTACTACGATATTCAAATATGCATCATTTGCATGATGAAAATCATTCAATAATCTTGTTTTTATAAATCCATAGTCTCTTCTAAAATCTGATACATTCCCAGCTTTTGAATAAACAATTGTTACCCCTGGCATGATTTCTTTTAGCAAATCATTAACACCCTTTGTTGCTTGTCCGGTCTCAACCATCTGTCTTGCGATAAAATCTGCTTTCTGTTCTTCGGAAAACTCTAAATGACCAGTTAATCGTCTATACTTTTCCTCACTAATCAGTTTTTTATCTCTGAGCATGGTCCATAAAGAAGAAATATGAATATTATTTCTAATAGATGAATCGATAGGGTATGTATCACTTTTTCTACTATTTTTTCTTTTATCTACTAAAACTAGGTTGTTATGGATACTATCATCTTTAACAAAATGTCTGGGGAAAATATGGTCTATATCATATTTATTATCATCCCATAAATCTTCCAATGGAATTGGCAAGCCAGTATACATATCTTTACCCATTTGACAATAATACAAAAAAAGTTTTTTGCTGCGAAGTTTTCCTGATCCACCAGCTTCTTCTATTTCCTTTTTCCAATCCCTTTCATCTTTTATTGATTTATACAGCTCCAAAAGATTTTTTTCTCTTGAATCTTTTCGACCGTTATTGCCCTTTTCTTCGTCTGTACGAGTCATTTCTACAAATATTTTATCGGGAGGACACTTCATTATTTTTTCGATTTCTTTTAAAATTTGAAGTGTCTGCCATATCATTCTTTTAACAGGAGCGCTAAAATATGTATCTTGTAAATCTTCAAAAGAAAACTCTGATAATGTCTTGGTACTCTTTTTCATTTTTTCTTTCAACGATTCACCAAAGGTATATTTGTTACTATGTAATAATTCCATCACATTACAATTGTCTTCCCATAATGCTCTGATTAAAGATGTTATTTCTCCTGTTTCAGTATTGCATCCGCTTATTTCTAAAAATTCTTTGGATAGATTTCCCCAGTCCTTAAACTTAAATCCTACTATTCTTTTAATTTGATCTTGATTAAGTATCTCTCCATAATTTTCGGTTATTTTTTCTCTAAGCATTTTCTTAGAGTCACCATAAATCGTTGCCCAAAATACAATTTTTTCAACCATATTTATTATTGAATCTTTTTGGATAGTTTCACCCAACACTTGATAAAAACGGTTATATGTAGATAATGAGCACCCAGGATTTTCATCTATACCACTAAGCAATGATTTATCATTCAAATATCCTTTTTTATAAAGATACTCTGCAATTCCTGTTTTTGTTACTTTCTTTCCTTTGGAATATAAATCTTCATAAATGCGTTGCTTTAATTCCACAGAAATTTTTTCGTTACTGATTCTCAAATTATTTATGATATTAAGTACCATAAATCTCTGATATACCATGGATTCTTTAGGCAATGTGTTTTCACCAGATATATAAGTACATTTTCTAATCATTCTACTTATAAAAGCTTCATTAGTAGAATGAAAATCTATAACATCCTCTATATTCCATGGAGTGATCTGTACTTTTTCCATTCCAGTCTTTCTGACAGCCCAGCCATTTCCTTGATATTCCTGACTCACGGGTCCAATAAAATATGGTAATTGAAAAGTAAATAATTTGATAATTCTCTCTGATACAGACAAACCATACTCATCTTTATTTTTAAGAAATTCTAATTTTTTTTCAGCATTTTCTAATATTTTGCGCATTTCTCTTTCATGCAACTGATTAGGAATAACACCATTTGCAAAAGTTAACTGCTTTGGCAAAAAAGTTTCTGTATCTAATTCTTCTAGAATCTTAATGACATCCGCATCGTCTGTAAATGATCCTAAATCTTTTCTTATTCTCTTTTTTAAATTTTCATATCTTTCACTTGATTTACTTTTTCTAAGGTGCTCTCCTCTTCTTTTCTTTTTTCCTGAATTTACAGATCCAACATATGCGCTATATGTTCCGTCTTCATCTGCTCTGAACAGATAGTCATACTCGGTATCGTCACAATATTTTTTAATACATGCCTTTAATCGTTGTAAATCTTCTTTATGTTTATTATAATCGCGAATTCTTGCTTCTGATAACCAGTTTACTCCTACCATAACAGATGATAATACACCTGAATCATAAACGCTTTTCATTTTCTCAATTATTTCTGCTTTATCTTGACCTACATTTGCAAGTATTTCCGGTAAATTATCATCAAAAGAAGATGAAGAAAACTCTAAATCAATCTTCTTTTCACCCTCTATTTCAAATAACTTATTCAAATCGACTTTCAAGCCACATATAGCAGTCAAAATCAATGTTTGAGCTACTTGCTTTTTTTCAGTGCCTGTAAGTTCCATAAGTCTTTCTTTTTTTCTACTTCTAGAAATATTTCGATCAGACATTATCTCTCTAAATTGATCAGCAATTTCCTCGTTCACAGACATACAAATATCGCATTCTTTTTCTAAAATATCACACAATTCTTTGTATGCGTTCCATACATCCTGCTTACCTTCAGAACTTCCGGATAAACTCATATTAAGGAAATGACCTCTTCTTTTAAAATAATTTAAAAGAGCTAGATATAGTTTTCTTGCGTATTTATCATCATTTTCTACCCTATCAGTAATAAGTGCATATTTAAGATGAAAAATAGTTGGATAGTCTTTATAATAATTTGCATCTTTGTAATCTTTATCCGCAAAAATAGCATCTTTAGTAGATAATTCTGCATCCTTATCTTCCATAAAAAAGAAACTATTCTCCAATCGCACAAAAAAATTAGGATCAGTTTTCTTAATTTCATCTGCAAAATAATCCTTTAAAAATCCTATTCTAACCTGTTCCCTTTGATGATTACGCCTAGAAACTCTATGGGTTCTTCTATCAGCAGCTGGCATTGCTTCTGAAAACTCTCTAATCCCCCACATATCCTTGCCCTTCGCACGGAGTATATTATATTTTTCATCTGTAACTGCCCAACCTACAGTATTTGTACCCATATCGAGTCCCACATAATATTTTTTTCTATCCATATATATATTCCTTTCATTTTGATTGACTTAATTTTTAAATAATGTTAATATAATCATGAATTAACAAGGCGAGTGCAAATAAGGTTTATCCGACATCGTCTATATGATGCCCATTGGTGGCGACCAATAAGTCATGTTTACATGACTTATTTTTTATGCTCTAATCACCATTAGCTAATACATTTTTGAGTTATTTTTCACAATTTTTCATTCAAAATGCTAAAGTAATTATACAATATTATCAACATTCAAGCAATCCAAAACCATGGGAGATTTATTATAATGTTAATTAATAATAATGACATTAACAGGTTTAAAACTCCCCATCCAACTTGCATATCATATAAAACGCGCATATTAAGCAGCACCTCCCGCACGCTCTGTATTTTATTCTCTTTTTCCGACGTAACCAATAAAAAAGCCTATCCATACATATTCTCCTCATTCAGTTTCAGTAGCAACTCGTAATTCCTCATAATATTCCATATTCATTTCTGTACTTGTCAAATGAAATCCGTTACAGTTTGCACACCAATAATAATCAAGTTTTTTTCCTCGTTCCCGTTCATACATTCTTCTGTAACAATTCACTGTATGTTCATCCCTATACCTGTTTTTGCTTTTGCACTGTCTCCATAAATTTCTTTTCATATGAACACCTCTCGTCTTAAATTGTATTTCAATCATCAACTAAGTTCTTTATAATTTGATATTAACATACATCAAGTACATTTTATCGGTCACAAAAAGCGCCTATCATAAGATAAGCGCTTTTTTGTGATCTATTATACAGTTGTTATTAAATTCTTCATTTTCTAAAAGGACATCTCCCATACATCCGCATAGGTTCCCAACGGGTCTTCCGAAAGAATACACATTAGTAAAAAGCATTCATATGGATTCTGAATATATATTTTACCCATGAAACATTTTTCCAGAATAGTATTGGAGGATTCCAGGAATTTGGAATATCTGTTTTGAACTTTTCCATCATACTCATTTTTCTGAGAATAAATCAAAAAGTTAAGTGTCAGTATATCAAATCTGTTGACTTCTTCCTGCTCTGTCAGAAGCTTATGTATTCTCTGTCTGGATAGTCTTCTACCAAGGAACAGTTCATTGAGCTTTGATTTTTTAGCCGGTGTCAGATTGCCATTGTGATCTCTTGGAACAGATGCATACAAGATTTCTTCATAATCAGTAGGACTGATATCGTCCATGGAAACCAGCTTGTCCCCATCCGCTGTCATATTAAAGTATGCTACAATGTACTCTTTTGCCTCTTCATACAAAGCAAGAAACTGACTTTTCGCGGTCATACTAATATGAGATTTATTCTCAGCACCTTTTAGCTTCATCAGATAGTTCATAAGAGCGGCATCATCATGAATCAGATGCATACTGCTCCTAAGTCCCATTGTATAATCCCCATAAACATCCTCAAGACTCTGACCGGAAAGACCGATATTATTATATTTTTCCCAGAGCTTTTCGTATTTTAAAAAGTTATATCCATTTTTATAGCAATACCAGCAGATCACCTCAAATGGGTCCTTGGGGTTGATTCCCGGTTCCTGTATGGCCTTGGTCAAAAACATATTTACATCATCAACACTCATAGACAGACCAAATCCTAACAGGAAAATAATCTGTCTTTTTACAGTCTGCTGTGTGAGCCAGTTTTTAGATAGTGCCCCAAGCTTTGCACTGGTTTCCTCGAAGGATTTCGCTGTATGGGTTTCAGCAAATGAATCCTTAATAATCTGTTGATATTCGCTTACAGGTACATCAGCAAAACTCTCTGTCATTTCACATTTTCTGTAAATATATCTTTTCAGATAATCACCAAAGGACAAGCGTTTCATACACTCCTCCAGGGTTCTGAAAATCATCTCCGCATCACGTGTCTGATAATCTTCACTATCAACAGTATTATAAAGAGATTCCCATGCTGATTCTGTATACTCGAGTTCATCACTTGTGTTATTCAGTTCAAATTCTTCCTTCTTATTTTCCATGAAACGTCTGCCACCTATTCTTTCAAATTTTCAAGCTGCTCATTAATATAAGTATACACCCATTGCTCACATTTGTAGTCAGCAGGGTATGCGGAAATTACTACGTTTAAATCACGATCCAATAACCAGTAACCAACTTCATACCAGGAATCTGCTGTCTTGTAATCCAGCATAACTGAAACATAGTCCGCTGTATCATCTTCATCAACCCAGTACCATTTGATATGAATTTGCTCTTGTATAGGGGAATCAATACTGTTTTTCCTGTACCATGAATAATGTTTGGTCAGGTTAGCAATTCTTCCGGAGCCATCCGGCACCATCTCTTCTGTATTGTCACTATAATCCAAAGAATGATTCAGAAAAAAATCTATATCAAAAATAACATTGTCTAAATAGCTTTTTGCTTCCTCGTATTCTCCATTTAAAAGCAAATACTGCGCCTTATAAAAACAATAATCCTGATTACCCATTTCGTCAAAGTAAACTGTCTCCTGCACATCAGAATTTTCAGTTGTTTCTGTGACTGACGAGCTTGGTTCCGGCTCTTTAGATGGTGTTTTTTTGTCGTTCATATTTTTTAGAATCATCAAAATACCGAATAACAAACATACACAGGCAATGGCAGCAATCATCATCACAAGCTTACCCGCATTATTTTTATTCCTATGATTGTTATTGGTATTGCTATCAATATTTTCTTTCGCTGTACTTTCAGACATTGGATTGGTCACCTCTTTCGGACTATTGGCTTCATACTTGTCTACTTCCTGACTTTCCTTGTCTGAAGGCGTCATATCCTCACTGCCAAGCTTTCCCTGCAATGCCTGTTTAAACTGCTCTGCACTTTCATATCTTTTTGTAACATCATAAGCACACGCCTTTAAAATAGCATCAGAAAGAGACTTGGAAACACCCGGGATATCCGGAAGCTGTTCTCCCTTTATTCTACGCTCTGTTGCATTTCGTCTTTCTGTTGCACTTAAAATCTGCTTGTTCGCATCTAGGAAAGGCAAACGATTATTATTCAAAATCTTGTACAGTACCAATCCAAGTGAATATAAATCCGCTGACTTATCATAATGATTTCCAAAAATAACCTCGGGAGCAATATAGCTATAGGTCCCCTTCTGTGACATACTGTAGGACAGTTCTTCCATCTGCTTGGAAATACCAAAATCGCCGATTTTAAAATCTCCAAACTCATTGACAAAGATATTTTCCGGTTTAATATCACGATGAATAATATTATTCTGGTGGCACAAGCTCAAAGCATCACAGAGATCACAGCCCAGCTGAATCACTTCCTCCTCAGACAACTTTTTATCGCAGAGGAACTCATTTAACGGGGTTAAAATCTCCATGCGAATCATAATCACCCAGCTCTGTTTTTCCGGATATTCAATCACCTTATAATCTTCGATTCGTACCACATTCTGTGCTCCACGAAGAGAACTTAAAAGTTTGACCTCTGAAATGACATTGTTGACAATCTCTTCAAAATAGCTTCTGGTCTGTTCTTCATCATAACCTTCATAACGAAGATTCTCTGCCTCAGAGGAATCCTCGGGGATTGATATTACCTTTACAGCCGAATAAAAATCAATCTCCTCGTCTTTTCTATGTACCTTATATACTTTTCCGTTTGCTCCACAGCCAATCTGGCAATCCATCTCCCAGTCAGGCCATGTTTCCTTCAACAGTTCTTCGAATTTCATCTTGTATATCCTCATTAACAAAGTCTCAAAAGGATAATGGAAATATTATCCCTTCCGCCACTATTTAAAGCCTCATTCAGCATTACATCGGTAATGACCGATCCATCTCTTCCATTTTCACAGGCATCTACTACAATATCCTTTATTTTAGTTTCCGATACCAGATCAGTTAACCCATCCGAGCATAGTAAATAATAATCATTTTCACAATACTTATGCTTTACAATATGGGGTTCAATCAGGGTTTCATTTTCAGGAATTCCAATATACTGATATAACGGAGATTTCTTATAACTATCAAATCCAATGGAATGATCCACAGATAACCTGTCGATAGTATTGTCCCTGATGCGATAAATCCTGCTGTCTCCCAGGTTGCAAACGGTAACCATCTCTCCGTCAGTACCTACAATGGCAGCTGTTGTTCCCATGGAAAACAAACCGTGATCGTCTGCATATTTTACTACAAGCCGATTGGCTTCCAAGCAAAACTCACCCAGTTCATTGTACACAGGATGCGAAAAATCATATTGTCCCATATGATCTGCACACAAATAGGATGCAACCTCACCGGCCTGCTCTCCGCCCATTCCGTCAAACACTGCAAAGTTCGCCTGACTGTCTGTTTCCACCAAACCGCTTCTTACTTCGTCTATTTCGGGGCAAAGTACAGCCTTACCATTTCCCGGTACAAAGATATTATCCTGATTTATTTTTCTTTTTAAGCCTCTATGGCATACGTACCAATATTTTATATTCTTCATCTGATCTCCCCTCTAAGTATTTTATCTAATATCATATTACACGATACAAAAAGCTTTCTGTAATTTGAATTTTCTCCCTTAGATGGGTAGTAAAAATATGAATTTCTCTCGAAAAAAACGGTGAGTCTGCCCTTTTGGCAGCCCACCGAATCATTCAATCGAATACTCTCTTTATAATAAAGAAGTACTAAAATATCTCTCTGCTCTGTCTGCCAGAACTGTTGCAATTACCTTATCCTTGCCGTACTTTTCTGCCATTTTCTTGGCTGCAAAAACATTGGCTCCTGAAGAAGTTCCTACCAAAAGTCCCTGCACGCGGGCAAGTTCTCTGGCGGTACTGATTGCCTCATCATCAGATACCTCTACAATATCAGTAATCATAGAAGTATCAAGGATTTCAGGAATAAATCCATCACCAATTCCCTGTATCTGATGAAGACCGGGTTCATGACCTAAAAGTGCTGATACATTCTTAGGTTCTACTGCAACAATCTTGCAATCCGGATTCTGTTCCAGCAGATACTTGGCTACTCCCTGCAAGGTTCCGCCACTACCAATGCCGGAAACATAAATATCCACCTTTTTTCCCAGCTGTTCTACCAATTCTCTTGCTGTAGTTTCATAATGCATCTTAGGATTGGCCGGATTGGTAAACTGCTGTGGTACAAAGTATTCATCTGAAGAAGCTGCAATCTCCATAGCCTTATCAACAGCCCCCTGAATGCTGAGTTTAGGATCGGTAAGTACTAATTCTGCACCTAAAGCTCTGATAATCTTCTTTCTCTCTTCACTCATATTTTCAGGCATAACAATGATAACCTTATAGCCCTTACGTACACCGCAAAGTGAAAGCCCAATACCGGTATTTCCGCTGGTAGGCTCAATGATGGTCATGCCCTTTCTAAGCTTTCCATCCTTTTCTGCCTGATTAATCATATTTAATGCGATTCTATCCTTAATACTTCCGCCCGGATTTAAAAACTCTGCTTTCGCATATAACTTTAATCCGGTGGTTTCCTCCAAGCTTAAGAGCGGGGTGTTACCTATTAAATCCAAAATATTATTTACTACCATGTTCTCTCTCCTTATTATTCCTATGTAGTACCATAGTATCATACAAATCAAGACCGAAACTTGTCAACTGTGGAACAGAAGAAATCATCTTAAAAGTTCTCTCTCCGTCTTCCAAACGTTCTGCACTTAAGAATACCATTCGATGCTCTGTCTGACTTCTCTGTTCTATATTTTCCTCATACAAACGCTTTGCAAAAGACATCAGATGCGTAACCATCAAAACGCAGACACCTGCTTCCGTTAGGGCCTTTATAATATCATATGCAATAATGGAGCCTTCTTTCTCTGTTGTAGTTGCAAAAGATTCATTTAATAATACAATAGAATCTTTTCCAAGCATATCCACAATCTGACTCATTCTCTTTAATTCTTCATCCAGACGACCACTATTCATCTCGCTGTCTTCTCGTCTGGTAAAATGCGTAAAGAATCTTGGGTAAATGCCACTTTCATATTTTGTTGCCATGACAGGCATACCACACTGCATCATAATCTGTGCAATACCAATACTTCTCAAATATGTGGATTTTCCACCCTGGTTTGCACCGGTAACAACCATTAACTCCTTATTCTTTATCTCCGTACTGTTGCCTATGGGACCTTTATGCTGTTCCAGGCACATCACCATTTCTTTCAAATCTTCAAATACAAAGTTATTCTGCTCGATTACCTTGGGATAGCACATTTCCTCTTCGTATCGTTTTAAATGCTCTTCAAGGTTGTAGATTCCCAGATAAAAGGCTGTCTGGAAACGTAACTGATCAATAAACCCTCCAAATCCTTCGATAAATGGTGTCAATGCATCACATAAATAGGTAACTACAGCTTTTTCCAAATAGTCCTTTTGATTTTGCAGTGCCGGAGACTTATTTAAATTGATAGCATCCAAAAGTGACTGGTATTTGCGGTCCTCCATCTGACTTAACATACCACCCGGTTTGTGATATTTTTTATCCTTGCTTTTTACATCCTCCAACGAAAAATCATCAAATCGAAGATTGGCTCCGATGGAACAACCAATTTGTATTTGTGGCACACAGATTCGTCCGTTTCTCATTCTTTCTTCTCTCTCTTCATCAGTAACAAAGAAAGAAATATCATCCAAAACCTTTCTTATATCGCGGACTCTTTCATCAGAAATTTCCTCAAAAAGTCTCTGCTTCAGTCTCTGAAGGCCTGCCGATATGATCGTATTTTTTCTTGATTCCAGAATCTCCTTTGCCAATTCCGCACACTTTAAGAACAAATTAACCACATGAATCCTGGTCACCAATTCCCCCAGGGCTTCTTTGTTTTGCTGCTGTTTATTCTTTCTTCCGGTTGCATCCCATGCTTTCTGCATACTTGTAGAAAGTTCATACAGTTCCTTCAGCAGCGATGGATCTCTGTTAAAATCCCTCATAATATCCTGTCTGTAATAAATCTCTTCCTTGGTCAAAAGTGGCACCATCATAATCTGTCGCATGGTCTGCTCTAAAAAACTGTCCGATTCACCAATCTTTTCAACACTGCCATCTTTCCATATAACCTGCTGTGAACCTATATGAAAAAGTGTACTTAAATGAAAATCCTGAACAATCGTCCTGTCATCCTGGTATCTTTCTACATTGGTCCAATCTTTTTCCTGATATAATAAACCTACCTTCATACTACAGTCCTCGCAATCTTTCTTTCAAGCTTTCCGCATTTAGGCCATGTTTCTCAACTAAAATAATTGATGACTCTGCAGCTTTTTCGTTGCTTCGAACTATTTTAAAGCTTTGTTTATTATTCTCATCCATGGTTGCTCTAAGACTTACAATTCCATTTTCTTCCTTGCTTAAATCTGATAAATGGGTTACATAGATTCCCTTACACTGCCTGGATATAAAATGATCCAAAACTCTTTTTCCCATAATGATGGCATCATAATTAGCTGCTGTAGTAAATAATTCATTAATCACTACAAATGCTTTCTCCTCTTCGGATTCATCCATCATAGGCGCAAGTCTTGACAATTCCTCTGCCAGCTTACCTTTTCCGGTTTCAATACTTTCCTCTACACTGAAATGTGTCAAAACCCTAGCATAAAAAGGAACCTGCGCTTTTCTTGCCGGTACATGAAGTCCCAGCTTACTAAAATACACCAGCTGTCCCAGGCTTCTTGCAAATGTTGTTTTTCCTCCCTGGTTGGGTCCTGTCAACACAAAGAAGCTCTCGTTTTCCTCAAGCAGGACATCATTTTCAACCACCGCTTTCCCTGCTCTATAATTTTGACATGCCAGGGCTAAATCATATAAATCCTCTGCCTGTAATCTGTCATTTTCCACATTTTGCGCTTTTGCAAAATGAAATCCTTCTTCTGTCATATGTTTTTCAAACATATAAAAGGCTAAGTAAAATCCAATTTCTTCATAGAAACGGACAATATACTGCTTAACAAACCCTTCACTGAATTGTGGGAAAGCCTTCACCTCAGCATACAATTTCGGATATTTATCCGTAACAATCGCAAGAACCTCGTCCTCTAAAGCTGAGACCTCAATCTCCTCTCCCAAAGGACTTTTCATTTTCTTTAACTCCTTATCCGGAAAAATTCCATCCAAAAAGGAATCATACTGCCCCTTCGTTTCTTCCAAATCAACGGAAAGGAAATGATCCATAATACTAATTTTTATACGAATGCCGCCAAAGCCTTCACGAATAAACTGTATTTTTTCTTTTAAAGCCTTGAATTGTTCCGAATCCGAATACTCCTGTATGGCTACCAAAAGCTCCTGTAATCCACGGGACTGAAGTTCTTCTTCCATAAGCCCCTCTGCCAAAGTCTCTACAGCCCTCACATAATACTCTGCTCTGTTAATCTCCATAAATTTCTTTTGGAAAGCAGACCTGGTTTTCCCCTGATTCTCTCCTATTTCCACAAAGGATTTCATTAACTCTCGAAAAGAGGAAAGCACTTTGAATACATTCCCCCGAAAAATATCCTCGTACACCTCTTTACGATATTCCTGTACCTCTTTTGTTTTGGGGAAGTATGTATAGAACTTGCTAATATCTTCCTTCCAAATAAGCTTCATTTCATTTAATATACGGTCAATATTAAAATCTTGAAAATATGCTCCTTTAACTACCCTCTTTGCTTCAGGCACTTCCTGCATGTCTAAAATACTGTCAAAACCCATAGTACCTTCTCCCTTTATTTATAATATTAAAGTATCCCCAAATGCTCTAATAAAATCTTGGTACCTATCAAAATTAAAATCACACCACCCAGAAGTTCTGCCTTGGATTTATACTTAAGGCCAAAAATATTACCAATCTTTACGCCCAAACAGGATAAACTAAAAGTAATAAATCCAATCACCAAAACCGCAGGAAGGATGGAAAGATTCTGTTGCAACAGACCCGCTCCCTCAATACGTTCCTCCTGCAAAAATGCAAAGGTAATTCCAACCGCCAATGCATCAATGCTGGTAGCAATCGCCATCATAAGCATTTCCTTTATTGCCAAAGAATCTGAGGTTTCCTCTTCTTCCTTGGAAAGTGCTTCCTTAATCATATTACCACCAATAATTCCCAATAACACAAAGGCGATCCAATGATCAATACTGGTAATGTATTCTTCAAAACGAATCCCCAATAAATATCCGATTGCAGGCATCAACCCCTGAAATGCACCAAACCATGCGCCTACAATCAGGCTCTTCTTCAGTGTAATCTTTTTCATGGCAAGGCCCTTGCAAATAGAAACTGCAAAGGCATCCATAGATAACCCGATTGCAATCAGAACAATATTTATTAAAGTCATTTCTTCTTCCTCCTACTTGTAGTCCCCAATTACGGGATTACAGTTCCTCTTTCTGCATAAATTCATCTAAAATAGCGTAGATCTCATCCCTACCCTGCTTAGACAGTGCTGAAAAAGGTACTATGACAGTATCTTTCTCTGCTTGAAGTGTTTCTCGAATCAACTTTATCTGCTTGGCAACCTGATTTCTCGTAATCTTGTCCAGCTTGGTTGCAATCACAATCGGTTTGTATCCCTGATCCTTCATCCACTGATACATTAAACAGTCATTTTCAGATGGTTTGTGTCGAATATCAATCAGCAAAAAGACCACCTGCAGCTGCTTCGACTTATGAAGATAATCTTCGATCATCTTTCCCCATTTTGCCTTAATCTCTTCACTGACCTTGGCATAACCATACCCCGGAAGGTCAACAAAATATAATTCATCATTAATATTATAATAATTAATGGTCTGGGTTTTTCCCGGCTGCGCACTGGTTCTTGCTAAGGATTTACGATTCATCAGTGCATTGATTAACGAAGACTTTCCAACGTTACTCTTTCCGGCAAAAGCAAATTCCGGCTTTGTATTTACCGGCAACTTACTGGTAATACCACATACTGTCTCTAGTGTACAATTCTTGATTACCACGAAAACTCACACTCCTTTTCTTATGGTAAAAACTACGCCACTTACATATAAGTGGCGTAGTATCGTTTATTCTCTTATAATCTCAGGTTCTCCTGTTCCATCTACACATGCCTTGGTAATCCTGCACGCTTTAATAGATTCATCTGAAGGAATCTGATACATCAGATCCATCATAATATTTTCCATAATGGAACGAAGACCTCTTGCACCGGTCTTTCTCTCGAAAGCCTGCTCAGCGATAGCCATAACAGCCTCATCCTCGAAAGTAAGTTCAACATCATCAAAGGAGAACAGCTTCTGATACTGCTTAATCAAAGCACTCTTGGGCTCCTTCAAAATACGAACCAAAGCTTCCTTATCAAGTCCCTGCAAAGAAACATTGATAGGTACACGACCAACGAATTCAGGAATCAATCCAAACTTCACTAAATCCTGTGGCGTAACTTCCTGTAACAGATCACTAAGCTCCTTCGTACTCTTTTCACTGATCTCTGTATTGAAACCAATTGCTTTTCTATCAAGTCTTGTCTCAACGATCTTTTCAAGACCATCAAAGGCACCACCACAGATAAAGAGAATATTGGTAGTATCAATCTGTATCAGCTCCTGATGAGGATGCTTTCTTCCACCCTGAGGAGGTACACTGGCATTGGTACCCTCAATAATCTTAAGGAGTGCCTGCTGTACACCTTCACCGGAAACATCTCTGGTGATGGAAACATTCTCACCCTTTTTGGTAATCTTATCAATCTCGTCGATATATACAATACCATACTCCGCACGACTTACATCGTTATCTGCTGCCTGAATCAGCTTTAATAAAATATTCTCAACATCTTCACCTACATAACCTGCTTCGGTTAATGTTGTTGCATCTGCGATTGCAAAAGGAACATTGATAATCTTCGCCAAGGTCTGTGCCAAATAGGTCTTACCGGAACCTGTGGGACCAATCATAATTACATTACTCTTCTGCAGATCTACACCATCGTTATCCTTAGGTGCTGTAACTCTCTTATAATGATTATATACAGCTACAGAAAGAACCTTTTTGGCCTGTTCCTGTCCAATTACATAATCATCCAAAAACTTTTTGATATCCATGGGTTTCAATAAATTGATGTCTTTATTGTCCCATACTTCACCAGGTTCTGCATCTAATTCTTCTTCAATAATTTCTTCACAAATATCAATACATTCATCACAAATGAATACGCCATTGGGACCTGCAATCAACTTACGAACCTGCTTCTGTCCCTTTCCACAGAAGGAACAACGGATATCACTATCATTATTTTTGCTTGCCATACTCTTATTCCTTAATCAAAATTTATTCTGCCATCTTGTGAGATGAAATAACCTTATCAACCAAGCCATATTCCATAGCTTCCTGTGCGCTCTTCCAGTTATCTCTCTCTGTATCCTGACAAATTACTTCGTAATCCTTACCGGTGTTTTCAGCAAGCATACGATTTAACTTTTCTTTGGTACGTAAGATATGCTTTGCAGCAATCTCAATCTCTGTTGCCTGACCCTGTGTACCGCCAAGTGGCTGATGAATCATAATCTCTGCGTTAGGAAGTGCATATCTCTTTCCCTTAGCACCACCTGCAAGAAGAAAAGCTCCCATAGATGCAGCCATACCAATACATACGGTAGAAACATCACATTTGATATACTGCATAGTATCATAGATAGCCATACCTGCAGTAACGCTTCCTCCCGGGCTGTTAATGTACAAATGAATATCCTTCTCAGGATCTTCTGACTCTAAGAACAACAGCTGTGCAACAACAAGGCTGGCTGTTACCTCATTAACTTCCTCTCCCAAGAAAATAATTCTATCTTTTAATAATCTGGAGTAGATATCGTATGATCTTTCTCCTTTACTTGTCTGTTCAATGACATAAGGCACTAAACTCATTTTTATTCCTCCTTTACTTAAAACAACACTTATTCCATGATACCCCAGATACACAATATTTACAATGAAAAAACAGAGGATTTCATAAAAAATTTATGAATCCTCTGTCCATTACTTATATGTTTATTCTGTACTACAAATACGGATTATTCAGCATCCTCTGCTGCAGCTTCCTTCTTTGCTCTAGGCTTAGACTCTTTTGCATTCTCAACAACAAATGCTACGGCCTTGTTTACACAGATATCTTCCATAACCTGCTTCTTACCGGTCTCACCAAGAAGCTCCTTAGCTCTGTCAGCTTCCATCTTGTAAGCTTCAGCCATCTTCTTAACTTCTTCTTCGAACTCTTCTTCAGTAGCTTCCATGTTCTCAGCCTTAACAACAGCCTCCAATACAAGACGAGACTGGATTCTCTTTAATGCTTCAGGCTTAATCTGCTCTAAGAGAGTCTGAACATTTGCACCGGTAAACTGGAGATACTGCTCCATGCTAAGTCCTGAAGACTGGATACGCTGAGCAAATTCATCCATCATCTGTCTCTGCTGTGTTTCGATCATTGCATCAGGGATTTCCATCTTTGCATCTTCGATAATAGCATTGATAACCGCTTCTTCCTTAACAGCCTTTGCAGACTCTTCCTTCTTAGCTAATACCTTAGCCTTGGTATCTGCAACATATTCTGCATAAGTATCAAACTCAGATACGTCCTTTGCGAAATCATCATCAAGTGCAGGAAGCTCGTTACGTGTGATCTTCTTAACAGTACACTTAAATACTGCTGCCTTACCAGCAAGATCAGCTGCCTGATAATCTTCAGGGAAAGTAACGTTAACATCTGTCTCTACACCAATCTTAGCGCCAACAAGAGCTGCTTCGAAACCGGGAATGAATGCACCTGATCCAATAGTAAGAGGATAATCTGTTCCCTTACCACCTTCGAATGCTACACCATCAACAAATCCTTCAAAATCAATAATGGTATCATCACCATCAACAACTTCGCCATCTTCTACATCAAACTTTCTAGCGCAGTTCTTTCTTTCAACTTCGATAGCTGCATTTACTTCTTCATCAGTTACAGTAAGATCTGCCTTATCAACCTTTACACCCTTGTACTTACCAAGAGTTACTTCAGGCTTTAATGCAACAGTTGCAGTAAAGATGAAGCTCTTTCCTGCCTCTAACTGAACAACATCAATCTTAGGATTAGAAACGATTTCTTCGTTAACTTCATCGTAAGCCTTCTCATATTCTACAGGGATTAATTCATTGGCAGCATCTTCATAAAATACTGACTTACCATACATCTGCTCGATCATCTTACGAGGTGCCTTGCCCTTACGGAATCCAGGGATGTTAATCTTTCCTTTATTTTTCTGATAAGCTGCTTCAATGGCCTTGTCTAATTCTTCTGCTGCTACTTCAATAGTCAGCTTTGCCATATTTTTTTCCAACTTTTCAATCTGTACGCTCATTACTAGTTCCTCCTTAAATTTACAGTAACGTTTCTATATAAGAACCGCACTGGTTGTCGCGCGGTCACAATCATTTTGTATCATATCACAACTTCTTTTTCTCTGCAAGCCTTTATTCTTCAAGTTTTTAGGGGACTATTTAAGGAGTATTTAACCCGATACTTCATAAAAAAATCGCTCACCTTTCAAAAGTAAAAGTGAGCGACTAAATACCTATACCTCTATCTGTTTATTGAAAAAAACTTTTGTGCCGTGGTACGGCTCTCCTTTTCACAGAGGCAATTCTTAATCCTGTCAGATATCTTCATGAACTCCTCAACCAACTCCGGATCAAACTGTGAACCGCTTCCTGATGCAATCATGGCCATTGCCTTCTCATGGGAATATGCATCCTTGTATGGTCTCTCCGAAGTTAATGCATCATACACATCTACAATACTCATAATTCGTGCAACCAGCGGAATCTGTTCTCCTGAAAGGCCTGTAGGATATCCCTTACCATCCCATCTTTCATGATGGAATCTTGCAATATCACCTGCCACCCTTGCAAATTCCTTATCCGGAATCTGTTCCTCCAAATAGGAGAAAATGGCACCTCCAATGGTGGTATGATCCTTCATCTCCTCAAATTCAATATTATTCAAAGAAGAAGGTTTCTGAAGCACCGCATCCTTAATGGCAATCTTTCCTACATCATGAAGAGGAGCGCTTCTACAGGCTCTTTTTAATAATGATTCCTTCAAAAATGGGGCATATTTTTCTGTCTTCTGCAGGCAATGACTAAACTCTTCAAAATAAATGGATGTATTTTTTAAATGTCCGCCTGTTACACCATCTCTGGATTCTACAAGTCCTGCAAAGCTTAGCGTAATCAGGTCATACATCTTTTCAACCTCTTCTACTTTCTTTGCAACCTTCTCCTCCAGGGATCTCTCATACTCTGCCAATGCTATCTGGGTCTCGATACGTTTCTTCATAACCGGTCCCACAAAAGGCTTTGTAATATAATCTGCAATACCCAGATTGAAGCCTTCCACCTCATCCTCCGCACTGGTATTTGCAGTCAGAAAAATCACCGGAATACTCTTGTAAATCGGATTTTGCTTTAACATTTGGACCATATCCTTACCGGTCAATCCCGGCATTACTACATCCAATAAAATAAGATCCGGTGTCACTGTTTTTAAAACTTCAAAGGCTTCCTCCACGGACAAAGCTTCATACAATTCGTATTGATCCTGCAACTCACTTCTGGCTGCTGCATGATTTAACTTAACGTCATCCACCATGAGAATGACTTTCTTCGTTGTCTCCATGTACATACCTCCACCTTACACATGATTACGTATGATCATAATCATGATTAAGTAAGTTCATTATACTACATATCATACGCCGACTAAAGACTTTTTTCATAAAATGAACATTTTTCTCTAGTTTGTTTTAGATTTCATCCACAGTCATAAATGGTGCGAAATCCTCTGTGTCAGAACCAATCTTTCCTTCGTATTTTTCAAGCCAGATTTTCATAATTTCTTTTACAGTTTTCGCATCATTTTTTTCATAATCACACGCCAAAACCACCTGCTGCTTTAGTCCCTTTAATACATCCGCATCTGCCTGATCTAAGCTTTCCATTATATTTTCAAAGGTAATGGCTGTTTCCTCCATGGTAATCTCTATCACTGCTTCTTCTCCCCATACTTCAATCTGATCTTTGGGTATGAAGGTTAGTTCCTTGGCCATCTCAATCACCGATACCTCTTTCGGCATCAAATACAAGAAGCTCTTATATTCCTTTACTTCCTTCTTTTTTTCAGCCCTTTTCTCTTCCTTTTTCTTTAGCTCCCAAGGCTTAATATTTTTATTCTGATTTCCTTTTCCTGCATTCTTCTTTTTATTTGAAGTTTTACCCTGAAACTTGCTATTTTTTTCGCTCATACATTCTCCTTTGTATTTCTTATATTTTTAAAACAGTTTACCATAAAACAAGGGCTTCGTGTCAAAAAACTACATCAAATATGTCAAATTCTTCCCTTTTTTATGAAGGGCCATTTATGTATAATGGACTGGTAAAAAGAAAAAGGAAAGGGATATTTATGAGTATTACAAACATTATTAAAGATATCTACAAGGATTACTTTAAGATTGGTGTAGCCTGTGAAAAGATTACTGAGCGTTTTACCAGTCACGAAATCGGCAATCCTGACAAAGAAAACTTGATGATTAAGCACTTTAACAGCATGACCTTTGCCAACGAATTAAAGCCTGCTTATAACATGGGATTTCATAGCCCGGATGCCAAGGAGGATTATCTTCCTTTTGTCATCAACCCCCAGGCAAAAGCAATGCTTGACTTTGCAAAGGAGCATGGTTTCAAGGTAAGAGCTCACGTTCTTGTATGGCACAGCCAGTGTCCAAAGGAAATCTTCTGCAAAAACTATGAGCCTGTTACCTTCCCTACCGATCCGGAGCTTTTGAAAGAAAAGCCCTTTTTAAAGCATATGGAAAAATTAAAACCGGAATGCTATGTGGATCGTGCGACCATGCTGGAGAGACTGAACTCCTATATCAATTCCGTTATGGAATATATGTACAAGAACGGTTATGCAAGTACCATTTATGCATGGGATGTTGTCAATGAAGCAATTGAGCTTGCAGATAAGACTCCTACCGGTCTTCGTAACAGCTACTGGTATCAGGTAATCGGTGACGACTTCATCTACTATGCATTCCGCTATGCAAGGGATGCGGTAGATAAGTATTCCGCACTCTATGCATCAGAATATGGTGTGGATGCTTCTGATGCGGATGCTTTAAAGACCATTCAGCCTGTTCTTGTTTACAATGACTACAACGAATTCATGGCAGACAAAAAGCAGTCTATCATTGATATGTTAAATCGTTCCACAAGTGAACACGGAAGTATCATTTCGGAAAACCTTCTTGGCGGTATCGGTATGCAGGGACATGTCAGTGATAACAATGACATCGACGAATATATTCAGGCGCTTCGCGACTATGCAGCGATTGCACCGGAAGTACATATTACAGAACTGGATGTAAAATGTACCTGTACCAATTCAAACCGCGAATACTATCAGGCTATATTTTATCAGAAGCTGTTTACCCGTTTGCTTGAAGAAAAGAAAGCCGGCAACAACTTAACCAGTGTAACCTTCTGGGGACTTACTGATGACAATTCCTGGATTCGTGGTGCCGATCCTCTTCTTTTCCATGGTGACCTTACAGAAAAGAGAGCCTTCGACGGATTGGTTTTTGCTGTAAACGGTGGAAGTCTCGGTGAACCTGAATTAATCTTCTTTGATTTATCAGACCGCTTCTATGACTTTGCAGCAAAGGAAAACAAAGACGAACCTGCAAATCTTGCAGACATCGGATTTAAAATGCGTGGTTTTGGCCAAATTACTCTTCAGAGCGAAGAGGTTCACAGTGGTAAGTTTGCCCTTGCACACAATCCCAGATTTGATGGTTGGAGTAGCATCAGCTTTGATGCTTCTGACTTTATTGGACAGACCATCGAAGTCAGTGCTTATGTAAAGAGTGAAGGATTATCCGTTTCCATGGAAGCAGATATCAACGGCAAGGGTGAGGTTATTGCAGAAGGCGCAACAAAAGGAAATGGATGGGTTCTTCTCAAGGGAACCTATGAGGTGCCTAATAACATTCACGCACTTACCATTTACTTTAATGTACACGACGAAAAAGAAGGCACCTTCAGTCCTCTCTTTGTTGATGATGTAGCACTTCACTTGATCGAATTAAAGGAAAGCTTCGAAAAAGAACAGCATATTGCAGCAATTCGTGGTGCAGGTCATCTTCCAATGATTCTTGTTACTGACAAAGAATCCGTAGATGGTAAGAGCCACTCCTTACTTGTAACCAGACAGGAAAAGGATGCCACTGTAAAGCTCAATATTTCTTCTTACATCGGATACAAGGTAAAGCTTCGTGCATTTGTAAAGACAGCCGACAGCAATGTACGTATCGGTTTAGACGGTGCCACTCCGCTTCTCTTAAATACCATTGAAACAAAAGAGGGCTTTAACGAGATCTGTGCCGAAGTAGAACTTTCCAAGGATTTAAATACAGCTGAAATCTATATTGAAACAAACGGAAATGCAGATTTCTTCGTTGATGATTTCACCGTAGCTTTAGCTTAATTTCAAACAAAGAAGCGCGAGTACCAAAAATGTACTCGCGCTTTTTATTTTAGAATCCCAAGGAATCATTGACTAAAATCACATGGATTCGATCCTTATGTTTTGAATATCTTGTAATCAAAAACTGACAACAGATGGTATCCGGTGATTTACAATTCATACAAGCACCTGTCTTGGTACATGGTGTGTTTAGTCCAAATCTCTGCGCATTGATTGTTGCCGCTTCATTACGCGCTCTCTTCATTCCGCTGTCAACGTCCTTGCTAAGCTTATTCATTCCAACGATTAAAACAAGTTTTCTTGGTCCATATGCATAAGCAGAAACTCGATTGGAATTGCCATCAATATTAATTAAAATACCATCCTCTGTTATGGCATTGACACTGCCCAGAAATACATCCGCATCATAAGCAAACAATTCTGCTGCTCTCTTATCTACTGCTGCATCACGATTGCAGTAATCATAGTTTCCATCCATCAAAGCCTTCGTAAGTCCTATCTCTTCTACAGAAGCAGAGCCACCTTTCGTAACCTTACTTCCTTCAGGAATCAGCTTGAGTGCAAGCTCTAGGGCCTCTTCCTTCGACTTCGCGTAATAGCCTGTCATATTTCTGGATTCCAGTTCCTTTATGACCTTTTCAGCCAGCAAATCATTTCTCTTAACTCTATTTACGTTCACGGTCTCTTCCTCCTAATATCCACGATGATCCTTTTTAATCTTGTCACTGACAGATCTCAAAATCAGACTAATGCATATACTGACTATTGAAATCAACAAACCTTTGTAAAAAATGGGACGAAAATACTTTGCATAATCATACACATCATAAATTTCCATTGCATATAGCTTAAAGGACCAAATCATCCAATACAAGGTTCCACCGGCTGCAATAATCCATAAGCAAATACGAATAATAAATATAGTTTTAATTGTTTTTTGTGTCTTCTGATCCATCTTCTCTCCATTTCCTTATGAAACCGGAATCCAACGATTCAGGATTTCATCCAACGCCTTTAACTGAATAGGTTTTGCCAGGAAATCCTGTAAGCCTTCCTTTAAAAACATATCCTTGGCCTCACTGATTGCATTGGCTGTCAATGCTATTACAACCAAATCTTCATATTTTCCACCTAATTTTCTGATTTCCTTGGTTGCATCGACGCCATCCATTTCCGGCATCATATGATCCATAAACACGATATCATAATCCTTCTTCTGTACCATTTCTATGGCTTCTCTTCCACTTGCTGCGGTATCAATCTGCATCTTATACTTTTTCATAATACCGCTGGCAACCATAAGGTTAATCTTTGTATCATCCACTATCAGCACCTTAGCATTCGGTCTTTCCACATATTCCATCTGCTCATTGCTAATACTGGTACTGTATTGACGTTTCACCAGAGAATCAACCAGCTGTTCCCCTATTTTTTCATATTGGTTAATTTTCTGTCTGATTCTGATATGAAAGGTACTTCCCTCTCCATAAACACTTTCTACCTCCAAGCTGCCATCCATCATTTCACACAGCTTTTTACTGATAGCAAGGCCCAGACCTGTTCCCTGAACATTTCTGTTCTTTCTTGTATCCACTTGATTAAACTCACCAAATATTGTGTTCAAATGTTCCTTTTCAATGCCAATACCTGTATCTATAGCATCAAAACAAATAACAGGGTTGTTCTCTTCTCGGTTCCAGTATGCATCTAAGGTAACACTTCCTTTGTGTGTAAACTTTGCAGCGTTTCCCAGAACATTTAACAGAACCTGACGTATCCTGTTCTCATCACCAAAAAGCTTTCTTGGCATGGTAGGATCTATTTTCAAAACATACTTAGCATTTGTTTCCTGTAATCGGATACTAATAATATTACTTATGTCATTTAAAAGAGATGGAAGCTCATATTCCTCATTAATCAGCTCGTATTTACCGGCCTCAATCTTAGATATATCCAAAATATCATTAATAATACCAATTAAATTGTTACCGGCAATATTAATTTCCTTCACATGATTTCTAACTTTTTCCGGGACGTCCTTTTCCTGCAACACAATCTCACTCATACCAATGATTGCATTCATAGGTGTTCTGATTTCATGGCTCATATTTGCAAGGAAGTCTGCCTTAGCATTACTTGCATTTATTATTTCCTCGTTTATTTTAAGTGCATTGTATCTTGAAACATTTACCGTACCTATAACTTCTGCCATT
>JAZLGY010000057.1:0-35616 GCA_045616525.1 Acetatifactor sp. | reverse complement strand
GTACAATATATAGAAAATATATATGCTGCATGTTTTGAAGCAGAAGGAATCACTATTGCAAGCTTTTTGAACAATTGTAGTGATGAAGACGATTTAACAAAATACATAATAGAAAAGTACTATGGAATACCGGAAGGGGATAATGGTGATTATTATTTCTATTATGAGTCATTGGGATTTATCCATTCTCAATTGAAAGACTATTTGTGCTGCTATGAAAATGGTGAATCATTATATGAATTAGATGAGATGCCAGCGCTTGGTGAATTTTTAGAGACTTATGGCTTGTTCGAAGTTTTGAATTAGTTTAATAAAATTCATTTTTTACCCATTTTGACGGCTGTAAAATCTTGATGCAAATCTTTCTCATTTGGGAATGGATTATGTGGATTTATATATCTATCACATGTGGGATTGGAATACACCTGCAGCAAGAACTACTGAGCAGGTATGGATCAAGATCTTTAATTACTTATCGTGCGCCTAAATTGGGTGGGAGTGATGCCTTCATAGCGTTTAAACATTTTGCAAAAATAACTAGGGGTGCAGAAGCCACATTCATAGGAGATATCTTCAATTGTTCCTGAAGAATTGATCAATAATTCCTTCGAATACTGTAGTTTCTTTTTGGTGATATATTCCATTGGGCGGGTGTACAATGAGGTGCGAAACAAAAGACATAGATGTTGTTTCGTTATATTGCATAAGTTGCATAATTCATCCATTCCAATAGATTCTTTAAAATGCAGGTTTATATAATCGATAGCTTTAATCAGAGCAGGATTATGTATTGCTGCATTTTCTTTATGTGAAATTAGTCTGTTAAATTCTATGAAAAAATTATACAAGTATCCTGATGCGCGATAGTTTCCATACAAAGAATCCGAACGAAGTGACTCATGCATAGAATGAAAAATGGTTTCAAGTGCATGTGTTTCAGATAATTTATATACGGATGCATCTGTCAGATGGAAGTGTGATAATAAGCCAGGAAGAGCATTGCCCCCCGGTACAATCCAGTGAATATCCCAGATATCTTCATTTGCATAATATTCGTGAGGATAATGTGCTGGAAGAAATATGGCGGTATAGGGGAGAATTGTGTATGTGAAATTATCGATAATAAGGGTGCCGCTTCCTTTGGTACAGAATAGTATCTGGTCGTAAGGGTACCCGGTTTTTCTGAGAATATGCTCCTGGCAATCCTGATGCCCCATATTAATAAGATATAATGGAAGATTCTTTTCTTCTCCGATAATAGGATAATCACAATAAAACAAAATATCACCTCAATATTCATATTGTTATATAAACAGAATAATGTTTAATGACAGATCAGTCAAATAAAATTATAGTAAGTTACAGTAAAAAACATTTCGTAGGACATACATATAAGAAGGGAGAAATTATAAGATGAATTTAGAAAAAATAGCATTGCCGGGAAGTGCAAAAAGCAAAATGATTTATCATGAAAATCCAAATGAATTGCATATCAATACACTTAATAAGCATGCATATTTTATCCCTTTTGACAGGGAGCAGGATCCTTTTGCAAACAGAGAAGAATCTGCATATTTTGAGTCACTTAACGGAGAGTGGGGCTTTCGATATTTTGAAAGTGTAATTGATCTCGAGGATGATTTTATTGCAATCATTCCCGAGAATACAATTCCTGTACCTTCCAATTGGCAATTGCACGGGTATGATAAACCCCAGTATACCAATATCGCGTATCCCATCACTTTTGATCCGCCATATGTCCCGGATGAGACTCCCGTAGGCGTATATAACAGAGGGTACGAGTATATCCCTGACGGCAAGGATAGAATATTAGTATTTGAGGGAGTAGACAGCTGTCTGTATTTATATATAAATGACAGTTTTGTAGGTTATTCGCAGGTGTCTCATTGTACCTCAGAGTTTGATATCACACCGTATCTGGTTGCGGGAAATAACAAAATCACGGTAGCAGTATTAAAATGGTGTGATGGTACTTATCTTGAGGATCAGGATAAGTATCGTATGTCAGGCATATTCCGTGATGTTTACGTGCTTAGCAGACCGAAGAAGCGTCTGCAGGATTATGTCGTAAAAACAATACTTAACAAAGAAAAGACGGCAGCAGATTTGGAAATTACCGTTTCCGGAATAGATGTAAGGGCTGAATTGTCTGACCCTGCGGGAAATACGATTGCCTTGATTGCGATAAGTGATGGTGATAAGGGGATTATCCATGTTGATCATCCGGATTTGTGGTCTGCTGAGGTACCTACGCTTTATGATATTAAGATAACCGCAGGGGAAGAGCTAATCGGTGAAAAGGTAGGTTTTCGTGATATTGCGATTGAGAACGGAGTGGTAAAGGTGAACGGAGTTCCCATTAAATTCAGAGGAGTAAATCGCCACGACAGCTATCCTGACACAGGCTTTTACTGCACAGTAGAGCAAATGAAGATGGATATTGTGCTGATGAAGAAGCACAATGTGAATGCCGTGAGAACCTCTCATTATCCAAATTCACCGTTATTTTATCAGTTGTGTGACAGATACGGATTATATGTGATTGATGAAGGCGATATGGAAACCCATGGCTGTGTAGAAGTGTATAATGATTTCCGATGGTCATGGGCAGACGGTTATAGTGGCATTGCATTGCTTGCTTCTGATGAGCGCTTCCGAAAGGCGATCCTGGATCGTTCGGAAAGCTTGGTAAAAAGGGATATCAATCGTCCCTGTGTTGTATTTTGGTCATTGGGTAACGAGAGTGGTTATGGTACAAACATGGAGGCAGCGGGGAAACTTGTTAAGGAACTGGATACCACCAGACTTCTTCATTATGAAAGCACTCATAAGCTGGATGATACCTCAGATGCAGTTTTGGATGTTGTATCACAGATGTATACTTCACCGGAAGATATGAATAAGTTCTTGGAAAACAAGGAGGAGAAACGTCCTTTTATTCTGTGTGAGTATTGCCATGCTATGGGAAATGGCCCCGGAGATTTAGAGGATTATCATCATGCATTTCATTCAAATGAAAGATTCTGCGGTGGATTTATATGGGAGTGGAGTGACCATGCGCCCATTTTAGGGACAACGCAGGATGGTAAGGTGATGTATGGCTATGGCGGAGATTTTGACGAACGCCATCATGATAATAATTTCTGTATGGACGCGCTTACCTACCCTGACAGAACACCACATACCGGTTTGCTGGAGTTAAAACAGGTATATCGCCCCATTCGAGTTATGAAGGGTAAGTCTGCAACTGAATTTATTTTCAAGAGTCTGTTGTGCCATGGCAAGGTAAGTGACTTTGCGGAATTTTATTATGAAATATCTTTTGATGGTGGACTCTCAAAGAGTAAGCACATGGAGTTTGAAATTGATCCATTAGGAGAATGTGTTGTGGAAGTACCGGAAGTGCTTCAGTTTACGGACAAAGAAGCTTATATTCGTTTTGTTTTTATAGCTAAAAAGGATTTGGAATACTGTGAAAAGAGATACGAGATATGCTTTGATCAGATGAAGCTGGAAGCAGGTTCGGGGTGTGAACAGGAGAGTTTGACAGAAGACAGAAATGCAGAGACTATTCCTGAAGTAGAAGAGGGAGCATTGCGTATTGATGTGGATTTTGGCAAATTACAATATAGCTACAACAAGAGAAGCAGCTGCTTTGATTCTATTTGTTATGAGGGCAAAGAATTACTGGATAAGCCAATGAGCTTTAACTTCTTCCGTGCCCCGATTGATAATGATACCATGAAAGGGGACTGGTACAGAGCCCACCTTCATGATTATGTGGTAAAAGGTTATGGAGCAGAGGTTACCGCCTCCTCTTCCGAAGTGGAAATTAAGCAGAGGCAGTCCTTTGGATGGAGCATTCATCAGCCTATTGCATATATGGATGTGGTATATCGTCTTACTGCTACAGGCATGGATATTTATTGCGAACTGGAAACCGGCAACAAGGTTACGTTTTTACCTCGTTTTGGAGTAAGGCTTTTTGTGCCTAAGGGTTTTGGTAAGGTTTCCTATTATGGGTATGGTCCTTATGAAAGCTATGTAGATAAGCATCAGGCAAGTTATATGGGAAATTTTGAGGCCGAGATTTGTGATATGCATGAGGATTATATTAAACCACAGGAGAACTCATCTCATTTTGGATGTAAGCATGTGACTGTAACTGATGGTGAGACGACGATAACTTTTGCATCAAAGGATGGTTTATCTTTTAATGCCTCAGAGTATACACAAGAAGAACTTGCCACCAAGAGACACAATTTTGATTTGGTGAAGAGTACCAGCAATATTTTGTGTGTGGATTACAAGATGGCAGGAGTGGGCTCAAATGCCTGTGGTCCTGCACTTGCTAAAAAATACAGGCTGCCATTACCTAAATTTTCAGCGGAATTTCATATGACAATTGGTAATTATGGTAACTTTTGAAGCAACTAGAGAGCTTATTAGTTCAAAATATGATATTGTTGAAGACCTTATTAACCGAAGGAAAGAAACTTAGTGGATTTGAGGCCTTTGAATTAGCGCATAATTCTTTGACAGATATTTTAAATACAATATAATATGATATATAGATATATTGTAAGAAAGCGAGGATAAGTAGTATGCCAAATCCAATTTTGCCATTATGGGAATGTATTCCGGATGGAGAACCTAGACAGTTTGGTGACAGAGTGTATTTATATGGATCCCATGACAGGTTCGATTCCAATGAATTTTGTGATTATAAGTTAAAGGTATGGAGTGCACCGATTAGTAACTTAAATCAGTGGACTTGTCATGGACATTGTTTTCATACCGCATCGGATACAGACCATCCATCAAGTGTACCTCATACGTCCCGTGAATTATATGCACCGGATGTGGTAGAAAAGGATGGAAAATACTATTTATATACATATATCGTAGGATCCAAGGGATGTGTCAGTGTAAGTGATCGGCCGGAAGGACCATTTACCTTTCTTTCCACTTACGATTATGCACCGGAGGATGCAGGCGATGAAGGTATATACAATGATGTAGGTGTTCTTGTAGATGATGATGGAAAGGTTTATGCATATTATGGCTTTACTGAGTCACACATGAACGAGTTGAATGCTGAAAACATGTATGGAGTGGTGCCTGGAAGCTTGCAGCATCATGTGATAGATGATAGGGATGGCGTGTCAAGAGAAGAGAGATTTTTCGAAGCCAGTTCTCCACGAAAAATAGGGGATACGTACTATTTGATTTATTCTCCTGTCAGAGGCAGCAGGCTTGCATATGCAACCTCCAATTCGCCTAAGGGACCATTTACTTACAGAGGTTACATTATTGATAATGGTGTAGATTATCCGGGTGGAAACGATCATGGTTCTTTGTGTAAAATCGGTAATCAGTGGTATATTTTCTATCATAGAATGACCAATGATTCTTTGTTTGCAAGAAAAGCATGTGTAGAAAAGGTAGAGATATTGCCGGATGGTACGATTCCCCCGGTGGAAATGACTTCCTTAGGATTTGAGGAGGCATTGAACCCATATGTTACGACAAAGGCGGAAATTGCATGTGTATTAAAGGGAGGCCCCTTTATCACTGAAAAAGATGTGTTTACCAGGGTGATTACAAGAGTGACACATGACAGCGTGATTGGATACAAATATTATGATTTCGGTGATGATACAGTAACGAAAACAATGGAACTGGCAATGAAGGTACATGGTACGGGATGTAAATGTAAGCTCCATGTTTGGATTGATGATCCGGAAAGAGGAAAAGAGATAGGCACTTTGAATATCGGAATGGGTGATGGTATCTATCGAACAAGAGTGGAAAATGTTACCGGACGCCATGCTTTATTTTTTAAAGCAGATGCGCAAATACCGGCAGACCATTGGCTGAGGGATTCTTTGATTACAAGATATTTGTGTGAACTGGAAGAATTTGTATTTTTGAAATAAACCAATATCATCTTGACAAGATATTCCATTGTATTTCCCATTAAAATACAATATAGTACAGTTTAGCTAAACATTTTACAGGAGGATATTTTAATGGGTATGGATACAAGCAATATGCCAAAGCTTGGTTTTGGCTTGATGAGATTGCCGGAAAAGGATGGGGCAATTGATTTCGAACAGGTATGCAGCATGGTAGATGCATATATGAATACAGGTATGAATTACTTTGATACCGCTTATGTTTATCATGGCGGAAATTCGGAAAAGATGGTAAAGGAAGCTCTGGTTAAGAGATATCCAAGAGAAGCTTTTACAGTTGCAACAAAGCTTCCTGCATGGGCTATGAGTAGTATCGAGGATAGGGATAAAGTATTTAACGAGCAGTTAGAGAGAACCGGTGCGGAGTATTTTGATTATTATCTCTTACACAGCTTGGAAGATGGTAATAATTATGATACCTATGAAAGACTGGATTGCTTTAACTGGGGAATTCAGAAAAAAGCAGAAGGCAAGATTAAACACTTTGGTTTCTCCTTCCATGGAACTCCGGAATTATTGGAGAAGGTACTGGATCAGCATCCGGAAATCGAATTTGTACAGATTCAGTTAAATTATGCTGACTGGGATAATAAGGTAGTTCATTCCGGAAAATTATATGATATCCTGTTAAAGAGAAATATTCCAATGATTATTATGGAGCCTGTAAAGGGCGGTACCCTTGCCAATATGACTCCTGACTTAGAAGCAATCTTCAAGGAAGCGAGACCAGAAAGCTCTGTTGCATCCTGGGCACTTCGTTTTGTTGGAAGCTTACCGGGTGTTACAACTATCTTAAGTGGTATGTCCAATATGGAACAGGTGGAAGATAATCTTAAAACCTTTGTTGATTTTGAACCATTAACAGATACAGAAAAGGAAGTTGTAAATAAGGTTGTAAAAAAGATGTTAGATACACCTTTGATTCCTTGTACCAGCTGTCGTTACTGTGTAGATGGATGCCCTGCTAAGATTAAGATTCCTGATGTGTTCAACGCAGTAAATACATTGAGAAAATTCCCCGGTGATAATCGTCCGGTCTTCTATTACAACGGACTTACCAGTAATTCCGGAAAGGCAAGTGACTGCTTAAAGTGTGGCCAGTGCGAGAGAGTTTGTCCTCAGCATATGCCGATTATCAAGTACTTAGAAGAAGCGGCAGAAAAATTAGAAAGATAAATATTTTAGAATTAGTAAAAGTGGCAAAATGTTTCACATGTTTTGCCACTTTTTTGTGTAATTTATGGCGAAAATGTGGTAAAATAAATGGGGACTATTTGGTTGAAATAGGGGATTGATTTCGGAATAACAATAAAACAAAGGAGTAATACATGATAGCGTATTATCAGATTATATTTTGGGTTTCTGTGGTTTTATTTATGATATATTTGTTTCGCTATAGTAAGACGCTGGTTAGCAGCTATGGTTTTGCATTTATATTGATTACTGCGTCAGAGTTTGGTGCCCTTGTAAGGAGTCAGGCGCAGACACTGGAGACAGCGCTGATTGGAAATATCATATCTTATATTGGAGGATGTTTTTTACAGGTTGTTGTTACCTTTTGTGTTTTAGCCTTATGTAGAATTAATCTTCGAAAACGGTGGAAGTGCCTCATGGTACTTTTTAGTTCACTTATGTACACTCTGATTATAATGGATGATAAATTCCATTTATTATATAAAAAAGTATCTATAAGTAACTGGAGAGGAATTACTTTAATTGATAAGGAATATGGCATTTTACATACGGTATTTTATGCCATGTTGATTTTCTATTTTATCCTGAATATTGGAATTTTGTGTTATGGACTTCTTAAAAAGAGAAATGCATCCGTACAAAATATAGCGCTCTTTGCGATTATGGAGTTTTCTAGCCTGTTTGTATACTTCGTTCAGAAGTTTTTCCCGGACGGAATACAGCTTACAGCGTTTACTTATATTATCAGTATGATTATACTTTTGGTGCTGATGGATCGTTTTACTTTATATGATGTTGATGGAACGGTTGTACATGCATTACTGAAAAATGGAGATTTGGGCTGTTTCTTATTTACAAAATCCAGAAAATACCTGGGAAGCAACAGTGTGGCAGAAGAATGGTTCCCACAGATGCTTCAAATACGTGTAGATGGTAGTCTCCCGGAAGAAGGAGAAGAGATTTTTAAGAAAATTAATCACTGGATGGATTGCGTGGAGGAAACCAAGGAAAATCAGGAATTTTATCATAAGGTTGAAGACCGCATATATAGAATTAATGGAGGATACTTGACCAATGGTCATCGTGTTGTCGGTTATCGATTTACGGTAAGAGATTATACAGAGGACCAAAAATATTTAGACCTTCTGAATCGCTATAATAGTGAATTGGAAGGGGAAGTAGAAGAGAAAACGAAACATATCCGTGAAATGCAGGATCGACTGGTGCTTGGTATGGCGGATATGGTAGAAAGCAGAGATAACTCTACCGGTGGCCATATTAAAAGAACCAGTGTCATTGTTAGAATTCTTGTTTCTGAGATGCAGAAGGATCCGGAGTTTAAAATGGATGATGTTTTCTGCGCAGCGGTAGTAAAGGCAGCACCTATGCATGATCTTGGTAAGATCGCGGTAGATGATATGATTTTGCGTAAGCCGGGTAAGTTTTTACCTGAAGAATTTGCTATCATGAAAATCCATGCAGAAAAGGGAGCAGTAATTGTCCGTAAGCTACTTAGTAATTTGAACGAAGATTATTTTGCTAAAATCGCTGAAAATGTAGCCCATTTCCATCATGAAAGAATAGATGGAACCGGATATCCCTGTGGACTTAAGGGAGATGATATCCCATTGGAAGCCCGTATCATGGCTATTGCAGATGTATATGATGCTTTGGTTAGTAAGAGATGTTATAAGGAAAGTATGGACTTTGAACAGGCATACAATATTATTGAGGAGGGAATGGGAACTCAGTTTGATGCTTCTCTGGAAAAATATTTTGTGACCTGTCGAGAAAAACTGGAGGCTTTCTATAAAGAGGAATTAAGTAAATAGAAACCCAAGGATGAGGAATGAAATGATTACCTTAAATGATTATTTATATAACGGAGATACCGTATTAAAAATATTACATAATTACATTATTGATTTGCGAATTGATGCTAAGAAAACCGGCAATTCTATAGATATGATTCATTGTAATATGCTTTTGCAGATGACGGAGCTATTGGAGCACAATGACTTCTTAACATCTCAGTCACAGAGAATCCGTGAGTTTTACAAGTTTATGTGCGACAAATATTCCACTCTTGCATTTACCTTTAAGGGACGTATTAAATCATTGATTCGTGCAGAAGAGAAGTTCAACGGATACATTGTAGAGTATGTTTGTGATTACTATGAAAAAAATGGTACGTTTCCCAGTGAAACTGAGGTTAGAAATCGATTGGTTTTCTTAAGAGATATGATTGCATATCGAATCATTATCTCAATGCCAAAGTGTCATCTGGATAAAACCCAGGACAGAAGAGAAGTGGAATTAAAGTATTTATATGAAATCGCCAACCAGTTGCCACAGTTTCTGGAAGAGAGAGGTTTTAATGCGGAGCAGTTAAGAGTAACGGGAAAACGCTTCGGTGAAGCTATGGATGAAAGCGTTCGTCCTTACTATAAAGATTATATTGTTGAACCTACTGCAACGGGGTATGAATCCTTACATATTACTTTTTTTGATGTAATATCCAGAAACTATTTAGAGGTGCAGCTTCGCACGAAGGAAATGGATGATTTTGCAGAAATAGGAAAGGCAAATCATCTGAATTATGAAAAGATTCAGGAAATCTCCAGAACAAAACGCAATAAAATACCGGTAGGAAAATGTAAATTTTTTGATGAAGCCTATGAAAGAGTAGTGAAGCTTCAGGAACTGGAATTAAAGGATATTGACGTGAATATGTTTGCGGCTGCAAACAATACACTGGTCAATGACGGATGCGGGTTGTTTAGAGGAAGATTGATTTTGCCGTATGAGCATTTATCCAGATTCCAAAATGATTTAATTGATTAACAAGTAGATGAAGTAAAACCAACTTGGGGTAATTCCTGAGTTGGTTTTTTTATTAAAATAATTATTATTTAAAGATTTTTTAAAAAATCCGGTGTTAACATACATCCAGAATCAGATAAGCGAGAGGTTTTTGTATGTTTTGGAAGATGTTGTTTAAGGATTTAAAAAGTGATAAGGGAATGAATCTGGTGCTCTTTGTTTTTATGATTGTGGCATCCACCCTTATGGTCATCAGCTCCATTGTAATTATGGCGTATCTGATGCCGAAAAGCCGTTCTGCCCAAATTTGCAAAACAGCTGATGTGATGATCAGGTACAGAGTTGCCGATTGCAAACGGGAAGAATATACAGGGAAGCTTCGTGAATTTTTTTCGGATATGGAGTGTCTGGATCATTTTACCGAGGCTAGTGCAATCAGCCTGATATCACCAAATCAAATTGATGTGGAAGGGTTTGATGAGGAATCGCTGGATATGTTTTTTGAAAGAGCCTATTCCATTGAGTATCAGGAATTTGAACAAAATCTATTGTTTGATATTGATGATAAACCATTTGTGGTAGAAGGAAATGGGATAGCTGTCAGTGAAGAGTTTCGAGATATTACCGGGGTAAATGTTGGAGGGGTAATCTATATTTCTACCGATAGCGGTAAGGTATTTCGCTTTGTGGTAACTACAATCTATAAGGAAATAAAATTCGAAAATGTCATGCCATTAGTTGTATCAAGGGATGCATTCAACCTTCTTCTGGAAGAGAGCAACTATGAAACACTCAAGTTTAGCTTTTTCATAAAGGATCATTATCCCCAGGATGATTTTTGGGCGAAATATACGGAGGGGCTGAAAAATGAAAATTATCGTTATTATTTGAAATGGTCTGGGTATGCATTAAGTGAGGGAGATGAGACTTTAACCGAGGATAATGTAATGATGTACATTATTATCGTGTTCTGCCTGCTTTCTGCAGTATTTATGATTGCAATCATCTTAATGACCATTCGCTTCACCCTGGTAAATGCGATTGAAAACGAGAAAAAGGAACTGGGTATGATGAAAGCCATAGGTGCCGACACTATGGAATTTCGCCTCCTTTTTGCTGCAAAATATATAGGTTTTGCTTTGGTTTCAGGCTGTATTGCTTTATTTGCAGGAATTCCATTATCAAAGATAGTTTTAAAACTAACCTATAAAAGACATATTTTCCCGACTCTTTTGGAAGAGGTTTTGATTTCTGTGTTCGCAATCGCAATCATCATTTTGGTGATGATTATTTTTACGGTTATAGTACTTCGAAAAATAAATAAAATTTCTGTTATGGAGGTAATCCATGGACAGGGAAAGGGGGAGAGCTTTGGTAAGATCAGTATGTTCCATATATATAAATCAAAGCTTTCGATTCCTTTTTACCTTGCGCTTTCGGATATACGATACAAATTCAAAAAGTATGTTTTTCTGATTGGAGCCTATGTATGTGCTTTTTTAATTATTTTATGTACCACCAATCTGAGAGATTCGGTGTATGATATATCTTTTTCCAGATATATGCTAATGTATCAGCTGGATTTTTATCCGGACTTCAATGAGGAATTAACAGATTACTATTGGGCAAAGACCGGTAGCAGTTATGAAATGATGATGATGATTAATGAGGACCTGAAGGCAGCGGGAATCCCGGCAGGGTATGAACTTGCAGTTGCCAGCGATGCATATTTATATGACCAAGACGAACAATTAAAGTACATCAATATTCTTTCAGAGTATGATGCTGAAAAATATATATACAGAGAGGGGCAGGCACCTAAGCTTAGAAACGAAATAGCATTAAGCTATGCAAACGCCAGGAAATGTGGTCTCAAAATAGGAGATAAAGTAACAATAGAGTATAGGGATCGTTCCAATCCTATGGTAGCCGGGGATGAAATAACAGAGGAATTTATCATTACAGCATTCTTTGATTATTTTGAAGGATATGATAATCCTTTGGCAATTGCATCCAACGAGTTTCACAATGGACTGGGAGCATATATCTACACAATAAATGTTAAAATCGATGCACCGGAAGAGGAAAAACCATATTATTTGTCAAAAATATATGAACTTTTTGGAGAGGAAAATATAGATAATATTGATGAATATCTGAAAAAGTATATGGGGCAATATGATACGATTTTCACCACCATCAGAAATCTGCTTTCCGGAACGGCGCTTTTGGTTATTATGTTGATTACACTGTTGTATGGAAGGATATTGATTGCATCCGAAACAACAGAGATTGCTGCACTAAAGAGTACCGGATTTACAGAGGAAAGTATTAAATGCTGGCAATATACTCGAGGTGTATGCCTATTGCTTATATCTACAGTGATTGCATATGCAATACATGTAACATTGGGACAGGGCTTTGTGTCTGTTGCTTTTCATGCCTTGGGATTAACCGGTTTTAAATATATATATGAACCCATAAAAACATTTATTGTAATTCCGTGCCTGGTTTGGGGATGCGTACTTTTGGTTCTATGGTTTGTACAGAAAAATATAAAGCGTATTCAGATTTGGAAAATTAGAGAGGATTAATCATGGAGAATACAGAAAAAAGAGAAAATATTATTGAAGTTAAGGATCTGTGCAAAACATATATCAGCAATTCGGATTCTAACAATGTGTTACAAAATGTAAGCTTTACCATGAAGGAAGGAGAATTTTTAGGAATCATGGGACCTTCCGGGGGAGGAAAATCGACCCTTTTATATACTGTTAGTGGGATGGATCATCCTACCGCAGGGCAGGTTGTTTTTAACGGAAAGGATTTAAGTAAGCTGAGTCAAAAGGAATTATCCAAAGCTCGCCTTTTGGAAATGGGATTTATATTTCAGCAGATGTATATGCTGAAAAAATTAAGCATCATGGACAATATTGTTTTACCCGGATATCAGGCAAAAGAGAAGAGCCGTCAGGAAATCAACCAAAGAGCAGAACTTCTTATGAGAAACTTGGGAATCATTACACATGCAGACAAAGATATCACTGCGGTATCGGGAGGAGAGCTCCAGAGAGCCTGTTTGTGCAGAGCAATGATTAATAATCCGAAAGTCATATTTGCAGATGAACCTACAGGTGCTTTAAATTCTAAAGCAGCCGGAGAAGTAATGAATGAGTTTATAAAGGCCAATAGAGAGGGAAGCAGTATTATGATGGTAACGCATAGCCCCCAGGTTGCCTCCAGATGCGACCGTGTGGTGTACCTGATGGATGGTAATATTCGTGGTGAATTGGAACTTGGAAAACTTCAGGACGATGAGGACGTGAAACAGAGAGAACGTAAGATGAATAATTGGTTATTTGAGATGGGATGGTAAGGAGAGAAAGATGAGCATAATGAAAAAAAGTCGGAAAAGTCTTTTGGCCGTGAGTATGTGTCTTTTCTTTTTTAGTGGTTGCGGTGTAGTTCCTTCCTATGATGACTTTGATACGAAGGTAGCCCCATTGGAAAGTCTTGAACAGGTATCGGACTGTTTTAGTGAGAATGATTACGATGAACGTTCTTCTATTATAGCTGCAACAAAACAGGAGTATGTATCTGACAACGGACTATGTGTGCTGAAGGATATGGGAGCATATTATGATGTTACTCTGGACTTTGAGAATGGTACCCATGGGGAAGTGGCAAAAGCATATGGAGAATGTATTTTACAGGCAGTTGGAGTGGATGCGACGGATTTCCTGGAGGGCTATATTTATGAAAATATACACATGGCATTTCCGGAGCTTACAGAGGATTATAGTCCTGTATGGACACGTACAGAAACGCTTCTAAAAAATATGCCGGAAGAATATTTGGAGGAGCTGAGTGCTCTTGCAGAAACAGTATCCGGTGGCGTGCATGGGCTCGAAGAGGATGGAAGGTTAAGCTATGAGGAAATGGTTCTTGCCAATCTGATTCCGGATGTGCTTCGAGGTACAGCCTGCTTTAGCCTGTCTGTTTGGGGAACAAAAACAGAGGATGCGACAAGATACAGTGCCAGGGTAATGGAGTGGAATGTAGGTAGTGAAAGACAAAGTGCAAAGGTTCATGCTGTGTTACATATGAAGAACGGGGAAAAGTCTTATACTGCCATAGGCTTTTTGGGACTTTTAGATGTTTTGACCGGAATCAATGACCGGGGGATATTCATCGCCTGTCTGGATGTAAGACAGGATCAGCATTATAACAGTGAGGGAAAATTTCCGTATACCTGGGATATGCGTTATGCACTGGAAAATTATGATCAGGCCGATTTGGCAGCAGATTTTTTCCTATCTCGTGCAGGTAAATATACCTATAATCCTAATATCATGCTTGGTGATGCCAATGTCTCTTACTGTGTAGAACTATGCAATGAACCGGAGAAAGCGCCGGCAGTGCTTAGAACGGTAGATTCTGTCCTCACAGACAATCTTAGCTGGAGTGTACCGGATTCCATGTGCATTATCAATGATTATGTTGTACAGGGAACAGGAGAAAAAATGACACAAAGAGCCGCAAATTATAATCGTTGGAGAAATGCTGAGCGCTGGCTAAGGGAGAAGGACAAGGTGAAGCTCTCTGATATGAAGGAGTTAGTTACCAGAGAAAATCTCTTTCATTCAGAGAAGGAAGGGGAAGGGGATGCCTATATGATTCCGGTACAAATCTATAGTAGTAATATGGTTCATATTGCCATTGTAGACTATAGTACCGGAGAAATTCATGTGGCATTTGCAAGTAAAGAGGGAAAAGAAAACCGACCGGATTTTTATATTGTTGGAAAGTACTTTGATAAGTAAAACTTGCAAAAAAACATTAGTTTTTTTATTATATAAACAGACAGTTTATAAAAAATAAAATGCGAAATGATGGATGAATATGGATATTTTGATTGTGGAAGATAATGAAGAATTGGGAACACTGATTCGTGATTTTCTCCAAAAGGAAGAATATAAGGTGACACTGGTAAACAGTGCAGAAAAAGGATTAAACCGGCTTGAAGCAGATAGCTTCAGGCTGGTTTTGCTTGATGTTATGCTTCCGGGGATGGATGGTTTTTCTACCTGTGAAACAATAAGGAAAACCAGTAATATTCCTATCCTTATGATGAGTGCCAAGAATGATGAGGAAAGTAAGCTAAAGGGCTATGAAAACGGAGCAGACGATTATGTCGAAAAGCCCTTCTCCATTCCGATTCTGATTGCCAAGATCAAAGCCCTGTTAAAGAGAAATGAGACAGAAAAAACGGAAGAGGAAATCTCCCTTAAGGGGATTACTTTGAATATTAAGGCACGTACAGTGAAAAAGAATGATACATATATCTCAGTAAATGCCAAGGAATTTGACGTATTGTATGAACTGATGAAAAAGCCGGGACAGGTAATCAAAAAAGAGACCCTGTTTAATACAGTATGGGGAATGGATTGCTTTAGTGAATTAACAACACTGAATGTACACATCAGATGGTTACGGGAAAAATTGGAAGAAGAGCCAAAGAATCCCAAATTGATTCAGACAGTTTGGCGAATCGGATATAAGTTTGGAGATTAATCAATGAAAAAGTACATTCGGATTTATATGGGTACAGTGCTTGCCATGATTCTGCTATTTCTTGGATTTGCACTGCTTGAATATCAAAAGGACATTAAGCGGCAGGGACAGCTTAAAATAGAGTTAAATCGTAGGGTTGAAGCAATGAAGCAGGAAACCCAAAATGAAGCTGAGAGACAGAGACTTTCAGAGCTGGGAGACGTTTTCTACGAGAGCTTGAAGGAGAGAAATATTACAAGGTCATATGTAACTTTGTTTGTTGTGACTTTTGTTTTCATAACGCTTGGGTTTTTACTTGTGTATTATGAATTTATTAGGCCCCTTGAACGCTTGGAGAAATATCCGGAAAAATTATCCAAGGGGTATATCAGAACCCATCTGCCGGAATCAAAGTACCGTAATATGGGAAAGTTTGTATGGGGAATGAATCTCCTTGCGGATACCCTGGAAGAAAACAGGAACTCGTTAAGAATGGCGGAGGCCCAAAGACAGACACTGCTTACCGGAGTGGCACATGGTGTAAAAACTCCGGTAGCCAATATAAAGCTGTATGCGGAGGCAATAGAAACAGGACTTTATCAACCGGATGGTGTAATCAATGAAAAGGATAGAGAAGTAGCTAGCAAGATTAAGTCCAATGCCGAAGAAATTGAACAATTGGTAAAACAATTTTTGGAGCAGTCTTCTCAGGGAATTTATGGTTTTGAAATACAGCCCAAAAGATTTTACATTGAGGAAATCGGAAAGAGCATTGAGGAGGAATTTAAGAATCGTTTTGTAGTCAGTCATATTCCGTATGAGATTATTTGTGAGAGAAATCTGATTATGAATAGTGATCCCGATGCCATTCTTTATGTGCTGACACAGTTCATTGAAAATGCAATTAAGTATGGAGATGGAACCGGAATCAGTATGTTTACCGAAGTGGAAGAAGACACGGCCTGCTTTTCCATCAGAAATAAAGGAAATCTATTACCTAAGGAAGAGCTAAACTCTGTATTTAAAAGCTTCTGGAGAGGCTCGAATGCAGAGAAGGTTTCCGGTAGCGGTATGGGAATGTACATGGCACAGGAAATGGCAAGAAACATGCATGGACATGTTTATGTAAAGCGAATGGAAGAAAATGGTAATCCACAATATGGAGAGATGGAGTTTTCACTGATACTTCCATTAGAATAATATGAAAAATATATCACAATGAAAATAGAAACACCATTTTATGAAAGATTTTTTATAGTTTGGTTATTTTCCTTGTGATATATTTTTTTGTAAGAATCTATGAATCACTATAAGGAGACGAGAGTAGAATGAAGGTATTGGTATTATGGTCCAGTCCCAATGTAGAGGGACTTACAGCAAGTGCAAAGAATCAGGTGATCGAAGGATTAAAAAGTGAAGGGGCAGAGATTGAAGAAATTCAGTTGAACAGAAAAAAGGTGAATCATTGCGTGGCGTGTGGAAATGGTTGGGGAACCTGCAACAAGACCGGCGAATGTGCGCTTCAGGATGATTTCTCAGAAATCTATCAAAAGATGACGGAGGCAGATGGAATTGTATTTGTTTCTGCGGTTTACTGGTCAAGTATGACAGAAGCCTTTAAGGCATTTATTGACAGACTCAGAAGATGTGAAGCAACCCATAATCACTTCCTTGCAGAAAAAAGATGTTTACTGGTAGCCTGTGCAGGTGGTACCGGAAGAGGAACCTTAGAATGCCTTCAGGATATGGAAATGGCACTTACGCATATGGGCATGCGTGCCTATGACAGAATTCCTGTGGTCAGATTTAATCAGGATTATATGCTGCCTGCTTTAGCCGGTGCCGGAAAGCAGTATGTTAATTGCCTAAAGAATGGTTTCAATATGTATTACTAATTCAGTGAAAAGGAGAAGGCAGTATTATGGAAAACAAGGTAGACATAAAAGGATTTATTCAGATTTGTATAGTAGTTGAGGATATTGAGAAGGCTTTGGACTACTGGACCAATATGTTTAATTTAAAAAGACCGGAGATTAGTATCAGCACACCGCAGAGAAGCAAGGACTTAACCTACCGCGGAGAGATTGCAGAATATGGCATGAAGATGGCAGTGATGGAGGCCAACGGATTCTTTATTGAACTGGTTGAGCCGGATGAAAATCCCAGCACCTTCCGTGAATTTTTGAATAAGCACGGACAGGGTGTGCATCATATCGGTTTTGAAGTAGGTGATCAGAGAGATGTAATCATTGACGAGATGGAAAAGAAGGAAGGCTTTGATATGAGAACCATCGGATATTATCCAGGCAGCAGCTGGACAGTTGTTGATTCAGAGGATGCACTTGGTGTAAATATTAACATTAAACCCGTTAGATAATGACATAGGACAAAACCCACTGCATGAAAGCAGTGGGTTTTTCGAGGAGGAAAATATGAATATTGGATTACAGTTATATGGTCCCATTGCCAATTGGCAGGGAGATTTAAAGGAGTTACTAAAGGGAATCAGAGAAATCGGTTTTACAAGAGTTGAGCCCTGTATTAGTCTGGATGGAAAGTCAGACAACAGATCCTTCTGGAATATGGAAACCTGCAGAGAGATTTTTCCATATTTACAAACCCTTGGTTTGGACGTACTGTCAGCACACGTTGCCAGTGAAAACTATGCAGATACTATAGATGAAATGATAGAACTCTCTCAAATGTTTGGGGTAAAGCAGCTTATTGTCGGTATGCCGGAACTAAACAAAGCAGCAATTGAAAAAAGGGGCTTGTTTTATTGTGAATTAGCGGATAAACTAAAGCCTTATGGGATAGAACTTCTTGTGCATAACGGAAAACCCGATATTGCAATCAAGGTGGAGGGAACAACAGCCTATGAATACATGGTAGATGTGTGCCAAGGAAAAGTGGGCATTCAGTTTGATACAGGCTGGGCTGCCAGAGGAGGAGAGGATCCCATGGAGCTTATGCACAGAAACAGCGGTCGCATGAAATCTCTTCATTTCAAGGATTTTGACCTAAGAATGGATACAGATGTGGATACCTGCATCGGTGATGGTACATTGGATAATGAGGGTTTCATGAAGCTTGGAAAGGAACTGTCACTTCCAATGTTTGTAGACGCTGACCGCTACGATGCTGTTTTGGAAGAGGCAGAAAAGTCATACAAGTATCTGCTAAGCATTGCAAAATGAAATTAGTTTTGAGAGGATTGAAGCAAAATGGAAAAGAAAACCTTAAATATGACAGAGGGTAGCCCTGTTAAGCTGCTGGTGGTATTTGCCATTCCTATGATGATTGGTAATATTTTTCAGCAAATGTATAATGCAGTAGACTCAATTATCGTGGGTCAGCTGATTGGACCGGATGCACTGGCAGCCATCGGAACAACCGGATCTGTTACCTTCTTGTTTTTTGCATTATGTAATGGTATCGGTTCCGGAGGAGGTATTGTTACCTCACAACAGTTTGGCGCAGGCAATGAAAAACAGATTAAAAAATGTCTTACCAACGTTGCTTATCTTATGATGTTGTTTCCTACAGTAGTGGGAATTATTGCATTTGTTTTATCCAGAAGTATTCTGATAATGATTAATACAGACCCGCTTATTCTGGATGACGCAGTTCGTTATTTGCAGGTAATGAGTATTGGATTGGTATTTGTGTCACTTTATAACTATATTTCTTCCATGCTGAGAGCCCTGGGAGATTCTAAGACACCCCTGTATTTTTTGATTATATCCTGTATTTTAAATATAGGTCTGGATTATTTATTCGTAAAAACCTTCCAAATGGGTGTAGTAGGTGCAGGTGTTGCAACACTGATTGCACAGTTTTTATCCGGCTTTGCCTGTGTGGTTTATGCATTACGTAAAAATCCTTACTTTAAACTACAAAAGGATGATTGGAAATTTGATGCACAGATCGTTACCAATGCAATAAAGATTGGCTTCCCACTTTCTTTACAGTTTTCTTTGATTGCGATTTCATGTATTGCTTTACAGGGAGTTGTAAATGACTATGGAAAGACTGCTACAGCAGCATTTGCAGTAACAAGCCGTGTGGAGCAGATTGTTCATCAGCCTTATCAGACCTTAAGTGCGGCACTTTCTACTTATACCGGTCAGAACTATGGCGCACACAAGTTTAAAAGAATCAAGCAGGGCTTTGTTAAGAGCATGATGCTTATGGTTGGATTTACCGCTATTGTGGTTCCTGTAATGCAGATTTTCGGTGGTGGAATTGCATCCATCTTTGTCAAGGAAAAAGAGGTTATAGATATGGCAGCCAAGGGTCTTGGTATTACCAGCTTCTTCTATTTGTTCCTGGGAGTTATCTATATTGTTCGAGGTGTACTGAATGGTGTGGGAGATGCTTTCTTTGCACTGATTAATGGTATTACAGAGGTTATTGGCAGATTTTTCGTACCGGTATATATGACAGGAATCGCAAGTATTGGATTATGGGGAATCTGGTGGTCCGTAGGTATTGTATGGTTTATGGCAGGAGCTACCGCATTCTTAAGATATTTATGGTTTAACAAAAAGAGCTTTGCAAAATATGAACAGCAATAAGGGAACAGAAAAGGAGTACATAGATGATTTACGACATAACACAGCCTTTATTTGAATGTACTGTCTTTCCGGGAGATCCCAGACCGGAAAAAGAAGAAGTGATGAGAATCGAACGAGGAGATATCTGCAATTTGACTGCTTTTCATATGTGCGCACATAATGGAACCCATGTAGATGCACCGTATCATTTTATCAACGAAGGAAAGGGAATTGATCAGGTGGCTTTGTCCAAGTTTATTGGTATGGCATACGTGGAGGGCCATGAGGGAGAAGTGAGTGCTTCAGATGCAAGGAATATCCTAGAGCGCGCCAAGAAGGCCCATCCCGGTGCGGAAAAAAAGATTCTGATTAAGGGAAAGGCAACAGTAACTTTAGAGGCAGCAAAGGTATTTGCAGATGCCAAGGTGGATTTGGTTGGCAATGAATCTCAGACAGTAGGACCGGAAAATGCGCCCATGGAGGTTCACTTGGTTTTACTAGGGGCAGAGGTGGTATTGCTGGAAGGAATCCGACTGGAAAAGGTGCCGGATGGAGCCTATTTTTTGAACTGTGCACCCCTAAATTTGACGGCAACGGACGGTGCTCCCTGCAGAGCAGTACTTTTAGATAAAATTGACTAATTATTAACACCATGTTTTTTCTGAAAATATGATAAAAACATGGTGTTTTTCTATACTTTTTGATATAATACAAGTAATAGTTTCAATTGGATATGTTTAGCATGGAGGTGATAGCATGAAGAAACGTATCGGCGTGTTTATTGCAGAAATTTCACAGGATTATCAAAAAATCGTTTCCAAGCGGATTATAAAGAGCGCAAACAAGCTTGGATATGATGTGGTTTTTATATGTTCCTATGGTGCATACAATGATGACATATTGTATGCAGAGGGCGAGAAGGCTTGTGTTAATTTCCCGGATTTTGAAAGCTTTTCAGGATTAATTGTTTTTGAAGATGTGTTTGATAACGTTGGAATGCCGGAGGCATTGTATGCAAACATTAAGGAAAAGACAACATGTCCTGTGGTTTATGTTAGATCAACGAAAGAGGGCTGTTATAGTGTTCTTATCGAAGATCGCGCATCCATAGCAGCTATGACAAGACACTTTGTGGAGGATCATGGCTTTACGGATTTGTGTTATATGTCCGGCAAGAAGGATGCAGAAGATGCCAAAGCACGTTTGGAGGGCTTTACATCCGTCTTGGAAGAACATCATATTCCAATCAAAGAACATATGATTTTTCATGGTAATTATTGGACCGACAAGGGTGAGGAAGCAATGGCCTGGTTTATGGAAGGAAGAACAACCTACCCACAAGCAATTGTTTGTGCCAATGATTATATGGCGCTTTCTATTTGTGAGGTATTACGAAGAAGAGGTGTAAAAGTCCCACAGGAGGTCTGCGTCAGTGGATTTGATTTTATGGACGAAGCCAAGACCAATATTCCAACATTGACTTCCTTGGAGGTTGATTTTGAAAAAATGGTGGACCGTGCAGTAGATATTATTCACAGTGTGAATCAAGGGAATGAGGAGGAACAGATTCAGAGAGTTCCCGCAAAAATCAGATTGCAAAAAAGCTGTGGTTGTGGAAAGCAGTATCGATATAAAAATATCGTAGAGCTCATGAACGCCAAAAGGGAATTGATAAATGATACGAAAAATACCCTGATGTCTGTAACGGATTATCAGTATGCCTATAGTTATGCAGAGTATATAGCTATAGCCGACAGACATCGCGATTTCTTAAGGTCCTCCAAGATATATGTATGCTTTTGTGACCAAGAGGAAAAGGAATATGAAGAGGCGGAGCGTGACTGTACCTATACAGAACGGATTCAGCTTCGTAAAATCATAGAAGGCAATTTGCCACCCCAGGACGTAGAAGTTACCTTCCCAAGACGTAAGATTTTGCCTGATGAATATTGGAAGGAGGATAAACCAAACAATCTGTTTGTGTTTACTATCCATTATAAAAATAAGATTTATGGTTATATGGTCGCAGAACCACCTATTGACAGCTGGTTTGATATCTTTACCCAAGGGTATTTTATGACACTGGCCAATGCCATTGAAAATTCGGAATCTCATAACAAAATGGAACAGCTAGAATCCATCAGAGCAGTATATCAGAACGATGCATTGACCGGAATTCTGAATCGTCGTGGTTTCGATAAGCTATTGCAGGAAAGCTTTGCAAGGGTAAGAGAAGGAATAGAGAATATTGCTATTGTTAGTGTAGATATGGATAATCTGAAGGTGATAAACGATACCTACGGTCATGCGGAAGGCGATAAGGCGCTGATTGTTATAGCCAAGGCGCTATCCTCTGTAATGAGGGAAGGAGATTTCTGCGCAAGAATCGGTGGTGATGAGTATGCTGCAGTAATCAAGATTACGGAGAAGAACAGAAGTGTTAAGTTCAAAAAGGAATTTAATGAAGCTCTTGACAAAGCGAATAAAGATTTGAACAAGTATAAGGTAGGGGCAAGTGTTGGAATCTGTGAGACAACAGATCACGAAGCCACATCTTTGATGGCTTGTATACAAATAGCTGACAAGAGAATGTATGAGGAAAAAAAGAGTAGAAAAGTTGGAAGAGGTTAATCTGAAAATGGATAATAAGATATTTAGCAAAAATCCGATTATTGATACAATTTATACTGCAGATCCGGCACCTATGGTATACGGTGATACCCTCTATTTATATACAACACATGATGAGGATGAGTTGATTAATGATTTTTATACCATGGTAGATTGGAGATGCTTCTCAACCAAGGATATGGTACATTGGACCGATCATGGTAAGATTTTTTCATTGGATGATATTAGCTGGGCAGATGACAGAGCATGGGCTCCCCAGGCAGTAGCCCGTAATGGAAAATTCTATTTGTATTGTCCTGTACATAAAAAAGATGGTGGTATGGCCATTGCAGTGGGAATCTCAGATCGGCCGGAGGGACCTTTCAAAGACTTGGGATATCCTCTTGTGGATGAAGGGGATTGGAATGATATTGATCCTACCGTATTTATTGATGATGATGGACAGGCTTACCTTTATTTTGGTAATCCTGAGCTTAGATATGTGCTTTTAAATGAGGATATGATTTCCTATAATCAGGAGATTGGTGTAGGACGTATTCCTATGACCGAAGAGGCATTTAACAAGGGTAGCCATGATACAGGAACCTCCTATGGAGAAGGCCCCTGGTTTTATAAGCATAATGATTTGTATTACATGGTATTTGCGGCTTTTGCCGAGGGTGTACATCAGGAACATTTGGCATATTCCACATCGGAGTCTCCACTTGGCCCATGGAAATATGGCGGCGTACTTATGAGCGAAGAGGGCGGAGTATTTACCAATCATCCGGGGATTGCCGAATTTAAGGGACATCATTATCTGTTTTACCATAACGGAGATCTTCCCGGCGGTAGCTTGTTCCACAGATCGGTATGCGTTGCCGAATTTACATATAATGAGGATGGTTCTATTGATACCATACCGATGTGTACAGGAGTTGAGCAAATATAAAAATCTTATATTTCCTCTCTTTCTAATATTGAAAATAAAATTTACTACGTGTATAATGTTGACTTGCGTGACAGTATAATGAATGAGAGGATATATAGATATGAAGAGCAGAAAGTATGTAAGTTTTGTATGTGCTATGGTGACTTGTTGTACATTGTTATCAGGTGTAGTACCCATGGAAGCACAGGCAGCCAAGAAAAAAGTCAATAAAGCTGATATAAGCTATGTTTCTATGGTTTTTGATGCAGATTATTACTACAATCATTACAGTGATGTAGCCGATGCTATTGGTAATGATCCTGCGAAGCTTTTAGATCATTATTTAAACTATGGTATTAATGAAGGAAGAAATGCAAGTGAATCCTTCAATGCAACAAATTACAGATATAACTATGCTGATTTAAATACTACTTTTGGTGATAACATGATTGCTTATTGCCGTCATTATGCAGAATATGGACAGGCAGAGGGAAGAAATGCAAAGGATCAGTTAGTGACCCCTCCTGTAACAGCAGAGGCAGGTAATGTCATTGCAAGTTATACAACCAAGTTTGATGCAAAGATTGCAAGAGCAACCAATGTTAAGCTTGCAGCATCTCAGATTAATGGTAAGGTATTAGAACCGGGTGAAACCTTTTCCTTCCTTGGAAGCATTACTCCAAGAACCAAGGAGAACGGATATGTAGTAGCACCTGTATTTGTTAGTGGTAAAGTATCCAAGGGTATTGGCGGAGGAATCTGTCAGGTGTCATCTACCATTTATGCTGCAGTTCTTGGAACGGATTGTACTATAGTGGAGAGACATTCACATTCACTTCCGGTTTCTTATGTACCTAAGGGAATGGATGCTACAGTATCATCACCAAGTCTTGATTTCAGATTTACCAATACATATGAGCAGCCTATGTTGATTTCTATTACAGCCAGTGATGAGGGCGAATTAACTGTAACGCTTTCATTACAATAACTTAAAAATAAGGTCCCTTCCGTTGGAGGGGGCTTTTTTTGTTGTGCATAATGCATAATGCTTTGCAGCGTTAAAGTGATAAATAGGTAAAAACGACAAAATATAATACTATATATTGCAAAGAAACGACTATATGTGGTAGTATTGACCACGGTGGGGCGGTAGAAATACCGATTATTATGAATTGTTTATTATGGAAGAGGAAAGAACGATGTTTTTTGTAGAACCGGCATATGTGACAAATGAAGTGAAAGGCAGTTTTTTTAGACCGCATGATTATATGGCAAAGGTTCCCGGTGCACACGTCATCGCAAAAGCTAGTGATGCAACGAAGGAAGCAATGGATGCAGCAGTAGAAGTATACTTCTCAAAAGAAGGCCTTAAGAAATATCAGGAAGGTAGAGGAGAGAGAGTATTCGCTTCAGAAGATGGTGTTGTTCGTAAGGTTAGTTTTGGAATGGCAGCAGATGATACAAGCAAGGTAAATATAACTGCGTAAATTGATTTTAATATTATGAAAGTAAAAACACTGAGATTTAGCCATCTCAGTGTTTTTCTTTTTTGAATTTATTGTGGATATCTGGTCAGTGTATAATCGTATGGTACGGAGGACTTACTTAAGGTACGACCCCAATGGATGGAATCATTATAATTACCTTCTGCGATTGTAATGGTGTCACCATTGATTGCCAGAACGATAACAGAATGTGTATTGTTATTGATTCGTAGAATATCACCTACGCGGATGGCATTAATATCGTACTCCATTCGAGCAGGATTGTTGCCAAAGGCTGCATCACTTAATATGAATGCAAAGCCTGCACAGCCATAACCACCGGAGAAGATACCACCTTTCCATTCATAATAATCATCATTGGTCCAGTGCATACCTTCAGGATAACTGGATTTAAACGAAACTAAAATATCATATACCTCAGCTTCTGTTGGATTATTGCTGGTAGAATCCGGTGTGATTGGTGTTACAGACAGTTTGTGCTGATTGGTATAACTATCATTACATTTCGAACAGGTAAAAACGATATTCATAATATCGCCGGTAAGGTAGGAACTGGACTCGATATAGGAATGACCTAAGGCTTCTCCCTGTGTTTGCTTACAATGTAAGCAATGAGCAGGTTCCATGCAGGTTGCTTCCGTAAATTCATGTTCTCTGATTGGGAAAAGAAGTTCGCCGCAATCGCGACAGGTTACGGAAACTTCACAGTTGGTCTGCTGCTGTTTGTGTCCCTTGGGCTTTCCCTTGGTTTCACCACATAATGTACAGGTTTCGGGAAGAGAACAGGTTGCCGGAGCAAATTCATGTTCCAAGGGTTCACCTTGCGTTTCTTCGCAGCGAGTACAGGTTTCGGGAAGAGTGCATGTGGCAGGTGCAAAGTCGTGACCCAATGCAGGAGAAACAATCTCTCCACAAACGTCACAGATACTGTCCTCTGTACAGGTGGCTTCTAAAGCACTATGACCGAGAGGTTCTCCCTTTGCTTCACCGCAACGGGAACAGAGACTAGGTTCTGTACAGGTGGCTTCTTTATAATCATGCCCAAGAGCTTCGCCTTTTATTTCACCGCAACGGGAACAGATACCGGGCTCAGTACAGGTGGCTTCACTGTAATCATGGCCTAAGGGTTCACCAATGGTTTCCTCACATTTTTGACAGGTCGCCGGCTCAGTACAGGTGGCCTCACTATATTGATGTTCATGTTTGCATGCTGTTAACAAAAAACAAAGCAGAATAACCAAACATGGAGTAAGATATCTTTTGTTATATTTCATGGTAATTCTCCTTACCTTTTATTGATGGTTATATTCTATATTATTTATGCAAAGAATACAAGCAAAGAGAGAAATTGCATAAAACACAAATTTGCGTTATAATGATAAAAAATCTTTGAGAAAGGATATAGCAAATGAGTACTTTTAAAATTATAACAGAGACAACTTGTGATATGCCAAAGTCATATTATGTAGAAAATAAAATAGAAACATTACAGTTAGCATGTATTATGGATGGAGTTACATATAATAAGGAAAATGAAATCAGTGACGAGGATTTCTATGAAAAGCTTCGAGCAGGAAGCATGCCAACTACCTCCCAGATTAATCCGGAGCAGGCAAAGGAGGCGTTTTTGGCAGCTTTACAGGAGTGCGATGAGATACTGTATCTTGGATTCTCAGCCGGACTCAGTGGCAGCTATCAGAGTGCATGTATAGCAGCAGAGGAGATTAAGGAAGAAAAACCGGATGTTAAGATTCACTTGGTAAGTACCCTGGCAGCTTCTATGGGACAGGGCTTAATGCTGGCAAAAGCCATTGAAATGAGAGACAATGGGGAAACGGCAGAAAACATAGCTAAATATCTGACAGATCATATTCAAAATCAGGTAAGTCTTGTAGCGGTAGATGATCTTTTCCATTTATATAGAGGAGGAAGAGTAAGCAGAACTTCTGCTATTGTTGGATCCATGGTTGGAATCAAACCTATTATTATTGTGAATGAAGAAGGAAAACTGATACCTGTCAATAAAGTAAGAGGAAGAAAGAAATCATTGACAACACTTGTGGATATGATGGAAAAACAGGTTGGCAGCTACAAAGAAGCCAATAAAGAAATTTTTATCAGTCACAGTGATTGTAGAGAAGATGCAGAGTTTTTGGCAGAGCAGATAAAAGAGCGTCTAGGATATGAAAGCTTTAAAATCAATTATATCGGACCTGTAATAGGTTCACATACTGGTCCGGGAACTGTAGCTGTTTTCTTCTGGGGAGAACACAGATAAATCATCGGAACAGAACGGGAATGAGATTGGTCTCATAGCAAAGGGATTTTCCTTTGCTATGGGGCTTTTTTTATAAAAAAGGCTTTTGTTAAAAGAGCAATATAAGGTATAATGGATGCGATGTAGAGGCAAGGAGGATTGGGGATGAAACAATTCACCGGTAAAGCAGTAAGCATGGGGATTGCAATCGGAAAAGCGTATGTGTTTAACGGAAGTGGAATCAGGGTAGAAAAACGATTGGTAGCTAGGCCCGAAACTGAAATAAATAGATTTCTGGATGCAAAGAAAAAGGCAGAGGAAGAATTACAGAGTTTGTATGAGCAGGCACTTTTTAAAGCTGGGGAAGCAGGTGCCGCAATTTTTGAAATGTATAAGGTTATGCTTTGTGATGAAGAATTTATCTCCATGGTGGAGCATGTAATAATGGAGCAAGGTGTGAATGCTGAATATGCAGTTTCTTCTGTGGCGGAAGTTTTTCTGAACATGTTCTCTCAGATGGATGATAGCTATATGAAGGAACGTGCGATAGATGTAAAGGATGTAACCAAACGACTACTAAGAATATTACAGGGAGAAGAAGAGAAGAGCCTTGCTATTCGGGAGAAGGTTATTTTATTTGCTGATTGTTTGAATCCGGGAGAAGCGGTACAAATTAACAAGGAAGATGTACTGGCTATTGTGTTAAAGGATGGTGCAACCAATTCCCACACAGTGATTTTGGCTAAAATGATGGGAATTCCGGCAATTGTTGGTATAGATGCAGAGTTAAGTCAGCTTCTTCATGGGGAAGAGTATCTGATTGACTGCTTTGAAGGGGTGGTCATTGAAAAACCCAATGAGGACGCCAAACAAAGGGCGAAAAACCATGAAAAAGCCTGGTTAAATCAGGAACAACTCAGACAGAAATTAAAAGGAAAAAAGACTGTCACAAAGGGCGGAAGGGAAGTTTCTTTGTATGCTAATGTGGGAAGTATCGAGGAACTAAACAGTGTCATTGAAAATGACGGAGAAGGAATCGGCCTTTTTCGAAGTGAGTTTATCTATTTAGGCAGAACAGATTATCCGACAGAGGATGAGCAATTCGAGATTTACAAAGGTATTTTGGAAAAGATGGATGGAAAACCTGTAATGATCAGAACCTTGGATGTAGGTGGAGATAAGCAGGAGAGTTATATGAAAATCCCAAGGGAAGAAAATCCGGCGCTTGGGTATCGAGCTGTGCGAATGGCAATATCAGAACCGGATATTTTTAAAACCCAGTTGAGAGCACTTCTTCGGGCGGCATGCTATGGCAATTTATCCATTATGTATCCCATGATTACCTCAGAATGGGAAGTGTTGGAAATAAAACGTCTGGTACAGGAGGCTGAAGAGGAACTGAAAGCAAAAGGAATCGCTTACAGGATGGTAAAACAGGGAGTAATGATAGAAACCCCTGCAGCAGTTATGATCAGTGAAGAATTGGCTGATATCGTTGATTTCTTTAGTATTGGTACGAACGATTTGACCCAGTATACCTTGGCCATTGACAGGCAGAATGGACAACTGGAGCGTTTTTATCATCCGTATCATAAGGCAGTGCTGCGTTTTATAAAAATAGTCATAGAAAATGCACATAAAAAGGGAATTACCGTAGGGATATGTGGGGAACTTGGCTCAGATTTGAAGGTCACTGAAGAATTAATTGCTTTGGGAGTTGACGAATTGTCGGTTATTCCATCCATGATATTAGCGCTAAGAGAAAAGATTAGGAGTATGCCATGATATATACAGTAACCTTTAATCCTTCGTTGGATTATATCGTAGGTGTTCCGGAATTTACTATGGGAAAAGTAAATAGGACGGCTGAGGAATTCATCCTTCCGGGTGGGAAAGGGATCAATGTTTCCATTGTTTTGAAGAATTTGGGAATGGATAGTGTTCCCTTAGGCTTTGTGGCCGGTTTTACAGGAAAGGAAATTCAAAGAAGATTAAGGCAGGAAAACATAGAGGATCGGTTTATCGTTACAAATGACGGAATCTCCCGCATTAATGTAAAAATCCGTTCACTGAAAGAAACAAAGGGTAGCAAGTATGTGACAGAGGAGGGAGAAATTAACGGTATGGGTCCCAAGCTGTCAGAGGAGGCTATGGAGAGGTTCTGGCAGCAGCTTGGTGCACTTGAAAAAGAGGATATTCTGGTGCTGGCAGGAAGTATACCATCGTTTCTTCCAGATACCATCTATAGAGATGTTCTGGAGTATTTAAAAGAAAAAGATATTCGTATTGTAGTAGATGCAAGCAATAAGCTTCTTGTCAATGTTTTGGAATATCATCCTTTCTTAATAAAGCCCAACAATCATGAACTGGGTGAGATTTTTGGGGTGACGATTGAAGACCGGGATACCGCAATTCATTATGCATATAAGCTGAAAGAGATGGGAGCAAGAAATGTGCTGGTCTCCATGGCAGGAGAAGGGGCAGTACTTGTAGACGAAAATGATAAGGCTTACAAAATCAATGCGCCGGATGGACAGGTTGTCAATTCAGTTGGAGCAGGAGATTCTATGGTGGCAGGATTTCTGTATGGTTATCTGAAGAGTAATTCCTATGAGGATGCCTTGATTTATGGAGTCTGTACAGGTTCTGCCAGCGCCTTTTCAAAGGAACTTGCAAAAAAAACAGATGTAGAAAGACTTTTGGCTAAATTATCTTAAATTTTTTGAAAAATTCGTCGATATATTCTTAGAAGAGTAAAAATTTATTGTTATTATTTCATAAATAATGTATGATTAAAGGTGTATACGTCGGTGTAAAAGAGGGATAATCAGTGGACAAAGCGACATTAATCGAATTACGTAAAAACTACATACTGAAGGGTTATAATCGTAATCAGATTGAGTGCCTTGTAGAAGGACAAAGCAAAGGATTTGATGTTAGTATATATGAAAATCCGGAGTTTTATTCTATGCAGATGCACCAGATATTACTGGGTCTGGAAGCGGGTGTGAATGTTTCTATATATGCGAAGACTGATTATGACTGGTTCCAGATGGAAGAAATCCGTAAGGGCCTTGAAAGAGGTCTGGATATATCAAAATATAGTGATCCGGCTATTGAGTTTAAAACCATGCGAGAGATCCGCAAGGGATTAGAGATTAACCTTGATATGACCAAGTTTACAAGATTTGAAGCCGGTAAGATGAGACAGCTCAGAAAAGCCTTGGTTTCCAAAGTTAATATTTTGGAAGAAATAAATGCAGGTTATGATGAACAGCAGCTGGATGAAATCAGACAGGCCTTGGAAAAAGGAATTCGTGTACAGAGCTATATAACGCCTGAGTTCCGTGCCAGAGCGATTCGTGAGATTGCACTTGGACTGGAGGATGGCATTGACGTATCCTTGTATGCCAAGATTACTTATAGCTGGAAGCAGATGCAGGAGCTTCGACTTGGAATAGAGCATCGTGTAGACATCTCTAAGTATAGTCATAAATTATATTCTAACGATCAGATGGAAGAGATCCGTTTAGGCCTTGAAGACGGAGTGGATGTAGATGAGTACAGAAGCTTCATGTATACTGCAAGGGAAATGCGGGCAATTAGAAATAAATTAAAAAGTCAAATGAGAAAGCCGGAGGTTAAGGAAGAGGAAAAGCATGATACACTTGCTTCTTTCCAAAATGCGAAAAAGCTTTCTGACTTAGAGGTCGATATTTCAGAGGATGGAATGGAGGCCTATATCCTTCTGTATGAAAAGCAGTCAGAATGGTTCCAGGCAGATATTCTGAAAACCTTGTATTTAAAGGGAATCAGAAAAGGAATTATTAGTGAAACTGTAGATGCCATTGCAAGGAATGAGGTTCATCAGAGAAAGGTCTTGATTGCCAAGGGGCAGGAACCCGAAAAGGGCAAGGATGGATATTATGAGTACTTCTTTAGGACTGATATCGCCAGAGATGACAGAGTTCTTCCGGATGAGGAACTGGACTATCAGAACATTGAATGGTATGAGACTGTAAAGAAGGGACAAAAATTAGCCGTATATTATAGTGCAACAGAAGGCGTAGCAGGATATACGGTAGGAGGTGTTTCGGTTCCTGCACAAAAGGGAAAAGAAATGCCAATCTTAAAGGGTAGAGGATTTATTGCCGGAGTGGATCAAAAGAGTTACTTCGCTTCACAGAACGGCAAGATTACATACAATGATGAAGGTATTTGGGTTGTTGACATTATTGAACTGGAGCATGTAAATCATGTCCAGGGAGAGTTATTCTACGATGGTATGGTTATAGTAAAGGGTGCTGTTGAAAATGGTTCATTATTGGAAGCTACTGATGATATCATTGTAGAAGGCTATGTTGAAACAGCAACCATTAAGAGTGGCGGAAGTGTACTGATCAGACAAGGTATGAATGCCTCCAATATTGGAAGCATTGATGCAAAGAAGATGGTTGTTGCCAAGTACTTTGAAGATGCCAATATCCATGCAGGAAGAAGATTACAGGCAGATTACTGTATGAACTGTAATATTGTATCAGAAGGTAAGGTAGTTCTTGTTGGTGAAAACGGAAGTCTGATTGGAGGCGGCTGCAGAGCACAGGAAGGTATGGTTTTAAAGAATGCAGGTAACAGAGCAGGAATTGAAACCTTTATATCTATCGGTGCCGGCGATGAGATTCGAAAACAGATGGAAAAAATTCAAACAGAGATTGATAAGGCACAGTCTGATTTGAATCAGCTAAAAATTGCACAACAAGAACTGACAGAAAAGTATCCGGCAGAAGTAAGAAATACAATGGAAGTATTCCTGAAAATTGGAAGTGCTATTTTTACCAAGAGTCAGCAGCTTCAGAATATGAATGAGAGAAAACATAAGATTAAGACTCGAATGATGCAGATTCAATATGCCGGAATCAGAATTTTGGAAGATGTATTTGAAAATGTAAATGTAGAGATTGATGAAGCAAGATGGGTGTCTCGTGGAGCACGAAACGTTACATTAAAATGCTTGAATAAGCGAATCAGTATCTATCAACACTAAACAAAGGCAGGTGCTTACGTGGAGAGAGTAATCGTAATCGTAGATGAATCAGAAGAAATACGTAAGGAATTATCGGATATTTTAGCCGATGAATATAGCATTTTGACAGCCGCTGATGAAGTGAGTGCAATGAAATTGGTGGAGCAAAATCTTGATATTGTCTCAGAGATTATTGTCAATATTAATATTATAAAGCAAAATGACTATGCAGAATTGAAAGAAAAGCATAAAAATGATGCCTGGAAGAAAATTCCCATTCTTGCTGTTGCAAAGCCCAGCGAGTCAGAGGGGGAATTACATTGCTTGGAATTAGGAATCAGTGATTTTATCCACCTCCCTTTTAAAACGGGTGTCGTTCGTAATCGTGTTAGAAATCTGGCGCAGCTTTATTCACAGAATTCGATTCTGGAAGAAAAGATTCGTGTGCAGACAGAGCAGCTTCGATCTCAGTATACCATTCTTCAGGGACAGGCCAAGGAATTAAAACAGAGCAATCAGAATATTATTGATATTTTGGGTACAGTTGTAGAATGTCGAAATTTGGAGAGCGGTGTGCATATTAAGCATGTTAAGGAGTATACCAAGATTCTTGCGGAGCAGTTGAGACTGGATTATCCGGAATATGGATTGACAGATAGCAAGATTGAGGTAATTGTCAATGCAAGTGCGCTTCATGATATCGGCAAGATTGCAATTCCTGATGAGATTCTTTTAAAACCGGGAAAACTCACCAGAGAAGAGTTTGAATATATGAAGTCTCACACCACAAGAGGTGGTGAGATTTTGCAGAATATTAAAGGTACCTGGGGAAAAGAATACGATAAGTACTGTTATGAGATTTGCAGACACCATCATGAAAGATATGATGGAAAAGGATATCCTGATGGGCTTGTAGGAGAAGATATTCCAATCTCGGCACAGATTGTTTCGTTAGCAGATGTATATGATGCATTGGTAGCGGAAAGAGTTTACAAGGAAGCTTTTTCAAAGGATCAGGCCTTCGGTATGATTATGCAGGGGGAATGTGGTGTATTTTCACCAAAGCTTTTAGAGGCATTCCAAAAAGCAAGAACACAGATGGAGACAGTACAGAAGCCGGGCGAAAAGATGGCATAAGGGTAATTAGGCATTATGAAAATAGGACTTGTTTTAGAGGGTGGTGCCATGCGTGGCATGTATACCGCCGGAATACTGGATACATTTTTAGACGAAAATATTCATTTTGATGAAATAGCAGGTGTTAGTGCAGGCGCACTTTTTGGAGTTAATTTTCTCTCAAAGCAGAAGGGGAGAGCAATTCGATATAATAAGAAGTACAACAGGGATAAAAATTATTTGGGATTGTTGCCACTTTTAAAAGAAGGAAATATTGTCAGTACGGAGTTTGCATATAAAAAGGTTCCAAGAGAATTGGATCCCTTTGACGATGAATCCTATAAGAAGTCCGGCGTTCCTTTTTATGCAGTTGTAACGAACTTGAAAACGGGAAAACCGGAATATATTAATATCACCAGTGTATTTGAACAGATGGATACGCTGCGTGCTTCAGGTTCCATGCCTTTTGTGTCTAAACCGGTAGAGATTGGCTCAGAACTTTATTTGGATGGAGCGGTCACAGATAGTATTCCTTTTCGATTTTTACATGAAAGAGGATGTGACAAGCTGGTGGTAATCCTTACCAGAGATATTGATTATCGAAAAGGGCCGATGTCTTATACTATGGCTAAGCTAATGTACAAAAAATACCCATTGTTTGCAGGAAAGGTTCGAGACAGACATCTTATTTATAATCGTTCGGTAGAAGAACTGAAGAAATGGGAACAGGAGGGAAAAGCATTTGTCCTACGTCCCTCTTTGCCTATAGAGATTAGTCGTACAGAAAAGGATCCGGAGAAGCTACAGGCAGTGTATGATTTAGGTATTGCAGACTGTAAAAAGAAGTTGGAAAAGTTAAAAGATTTTCTTTCATAAAGCAAAAATAAAACATCCATAGGTTCTATGGATGCTTTATTTTTGTAGATGTTAGAAGGGCTTGCATACATTGCTTTGTTTGCGGTTACAAAGTAATGTGTAAACATGTGTGTGTTATGTTTGTGCAAGTTTATTGTAGCAAATGATAATATAGTTCTCCATGTGAAATCTTGTACAATACATGTATAATCGTGTAAGCCAGAGAAAAAGAAAATAGATTTATAATATTTTTGGGAATAATAGTACAGTTGCCTTGGAAGTGAGAATGGGTTATAATACTTCTTATCATTAATTTTTGGGGGTAAGATTATGCTAAAAAAAGTATTATTAGGTATGATAGTTTTAATGACTGTTTCTATGGCAGGATGTGGCACAAGTGAATCGGCACAGGGAGTAAAAACAGAAACGGAAAGTACAGAAAAGAACAGTTCAGGTAAAGAACTCTATGAATATGGATATAAAGCAGCGGAAAGTCTTTCGTTGAAGGCCGATTCTGAAGGGTATGAGGAGATGTATTCCCAACCTGCTGATGTAAAAGAATGGCTTGGTGATAATTTAAAGAACAAGAACTTTGGAAATCCGGTACATATTTATGAAGTAAACATTTCCGGAGATGTTTTTGAGAAGCTTATGGAAGTGGCTTCTTTGGAATTGGGTGATACCGTTGATTTGAATTCATTTCCTCAGGGATTGAAGGATGAGCTATCGGGTACAGTTATGATGAATATTATGAATATTTATAATTCCCGTACAGGGGGCGTATACGCTATTACTGCCTCCAGTGTGTACAGAGGCACATATTTAGTTGCAGATTCTTCTATTGAAAAAAGGAATGTAGCTTATATTTTTACATATGATGATACCTATCCGGTGTGGATTTCTTTCGGCTTTGGTGACAATGGTGCAATCTCTGTAGGTGCTAGCTTGATTTTTGATGAAGGATTAAAGGGAGCAGAACAGGCTGAGTTTGAAAAAGCATTAAATCAGATGCCTCAGATTGCAGGAATGTTTGAAATTAAAAAAGTAAAATAATGAGTATAAAGGCGTGGTTTTCCACGTCTTTTTTATTGCTTGAAAATGTAAAATATGGTAAAATTTTATGGGGATTAGATGTAACTTTGGAGCTTGTGTTTTTTTAGAATATAGCATATGAGGTGCAATGTTATGGAAGGC
>JAZLGY010000056.1:0-7877 GCA_045616525.1 Acetatifactor sp. | reverse complement strand
ATCCTGTACGTAAGGCATAAGTGCTACGTGACGAGCTCTCTTGATAGCTACAGTCAAAGCTCTCTGATGCTTTGCACAGTTTCCGGTGATACGACGAGGAAGGATCTTACCTCTCTCAGATACGTATCTCTTTAACTTATTTGTATCCTTGTAATCGATAACATTGTCTTTACCGCAGAATACGCAAACTTTCTTTCTTCTACGAATTCCACCTTTTTTTCTCATTGGAGAATCAGATTTCTCTGCTTTATTAAAAGCCATTTTTGTGCCTCCTATCTGAACTATTTTACTTAGTTAAATGGTAACTCTTCATCAATTCCATCAGGAATATTCATGAATCCGTCACTACTACCACTTGCTGCAGGTCTGCTAAATCCACCATTTCCGCCTTCACCTGCTGATGCATTCTTGCTTTCAGCAAATTCCTGGTCATCAACGATAACGTCTGTAGTGTAAACTCTTACGCCATCCTTGTTGGTGTAACTGCCCGTTTGAATACGACCGGATACAGCAATCTTTGTCCCCTTGCGAAAATACTTTTCAGCAAATTCACCGGCTCTGCCAAATGCAACACAGTTGATGAAATCAGCTGTCTGATCATCTCCACCGTTACTTCTGACACCTCTACGGTCAACTGCTAATGTATATCTTGCAATAGCCAAGGAATTTTCTCCCTGAGAATATCTAACCTCAGGATCCCTTGTTAAACGTCCCATAAGAATAACCTTATTCATATTATGCTCTCTTTCTAATTATGCCTCGTCCTGTCTAACGCATAAGTATCTGATTACATTGTCCATAATTCTGATACGGCTTTCGATTTCCGCAGGAACAGTGCTCTCAGCATCGAATCTGATGAAGTAGTAGTAAGCATCCTTCATCTTCTGGATTTCGTAAGCTAATCTCTTAAGACCGCTTTCCTCAACCTCTGTGATCTTACCGCCGAATCTCTCAACAAGAGCCTTGCACTTATCTACAACCTGTGCTCTCTCTTCATTTTCGATCTTAGCGCTAACAACAACGGCTAATTCGTACTTGTTCATTTTGTTACCTCCTTTTGGTCTCTGGCCCTTCCCCTAAAGAAGAGCAAGGAATTAATATATCACAATTAGACATACTATCATAGAAAATGCCTAAATGCAAGCACTTTTTATGCTTTATTTCGGACTTCTTTGATGCTTTTTTCTGCGGTTCTTCTAGGAATCATAATCTGATGGTCACACCCCAGACATTTCAATCGAAAATCGGCACCTACTCGAAGTACTTCCCATTCACTACTTCCGCAGGGATGGATTTTTTTCAGTTTTACAATATCACCAACTTGAATATCCATAATCATCTCCCTTGGTGTAACTTTAACGCTACTTGATACATAATATCACATTACCATTTATTAGGGAACCAAAAAGTCCTTCATTACACCAAAGAATTCGCGAACCATATTATTAGGAAGCATTGATTTAAAAGATTTCGCAGCCTGACCTTCCACGTCCCCGTATCCAATCTTTTTTGCCAGGAAACAGGCTCTGAAAATATGGTAGTCATTGGTTACAATCACAACCTTGGGATGATCTTTTTCTATCTTTTCCAAGCTGAATTTTAAATTTTCTCTGGTATTGGTAGACTTATCTTCCATAATAATTCGCTCTTCATCAATTCCACAGCGATTTACAAGATAATCCTTCATGCCCTGTGCTTCAGAAACCGGCTCATTATATCCCTGTCCTCCGGACACTATGATCTTGGCATTGGGATTATCCTTACAATAGGCTGCTGCAGTCTGCAAACGACTAATCAGAATCGCACTTGGTCCGCTTTCCTTCATCTGTGCCCCAAGTACAATCACATAATCAGCTCCATTTTTAGCCTTGCTGTTAAATCTACTGAGTATAATGCCTTCCACAAGAAGAAAAATACATACACAAAAAAGTACCACACCCAGGCCTGTTCGCACTAGCCATTTAGGAAGCTTCTTGTAAAATCCTAGCATCATGGCCAATCCATTTATAAATAAAATACCCCCAAGAATTCCCCATATAATAAAGAAGTAAGAACCAAATCCAATAAACAGCCTTATGGCAACACAATACATCATAAATGAAATGCCAATGATTAACGAAAACAATCCCATCAGTTTTCCTAATTTTTCCTTCATAAAAACCTCATTCCACATGCATAATATTAGGAAGAAACTCATATATTTCTTACATAATAAATATAGCAATCCTGCTCCTTTGATACAATTAATAAGGCCATAAGATATTCTGAATTTTTGTTAAGAAAATAACGTAAAGTTTCTAACTATTTTAATTTTTTTGATTATTTTTTGTACAAATTTGGATTGCTATCTTGTGTATTATGTCCACAAATGATACAATAATGAAGTGATTGGTATGCAAATATGCCAAATATAGAGAAATAGGAGATTCCATATGGCAAAAGAGATGATTGCAATGATTTTAGCCGGTGGACAGGGTTCCAGATTATATGCTCTGACTCAGAAACTGGCAAAGCCCGCAGTACCTTTTGGTGGCAAATATCGTATTATCGATTTCCCACTTTCTAACTGCGTTAACTCAGATATCGATACCGTCGGTATTTTGACACAATATCAGCCGCTGGTATTAAACGAATATATTGGAAATGGACAACCTTGGGATTTGGACCGTTTATATGGTGGTGTTCATGTTCTTCCTCCATATCAGCAGGCAAAAGGATCTGACTGGTATAAGGGAACTGCAAATGCTATTTACCAGAACCTTTCCTTTATCAGAAGATATGATCCCGAATATGTTATTATCTTGTCCGGTGACCAGATTTGTAAACAGAATTATAATGAATTCCTTCAGTTCCATAAAGAAAAGGGTGCAGAATTTAGTGTAGCCGTTATGGAAGTACCTTGGGATGAAGCATCACGTTTCGGACTTATGGTTGCAGATGAAGACGGTCGTATTTCAGAATTCCAGGAAAAGCCCAAGAATCCTAAGTCTAACCTTGCTTCTATGGGTATCTATATTTTTAACAGAGATATTCTTGAGAAGTATTTGATTGAGGATGAAGCTGATCCTAACTCAGAAAATGACTTCGGTAACAACATTATTCCTAATCTTTTACGTGATGGAAGAAAGATGTATGCTTATCGTTTCAATGGATATTGGAAGGATGTTGGAACTATTTCTTCTCTTTGGGAAGCCAATATGGAGATCATGGATCCTGAGAACAGCGGAATCAACCTTTTTGATGAAAGCTGGAAGATTTACAGCCGAAACAGCGGTATGACCGGTCATAAGATTGGTGCCAATGCCATTGTTGAGAATTCTATGATTACTGATGGTTGTCGTGTAGACGGAACTGTTATCCATTCTATCCTTTTTGCAGGTGTTACCGTTGAAGAGGGAGCGATTATTGAAGATGCTGTTATTATGGGCAACTCCGTGATTCACAAGGGAGCAACTGTAAAGCATTGTATCGTTGGTGAAAATGCAGAAATCGGCGTTAATGCTGTTGTAGGTAGTATGCCTACTGAAGATGAAAAAGGCGTTGCTACCGTAGGCCCGGGCGTACATGTTGGTGACAGAGCGCTTGTTGGTCCTAAAGCAATGGTCGATAACGATGTAAAGGATGGTGATTCTATATGCTAAAATCAAAACAGGATACCCTTGGTATCGTTTTCCCAAACAGCTACGACAGCATGGTACCAGAACTTGTAACTGAAAGATTGATGGCTTCTATTCCCTTTGCCAGCCGTTATCGTATGATTGACTTCATTCTTTCAAGCATGGTTAACTGTGGAATTGATAACATTTCAGTTATTGTACGTAAGAACTACCGTTCATTAATGCGTCACTTAGGTTCCGGTCGTGAATGGGATTTATCCAGAAAAAATGGAGGTTTAAATATCGTTCCTCCTTTTGCTGAAAAGACTGTTAAAATTTACAATGGTCGTGTTGAAGCACTTGCAAGTATTATCGAGTTCTTAAAAACACAGACCGAGAAATATGTTGTAATCTCTGATACAAACATCGTTTCTAATTTTAATTATAGCGCAATGATTGAGGCTCATATCGCTTCAGGTGCTGATGTTACAATCGCTTATAAAAAGGAAGAAATTCCTAATAGCTTTTTAAGCTTACAGCCTACTACTTCTTCTAATGTGTATTACACATTGGAAATGAATGAAGGAACAAGAATCAGCAAGATTAAAACCAATCCTAAGGAAGAAGGCATTCAGAACTACTCTATGAATGTATATCTGCTTAGTCGTGAATTGTTAATTCAGCAGATTACAGAAGCATATGCTCATGGTTATGTTTACTTCGAACGTGATATCATTGCTCCTCAGTTAAACACCTTACAGGTTCATGGTTATGAATTTACCGGCTATACAGCTCGTATTACTGATAAAGCTTCCTACTTCAATGAGAATATGAAGCTTCTGAACGATGAGAATTTGAATGCATTGTTTGGACCTTCTCCTATTTATACAAAGATTCGTGATGATAACCCTACCAGATATATTGGTAACAGCAAGGTTAAGAATACAATGGTAGCCGATGGTTGTGTCATTGAAGGTGAAGTAGAAAACTGTATTCTGTTCAGAGGTGTACGTGTAGGAAAAGGCGCAGTTGTAAAGAACTGTATTCTTATGCAGGATACCGTAGTAGCTGATAATGTCGAAATGGATTATGTAATCACCGACAAGGAAGTTACCATTTCCGAAGGAAAGATTCTGAAAGGAAATAATACCTTCCCGGTATTTATTCCTCCGTATTCTAAGATCTAAAACATAAAACAGCCTCAAGCCAATCGCTTGAGGCTGTACTTATTATTTCCAGTATCAACACAAAAATGGAGAATCAATATGAGTCAAGAAATCGAACAGTTATCAAAAATCCTAAAAGAAAGCAATAATATAGTATTCTTTGGTGGTGCCGGTGTTTCTACAGAAAGTGGAATTCCTGACTTTCGAAGTGTAGATGGTCTGTATAACCAAGAATATGACTATCCTCCGGAAACTATATTAAGTCACACCTTTTATGTTAAAAATCCCAAAGAATTCTATCGCTTCTACAGAAATAAAATGTTATTTCCGGATGCACAGCCCAATGCAGCACACAAAACTCTGGCTCGTTTAGAGGAGATGGGAAAACTTCGTGCTGTAATTACCCAAAATATAGATGGTTTACATCAAGCTGCGGGAAGTAAGAACGTGTATGAGCTTCATGGAAGTGTGTTGCGAAATTACTGTCAAGCCTGCCACGCCTTTTATGGTCTTGATGACATTATGGCGCAGGATGGAGTTCCCTGTTGCACAAAATGCGGTAGTACTATAAAGCCGGATGTTGTTCTATATGAAGAAGGCCTTGATAATAATACAATCAACATGTCCGTTAAAGCCATCAGTGAAGCAGATACTCTAATTATCGGAGGTACCTCACTTGCCGTCTATCCTGCCGCTGGATTAATTGATTATTTTCATGGTAAGAATCTGGTTGTCATTAACAAATCTCCTACTTCCCGCGACAAATATGCAGATTTATGTATTAAGGATGCTATTGGTAAAGTTTTGGAAGAAGCTTATCAATTAATGACGAATTAAATCTTAATATCATACAATGAATCCCCGGATACAGGTGCCAGAGTGCGAATGTCATCCGGGGTTATCATTACCTGACGTTCTTTTTCAGAATTAATCTCACCGATTATTTCTGCCTCTATGCCTGCATTCATTAATTCTCCGGCAATCTCTCGTCCATTATTACAAAGAACTATAAATGCTCCCGTTCCATCCAATAGATATGGATTACAATTAAGTGTTTCACAGATTTCAATGGTTTCCTGCTTTATAGATATTTTTTTATTTTGCACCATGAAACCCTTATTAGCCCATTTTCCCATCTGCCAAAGGGCTCCGTATACACCGCCCGAAGATACATCATGAATATAATATATATCCTCTCTGTACTGTTCCAGACTACGAAGAGCGTATATCCTTTGCTGAATGGAAATCAGGTCCCGGTCAAACATCGCTTTCTCTAAATACAATTCTGTAAACTTTCGTTTTAATATCTCATAATAGTTTTCTACCAAAAGATTTGTTCCCAAGATAGCCGCTTTACCTACAAGCAGAATCTTTGTTCCACACTTAACATTTTTTCTATCCGGAACAAAAAAAGAGGGATACCCACAAAGGTTCACTATAAATTTGGGTGATTTCAAATCTTCCACCATTTCGGTATGTCCGCCTAGAATTGGAACATTGAAGGAATTCTCCAGTTTTTCAAATTCCATTGTCATGCTTTTTATTATTGATGTTTTGATCTGCTTTGGATAAAAACTTACAATTCTCGCACCCATCGGGGTACCCATAGAACAGGAAAAGTTATTAAATGCCTTATACCATGCAGCATATGGCGTTGCTCCAATTCCTTCTGTAAATATAATATTCTTGACTAGAGAATAATCATTTCCTATTCCCGGTCCAATTTGTTTTTCTCTTTTCTTTTCAAGCATTTTAAGCGTAGTTACGGATAAATGCTGTTCGTCTAATGTACCAGGTTGCATACGAAATCCTCCTTAGAAATCGCTAATCAACTGAGTTTACTTACTTCTTTAATATATCCACCGTATGTGCTGCCGCACCGATTATATCCATTCTCTCACAGGTAGCCATCTGATATTTCACAACTGTTTCAAAGCTTTCCTCATCCAGCTTATTTACAAAAGGTCGAATATAATTCATTGGTCCATCCGGTGATATAATCTTTACTCTGGAGATTTCTACTTCATCATTGAAAGAATCTATATCTTCCAATCTAACAAAATCATATAAGCTTTCTTCATCCGGAATAGTATGAAAATCTTCTGATAACAGCCCTTTTTCAAGGCATTCCTTTACACGATTTTCCTGAATGGCATACATTACAAAAGCATATTCATTCATAATATAAGCAACCAAAATATATCCACCTGGCTTTGTTACACGTTTTGCCTCTTTTAGTGCCTGTACCTTTTCTTCTCTTTTCATAAGATGATACATTGGACCAAATAATAAAGTCACATCGAAGGTATTATCCTGAAGCTTCTTTAAGCGTAACGCATTACCTTGCATAGCATGAACCGAACTGTTTTTCTTCTTTAATATACCCAGATTATATTTTACAAGTTCAACAGCTGTAACATCATAACCTTCTTCTGAAAGCGGTACGCTATATCTACCAGTTCCAGCACCAATATCAAGGATATGTACTTCACTATTTATAGTAAACTCTTTTTCCATCATAACGTTTTGAATCGCATCATGAATATACTTCATAGTCACACGAAACTCTACCTGTCCGTGTCTGGTATCCAAACGCTTTTCTTCATTAAACTTATTGTAGTATTTTTCAATATTATTCATCTCAACCATAATTTTTCCTTTCGATGATAAAAGAAAAAGGACTAAGCAAGTGCTTAATCCTTAATTGAAGAGGCGTGAGCCGGATTTGAACCGGCGATGACGGTGTTGCAGACCGGGGCCTTACCGCTTGGCTATCACGCCATAAGTGACTCCAACGGGAATCGAACCCGTGTTACCGCCGTGAAAGGGCGATGTCTTAACCGCTTGACCATGGAGCCGGATATTCTTCCCATCTTTATCATGGTAAACTCCCCAAGTTGGACTCGAACCAACGACATCATGATTAACAGTCATGCGCTCTACCGACTGAGCTATTGAGGATTATCTTTTTGAAGTTTGTTCCTTCAAAACCGAACACTAAATTCATCTTACAAAACATTCTTTCCTATCTTGGTTAAGCCTTCGACCTATTAGTAAGTGTCAGCTGAACATGTTACCATGCTTACACCTCACTCCTATCTACCTCATACTCTCT
>JAZLGY010000055.1:0-9264 GCA_045616525.1 Acetatifactor sp. | reverse complement strand
AAAATAAATAGAGAGGTACATGATATGAAAGGTATTATTTTGGCCGGAGGTTCCGGCACCAGACTTTATCCATTAACCAAGGCAATCAGTAAGCAGATTATGCCTGTTTATGATAAGCCAATGATTTATTATCCTTTGTCAACCCTGATGCTGGCAGGAATCAGAGAGATTTTGATTATCTCTACCCCAAGAGATTTGCCGGTTTTTGAGGAACTGCTTGGAGATGGTCATCAGCTTGGTATGGAGATTTCCTATGCAATTCAGGAAAGCCCAAGAGGACTTGCAGATGCATTTATTATTGGTGAAAAATTCATTGGTAATGACAGAGTTGCATTGGTTCTTGGAGATAATATTTTCTATGGTCAGAGCTTTTCAAAGGTATTGAAGGAGGTTGCACAGAGAGAAAGTGGTGCTACTATCTTTGGTTACTACGTAAGAGATCCCAGAGAGTACGGCGTTGTTGAATTTGATGAAAATGGTAAGGCACTTTCCATTGAGGAAAAGCCTGCGAATCCTAAGAGTAATTACGCAGTTCCCGGTCTTTATTTCTATGACAACGATGTTGTTGAGATTGCCAAGAATGTAAAGCCTTCTGCCAGAGGAGAGATTGAAATCACCAGTATTAATAATGAGTATCTTCAGAGAGGAACTCTTAGAGTTGAAACCCTGGGAAGAGGTTTTGCTTGGCTTGATACCGGTAATCATGATGCACTTTTGGATGCATCTGATTTCGTTGCAGCCTTCCAGAAGAGACAGGGATTGTACATTTCATGTATTGAAGAAATTGCATTTAAGAGAGGATTTATTGATAAGGAACAGCTTCTTCGCCTTGCAGATCCTTTGATGAAGACCAATTATGGTAAATATCTTGTAGAGGTAGCAAATGGACTCTAAGCTCCGAAAAATGTGTATCATTTATTCCGTAGCTATTATCGCAGGTCTTTTATTACTGGTTTTGTTATTGAATCAAAGACAAAAGCCAGGGAGAGTGGACAACCAAAAGGAGAGTAGCTCGGAACAAAATGTAGAAACAGAAGTACTTCCGGATGGACAAATCGGCAATGATTTAAAAGCCTTTTTGAGAGATGAAAGCTTTTTTGATGAGATTCAGGATGGCTATACACAAATGAGAGATGACAGAAATCGCCTGGCGCTTATTGTAACCAGTGTCGAGAAGGATATGCGTATTCAGATTGTGGATGCTTCCGGAAATATCGTCAAGGGAGAACTGTTTCAGGTAGAGGTTCAGGATAAGGGAACCTATACGGATGAAAACAGAGACGGAATGATTCATGTGGAAAATTTAATTGCCGGGGAATATCAGGTTTCCTTAAAGGAAATCGGAGAATACCAGGTAAAGGGTGCCTCCCTAAATGTGAAGGTAAAGGATAAGGTAGAGTATTATCCCATCAAAGATATTTCTCTTTTGATAAAAACAGAAGAGGAAGTGGTAGCGGAAAATGAAGATACCATGGTGCTTGAAACTATCGAAGATGTGGATGAAACAGAGGTTACCACCCAGAGAACCGACCACAAAAATGGTATTGTAGGTATTGATGTATCGAAATGGAACGGAGATATCGATTGGGAGGAGGTAGCCGACAGCGGAATAAAGTTTGCGATTATCCGTGCCGGTTATCGTGGTTCCAAGACAGGAAGCCTGGTTATAGATCCTTATTTTGAACAGAACATGAAGGGTGCAGGGGATGCCGGACTTTACAGAGGTGTCTACTTCTTTACCCAGGCTACCAACGAGGTAGAAGCAGTAGAGGAAGCATCCATGGTATTGGAACTGTTACAGCCCTATGCAATTCAGTACCCCATCTTTATTGACACAGAGGGCGCAGGAGGGAATGGCAGAGCGGACGCTCTTTCCAAGGAAGAGCGTACAGCAGTGTGTGTGGCTTTCTGCAATACCATAAAAAATGCCGGCTATGAGGGCGGTGTTTATGCCAGCAGATACTGGTACTACAACAATGTGGATGTATCAAGGCTAGAGAAGTTTCATATATGGCTGGCCGAATATCGTAAGGAGCCTTTGTATGAAGGTTATTATGAGATCTGGCAGCATTCATCCAAGGGCAAGGTACCCGGTATTGAAGGCAATGTAGATATGAATCTAAGCTTTTATAAAGTGAAAGAAAAATAAAAGAGGATAGAAAAATGGGAAAATTAACTGTAGAAACATGTGAAATTGAAGGATTAAAGGTAATCACTCCTGAAGTTTTTGGTGATCAGAGAGGTTACTTTATGGAAACCTATCAGTACAACGATTTCAAGGAAGCAGGTATTGATGTTGTATTTGTACAGGATAATCAGTCAGCATCCAAGAAGGGTGTATTACGTGGATTACATTTTCAGATCAATCATCCCCAGGACAAGCTGGTAAGAGTCATCAAGGGTGAGGTTTTTGACGTGGCAGTGGATTTACGTAAGGGTTCCAAGACCTTTGGTAAATGGTATGGCGTACGTTTAAGCGATGAAAATAAAAAGCAGTTTTTTATTCCCAAGGGTTTTGCCCATGGCTTTTTGGTTCTTTCCGATTATGCAGAGTTTTGTTATAAGTGTTCCGACTTCTACCATCCCGGAGATGAGGGTGGACTTATGTACAACGATCCGGCCATCGGTGTTAAGTGGCCTGAAATAGAGACCATGGAATTGACCTTCTCTGAGAGAGATACCAAGTGGGAAAGCTTTGAGAAGTATATTGAAACCTACGGAAAATAATAGATAAGGATTAATGCTATGAATAAATCTAATCTCAAGGAACTGTGGGATAGTAGAAGACTCATTTGGAAGCTTTCCAAGAATGACTTCAAAAAGCGTTATGCAGGTTCCTATATGGGTGCCGTTTGGGGATTTGCCCAACCGGTGGTGACAGTACTGATGTACTATCTGGTATTTGATAAAATATTTGGAACAAAGGGGGAAACACTTCGAACAGGAGTCAATGTTCCCAATGTACTTTTTATGACGGTAGGTCTTGTTCCCTGGTTCTTCTTTAGTGAAGCCTTAAGTCATGGAACCATGGCACTGATAGAATATAGTTACCTGGTAAAGAAGGTTGTATTTAAAATCAGTATTTTGCCGATTATTAAAATTATCGCAGCCACCTTTACCCATTTGTTCTTTTTACTTTTGGCCATGATACTGGCCTGTGTATATGGTTTTTATCCTTCCGTGTACACGCTGCAGCTATTGTATTATGCCTTTTGTTTAATGATGCTTTTGCTGGGTATATGTTATGCAACCAGTGCAGTGGTGGTCTTTTTCAAGGATTTATCACAGATTATCGCTATCGGTTTACAGATTGGTATGTGGGCAACTCCTATTTTGTGGAACCTTGATTCCCTGAACAATCAGACCGCTATTACACTTTTGAAACTGAATCCTTTGGTATACATCGTATACGGTTATCGTAATTCCATTTATGGAAAGACCTGGTTCTTTGAAGAGGGCTGGTACAACCTGTATTTCTGGGGAGTTACCATTTTCTTATTTGTAATGGGAACTGCCATCTTCAGAAAACTTAAGGTGCATTTTGCAGATGTAATCTAGAAACCTTGGATACAACAGGAAATAAGAGGACAGGAACATGTCAAACGAATTAAATAGTAACGTACCTGCCATTGAGGTATGTGACCTGTGTAAAGTATATAAATTATATGATAAGCCTTCTGACAGATTAAAGGAGGCTTTTCATCTGAATAAAAAAGAATTTAAGGAAAACTATGCTTTAAATCATGTAAATCTTTCCATTAAGCAGGGAGAAACCGTAGGTATTATCGGTACCAACGGTTCCGGTAAGTCAACCATTCTTAAGATTATTACCGGGGTATTAAATCCTACCTCCGGCGAAGTAAAGGTCAACGGAAGAATTTCCGCACTCCTTGAACTGGGGGCCGGCTTTAACATGGAATATAATGGTATTGAGAATGTTTATTTAAATGGTACCATGATAGGATTTACAGAAAAGGAAATCGAAGAGAAGCTGCCGGAAATTTTGGAATTTGCAGATATCGGTGATTATGTATATCAGCCTGTAAAGACCTATTCCAGCGGTATGTTTGTGCGTCTTGCATTTGCAGTGGCAATCAATATTGACCCTGAGATTCTGATTGTTGACGAAGCACTTTCTGTTGGTGATGTATTCTTCCAGGCCAAGTGTTATCGTAAGTTTGAGGAGTTTAAGGAAAAGGGAAAAACCATTGTATTTGTAAGCCATGATTTATCCAGCATCAGCAAGTATTGTGACAGAGTTTATCTTTTGAATAAGGGAAATCTTCTTGGGGAAGGCTCTCCTAAGAAGATGATTGATGTATATAAGAGAGTTTTGGTTGGACAGTATGATGAAAATGCGGATGGCAACGCAGAGGAAGTGGAGCTTTCCGATGAGAAGGCCAAGGCCCTTGGACAAAATCCGGACCTTCTGGAATACGGAAGTAAAAAAGCACAGATTACAGAGTGCTTTATGACGGATGAAAAGGGTGTAAAAACCAATGCCATTATTAAGGGGAGTACCTTTTCCGTTCATATGAGGGTAAAGTTTTTTGAAACACTTCCGGCACCCATTTTTGCATTTTCCATTAAGACCATTAAGGGAACGGAGATTACCGGCACCAATACCATGTTTGAAAAAGCCTTTTTAGAGTCCGTCGAGGCAGGGGAAGAGAAGGAAATTATTTTTACCCAGGAAATGAATCTGCAGGGGGGAGAATATTTATTGTCCCTGGGATTAACCGGCTATGAAAAGGATGTATTTACTGTGTATCACAGACTTTATGATGTAATAAATATCACAGTTGTATCGGACAAGAACACCGTTGGATTTTATGATATGAATTCAAAGATTACTATTCGCACGATTTCATAGTAACGTCAAGCACTGTGCTAGCACAAGTGATTGAACGGTGCTATGAAATATTCCTGCGAAGCAGGAATTGCACATACATGAGCAAAAGGAAAGGTTCGAAGAACCGATTTTGCGAATGAATGTGCAATGTGCGAATAGGAAGTAGCGGGAAACATCCATTGCACATACATGAGCAAAAGGAAAGGTTCGAAGAACCGATTTTGCGAATGAATGTGCAAAGTGCGAATAGGAAGTAGCGGGAAACAGTGGAAATAATCACCATTACCCATTATTTTATGGAAGTAGACAAGGAGACAGAAAATGACAGAAACCATAGGAAAGGTGAAGCTCATATTGGATCAGTATCCCGGAGAGGATTATTATAGTGACGGGGCCATAGAGGATGAACTTTTAGCTATCGCCAGAGATTACTCTTCTGTGGAATACAAAAAAATCATAGAAGAAAAGAAAAGCTGGCCCATTCTGTATCATTTTTCTTCTCTTCGTGAAAATATTGTGGAATATTTACCTTTTACCGGAAAGGAAAAGGTTTTGGAGGTAGGTAGCGGTTGTGGTGCCATTACTGGCGTACTTTCCAGAAAAGCAGGTGAGGTAACCTGTGTAGATCTCTCCAAAAAGAGAAGCATGATCAATGCATATCGTCACACAGAATGTGACAACGTAAGTATTCATGTAGGTAACTTCAAGGACATTGAACCAACCCTTCCTACGGATTATGATTACGTTCTTTTGATTGGTGTATTTGAATATGGTAGAGGTTATATCGGTGGAGATACACCCTATAGAGATTTTTTGAATATTTTGAAGAAGCACCTGGGCAAGGATGGCAGAATCGTGATTGCCATTGAAAATAAGTATGGAATGAAATATTTTGCAGGTGCAACAGAGGATCATCTTGGTACCTACTTTAGCGGTATTGAAAATTATAGAGAAAAGGGTAGTGCCAGAACCTTCTCCAATGAAGGACTGAAAAAGATTTTTGAGGATTGTGGATTTAATGAAAGCCATTTTTACTATCCCTATCCTGATTATAAATTTATGACAACCGTTTTTTCGGACAAGAGACTTCCGGTGAAGGGGGAGCTTTCTAATAATCTTCGTAATTTTGATAGAGACAGAATGCAGCTCTTTGATGAAAAAGCAGCCTATGATGGTGTTTTGGAGGAAGGACTGTTTCCTGTTTTTTCCAATTCCTATGTAGCAATTTTAGGTAAGGAGCTGGATACTATTTATACCAGATATTCCAATGACAGAGCCATGGATTATCAGATTAAAACAGAAATGCGTATCCGGGAAGATGGAAAGCTTGTCGTAAGAAAATACCCCATGCAGGAGGAAAGCAAGGGGCATGTCAGAAATATGGAAAAGGCATACAAACTGCTTACAGAAAGATATGTAGGCAGCGGACTTAAGATTAACCCCTGCAGACTGGTAGAAGAGGGAGAAACACTTTTTGCTGAATTTGATTTTGAACAGGGAAGACCCTTGTCAGAGCTTATGGATGCCTGTTTGGAAAAGGGTGATCAGGAAAAGTTTTTGGAGTACTTTAAAAAATTCTATGAACTGATTCGCTATAATGAAAGCTTCGCGGCAACAGATTATGATTTAATTTTCTCTAATATTTTGGTGGATGGGGACAACTTTACATTGATTGATTATGAATGGACCTTTCCTGAAACAACCAGTCCCAAGGAACTGGGCTTTCGAGCAATCTACTGTTATTTACAGGAGGATGAAAAGAGAAGCTGCTTAGATTATTCAGCAATCTTAGAGTATCTTGATGTGAATGAACAGGAAGCAGCAGAGTATAGAGCTAGGGAGGAAGCTTTCCAGAAAAAGGTAGATGGCGGCTTTGCTTCTATGGCGATTTTGCGCGAATTGATTGGTAGAAGAGTGTTAACCCCCACCAAGGTTTTGGAAAAGCAGATTCGAGAAGAAGACTATAAGCGTGTACAGGTTTACGAGGATCTTGGTAATGGCTACAGCGAAGAGAATTCTTACTTTGTAAAGGACGCCTATGTAGAGGAAAATCGTATAGAAATCACACTGAAGGTAAGTGGTAATGTGCATATGCTTCGTGTGGATCCTGCAATGGATGCCGGTATTTGTAATGTGCTTTCTATGGAGCTAAACGGTAGTAGCGTAGATTTGCACAAAAATAAACTGGTAATTGTAAACGGTAAGCTGATGAAGGGAAAGGGAGAGGCCAACGAGGATATACTTACTGCTATTTTCCCAAGCGCAGACCCCAATCTTAATTTTGATTTAACCAAGCTTCCGATGCAGGGGGATAATGAAATAAAGCTTGTGATGGAGATGATTCGTGTCCCACAGAATATGGCACAGATTTTATCAGACAATGTAAAGAAGATTTTTTAGGAGACTTGTTATGAGCATAAAGGAAGAAGTTAGAAAAATGAAAAAGGATGCACCTTTTTTGGCTGCATCTACCATAGAAATGAGAAATCAGGCACTCAGTACCATTGCAAAAAATTTGAAAGCTCGCGCTGAAGAAGTATTTGCAGCCAACGCAAAGGATTTAGAGGCAGCAGAAGCAAACGGCATTGCACCTTCTGTTGTAAAGAGACTGAAATTTAATGAAGGTAAATTAAAGGATGTACTTGCAGGTATTGAGCAGTTAATTGCACTTCCGGATCCACTTTCCAGGGTATCCCTTCACAGAGAATTGGATGAAGGACTTACCCTTACAAGAATCAGCTGCCCCATTGGTGTTATTGGTGTCATCTTTGAAGCAAGACCGGATGCACTGGTTCAGATTTCTACGCTTTGTATTAAGAGCGGTAACTGCGCTATCTTAAAGGGTGGTAAGGAAACGACCTTCAGCAATAGAATCTTATTTGAGATTATTCATGAAAGCGTTATAGAAGCAGGACTTCCTGCAAACTGCTTATTGCAGGCCCAGCAGCACAGTGAAATTGATGAGTTATTAGACTGCCACGAAAGTGTGGATTTGTTAATTCCCCGCGGAAGCAACGCTTTTGTACAGTATATTATGAACAATACCAAGATTCCGGTTATGGGACATGCAGATGGTATTTGTCATATTTACGTAGATGAGGCAGCAGACTTTGAAAAGTCCATTCCTGTAATTGTAGATGCCAAGATTCAGTATACCGCAGCATGTAATGCAGTGGAGACTCTATTGGTAAACAGAAAAATTGCCAAGGAATTTTTGCCAAAGTTAAATGAGGCCCTGAAGGCAAATGGCGTAAAATTACGTGGTACCAAGGAAGTAAATGAAATCATCGAGGTGGAGACCATTGAGGAATCCGACTTTATTGAATATTTGGATTTGATTGCCTCTGTAAAATTGGTTGATTCTGTAGATGAAGCAATTGAGCATATTAATACACATGGATCTCATCACACAGATTCCATCATGACAGAAAATGCAGCTACTGCAGAGAGATTCATGCAGATGGTAGATTCAGCAGGTGTATACCAGAACTGTTCTACCAGATTTGCAGATGGATTCCGTTATGGCTTTGGCGCAGAGGTAGGTATTTCTACCGGCAAGATTCATGCAAGAGGACCTGTTGGATTGGAGGGTCTTGTTACCTACAAGTACAAGCTTTTCGGCAATGGTCATACAGTAACGGATTATGCCAACGGTACAAGACAGTTCCATCATAAGGATTTATAGAATTCGGTGTGTAGAGGTCTTAAATTGTAGGAGAGGCTTTGTCCCGGTGGGATAGAGAAAACGTGGGATTCATGGGTATAAAGAGTAGAGTCAGAGCAATCTGTGAAAGACAACTGAATAAAAACTATCTGAAAACCCTTGAAAAGTGTCATGTGGAAGTGGATTACACTAGGGTGAAGTCTTTACGGGAAAAGGACGTAGCGGATTTTGATTTGGAAAAAGCTTCCTTTTGTCTTTTGGTAAGAGAGGGCGGAAGGCTGAATGAGGGAGCCTTAGGAAAAATAGAGAGCTTTTTTACAAATCATGAAGAATGTCAGATCCTTTTTGGTAATGAAGAATGTCAGGGAACCCCCATTTTTCGTGGTGAATTTGGAGCAGAGGATTTTCTTTCCGGCAATAGCCTAGGAAGTGTAATTGCAGTAAGAAAGAGCCTCAAGGAGGATTTGCCATTAAGGACAAGCTTTGTAAATATGAGCGAAATCAGAGAAAGCTTAACCGTACTTCTTCAGAAAGCAAACGTCTTTACCAAGGGGAAAAGTAGTGTATGTCATTTAGATGAAATGCTGTATGAGTCAGACAGGGAAAATGATGATTCAGAAGGTATTTCCTTCGAGAAAGCACTTAAAAATCCCATTCTTACAGGGGATATGAAACCCTGTGAGAAGCTGTCTGTGATTATTCCATCCAAGGATCATCCGGAGATTCTAACCCAGTGTATTACTTCTTT
>JAZLGY010000054.1:0-120059 GCA_045616525.1 Acetatifactor sp. | reverse complement strand
AATCTACAAATCATCACCGGGATAACTTATCGTATCGCCCCACGACATTACTTCTTCACAAAATTCAGGAATTTCCAACAAACCATATCTCCACATAAAAGCACGATCTTTTTCTGACATTTCATTCAAATTCATCCATAGCACTTCTTTAATTGGCTGATCATCCACCGGTTCTTCCGGATCATATCCCTTGATTGCTTCCTGTTCCTTTGGTACACTTACCCAAAATGAATATTCTGTTCTTTTGTGATTGTATACCTCTGCCAGTTTTCTTATTATGACGCCATCAAGTCCGCATTCCTCTTTAAGTTCCCTGATTGCAGTCTGTTCGGGAGTTTCACCATCTTCGATTCCACCCCCGGGAATTGAGTAAAAAGTTCTGCCTTCATAACACAGTTTTTCCATAAGAATTTTCTTGTCTCTAATAACAAATACAACACTTCTATTTCTCATAGCAACCCCTCCCACAACAAAATAAGAATTTTTTCAAAACTACAACACCGAGAAACTAGCCTAAAATTTCTTTTCTTCAATGCAATCAAACTGACGGTTTTCACACCAGTAGACTTTCTTTGCATTAACATCGTATACCATCGATACAACTGTGGGGCTTATCCTTAACCTTACTAAGAACCTCCAGCCCCTGCACAATAAGAGCTACCCGCTTCATCTTTCCTTCTACCGATTAGCTTCTTAATCTGGTCTGCAGTTGCTACAGGATAAATATCCATCATGTGAGTCGCAATTTTCTTAGCAGAATCAACTGGCTCCTCTCTATAAGCCTTTGTCACATAATCGTAGCCCAAAATTGTCTCTGGCATCGTATAGACAGCTACTGACCATCCATACTTTTCGCCCTTTTTGTTTATTTTCTGTTCAAAATTGCGGACACATAAATATGTCTTCATTTCCAAATCAGTAATAGTTCCCTCAAAGTTTTTCTCACCATCTTTTCCGAATCCAGCCTGAGCTTTTATTTCAAAAGAAAACAGTTCTGGGCATGACTCTTTTTTCATGAAAAGATCCATGATTTTCTTTTGTCTGATAGACGCTTTTCCATCATCGTACAGAGCATCAAAGTCGTATCCATCACGCCTATAATTTGCAAAGTATGGAAACCACTCTTTTGTAATAAAGCCTGCTTTTTTACAGAAAAACTTTCCATATAGAATATCACCACGTTCAGCAATAATCTGTCTCCATTCCCATGGGTCCTTCTCTTTATCACCACTCCACCAGTACTCAGGCACTGTTCTCTCTTCAAGTGAAAAGCCGGGAATATCATTCTTAAATAAAGGTAAAAAACCTATACTGTTAATATATTCAATTGCTTCATCTACCGTATGAATGCACTCTGGATCATTCCAGTCCACACCATACAGTATCCATTCTCCCGATTCGTTTCCCATATTTTCCTTTCATCCTCAATTTATAGGTTATCCTTACCTGTTGTGAAAACTCCAAAATAAAAACATCACACTCTAGACGTATTCTAAAAATAATCTGTTTATTCATCAGCTCAACAACCGGGATTTGCCGAATTCTTATATCAAGCCCTCTTTTTGAGCAACATTAAATCTTTCTTTTAGGCTTTTCTTCTTTTCATACATCAGGCTATCAGCTCGCTTAAAGGCAAAATCAGCTTTACCATCATCCATATTAGGATCGTATTTTGAATAACCATAAGCTACTGATATTCTTTGTTCAATCGCTTCATCTGCCCATGTCTTCTCCATTTCTTCTTCGAAACTCTTGAAGAGCTGTACTATCTTTGTATCGTCTTCTTCTCTGATAATCGCAGTAAATTCATCTCCTCCGATTCTAAATACGGCACAGTGGCTAAAGATACGACAAATCATTTTACTTGCCCCATTTATTAAGATATCACCCTTTTCATGTCCAAAATTATCATTAATGTATTTAAGATTATTAACATCAAATACTGCGATTGAAAAAGTTATATCTTCACCATTATTTATGGCATCTTCTAATAGACTTATCTGGTGTTCATAAGCCGTTCTGTTTCTAACTCCGGTAAGAGAATCTCTATATGCAAGACCATTAATATATGCATTATATTCTTTCAGTGTATTAACGGTATTTTCAAAGCTATTTGTTAACTGACCAATCTCATCTTTGGGTCTTGTAAAATTAAAATTCACATCATAATTGCCTCCGGATATTTCATTGGCAATCTTATTTAGATTCTGAAGAGGTGCTATCATTCTGTTAGTAATATGAATTGTAGTAATTACAAAGATGATTATTAGTATAAAAGTACTTATGATTATAGCCATTACCAGTTTATTTCTCTCTGCATTTACTTCAGCTATTGGCACTGTAATATTTAACACCATTCCGTTTTGAAGCTTACATGATGAATTAGTCCAGCCTTCAAGTAACGTAAATGGTTCACCATATTCAATATTAGGGTGGTAAATAATGTTACCCTCAGAATCAGTGATATAAGCATATCCAGAATCGTATATTTCAATGTTCTTAACCTGGTCAGTAATATAGTTAAAATTAATGTCCATTCCAAGAACACCTAACGTTTCATTGCCTTTAAATAAAGGAACAATATAAGAAATCATATAAATATCAATATTCTTATTGTAGTAAGGAAGCATCCAGATCGGTTGACCTGCTTTAATTGGTGCATAATACCAGCCTACATGCTCTACATCATCCTCAGGATAAGCAAAAAGATCTGTTGGAGTTGTAACTCTCATCTCCGAATTGATACTTTCTCTTGTCATGAACAATCCGGCCAAGCCACCAAACTTAACAGGATCTATACGTAAGTAAACAGCTACAGCTCCCTCAGTATTATTACTGGTATTCCACATAATACTTCTCATCTTATCCATGTAGTTATCATAATATATTTGATCGGTAAGATTATACAGATTGGTTACTTCTTCCAGAGCATTGATACTCATATAATCAACAGACTGTTCTAATGGCGTAAATATACAATTAATCTCTGCTGTCTTTTTCTCGCATATAAGATTAATATTCTCGCGAACGTAATTATCCGTCATTTTTTGAGTAAAGAAAATACTCGTTCCACCTAATATGATTGCCGGTAAAATTAATGAAAATATAATCAACGCAATTATTTTGGTTCTTATCGAATATTTCAAAAGTTTTTACCTCCAAACCAACTTCTAATTATTTTCTCAATAATTCCCTCTTCTTCAAGTTTTTCTATAGCTTCATTAATTGCTTCTTTAAGACCTTCATTATCCTTAGAAATTGCTATTGCAAACTGTTCTACTCTGCTTTCATCTCTAATTGCTTCCTTTAAACTTTCTGCATTTCTTGCAACTTGTCCCTCCGCAACGGTTGAATCGCATACAATAGCATCAATTTCTCCGTTTAAAAGCTGTTCAAAACATTCTGTAGCTACCTCATTCTCTATAAGCTCTATTTCTATTTCGCCTGCACTTATAAGTTCTTTAACAAAATCATCAGAAACTGTATCTTTTTGAACTGCAACTTTAAGCCCTGAGAGATTTGATATATTATCAATGACAATTTCACTATCTTTTGCGATAACTATTGACTGATAATTTTCAATATAGGAATCAGAAAAAAGCATCTCTTCCTTTCTTTTCTCAGTAATGGTAATCGCTGAACATACCACATCATATTCACTTCCTATATTTGTAAAAAGGTTGTCATCCCACGGAACATTCTTTATCTCAAGTTCTAAACCTAATTTATCAGCAATGCTTTTAGCAATATCTACATCTATTCCAATTGGAGTATTTCCATTATCCGGATAGTATTCAAAAGGAGGATAATCAACAACCATACCTACTGTGAGTTTACCTTCCGAAACAAGCTTAGCCGAAGATATATCAATTATAGGCATTTTCTCCTCAACAATACCATTCAGTTCATCGTTACCATCAGCTGTATCCGATGTATTTTCAAGTTCACTAGAAAGATTATCATTATTAGATGTACAACCGGCTAATCCCAATATAATCAGCAATCCCACAATAAGTATATTTATTTTTTTGATATTCAAGCTACTATTCATTCTTTGTCCTCTCCATTCTTGCTCAGTATAAATGCTACTTCCATAGCCAATCTTCCAAAATTTTCAATGTCTCATGACTTTCCGGTTTTCTGAACAACTCTTGTTGCTTTTCTTCTAATGAACCCATACTTTATCACCTCTCCAAATCTTATTATAGTTCACTTCATCTCAAGAATCAATGAACATAAATCTTGTGTGTCCTCATCTTTCAAATAATAACTTAAAACAAAAAAAGGATGACAAAATTGCCATCCTTTTCATACAAAACATTTATTTTTTTGAGCTATTTTCACTCAAAAAATGTTTCGGTTATCTCTTTCTCCAATGCTTCATAGTCAATTGCTATATTCTGAAGATAATCATCCTTTAGGAGTTCATGCCTAACTGTTACATTCATTCCACGTTTTCTTGCAAGCATTGTCAAACCTATTGCCTCATAGCTGAATTCATGCCAATATGTATGCCCATAGGTTTCCACTCTAAGTTTGTCATGGCATGCAAACATCTTGGGCAATGCTTCATTAAACATTTTTTCATCCCGATATAATAAAGCTTTGTAGGCCAAGCCATGACTTTCATACATCTTTTTGGTTTTTGATTTCATCTTTGTGCTATCCCAGACTGCCAATACTTCTTCAGCCTTTTCTTTTTCATCCAGAACAACATACTTTAAGGCTCTGGCAGGATACAAAAAATATTCATCGATATCCTCATTAATCTCCGGATGTATTTCCATGTCCATAGCTATTCTTTTCGCCAGTTTTTCATGATCTGCCATCAAAGCAAAGCAAATCTGATTGGCTGTATAATGATGTAATAAAAATAAATCAAAACATATTCCCAACTCGTGATAATGTTCCAACACCAGTGCTTGACATAAGGCTGCACGAAATGCATTTTTTCGTCCCTCTTCAAACTGCTTATGGAATACATACTGCTCCCTTGCAATCTTACTATATTGCATTGCCAATTCCGGATATGAATAATATTCTTTTTCTTTTCGAGCACTCTGCAATATTTCTTTAATTTCTTTTTTACACTCATCTACAATAGCTATTCGCTCTTCTAATTGTCTTCGCTCTCGTTCTATTCTTATCGCTTTTTCTTTTTCCTTTTTCTCTGCCAGTCGTTTATTCTGTAATTGTACGTATTCTGCATCTCTTTCTTCTCTGTTTAGAGGATAGATTTTATGTTCCTCCAGGTACATGCGAACTGCTTCTTTCATGACTTCATTGTTACCATCCATAATGTCGCTTCTGATGGTTCCTCTAAATGTTGGAAGTTCTAGGTTAATTCCCTTTTCCAGGAATAAACAAAATACGTCTACTGCAAGAAAGTGATCACTTAGTGCTGCAAGTCTACCGGGATAGGACTGAAACTTATTTACATCATTCGGGTCAAAACCTAAATCTAAAAGAGCTTTAACAGCATAATAGTTACATTCTTCGCATGCTGCATACAAATAGCTTTCACCAAAGTCATTGCGATAATCTAAATTGTCAATCTTTGGGATACTATCTATGAAAGCCTGAGAACGATCATTTCTAAATTTCTCCATCAGAACGAGCTCTTTTGGTACCTTTTCATTTTTTTTATTTCCAAAAGCTTTCATGGGTGCTTTTATAAACTTCTTAACCTTGCACGCACTTGGAACAAAGATTAGATAATATTGATCATTGCCCAGATTCACATTCATCATCTTTACATCTTCTGTTCCCCAGGCATTTTCAATATCATCACTACAGAATTTAATAATATATTCCTCTTCTACATCTCCATCTTCCTGCAAACAATATCCATTATTCACCAAATAATGAATTGCAAAGAAACTAAGTCGATCGTCAATTGTGTCCTTATCCCACTTATAATCTTCAAAATCATCCCAAACTCCGCTGACTGCTTCAGCATACTTTTCATAGAAATCTTTTTCTGATAAATTCTTATGGTCTTCTACCATTTCCTTTATAGCTTCCACATACTTAGGAGCTATATATTCTTCCAATTTTAAATCTGCCATTTTTACAATACTCCCCTTCAATCTATATTATCATTTATTTTATTATAATTAATGAATTATGATCCACCGTAGTCTCAAATTTCCTCAGCCGGACCAAATAATCCATTCGTAAACTATAAGGAAGGGGCATGCATTGTTTGTGCATCAGAACTTTCAATTATTAGCATTATGATTAACCACTTTTTGGCAAACTTCACAAATGCTTAGTTCATTAACCTTTAATGGTTGAAAAGAACTTCTAATGCATTGAGCGCCAAAGGTTTCGATTTCACCTCGTCCCCCCACTCTTGTAGTTATAGCATCTGGCAATTCTGGCTTATACCCTACACTCCCACAACAAATACATGTATTCATCCACTTATTTAATTTAGGATATTGTTTTAAATAATCAAGTCCGTCCCCTTTTCTCTTCATAAGTCTTCCATCATCCCTACAAATTTGAATTTTTATCATCCCTACAAGTTGAGAGTTGTCCAACTCTTTCAAAATGGCATCGAAACATTTTCAAAACACTGATTCAGATGCAAATTTACCTTCTTTTCATGTTGAAAACATCATATTTTTGCTTTTCTTGCAATTTAGATGCACTTTTTTTCAAATATCATTCTAGGCATCTAATTTTTGATTTTCCCCCAATTTAGATGCACTTTTATTCAAATATCAACATTCTAGGCATCTAAATATAGATTTTTCCCCCATTTAGATGCTCTCTTATTCAAATATCATCATTCTAGGCATCTAAATATAGATTTTTTCTCAATTTAGATGCACTATCACTCAAATATCATCATTCTAAGCATCTATTTTTTGTTTTTCTCACAATTTAGATACTCTATCTTATTCTGGGCATCATAACAAAGTATCTCCTTCGCCGTAACAAATTCAAATCTAATTTCGAAAATTTGAATTCTATCTGTCTAGATTATAACCAAAATCATCTTAAAATTCTACTAGTATACAGAGTCAAAAACTCTGTATACTGCTTTTTTCAATAGTATACAGAATCTTAACTTCGTAGAAAAAGGCGTATCACATATAGGTCACTTAACCAGTATCGCCTTGCTATGTCCACTTCTACAATAAATCACAAGTGATTTATTGTCATGAATCATTAAAAGGATGACAAAACTGCCATCCTTTCCTTGTTTTTCAATATGTTGAATTTTTGAAATCCATTATTTATGATACGGTTCATTTGACATAATACGATGAGCTCTGTAAATCTGCTCTAATAATATAACTCGCATAAGCTGATGCGGAAATGTCATATCAGAAAAGCTTAATGCTTGATTGCTCAAGCTTGTGATACTGGGATGTAATCCAAGACTGCCGCCAATAATAAATGTAATATGGCTTACACCTTTCACACCGGCCTTTTGAATATAGTCTGCAAAACCTTCGGAAGTAAAGGATTTTCCTTTGATTTCCAAGGTTACAATAAGAGAATCTCTGTCCAATTTATCCAGCATTCTCTCTGCTTCTTTTTGTAGAATCTGTTCCTTTTGAACGTCACTGATTTTATCAGGAGTCTTTTCATCAGATACTTCTATGATTTCCATCTTAGCGTACTTACTCATACGCTTCATATATTCACTTAATGCATCCCTATAAAAGGCTTCCTTGATTTTACCAACACACAGTATGGTAATCTTCATAGGACTAATTCTCCTGTTCTACTAGTAAAGTTCATCGTACATTTCATCAACAAAGTGCTCAAGAAATTCCTGATTTAATCCGGGGAACTGCTGATTCAAAATGTATCTTAATACTTCTGTACGTCTAAAATACCATTCTTCCTCAGTAATCTGATCAAGGCCAAGCTTTTCATCAATAAACTTAACATCAACCTTTTCTTTGATCCAAGCAACCATTTCATCTCGCTGATTCTTTTCTGTATCAGCTTCCTCTGCATATTTCTTCATGTTCTTAAAGGCATAAAGACCCATAATAATGAAGCCAATAAACATACCACCGATGATAACGGTAACCATAATCTTAGTAAGTCCTTCAAAATGTACCGGTAACATATCCATCAGTACACAAACTAAAAGCACTAAACCTGCAACACCCACAAAAATCAAACTAAAAGCTGAGGATTTATTTTCAGCCGCTCTTTCAGCCTTATTCATATAAACACCTACCGGCTGTTGAATCTGCTGTGGCTGCTTTGGTGCAGTTTCCTTTTTAGGAGCCGGTGCACCAATCCATCTTGGCATGCTCTCTTCCTGCATTTTACGCTGTTCTTCTGCTCTTGCTTCAGCTTCTTCTCTGGCCTGTTGCTGCTTTTGCTGGATAAACACACTGGCATGCTTTCTTGCATTGATTAAGTCTTTGGACTGTACATACAGCGCCAAGGGGAATTCCTCCCCCTCCGGCGCATCTTTAATCTCTGTATTCTTTATACCACAATATTTCAGGTAATTATCCATCTCTGAAAGATGTTCCATATCTCCTGCAAGGAAAAGACTCATCTCAGCAGAGGATACGTCTCCTTCTACCAACTCACATCCACAGTCAGCACAATGAGTAATACCTTTTCGATATTCATTTTTACATTTTGGACAAATAGGCATATCGACTACTCCTTTTCGACCCTTGAAAATTATTTCTCTAAGTACTCAATAATACCCTTTGCAGCTGCCTTACCTGCACCCATAGCAAGAATAACGGTTGCAGCACCGGTAACAGCATCACCACCGGCATAAACGCCTTCCTTGGTGGTCTTTCCGTTAGCTTCATCAGCAACGATACATTTCCACTTATTTACCTCTAAGCCTTCGGTTGTAGAAGAAATCAAAGGATTAGGAGATGTACCAAGTGACATAATAACGGTATCTACATCCATAACATATTCTGAGTCAGGAATTACAACAGGGCTTCTTCTTCCTGACGCATCAGGCTCGCCAAGTTCCATTTTAACAACCTTCATACCGGTTACCCAACCCTTTTCATCAGCAAGGATTTCAGTAGGATTGGTCAAAAGATCAAAGATAATTCCTTCTTCTTTTGCATGATGTACTTCTTCTACTCTGGCAGGAAGTTCTTCTTCACTACGACGATATACGATGTGTACTTCAGCGCCAAGTCTTAATGCAGTTCTTGCAGCGTCCATAGCAACGTTACCACCACCCACAACAGCTACTTTCTTTCCTCTCATGATAGGAGTATTGCTGTTCTCATCAAATGCCTTCATAAGGTTGCTTCTGGTTAAGTACTCATTTGCAGAGAATACACCATTTGCATTTTCACCAGGGATACCCATGAACTTAGGAAGACCTGCACCTGAACCAATAAATACAGCGCTAAATCCTTCTTCGTCCATTAACTGATCAATCGTTGTACTCTTTCCGATTACAACGTTGGTTTCAATCTTAACATCAAGGCTCTTTACATTCTCGATTTCCTTAGCTACTACTGCCTGCTTAGGAAGACGGAACTCAGGAATACCGTAAACAAGTACTCCACCGGCCTCATGTAATGCTTCAAAAATTGTTACATCATATCCAGCCTTAGCAAGATCACCTGCACAAGTAAGACCTGCAGGACCTGAACCGATTACTGCAACCTTCTTACCCTTCTTCTCAGTTGTTCCCTGAGGCTTAATTCCCTGTTCTCTAGCATAATCAGCTACGAATCTTTCAAGCTTACCGATAGAAATAGCTTCACCCTTGATTCCTCTGATACACTTACCCTCACACTGGCTTTCCTGAGGACATACACGACCACATACAGCAGGAAGTGCACTTGACTCGCTGATTACCTGGTATGCAGCTTCAATATCACCATTCTTTACATTCTCAATAAATCCAGGGATGTTAATTGCAACCGGACAGCCCTTTACACACTGTGCATTCTTACAGTTAATACATCTGGAAGCCTCTTCCATTGCTTCTTCTTTATTGTAACCTAAACATACTTCTTCAAAATTTGTAGCACGAACCTTGGGATCCTGCTCTCTAACGGGTGTCTTCTTCAAAACGTCCATGATAATTCCTCTCTATTCTCAATATATTTTCTCTTATTTACTATGTAAGTCTATTATGAATTGCAGTTACCACATCCACCGTGATGTGTATCGCCTTCCTGTGCCTTTAAGAATGCTCTACCTTCTGCAGTCTTGTAAATCTGCTGACGCTTCATAGCTTCATCAAAGTCTACCTGATGACCATCAAATTCAGGACCATCTACACAAGCAAACTTAACCTTGCCACCAACGCTTACACGACAAGCTCCACACATACCTGTACCGTCAACCATAATAGGATTTAAGCTGACAATAGTAGGAATTTCCAATTCCTTTGTAAGTAAGCAAACGAATTTCATCATAATCATAGGTCCGATTGCTACACATACATCATATTTATTTCCTTCTGCAACAAGATCTTTAATAACCTGAGTAACCATACCGCTTCTGCCATATGAACCATCATCGGTAGTAACATAAAGGTTTCCTGCATACTTCTTCATTTCATCTTCAAGAATCAAAAGATCCTTGTTCTTGCTACCAACGATAACGTCAACATCAACGCCATGCTGCTTTAACCACTTAACCTGAGGAAGAACAGGTGCAGTACCAACACCACCTGCTACAAATAACATCTTCTTTTTCTTAAGCTCTTCAATGTCTTCTTTTACAAATTCAGATGCACATCCTAAAGGTCCAACGAAGTCATGGAAAGCATCTCCTGCTTTAAGCTGTGACATCATCTGTGTAGATGCACCAACAATCTGGAAAACAATAGTTACAGTTCCTTTTTCTGCATCGTAATCACAGATTGTCAAAGGAATTCTTTCACCTTCAGCATCCATTCTTACAATAACAAACTGTCCAGGCAAACATGACTTTGCCACTCTCTGTGCTTCCACCTCCATCAAATAAATGTTAGTGGTCAATTCTTCTGCTCTTAAAATCTTGTACATTTTTCTTTCCTTTCTATCACTCTCACGGTTTAACCGTATATTTCCGATAATTCCACTAATCTGTAGCTACCATCAGCATGTTTCTCTAAATAGTAGATTTTACCACTAGTAACATGAACTACATAGTATCGCTCCGTTGGACCGGTAACATCATTGCTTCTGACCAAAATCTCGTCAAACTCATAATAGTCCATATTATTTATAGTAAGGAGATCTGCATATACATATCTGTATACACCATATCCTTCATCGGCGTAGTATCCCTCGACTCTTTTCCCATTCTCAAATAAAGTCTTATATAACTGAGCCTTTGCATCTGGCAATGATAAGCCACCCGCTATTACCAAACGATAATCTCTTGTTGTTATTTCACTTAAAGTTCCTTCTTCATCAACAAAAGCAAACTTAAACTGTGAAGGTCCAAGAGGCATAGAAAGAGGCTCTGTATACTCCGGTGAAAATGGAGTCGGATCGGATCCGTCAGTTGTATAAACTACATGCTGACTGTCATCCTCCAAGGTTACCTCAATCTTCTGAGGTCTTGAGTAATCACCACTTACCAAAGGAACTTCCGGTCCTTCAATAATGAGAATCTCAATCTGATAAATTTTACTAACCTCTTCACTATATCTGGCATTATCCGCAAGACATACTGCTCTGATTTCGTGTGTACCATTATCCAGGAAAATAGTATCTCTGTAGAGTTTTCCTTTTTCTCTTGGATCAGATCCGTCAATGGTATAGTAGATTTTACAATTGTCCGCATCAACATTTAACTTTAACGGAACAATCTCATTGTAATATCCTTCATCATAACTGAATTTAGGAACCGGAATACGTGGCTTAGGTGTTCCATTTTCCAACTCATACTCCACATCACCACCGGATTGGATTTTGACCAAATCTTTTCTTGGGCTCTCAGAACCTAATGGTGTTTTCCATAGTCTCCAGGTAAAGAAACCAATCACAAAAATCAAAACCAACAATGTTACTATTTGAACAGTAAATTTAATCTGTTCTCCGGCAGAAAGTTCCTTTTTTCTTTTGGGACTTCTGGTTCTGTATTTTTCAACTTCTTCTGAATCATCCTCTTCCGGATCATCGATTTGAATGTCTAAATTCGGATCATAATCCGGTACAATATGAATATCTTCCCCACATTCATAACAATATAGGGAGCCTTCTTTCATTTCTGCACCACAATTAGGACAACGCAAAACATCAACTCCTTTTATCAATGCGGAAACAATTACATTTCAACTGCATCCACACAATTCTTCATCAACATTGCAATCGTCATAGGACCAACACCACCGGGAACAGGTGTGATATAACTGCATTTTTCATTAACAGCATCGAAATCCACATCACCACAAAGCTTATTGCTTTCATTTCTGTGAATTCCTACGTCAATAACAACCGCACCTTCCTTAACATATTCAGCGGTAATCATCTTAGGCTTACCTACAGCAACGATAAGAATATCTGCCTGAGATGTAATCGCCTTCAAATCCTTGGTTCTACTGTGAGCAATAGTTACGGTAGCATTCTCACGTAACATTAAAAGTGACATGGGTTTACCAACAATATTGCTTCTTCCAATAACTACACAATGCTTACCTTCAATAATAATTCCACTTCTCTTCAAAAGTTCAATAATACCTGCAGGTGTACAGGAAACAAATCCCTTTTTACCGGTACAAAGAGCTCCTACATTCATAGGATGGAAACCATCTACATCCTTTTTAGGATCAATAGCATTAATAACCTTTTCTTCAGAAATATGCTTAGGTAAAGGAAGCTGCACTAAAATACCATCCACATCTTTTCTTCCGTTCAAATCATCAATCAGTTTTAATAATTCTTCCTCAGTAGTTTCTTCCGGAATTTCAAAAGCAAGTGAATTAATACCAATATAGGCACAGGCTTTCTTTTTATTTCCTACATAAACACTCGATGCAGGATCATTTCCCACCTGAATAACAGCAAGAGTCACTTCTCTTCCGTTTTTCTTAAGTTCAGCCACTTTTTCCTTTAACTCATCTTTGATAGTAGTGCTAATTAATTTTCCGTCAATTAAGTTTGGCATATTTTTTTCCTTTCTTATAACCCCATTGTTTATAGAAACATATACCCTCATATATATTATTTTTAGAATAAACCTGTAATCTCGCCCTCATCATTAACATCAATGGTGTACGCAGCAGGGTTCTTGGATAAACCAGGCATTGTCATAACTGCACCGGTTAATACAACTACAAAACCGGCACCTGCAGAAACATATACCTCTCTGATATTTAAGTCAAAGTTTTCAGGACGACCAAGTAAAGTAGGATCATCTGATAATGAATACTGATTCTTGGCCATACATACAGGTAAGTTACCATATCCAAGTTCTTCAAGCTTTTCAAGCTGCTTTGATGCCGCAGGAGCAAATACAACATTGCCTGCACCATAAATCTCTTTTGCTACAGTACGAATCTTATCCTTTAATCCCATCTCATCAGGGTAAAGAACGTGGAAGTTGCTTTCCTTAGTTTCTAATGTCTCCAAAACCTTGTTTGCAAGTTCAATTCCGCCTTCACCACCTTTTTCCCAAACCTTTGCAAGGGCAAACTCGCAGTTTCTTTCCTTACAGAATTCTTCTACAAACTTAACTTCTGCATCGGTATCAGCAATAAAGGAATTTAAGGTTACAACAACAGGTACACCATATTTTTGAATATTCTCAATATGCTTCTCAAGGTTTACAATACCCTTCTTTAAGGCTTCAAGATTTTCAGTTGCAAGCTCTGCCTTAGGTACACCGCCATTATACTTTAATGCCTTGATTGTTGCTACAAGAACAACTGCATCCGGCTTAAGTCCTGCCTTACGGCACTTAATATCAAAGAACTTCTCAGCACCAAGGTCAGCACCGAAACCTGCCTCTGTAATACAATAATCAGCCATCTTTAATGCTGCCTTTGTAGCAATTACAGAGTTACAACCATGTGCAATGTTCGCAAAAGGTCCACCATGAACAAATGCAGGCGTATGCTCCAGGGTCTGAATCATGTTAGGCTTAATTGCATCCTTCAAAAGAGCTGCCATAGAACCCACTGCCTTCAATTCTCCTGCTGTAACAGGCATTCCCTGATAGTTATATGCAACAACTATCTTGGATAATCTTTCCTTTAAGTCCTTCATATCCTTTGACAAGCAAAGAATCGCCATAATCTCTGATGCTACTGTGATAACGAAATGATCTTCTCTTACAAAGCCATCCGCCTTGGCACCAAGACCAACAACCACATTACGAAGAACACGGTCGTTCATATCAAGACATCTCTTCCATACGATGGATCTGGTATCAATCTGCAATTCGTTGCCCTGCTGAATATGATTATCCAAAAGAGCAGCCAATAGGTTATTCGCACTTGTAATAGCATGGAAATCTCCTGTAAAGTGAAGATTTAAATCTTCCATGGGAACTACCTGTGCATATCCACCACCTGCAGCACCACCCTTGATACCAAAACATGGTCCGAGAGATGGCTCTCTTAAAGCGATAATCGCTTTCTTGCCAAGCTTACCAAAAGCTTCACCAAGACCAACAGTAATGGTAGTCTTACCTTCTCCTGCAGGAGTAGGATTAATTGCTGTAACAAGAATTAATTTTCCATTCTTTTTATCATCTAAGGTTTTTAAATAATCTCCTGAAATCTTAGCCTTATGTTTTCCATATAACTCAAGATCATCCTCAGTAATACCAATTCTCTCAGCAACCTTAACAATATGTTCTAATTCAGCTTCCTGTGCAATTTCAATATCAGTTTTCATAAACACCTCTCACTTATCCTTTATATTTCTTCCAATAACTCTTCAAATTGCTCTAAACTCATAAGTACTTTTCTTGGTTTCGTTCCTTCTTCCTCGCCAACAACACCATATTCACATAACTGATCCATGATTCTTGCTGCTCTGTTAAAGCCAACCTTAAATGCTCTTTGTAGCATACCAATAGAAGCCTTATCCTTATCAATAATAAGCTTACCCGCTTCTTCAAAGTACTCATCTCTCTCTTCACCACCACCTGCTCCGGCACTACCGGTCAAGCTGGATGAATTCAAAATCTTATCCTCTATGTCTTCCGCATATGTATTTCCAAGACACTGGTTCTTCAGGAAGTCAACAACATCCGAGACTTCTTTATCCGAAACAAATGCTCCCTGGATTCTGGCCGGCTTGGTATAGCCTTGTGGATAAAAGAGCATATCGCCCTTACCCAAAAGCTTCTCTGCACCATTCATATCCAAAATAGTTCTTGAATCCACACCGCTGGAAACGGAGAATGCAATTCTACTAGGCATGTTTGCCTTGATTAAGCCGGTAATAACATCAACACTCGGTCTCTGTGTTGCAAGAATCAAATGAATTCCTGCAGCTCTTGCAAGCTGGGCCAAACGACATATTGACTCTTCAACTTCCCCCGGACAAACCATCATAAGATCCGCAAGCTCGTCTACGATAATAACAATCTGAGGCATCTTCTTGGGAGCGTTTTCATCTCCGCTCTCCTTCATAGCTTCAACCTTCTTGTTATATCCCTTTAAATCTCGAACATTAAAATCTGCAAACTTCTTATAACGTTCTGTCATCTCTGCCACACCCCAATGCAAAGCACCGGAGGCTTTCTTAGGATCTGTTACAACCGGAATAAGCAAGTGTGGAATACCATTATACACACTAAGTTCTACTACCTTGGGGTCAATCATTATAAGCTTCACATCATCCGGATGTGCTTTGTAAAGAATACTCATAATAATCGTATTGATACATACTGACTTACCGGAACCTGTAGCACCGGCAATCAAAACGTGTGGCATCTTGGCAATATCTGTAACCACAACCTGACCACCAATATCCTTACCAACTGCAAATGCCAGATTGGAAGGGAATTCCCTGAATTCGTTGGACTCCAATAAATCACGAAGTGAAACTGCACTATTTTCTTTGTTGGGAACTTCAATACCAATAGCTGCTTTACCAGGAATAGGGGCTTCGATACGAATATCGGTTGCAGCCAGATTCAGTTTAATATCATCCGAAAGACCAACGATCTTACTTACCTTAACACCCTGTTCAGGCTGTAATTCATATCTGGTAACACTGGGGCCCTGACTAATATCTGTAATTGTAACCTTTACTCCAAAGGTATTTAATGTCTGCTGCAATCTCTGTGCGGTTTCCTTCAAGGATTCCGAAGAATCTGACTTGGAAGGAGCACTCTTTTGTAATCTTGATAACGGTGGAAAATTATAAACCTTAGGAACATTGCTTTCCTTAACAGGAATCTCTCTTTTAGGCTCCTCCGTCTTGGGTACTGAAGCCTTGACTCTGCCATCTTCTCCTCGATTACTACTCTCTGAAAGATTGTATTCCAGTTCTTCTTTTCTGGAATCAAACACCTTGGAAACCTCTCTTGGCTTAACCTCTTCCTCTTCGAAGGTGCTTACCATCTCAAATCCGGAAGAACTCTGTGCCACGGTTTCAACAACACCACCCTTATGTATATTGACAAAATTGATGGGTTCTTCAACAGCTTCCTTCGCAGTGCCCTGTAATGCATTCATTGTTTGCTGAATGATTAATTCTTCCTGCTCCTGAAGCTCCATTTCTTCTGTTTTTACCTCAGGCTCTTCTTCATTCCAAACAATTTCATGCACATCATCACGACGTTTCTCGTCTGTGGGCTTTGGAAGCTTATTATCAAAAATAATGCCCGTAGACTTTTTGTCCATACGAAGTGCTCTTTCATTTTCTTTTTCTTCTTTACGACTAATTCGTGATTCGTTCTCATGAATACGGCCTTTGGTCATACTAACAACTGCTATATCCTGCAAAGGCTCTTCATATTCCTCATCCTCATCTCTTGGAAGGGGCTCAGTATTTGCTCTTTCTTTCGCTCTTTCAAGCGCAGCCTCAAGCTCCTGCTCGCGTTGCAGTTCACGTTGTCTGCGCTCTTCTTCCTTCTGCGCTCTCTTTTCTTCTTTCAAGGCCTGCTGTTCTTCCCAGCGCAGTCTCTTTTCTTCCATCTCCATCTGGCGAAGCTTGGAATATTCTTTTCTTCTTTCGTTTTCTTCTCTGCCCTTTTCAATTAAGATATCCGATCCGTTCTTAACACTTTGAATCAATGACTTACCTGTTAAGAGAACCAGACATATTGCTGCAAACAACAGAATTAATAAAATTGTTCCAATGGAACCTAAGTGTTCATTTAAAAAATAGGTTAGAGAACCGGCAATTGCACCACCGCCATTTTTGCCATCCCTACATGCAGTATAGATATCACCTATCTTCTTACCCTTTTCCATCTTGCCGCCATCTGCAAAAAACTGGAAAAGCATTTGAACTGTTACAAATAAGGCTGAACCTGAAATGATCTTGCGGGTTACATATGGATTTCCCGGATTCGCATACCATAAAGCCAATACAACAAATAAACATACGGGGAAAATATATGCAAGCGAACCAAAAAGTCCAAACATTATTCCACTGAGGAAATTACCAAAGGTACCGATCACACCGAAGTTACACAGAAACAAAAGTACCATGCACGCAAAGAAAATATAGAATCCAATCTCTGCAAACATTTCCCTTTCTTTTCTTAATTCGGTTTGTGTGGGTTTTCTACGTGAAGTACTACTTCTCTTTGCAGAAGAACTACTTCGTCTTCCTGTGCTTTTTCCTGTCCCTCTTCCTCTACCACTACTACTGGTATTCGCCATGAAAAAAACAACTCCTTACTACTTATATTTCAAATCATGTTAGTTTTGGGCATAGATATCCTATGTTGACATAAACATACTAGGTTAGTATAACATTTCTTACCATTTTTGTCATCACCTAACTAATTTTTCTCTGTTTCTACTTTTTTCTTTCCATTTTCCTCTATCATTTCTCGCAATCTGCCTATTGCTTCCTTCATTCCGCCAACTTCATTGATAATTCCCTCTTTCACTGTTTCCTTTCCAACAAGAATTGTTCCGATATCTTTTGTCAAAAGCTTGGTGGCCATCATTAGCTTTTCCAAGCGCTTTTCCGATATTCTGCAATGCTCTACGATAAATCCAACAATACGATCCTGAATCGACTTAAAATAATCATAGGTTTGGGGTGCACCAATCACAGTTCCTGTTAATCTGACCGGGTGAATCACCATCGTTCCCGTGGGAACAATAAAAGAATAATCACAGCTAACCGCAATAGGCACACCAATAGAATGGCTTCCGCCTAAAACCAGTGAGACCGTGGGTTTACTAAGGGATGCTAACATTTCAGCAATTGCAAGTCCGGCTTCCACATCTCCTCCCACTGTATTGAGGAGTACCAGGACCCCTTTTATACCTTTATTACTTTCAATGTCTGCAAGCATGGGCAATACGTGTTCATATTTCGTGGTTTTGCTGGTAGAAGCCAGATTTTCATGTCCTTCTATTTCACCGATTACAGATAATACATATATTTCTTCCTCTAACAGAACACTACCGTTTTCCTTTATATTATCCTGTTGGTTCTTTTCTCTTTCTTCCTTCTTATGATTTTCACTTTTCACATTCTTCCCCATAAATTCCTCCCAAAAAATTAAGACAAAGATTTCTCCCTGTCTTAATTATTTCCATCTTATTAAAATTTATGTAAGTAAATCATAATCGTCATCATCTTTGACTTCGATATCGAACTTCATCATTTCCTCACTAACTTCCAAAGGATATTCCATGGCTTTTCTCACATGTTTTTGTGGCAAAGGCAACGGATTTTTAATATAACGTCGCTCCACTGTTTTTTCAGAGAAATCTGCCTGATCAGTTGAAACCATCTTTTCTTTCTTTTCTATACTCGGAAGCTGTGCCATCTTGTGGGATAACGGAAGTTCTTCTTTGATTTCTTCAATCACCAGATTGGGATTATAAAAAAGTTCGGATACCGAGATTGCCGCCAATATCGCCATGAAAATAAAGACAAAGTAGATCCCATTCATAGTAGAAGAACATCTACCCATTCTGATCAATATCACAAGATATGCAAAGCATAAAATCCATACAGAAAAAATGTCTTCTTCTTTTCTTTTCATAAAACTAAGGACGCCAAGTATAACCAGCGCAAGTAAAAAGAAAAGACTCATCTCTCCCTGATTCGCTAGAAATGCAAAGCTTCCCTCAGTAGCTGTGGAAACACCCGTGCCCAGGACACTTCCCACAGATTCTTGCATACTGAAACTATAAACACCTGCCACCACTATAAATCCAACGAATACACTGCCCAGTAATAATCCATATGGTTTTCGATTCACAATCGCATCTTCTCTATAGCTTCCTATATTCAAACATCCTGCCGCTATGATTACAAGACAAAGTGCAGTCCAATCAAAAAACAACAAAGCTCCTGATAAAACTCCCAGCAAGCAGGCAAATAAAGCTTTTTTCTTCCTATTATTCCTTTTCCCTGTTTGTTCAAGATACAAAACATCCAGATAAATACCGCAGGAAAGTAAAAGGAAATATAGTATGTTAGGCGATAAATGAACAACTTCTCTCACACTGTATGGCAACAATGAGGTAAGTGTAAAAAACAAACCTGCTGTCAAACGACCACACATTTTTCGAAGTGCTGCCCATAAAACAAAAATACCAAGAAGCTGAAGAACAGCCTGTATCATCTCTACCTGAACTACCTGATGGTCAAAAGCTTTAAGCAGAAATGATAAAAGCAAAACATAAACTGCTGTCCCTTTATGCTCCGGTAAGCTATTATTTTCAATTAACTGATGAATATTGGAATCTGAAAACTGCTTTGCTATCTTAAGACACTCTCCGGATGGGGGGATTGTTTTTAATATATAAACTCTGGTCCCAATTGCCATGATAGAAATCAACGCCAGTATCAAAGCTTCCGCTTTGAATACCGACGTCTTATTCCATACCAATTCTTCCTTAAAATCCATCTTTTCAGACAGATAATAAATCAAAGCTAATATAAATAATAAACCAATCCCACAACCAAGGACTACCCATATAGGGAAATGAAATTCACTAACCAACGCAATCGCAGAAAAAGCAAATAAAGCTCCGACAATAGTCAGATATACAATCCATATTCCAAAACTTAAATTGTTTTTTCGAAAGCTCATAGAATCCCTCTTCTCTATTCTACAATCTTTTCAATATTGTATCTCGGTCTGTGTTTTACTTCCATGTAAATCTTACCAATGTACTGTCCAACCATACCGATTGCAAACAGCTGTACACCGCCAATAAACCAGATAGAAAGAATCAAAGAGGTCCATCCCTCTGTAACATGACCTGTAAAGTACGAGATCAAAGCATAGACTGCAGCCAAAATGGAACACAATATAATCATAAGTCCCAAGCCTGTAATCATACTAATTGGTTTTACGCTAAAGGAAGTTATACCATTAAATGCAAGTGCAAGCATCTTCTTTAAAGGATACTTAGACTCTCCTGCCACTCTTTCCAAACGATCATAATAAACAGAATCTGTCTTATAACCAATAAGAGGCATCATACCACGCAAGAACAAATTGGTTTCCTGATATTTGGAAAACTCTTCTACTGCTCTTTTAGACATCAATCTAAAGTCTGCATGATTGTAAACTGTTTTTACACCCATCATGGCCATAACTTTATAAAAGCCCTGCGCAGTTGTTCTCTTAAAGAAGGTGTCTGTTTTTCTTTCTTTTCTAACACCATAAACGATGTCATTACCCTCATGGAATTTGTCGATCATCTCCTCGATCACATTGACATCATCCTGTAAATCTGCATCAATAGAAACTGTTACATCACATCTTTCCATCGCAGTAATTAATCCTGCTGTCAACGCAAACTGATGACCAACATTACCTGCAAGCTTCACACCTCTGATCATAACAGGATACTTTTCATGCTCCTGTTCAATCAATTCCCAGGTTTTATCCTTGCTTCCATCGTTTACAAACAAAACAAAACTGTCTTCAGCAATTTTCTTCTTATCAATAAGGTTCTGCAAAACTTCACGAAGTGCTTTGGAGGCGATCTCCAATACTTCTTCTTCGTTATAGCATGGTACAACAATAGCTAATCTATCCATAAACTATACCCTTCTATAAATGGTAATTCTATTTATTCATCCCAGTTATGATATACATTCTGTACATCATCATCCTCATCAAGGATATCAAGAATTCTCTGAATTCCTTTCAATGCATTCTCATCAGATACTTCAACATAGTTCTGTGGAATCATAGTTACTTCTGCACTAAGCATAGGGATGCTGCTCTTCTCCAATGCTTCTCTGACCTGATCAAAGCTATCAGGATCTGTTAATACTTCAAAGCTATCCTCTTCTTCCGCAAAATCATCAGCACCGGCATCCAGTGCAATCATCATGAGTTCATCTGCGTCCATATCGCATTCTTCTTTATCGATTACAATCTGGCCCTTCTTATCGAACATGAAAGATACGCAACCCGGAGTACCGATGTTACCATTACCCTTTGTAAATGCACTTCTTACATTAGCTGCAGTACGATTCTTGTTATCTGTAAGTGTATCAACAATGATAGCAATTCCGCCGGGGCCATATCCTTCATATGTAATGTATTCATAGTTTACATTACCTACATCACCGGCAGCCTTCTTAATACCTCTTTCAATGGTATCGTTAGGCATGTTATTTGCCTTAGCCTTTGCAATAACAGATGCAAGTTTAAAGTTATTGTTAGGATCGGGACCACCCTCTTTAACAGCTACTGCGATTTCTCTTCCGAGAATGGTAAAGATTTTACCCTTTGCAGCATCGTTTTTCTCCTTTTTATGCTTAATGTTCGCAAATTTTGAATGTCCTGACATATAATCTCTCCTTTTATCTATTGGTTCTTCAAACAAAATAATACATTTTATAATATCATTCTTTTCATACTTCTTCAAGTATTCTTTATATTGGTAATTCAAGACTTACTTTTAATGCAGAATTAACACGCCTCATAATATCTGCATCCAGGTGACAAATCCACTCCTTTAACCTCTTCTTATCAATGGTACGAAGCTGTTCTAACAGGATGACGGAATCCTTATCCATATCATATTTTCCCGCTTCTATCTCAATATGTGTGGGTAATTTGGCCTTGTTCATCTTGGATGTAATGGCCGCACATATAATTGTTGGACTGTATTTATTGCCTACATCATTTTGAATCACTAAGACCGGTCGTATACCTCCCTGTTCGGAGCCAACCACCGGTCTCAAATCCGCATAATAAATATCTCCACGTTTCATGTATCCCCCTCCTTACGGTATTTGATTTACAATTCAAAACCTTCTACCATAAGTATTTCCATATATTATTAAGGTATACAGTCACACGAAAAATTCTATTAATATCCTATTTTTTATAACAATCCGCTATAAATTCTTGGTACTCTCGGATTAATATCACAAACAAGCTCATAAGGAAATCTGCCGGACATCTCTCCCAGTGTTTCTGCCGAAATCACTTCATCCTCACTATTTCCCATTAAAACAACATCCATTCCCTCTGTAACATGAGGAATATTCGACACATCAACCATCATCTGGTCCATGCAAACTCTTCCAAGAATAGTTGCTTTCTTTCCGTTAATTAACACATATCCTTTCCCTGACAGGCTTCTGGGATAACCGTCTCCGTATCCTGCAGGTATGGTTGCCACAAGCATCTTTTCCTTTACCTCAAAGGTTCCACCATAGCTAACTGTTTCACCCGGATACATCGTCTTTAAGTATACGATATGACTATGAAGACTCATAACAGGCTTCAATCTATTTCGGTCCACCCAAACATCAGGTGATGGTTCAATACCATACATAGTAATACCAACACGTACCATATCCATATTGGCATCCTTCAATACCATAATGCCTGCACTATTGGAAGCATGTCGCCAGGGAATGCGAATATTTAAGTACTTCTCCACTTCATCCACAAAGCTCTTAAATTTTGCCAGCTGTCCTTGGGCATGGGTCAGATCCTTTTCATCTGCTTTTGCGAAATGAGTAAAAATACCATCTACAGTCAAGCAATCCGCATTTTTTAAAGCATCCAAAAACTCTGCAATCTGCTCCTTTTCCTGGCTTGGACGAATACCGATTCTTCCCATACCTGTATCAACAGCAATATGAACCAAAGCATTCTTTCCAACCTTCTTTGCAGCCTCCTGTAATTCAAGAACCATATCTTTTCTGAATACAGTAAAACATACATTCTTTTCAATCAACATCTCATAGCTTTCCGGGAATACATATCCAAGAATCAAAATCTTCTTGGTGATGCCGGCATTGCGAAGCAGAAAAGCCTCCTGGGCTGTTGCTACCGCAAATCCTTCTATAAATGGCAGGTTCTGTGTCTCACTTGCCACCTGAATACTACCGTGTCCATAAGCATCTGTCTTGATTACTGCCATCATCTTCACATTTTCACTGGTTAAAGTATGAAGATAATCCAAATTATTCCTAAGTGCTTCTAAATCTATCTTTGCATATATTCTCTGACGATCATAATTTATGCCATATTCCATGAAAAACTGCCTCTCTAGTTCCGATTCCCTAAAAGCTCCATCATTACTTCCGGGAGTACTTCTATCATTTCACCCGCTGTAACAGCATAAGAACCCAATCGTTCCTTGACTTTATCGCCACATAAGCCATGCAGATAAACAGCGGCACATACCATATTATATGTATTTTTTCTATTCTGTGCAACGAGTCCTGCAATAATTCCGGACAAAACATCGCCACTTCCACCTGTTCCCATTCCTTCATTACCGGAACAATTAACATATATAGGCATTCTACCACAAAATACGCATGTTCGTGCATCTTTTTTTACAATTACGATGTTTTCCTTTTGTGCAAGTGTTCTTGTTGCCTGTTCAGATGGTTGTTTCAATTCTGACATCGTGCTTCCTGTAAGTCGTTTTAACTCTCCCATGTGCGGCGTCATAACGACTTCTATACTATGATTATTCCTTAAAGCATCCATACAGCCATTCTGATGCTCTGCCAACAAATTCAATGCATCTGCATCTAAAATCAGATGAACATCCTTTGCTTTATTAAGAACCGTTTTCAATGCTTTTTCCGATTTTTCCTTCACTCCCAGTCCCGGTCCTACTACAATGACATCCGGCCATTCAAGCTCATCCTCTAATTTTTCAACAGGAGTAAACTGTGCTTCTTTAATCATCTGCAAAATAAAATCACGGTTTCTTGCTTCACTTACCACCTTAATCATACCTGCACCACTTTTTAAAGCTGCTGTTGCTGCCATCACGATAGCCCCCGGCATATCTTCAAAGCCACCTACCAAAAGCACCTTTCCAAAGGTCCCCTTGTGACCATCCTTCCTTCTGATTGGCAGAGGATTTTCACTTTCTCCCATGGTAACAAAGGAAGCTTCTCCCAAAACCTCCTCATCACACTTTGCCGGAAAGCCAATACTTCTAACCTTTACTTTTCCACAGTATTCTGTACCCGGATAAAAAAGATGCGCAGGTTTTAAATACGAAAAGGTTACTGTTTCATCTGCATGAAATGCACATCCAAGAATCCTTCCTTCATCTGTATTAATACCACTTGGAATATCCACTGCTATTTTATATGCTGTAATCTGATTGGCTTTTTTGATCCAATCAGCATATTCGCCTTCAATCTCTCTGTTTAAACCAAATCCAAAGATTGCATCCACTACAATATCAAATTGCTCCACCGGAAATTCCCTAATTACTTTTACATCGTAATATTGAATGCTATTTTCCTGTGCCAGATATTCCGTTGTTTTCTTATGTGAAGCATTCGATACAAGAACTGTAACGTCATAATGGTCTAAAGCAAGTAATCTCGCAAGACATAACCCATCTGCACCATTGTTACCTGTACCGGCCATAATTAATACTCTGGTTGTATGAGAGCATTTTCTATGGTCTATTTCCTGCTTGATAGCCATAGCAGCCTTCTCCATTAGAACCAGGGCTGAGATACCAACCTTATTTATAACATAGTCTTCAATTTTTCTAATTTCTTCCTGTGTTACAATTTTTTCCATGCTTTCCCCCATAGAACAATAGGACTGTTTTTCAACAGTCCTATCCTTTAGTCTTCAATGTCAAATAATTTATTACCGCGTTCTCCAAATATATCATTCATGTAAGCATAAATCTGTCTGTTTTGTATTTCCATGCTTTGCTTTTGAATAATCCTTTTTCGCAGTTCTTCCTTTATTTCATCCATCCAGGCATCAATTTCCTGAATCTCTCTGTGATTGCGATGTAAACTCTCATAACAATATACACAGGTTTTCACCATCAATTCCTTGTTCTTGGTTTCAATATCTCCCGGAATTGTTTTCATTTCTTCCTGGTAGGATTCCATCTTTTCGTTGCACTCTTCAATCAATCTCTTATTATCGGAAATTGTTTTGGCCGAAGCTTGTCCTTCACTAAAGCTGTCTTCATCTGCATTACTCATGATTTCATCCATCAGTCGCTTCTTAACAACCTTTAAATCTCTAAGCTCTGTATTGATTTTTCCCTGACGCTTTAACAGTTCATTTAATTCTTTTTCTTTTTCAACTATTTCAGGATAATCTGTCAAATCTCTAAATAAACGATACCATTTATTATCAAGTGTAAGAACCGGAACCTTGGTTCCTATAAGAGAGTTTTTAAAATCTTCCTCTTTGCGTGCCATGCTTTCCCCCGGAAATCAATTAATTCTTCTGCTGTTCCTTATAATATCTGTTAATATTGTAGGACAGCTTCATCAAGCTATCTGACAAGTGTACATTCTCTACCTGAATCTCAGGTGGAACGTTCAAATCAACATGTGCAAAATTCCAAATGGCTTTAATTCCAACCTTGGCTAATCTATCCGCCACTGCGACAGCTCCGGTCTTTGGAATCGTCAGCACTGCGATATCAATCTTTTGGCTGATTACAAATTCTTCCAATTCTTCCATGGCCATTACTTTTCTACCACGGAGTTCTTTCCCAATCAAATCCGGATTCTGATCAAAGATTCCACTAAAAATAAAGCCACGACGTTCAAAATTAAGATAACCACCCAAGGCTTGACCAAGGTTACCAGCTCCAATAATAATGAATCGGTGTGTCTGATCCAGGCCCAGAATCTTACTGATTTCTTCATACAAATACTGTACATTGTATCCGTATCCCTGCTGACCAAATCCGCCAAAATTGTTGAAATCCTGACGAATTTGGGATGCAGTAACTTTCATTAAGGTACTCAATTCCTGGGAAGAAATTCTCTCAACGCCTTCTAATCTGAGTTCTTCAAGATATCGAAAGTATCTGGGCAGTCGACTAATGACTGCCTGTGAAATTTCTTTTTCTTCCATGTTCTATCTCCTTAAATGAGCAATACCGTTTACGCATTCAACTCATCAAAGGTTGCTCTGATCGCCTGGATAAATCCAAGGCTGTTAAGCTTAACAGGGTTCTCGCAGGTAGAAATAGCAGCTAAAGAGCCTGTCATCTTACCATCCTCAACAGTCTTTACACAAGCCTTCTCAAGCTTATCTGCAAATGCCATAAGCTCAGGAATATTATCAAGTTCACCTCTCTTACGAAGGGCACCTGTCCATGCAAAGATAGTAGCAATAGAGTTCGTAGATGTCTCTTCTCCCTTTAAATGCTTGTAGTAGTGTCTCTGTACAGTACCATGTGCTGCTTCATACTCATAAACACCTGTAGGGCTAACAAGTACTGAGGTCATCATAGAAAGGTCACCGTAAGCAGTTGCAACCATATCTGACATAACGTCACCATCATAGTTCTTACAAGCCCAGATGAAACCACCTTCTGAACGAATAACTCTTGCTACAGCATCATCAATCAATGTATAGAAATACTCAATACCAAGTTCCTTGAACTTAGCATCATATTCTGCATCATAAATTTCCTGGAAAATATCCTTGAAAGTATGGTCATACTTCTTTGAAATAGTATCCTTCGTTGCAAACCAAAGATCCTGCTTTGTATCAATTGCATAGTTAAAGCATGCTCTTGCAAAGCTTTCAATTGAAGCCTTGGTATTATGAATACCCTGGATAATACCTGCTCCTGTAAAGTTGTGAATTGTCTCACGAATCTCTGTTCCGTCTTCACCGGTAAATACAAGTTCTGCTTTACCTGCACCGGGAACTTTGATTTCTGTATTCTTATAAACATCACCATAAGCATGTCTTGCAATGGTAATAGGCTTATCCCATTTTCCAACATAAGGAGTAATACCCTTTACAATAATAGGAGCACGGAATACGGTACCATCAAGGATAGCACGAATGGTTCCGTTAGGGCTCTTCCACATTTCCTTAAGGTTGTACTCTGTCATTCTTGCTGCATTAGGAGTAATCGTTGCACACTTAACAGCAACACCGTACTTTAAGGTTGCGTTTGCAGAATCAACAGTTACCTGGTCATCTGTTGCATTTCTATTTTCCAATCCTAAATCATAATACTCTGTCTTCAAATCAATATAAGGACAAAGGAGTTCGTCCTTAATCATCTTCCACAGAATTCTTGTCATTTCGTCTCCATCCATCTCTACGAGAGGAGTTGTCATTTTAATCTTCTCCATTGCTAGTCTCCTTTATCTTTTTTATTGACATATCTTTTTCGTGGTATACCTGATGAAGTCCATTTTTCACCATATTTTCATATGCACTTATCATGTGTTTGTTGGCTAATTCCTGTGCTCTTTCAGCATTACCTTCTTTTATTGCTTCCATAATCATCTCATGCTCTTCATTCGACTTAGGACCTCTGTTGGCATCTGCCAGGGTCTTCTTTCTAACTCTGAGAACATACTGATGAAAATCTTTTAACTGATGTTCAAGAATCTTACTGTTGCATGCTTCATATAATATCTCATGGAAACGATTGTCCAATTCGGCAAGCTGCTCCAGATGACCCTTCTGCGCATGGAACTTTGAAAGATAAATATTCTCTTCCATCTCATCCATCTGCTCCTGCGTAATATGCTCAGTAGCCCACTTTGCACAAAGTCCTTCAAGTAAAGAACGAATCATATAAATGTCTTTTACATCTTTTTCTGTAATACCGGTAACATAAGCTCCCTTGTTAGGAATAATGGTAAGTAAGCCTTCCAACTCAAGCTGTCTGAAAGCTTCTCTGACCGGTGTTCTGCTCACACCAAGTTCTTCTCCAATGGCAACCTCTTTCAGTTCCTCATTTTCTTCGAATCTACCATTTAAAATATCATCCCTAAGCTTCTGAAACACTCTTCCTCTTAAGGAATAATGATCCGTCATATCCTGTTTAACGTCATATTTGCCCATAGCAATCCCCATATTTATGCCTGTCCAGGTAATGGATATCCATTCTCTTCACAAACTCTTGTGAGACAATCAACGATTTCGTTATCTGTCAAAACGGTTACTCGACCACCTGCATACTCATTATCAACCCATTCCTTAATCTTCTTTACAAGCTCGGAACTCTTCTCAACCATAGCATCGTCCTTAAGCTTGTAATATGTATTAATCCAGTGTGCAATACCTGCCAAACCTGAAGTATTGGAGATTGCACAAAGTACAGGTCGATTCAGGAACTTCTCTGTATCAAAAATGTTATAAATCTCTTCATTCTTTAATAAACCATCTGCATGAATACCTGCTCTGGTAACATTAAAGTTTCTACCAACGAATGGTGTTCTGGAAGGAATATGATAACCAATCTCCTTCTCATAATACTCTGCAAGTTCTGTAATGACTGTGGTATCCATACCATTTAAGTCACCCTTCAGCTGTGCATACTCAAATACCATTGCTTCCAAAGGAGTATTACCGGTTCTCTCGCCGATACCAAATAAAGAAGTATTAACTCCTGAACAGCCATAAAGCCATGCAGTAGTTGAATTGGATACTGCCTTATAGAAGTCATTATGTCCATGCCATTCAATTAATTCATGAGGTACACCTGCATGTGTATGAATTGCATAAATAATACCCTGAACACTTCGAGGGATAACCGCACCCGGGAAGTTAACACCATATCCCATAGTATCACAGGCACGAATCTTAATAGGAATCTGATACTGCTTCATAAGCTCCATTAACTCATGACAGAAAGGAACTACATATCCATAGATATCTGCTCTTGTAATGTCTTCTAAGTGACATCTTGGGCTGATACCTTCCTCCAAACATTCCTTAATAACACTTAAATAATGATCCATAGCCTGTTTTCTGGTCATCTTGAGTTTCAGGAAAATATGGTAATCCGAACAGCTAACAAGAATACCTGTTTCCTTCATACCAATTTCCTTAACAAGCTTAAAGTCTTCCTTACTAGCTCTGATCCAGCTGGTGATTTCAGGGAACTTGTATCCTCTTTCCATACACTTATATACTGCATCTCTGTCCTTTTTACTATAAAGGAAGAATTCACTTGCCCTAATCATACCATTGGGGCCACCTAATTTATGAAGATAGTCATAAATCGTTACAATCTGCTCTGTTGTATACGGAGCTCTGGACTGCTGGCCATCTCTAAAGGTTGTATCTGTAATCCAAATATCCTTAGGCATATTATGAGGTACGATTCTGTCATTAAACGGAATCTTGGGAATCTCAGAATATGGGAACATGTTTCTAAATACATTTGGTTTCTCAACATCATCCAAAATGTACATATGCTCTTCAATCTGTAAAAGGTTATTCTTGTTATTCATTGAAACCGGTCTATTTTGAAACTGATCGTTATCCAACATATAAAACTCCTCCCGAATGCTAGCTTCTGCATTCTAAAATCAAAATCATGTACAATTGTATACAATTATACCAAAGGTGTCAATAGCAATATAAAAAAAGAAGTCTACGATTGTAAACTTCTTTCTTACCATGATATGAATTCTTAATTTTGCCCGTTTTCCTCTGAATTTTCTTCTATCATATCTTCCGGTTTGATTTCCGGTTTGTTTTCCCAAAAGATGACAACCATATTGCTAACAGAAACTGATGAACCATATACCTTCGTATCGGGTTCCTGCTTTTGCGGTGTCTTTGTTGGTTCCGGTAAAGGAGTACTTACCGGCTCTTCAACAACCGGTTCCTCTTTTTCCGGTGCCTTTGTCTCCTTGGGTGCAACCGGATCATATTCAGGCATTTCTTTTTTCTTCTCTTCAAATACAGAGGCAAATCTTTCGCCTTCTGTCCCCTTAATCACAACAAGGTTTAACTTTGAGCATCCGTCAAAGGCAGTGTCATGAATTTGCCATACGGTATAGGGAATGCTAATACTGTTTAAACTATGATCATCTGCAAAAGCCATAAGTCCAATTCTCTCAATATTTTCCGGAATCGGAAAATCAGTAAGGGAACCACAATTAGCAAAGGAATAATCTCCATATTCTGCTAAGCCTTCACAGCCAATCACTGTAGTCAGATAGTCACAGCCCCAAAATGCATAGGGTTCTATCTCTTTCACATTAGAAGGGATAATTACTTTTTCAATATTGTGGTTATTTTCAAAAGCACTCTTTCCAATCACTTCTACATTCTTAGGAATCATGACCTCTGCATCTGTTCCGGTATACTCTACCAAAACATTTCCCTGTACATGAAAAGCGGAGGCAGTAGTGCCTTTCGCATCTGCCTCTCTGGGAATCTGTGTAATTAATACTACGCCAATAATCAATATGGCAATAATCAAACTCCACTTTCTTTTCATAAATAACCTCTTTTTACGCTCTTGCTACTCTCTTTTTATCTTTTTTCAGGAATAATACCATTGAAATACACATAAGTCCCAAGGATAAGAACCACTTAGGATGGATTCCGTCACCTGTCTTGGGTGTAGAGTCAAAGCTTGCTCCCTGTGACAAGTGATTGGTATCTACATAAATACAATAAGAAGCAGGATTAAACTTGTTGGCTGTAAAGGTCATACAAGGTACACCATTGATACTTGTAAATCTTACATTCAAATCTTCCAATGTCTCATTGCCAACATAAGCAACCTTATTGTTACCTGCATATGCAATCATAGAATCAGGAATTGGAACTGTTACTGTAATAGATAATCCTGTCGTATCTGTAATTAAATTTGTTCCTGTAGCATCATAAAGTGCAATATCAACAGGGAAGTACATAATACCCGAAAGATCAGGATATCTGGCCATCAACGCTTTAATTGCTCTCTCTGTTGCAACAGAACTTTCCTGAAGCTTCACAACAAAGTTGTCAGAAGATCCGTTTACTACTGCTGATATACAATTCGTATTGGAAAGTCCATTTTTGGAAATAACAACCGTTGTTCCATTATTACTGCTTCCACCATTGGTTGGACGTTTGTCTGTACTACCATTTCCGGTTGTACCGGTATTATTTTGTGGTGTTGTGCTGGAACCACTTCCACTCTTAGCCTTGTAATTTGCAGTCATGGTTACATTCTGAGCCGGCATTGTAATAACGGTTCCCATTGCATCCTTACTTGCAATCTGTACTGTAGAGGGGTCAATACTCCATCCAACGAACTCCTGATTGCTTGCCGGATTGTTTGCAATAACAATAACCTGTGCACCTGCAATATAGCTACCGGAGCCGCTACCATTTTTAACAGTTAAGGTATAGAAGCTCTGATTACCCGGTGCAGGACTCGGTGAAGTTCCGGGCGCAGGACTTTGTGTTGTTCCGGGCGCAGGACTTTGTGTCGTTCCGGGTGCAGGACTTTGTGTTGTTCCGGGTGCGGGACTTTGCGTTGTTCCGGGTGCAGGACTTGGTGTTGTTCCGGGTGCGGGACTTGGTGTCGCTCCTGGTGCAGGGCTTGCACTATCATCCACATCATATTTTGCATGAATCTCCTGAGTAGACTGAATATTATCAAGGGGTTCATTCCATCCAACACACTTCATTCCCTTAGGTGCTGCTACGGTTGAAATATCCGGTGCTGCTACCGTTTGTCCGGGAATAACCAAGCGTTCCGCAATCGGAGTTCCTGTGTAATCCAAGAATGTAACCGTATATTGCAGGTCACCAAATATAGCCAATATCTTCTGTTCCTTCGCAGTGGACTTCAAATCAAATGCTGTCCAACCTTTAAAACTGTATCCGGGTTTTTCGGGATTAACCGGTGGTTTTTCCGGTTCTACGCCGGGCATGGTCTGCACCTTGTAATAACTTCCGGATAAAGGATTACCCTGATCATCACAATAGATTACGGTGATTAACTCCTCATTAGGATCATAATCCTTGTACTGCGCTCTGATTTCCATGGGGCCTGTAACCTTATCAAACTGTCTATCCCAGTCGATAAAGATTTTACCTGTAACAGGAGGAACTTCCGGAGCAGATATTCCTTTGCCATCTAAAACATCCTCAGTTTTGATTGCATAATACTCACCGGCATCATTCAATACCGCAAATACTACCTTATGATATATTTCTTTTTCTTTTTCGGTAATATTTATATTCTCATGTTCACCTGCATAGGATGCCGCATTACTGTCTGCTTCACAGTAGAAGGTAATATTATTATACTCGTCTCTTTGAATACCATCCTTTTCAGAGCTTGCTGATTGAGGAGAGTTTTCTGTAGTATTAAATGCATTCTCACTGATATTTGAAACACTGGTAGGAATAACCAGATATGAAACCTTACTATTCTTAAATGCATTTTCCTTGATTGTTTTACAGGTTCTTGGAAGTTCCACTCTGGAAAGTCCACTATTACTCTTTTCTGATGCAGCAAATGCATAAGAAGGAACCGATTCAATCTTACTTTCTTTAAGATCCACCAAGGTTACACCGCTACAGTTATAAAAAGCACTTTCTGCAATAGACAGGATATCCTTGACCTCGCCGGCTTCAATGTTACTTGATGTCTTACCGATACCTCTGGATTCCAAACATTCAACAAGTTCTGTTTTCTGTCCCTGGTCTAGTTTAAAGACAAGCCCATTGTCACATACATAATATGGACCACCTTCAAAGCTTAAGTTGGTCAGATTTGGACATCCGGTAAATGGAATCTTACCAAGTACCTGTACCTGATCGGAGATTTCTACATTTGCAAGCTTTTCACAATCTTCAAATGCATGGTCGCCAATAATCAAGGTATCTCCGAGAATATCAATTGCCACCATATTTTTACAGCCGGCAAAGGTTTCATCCTCGATTTCTGTTACGCTATGGGTAGTAACTGTTTTCTCCAGTCCACTTCTTTCCATAGACTCATTCTCTCTGAACAAACCATCCTTAAATGCATCAATTCCCTCCGGGAAATCCAAATACAGGATTGCATCGTTTAAATACTTTTCGTCTTCTGTTAATGATTCACCTGCATTGATCTTATTAACCAATGCACTGGCTGCACTTAAGTAATCATCGTTCATATAAGGATAAGTAGCTTTGTCATAATCCATAATTGTATTCATCAATGGATAATTAATCAGCTCGCTCTTTCCCTTTTCCGGATTGAATCTTACAGTCAAATTGGTGGGCCATCCGCTGTAATAGGTTACATAGGTCTGGCTCTGGGTACCTGCATTTACTCTGTTATCATTTTTATCAATTGGCAAGTAATTTCCATCTGAATCCTTATTCATAGCATATTTATAGGGTTCATTATTTCCAATGGTACCTGTAAAGGTTAATACAGGATTTAAATATGCCTCTTTATCTGCATCACTTACAGTGCCACTATTCAAATATGCTGTAGCATCTGCATAGGCAGCCATAGGACAAATACTTTGATGCGTATCTGCTATCTGTGTTTTGAATGCGCCCTTTCCAAGGTATTCAATTGCATCTGCATCCTCAAAGATAACATGTCTTAAGTTATGACAACCAAGGAATGCATTATCCTCAATCCTTGAAACTGTTTTAGGAATTATTACCTCCTGTAAAGAACAATTGTGACTAAAGCCGGTTGAGCTTACTGTTGTAATCTTGTATGGTCCTATCACTCCGGGAATCTCTACAAGTGTCATACCCGGTTCAATCTTGCAGGCAGTAAGTTCATTCTGGGAATTTACCCTGAAGATTGCTTTCTTGATGCTTCCATCAGTTTCCTGATGGGTCTTTACCATCTCATAAATATCTTCATTTAAATACTTGAAAGCAATACTGTTTTCATGCGCTACACTATGAAGTGTACCTGCAGCAGGATTGTCATTTTCGTCGGAAGACTTATATCCCTCAAAGTAAAATCCTTCATCTAAGTTTTTCTTGAACTGTTCAAAGGAGAAGCTTGAATCATCAAAATAAGCTGTCCTGCTCATCATAGTAACCTTTTTAAGATTCTCGCAGCCTTCCAGAATTCCAATATCCACCTTACCATCTACAGAACCGGGGAAGGTGATAGCTTCCAGTTCTGTACAGTTCTTAAACGCATGGTTTCCTATATTGGCTAACGCTATATTTTCACCATTTCTATAAAGTACAAGATTCTTTAAATTATAACAGTTTTCAAAAGCTCCATCACCAAGGTTAACCGTGGGAACGGGCATTGTAAAATTATCAAGGGTCTGGCAATTGTAGAATGCATGGTCACCAATTGTAATAAGTCCACAGTTAGATGGAATCGTAATCTTCTGAAGGTTAATACATCCATCAAATGCATGATTACCCAAATTTGAGATTCCTGATGACAAATCTACATTCTGCAAACCGGTACAACGATGGAATGCATAATCGCCGATACCTCGAAGTGTAACCGGGAAGGAAATCTGTGTAATCTGTCCTTTTTCGGAAAACACGCCCTTGGTAGTGCCATCTGAAATATTGGAATCATCAATCCATGGCCCCGGCTTTCTATCAGCTCCTAAGCTTTGATTTGCAATATACTGTACCTCAATATTTTGTAATCTTGCCTTAGAACCTGTTGCAACCTTAAAATTATTATCGTCCTGGTAATCTGCAGAAGATGGATCCTCTCTGTAGTACAATTCAGCATTGGCCGAAGAAACCCATCCACCCTCAATATCCTTGGTACTGAAATAACAAGGTTTATAGTTGGAAATCATAATCGGCTTTGTTAAATCATCCTCATATCCTTTCACATTTCCATCTTCATCAAGAACTTCTTTTTGCTCATAAAGAAGATTTCCATAAGCATCCGTTTTCTGTTCCTGTGTCTTATAGAACAAAAACTCTCCGCCTTCATTTACCGCTGTAGGAGAACTACTTGGATTGGCAAGACCTGTACTCTCATCGAATCCAAGATATGCATCAAACTTAGCAGGAATTACTACGTTACTTCCGGCACCGGGTACATTGTCATTGTATCCCACAATAACCGCCACCTTGGTTCCGCTTCCTGTTTCTGATGGATCTACGTAACAGAAGTTGTACATTCCATCTTCAGAGGTATAAACCATATCTGATGGATCAAGTTCAGGGATATTACTATCTTCCCTTGCTATGGTAACTGAGGGCTGTGTTCCTGTATTGGTTGAAGCCTTAATTCCATCCACCGGAATTGCAGCCACTAACAAAGATGATATTAAAAAAACTGCACCGAAGGTCTTGCGTACTCTTCGTTTCATTTTTAAATTCTTACGCTTTACTTTTGCCATCCTTGATTCTCCTTAATCAAAAATCTCTACTCTTTCTTTTTCGCCACAACTACAAATCGTCCGTTCTTCGTATAATAATCACAGGTAGACAACGTCAAAAGATGATCTCCAAACTTTGCTCTTACCCCCGTATCATACAAGCTAAGTGCCTCCATTTCATTCATATAGGAATCAAATTCCTGCTCTGAATAGGCATTTATAAATTGATAATATTTAAATGTGATATCATCTTCCTTATAGATTTCGGAACGAAATACATACATAACCTCATATTCCGCTTCCTCATATATGGTATCAAACTTTATTACCGGATGTTTCTTGTAGAAATCTTCGGAGCTATATTTATCTAAGGTTCCAAACATAACTCCGCTAGACATATGATGTCCATATATAATCAGATTGGTACTAACATTTATAACATCACAATTATAATCTAAAAATAAAGCACCGTTTTTGTCATCTTTTCCATCCACATTATGCTTTAAATAGTACTCATTATCCGTTCCTTGCATAACCGGATAATTTATCTTTGTATCGGCTATTTCCAGCCAACCTATTAGCTTTTTGTTGGAATTATATAGCTTTTTATACTTATCAAGTACATCCGGCACTTCGATTTCACCGGTGTCTTTGTTAACTGTTTGCGGTTTCTTGTTAGGTTTGGGAGCATCATCTTCAAAGTTATATCCCGTTTGAATCTGTGATGCCAGCTCCTCACTTCTTCGCTGGATGCGATCCGCCTGGTACATGTAGTATCCAAAATAACCAATACAGGAAAAACCCACAAGAAAACTAAATAAAAACACTAATTTTCTTCTTTTTTCTTTTTTCTTCAATGAATTTCTGGCATACTTCTCAATAGCAGCTTCATCTGCTACCTTCTGTTCTCGCTCCAGGGTCTGAATTCTTTCTTCAACCTTATCCTTGAAATCACTCCCCAGAATGGTGTGAAAACGATACTTTTCCTGTTCCAGTTCTTTTAATAATAGTTCTAATGCCTGTTTATTATTAAAATCTGTTTTTGATTTAATATCATCAATCCGTGCTTTGTCTCTAAGCGCCAGTTTTCTGTCGTTTTCCGTACGAAAATTTCTGCCTTCCACAACAAATCTGTTCTGTTGCATTTCACCCCGGCCCTTCCATTTTTAACATGTGATTTCAATCAGCACATAATACAACCATCATAAATAACATAGTTACTTATATTTTACAATATATAGAGATTTTTGCAAGTCTTATTTCCATATATTGGGTTTTTCTTCTGTTGTTTTCACTCCCCTATTTTAGCCAAAAAAATAACCTGTTCTATCCGGCAGGATAAAACAGGTTATATAAACTTTAATTCATAAAAACAAACTACTCATTTGCCTTTTCAACTCTGCTGATTGCTGACTTTTCCATAGGGATACGGCAGTTTTTGTTACTACCAAATTCAACAATAACAGTATCATCAGTGATGTCAATAATAACACCATAGAAGCCTGAAGTTGTAAGTACAAAATCTCCCACTTCAAGATTCGCAAGCATTGTTGCTACTCTCTTCTGTTCCTTCTTCTGTGGTTTCATAAACAATAACCAGAAGAAAAAGATAATTACTGCATAAAAAATCAACATAGGTATAATTGAAACCTGCTGTACCTCAGCACCCTCAGTTAATAAAATTCCCATATAAGCCTCCTAAATATCTTACTATCAAAACATTACTTATCATACACAAAAACCTTCCAATGAGCAAGACTCTTTTCACAGTTTTCAAAATTTTAATATATTGACGATAAAATATTAATCCTCCGGTGTTGCCATACTCTCCAGTTTAAACTTCTTGTATGCGGCAAACTGACCATTGTCAAGAGCATCTCTAATCTCTTCCATCATGGTATTGTAGAAATAAAGATTATGTAATACACACAATCTCATTCCCAGCATTTCCTTGGCCTTCAACAAATGTCTCACGTAAGCTCTGGAGTATCTGCGACAGGTAGGACATTCACAGCCTGTTTCAATGGGGCGCATATCCTTCTCGTATTTTGCATTAAAAAGGTTAATCTTTCCATGATTGGTATAAAGATGTCCATGTCTTCCGTTTCTGGTTGGATATACGCAGTCAAAGAAGTCCACACCTCTCTCAACTGCCTCCAAAATATTGGCAGGAGTTCCAACACCCATAAGGTAGGTTGGCTTGTCCTTCGGTAAGTAAGGTACTACGTGATCCAGTACATCATACATTTCCTCATGACTCTCTCCTACTGCCAGACCGCCTACAGCGTAGCCATCCAGCTCCATCTCTGCAATTCTCTTTGCATGATCAATACGAATATCATTGTACACAGCACCCTGATTAATGGCGAATAAAAGCTGCTTATTATTAACCGTATCCTCTAAAGAATTCAATCTCTTCATTTCATCCTTACATCTCTGTAACCATCTGGTGGTTCTCTCTACAGAGGCGGATACATACTTTCTTTCTGCCTTACTGGGAGGACACTCATCAAAGGCCATAGCGATAGTGGATCCCAGATTGGATTGAATCTGCATACTTTCCTCAGGTCCCATGAAAATAATCTTGCCATCTACATGGGAATGGAAGGTAACGCCTTCCTCCTTAATCTTACGAAGGCCGGATAAGGAGAACACCTGAAAGCCGCCGGAATCTGTCAAAATAGGCTTGTTCCAGGACATGAACTTATGCAATCCTCCTACCTCTTTAATCAGTTGATCTCCCGGACGAACATGAAGATGATAGGTATTGGACAGCTGAACCTGTGTCTTAATTCCTTCTAAATCCTCCGTAGACACCGCACCCTTAATGGCTGCAACTGTTCCTACATTCATAAATACGGGAGTCTGAATCACGCCATGAACAGTAGTCATCTCCGCTCTTTTTGCATTTCCTTCTTGTTTTAAAATCTTATACATTGAAATAAACCTTTCACTTTACATCTTAAGTCACTTTGCACATTATAGCACCATTTTTCAAACTTTGCACTCATAGAAACAAAACATTTGCACTTTCAGGTCATTTCCACTATAATTTGCTATGTTATTACTTTCGAAAAGAAACGGAAAGCAGAGGAAATATTATGGCTGGTTCTACATTTGGAACATTATTCAGAGTAACTACCTGGGGAGAATCTCACGGTGCCGGACTTGGTGTGGTAATCGATGGTTGTCCTGCCGGTTTAGAATTAAAGGAAGAAGATATTCAAAAATACTTAGACCGACGCAAGCCCGGTCAAAGCAATATTACTACTCAAAGAAAAGAAAGTGATACCGTGGAAATTCTTTCCGGAATCTTTGAAGGAAAAACCACCGGTACTCCCATCTCTCTCTTAGTAAGAAACACTTCTCAGATTTCCAAGGATTACAGTGAAATTGCTTCTTATTACAGACCGGGACATGCAGACTTTACCTTTGATGAAAAATATGGTTTTCGCGATTACAGAGGGGGCGGACGTTCTTCGGGAAGAGAAACCATTGGTCGTGTAGCTGCCGGTGCAATTGCATGTAAGCTGTTAGAATCCCTTGGAATCAAGGTTATGGCATATACAAAATCCATTGGTCCTATTTCAATAGATGCCTCTCGTTTTGATGAATCAATGATTACTTCTACCAAAACTGCAATGCCTGATGCAAAGGCTGATGCAGAAGCTGTTGCTTATCTTGAAAAAGCAATTGAGAAGCTTGATTCCGTTGGTGGGGTTATGGAATGTGTAGTAACCGGTGCACCTGCCGGACTTGGCGATCCCGTATTTGATAAATTGGATGCTCGTCTCTCACAGGCAATTATGTCTATCGGTGCTGTAAAAGCTGTAGAAATAGGTGATGGTATTAAAGTATCAGAAAGTTACGGAAGTGAAAACAATGATGCCTTCTGTATTCAGGATGGACAGGTTACCACTGCTACTAACCATGCCGGTGGTATTCTCGGTGGTATTTCCAGTGGAAGTCCTATCGTACTTCGCGCTTATGTAAAGCCTACCCCATCTATCTTCTCTGCACAGAATACAGTTAACAAGGCTAATGAAGAAATCGAGATTCAGATTAAAGGTCGTCATGATCCTATTATCGTACCTCGTGCTGTAGTTGTTATGGAATGTATGACAGCCCTCACACTAATCGATGCAGTGATGATGAATGCGACCTGCAAGTTAGATAATTTAAAGAAGATTTACAACAAATAACTTAAGCAATCAAAAAGAGCCATCCATTGATGGCTCTTAATTTTTACTTTATTTAATCTTGTGGAAAATAATACAGTTGGGGGCATGTAATGGCATCGGTGCACCATTCATAACCATTGTATGCTGCTCTAGGTTCAAGGTAAAGAAAGTCAAAGTATTGGACTCATGATTCAAAGAAACCAGGAACTTGTTGTTAGGGAACATATCTGCATCCTTAGGATATTCTCCACTGATTGGAAGACAGAAGTTCTTGGTCAACATACCATTTTCCTTATTTACGTCATAGATAATAACTGAGTTATCTACTGCATTAGAGCTAAGGAGATAATTATAATCTACAGAAAAACTAAGTGCACTTGCTGCTGTTTCCTGTGTACTCTCCTTGTTTACCGTTGAAATATGCTGGATTCGATCGAAGTAAGGAACTCCATTTCTCTCATCATACTGATATACATCAATATAGCACTTCCATTCATGTACTACATAAATGAATCTACCATCCTGAGAAATCTTAATATGTCTTGGAGCTGCTTCCATATCACTTCTGATTACATCGGCAATCTGAAGGGTTCCTCTCTCAACATTAAAGCGATATACATTTACATGATCCATACCCTGGTCTGCAACCAGAAGGTACTTGTTATCATGTGTCATTCTCGCACAGTTGATATGTGGTCTGAAGTTTCTTTCACTTAAGCTTCCAAGGCCCTTGTGGTAAACCTCATCTGTAATAGCACCGATGGAACCATCTGCCTCTAACTTCAAAACTGTTAACTTTCCATCATGATAACCGGCAACAAAAAGATACTGATCCGTATAGTCAGTCGAAACATAACATCCTCTCATTCCGTTAATAGGGGCAAAGTTGATTAACTCCAATCCACCATCTTTTAATATCTTATAAGACTCTACACCGAAGTCGGTAATAGAATACAGGTATTTCTTGTTATGAGAAATGCTGATGTAGGAAGAATTGGTAATCTCAACCTTATCTTTCTCCTTGAATCGGCCTTTTTCCATATCCACATCATAAATTCGGATTCCGTGGCTGTCACCCATGGTGTAAGTAGAAACATATGCAACGTATTTTTCTTTTCCCACTTTTCCTACCTCCTGTTTTTTCTACAAGTATTATATCACATCTGACATCACAGTAAACAATTTTTTTAACTTTTCGAAAGCGATTTCCACTCGAAAAGAAATGTATTTTTAAGATTCTCCGATAAATATTTTAATACTTCTCGGTTCTAACAAAAATTCTCCCTCTTCTCCTATTTCCGCTACCTTTGAATCAGTGGAAATCACCTGTTTCCACTCCATCTTCTTAGGAAGCTTAGGCAATGAAAAATGATGCTTTTCCCAGTGAAGATTCACTGCTATATAAATAAAACTATTCTCATCCTTGTATTGTCCGTTTAACATAATTCCCAGGTGATGCTGATAATGGAAGAAATCCGGTTTCCAGGGATTCTCCCCATGGAAGGACAGATCAGGGTATCCGGAATTGTCTCTGTCTATCATTCTGAGCATTTTTTCGCTTCGTAAGATGGGATGACTCTTCCTGAAGGCAAGCATTTCCTTTACAAAGAGAAAAAAGGCTTCATTTTTCTGTAAAAGTGACCAGTCTACCCAGGTAATCCTGTTATCCTGACAATAAGGGTTGTTATTTCCCTTTTGCGTTCTTAAAAATTCATCTCCCATAAAGAAATATGGGGTTCCCTGAGACAGCAAAAGAAGTGTCATAGCGTTTCTGTACTGTCTGTCACGAAGAGCACTAATATTCTTTTTCTTACACTCTCCTTCTACACCACAGTTCCAGCTACAGTTATAATCATTACCATCCCTGTTATCTTCTCCGTTTTCCTCATTGTGTTTACGGTCATAACAGAACATATCCTTTAAGGTAAAACCCTGATAATCAGAAATATAGTTAATATAGGCCTTCTGCTGCGCATTTCTTCGAAATACTTCTGCAAACGGAAAGCATACACCATCCTCCCCTTTTAAAAAACGTCTTAAAATATATTTATAATCTTCTTGAAAGGATGCAAGTGTTCTTCTGTTTATAGCTTCCTTATCATATACAGCCTCTGTATCAAAATCATAGTACCAAAGCTTTCTGTCGCACAGTCCGGGATCCTTTGCGATAGCTACGGTATCCATATTAAGTCCCATCAACTGAAATCCATCTACATGATAAATAAGTGACCAGAAACGTAAAATCGGAACAATCTCGTTACGGTCAAATTCTTCAGGAAAATAGAACTGCATAATCACTTCTATCTGATTCTTATGGAGTTCCTTGACCATTCTGCGAAACTCTACGGTAGCATCTTCCCCATATGCATAATTTGCTTTGGGGGCATAATAGTATCCGGAACAATATCCCCAGTAGTTGATACGAGGAGTGCTGCTTTCGTCCTCTTTCAGCATATATCTTTCTTTATCCGGATAGTCCTTCTTTTGCATGACCTCATTAAACTCATAGGAAGGCTGAAGCACTATCGTTGTTATTCCAAGTTCCTTCAAATATCCGATTTTTTGTATAACTCCGGCGAAGGTACCCTTCTCCTTCACCTTGGAGGATGAATGCATGGTAAAGCCACGCACATGCATTCCATAACATACTGCATCCTCATATGGGATTTTCGGTAATCTGTCCTTTTCCCAATCAAAATCCTGTACTGAAACACAGGCTCTCTTACAGTCTGTTTTATTCTCAAGGTCCGGTGAAGCCACGCCATACCTTCCGCTTTTCACATAGCAAACACTTCTTGGATCTTCGAATTCTTTTTCTCCATCATAAAAAACATAACTCATATTTTCAGGATGTTCGAGTAAAATACCGCCATAACGAATTCGTCCCAGGGAGTTTTCCTTGGCTATTGCCACCTTTTTCATTAGTTTTCCTGTTTTCTTATGGTAAAAGACTACTCCCGCGTCTTCATTTTTGGCTTCAAAGGATACATAAAAGGTTTTATTATCCTCGTTATAATAAGTTCCTAAGGGATAAGGAATATTGAAGTTAAATGGATTATTCATACTGTCTCCTTATAGGTAAAACATAGAATCATTATATAATTTTTCACCTATTCTGTAAATCTATTGCAATAAAAAAAAGTCTATTGTAGAATACACATAGAATTCAATTTATAGGAGGCTTTTATGGCAAAGCAAAACAATCGTGATGAAGATATGACTGTAGATATCACCTTAGAGGACAATACAGTAGTCACCTGTGAAATCGTAACTATTTTAGAAGTTGAAGGTCAGGAATACATCGTTCTTCTTCCAACGGATTTAGACGAAGACGATCAGGAGGTTTGGATTTATCGTTACTCTGAAAATCCTGAAGACCCTAACGAAGAACCTGTTCTCGAATATATTGATGATGATGACGAATACGAAGCAGTTGCAGATGCATTTGACGAATTTATGGACAACCAGGAATTCGAAGCACTTGCAGAGGACGACTAATCTATTTCACCTTTTCAAGAAATCTGGAAGGCCGGAGTTTTGAATTATTTGTTTCTATGACAAGTAAGAGCTCCAGCCTTTTTTTTGCCCTGGTCATCCCCACATAAAACAATCGTCTCTCTTCCTCCACCTTTTCTTCCGGTAATTCACTTCCCTTACCAAACTTTGGAATTACCCCTTCATTCACATCCATAATAAATACATGTTCAAACTCTAACCCCTTTGCTCCGTGCAAGGTCATAACATAAACACCTTCCTCCTTTTCCCTTCTTTTTCCCCGGCTACGCTCCTTTTGAAACTGTTCCTTATACCTCTCCTGTGCCCCGGCCCATTCTTCTACAGTCTTAAAATCACTGCTTTCTCCCTGTAGATAATCCAGAATATCCATGCACTGGGAATAGAGTTCTTGATCCTTTTCGTACCTTTCTCTTATATAGTTGTCATACCCACAGGCCTTCCGAATAAAGTTTAATCCAAGCGATGGACTCATTCGCTGAAGCATATTGAGTTTCCTTTTTAATTTATCCACCTGCTCTACCGTTAACCGGTTTGCATAAGCACCACGACTGTAAAACACCTTCAATGCTTCCAAATCCACAAGCTCCTCCGTGAGTGACTCCCTGCCTACACCAATAAATGGAATTCGAAAAATACGCAAGAACAACTCTCTCTCCCTTCTTCCACTTCCTGCAAGCAGATATGCCATGACATCCTGCACAACAAAATGCTGATATATACAGCCTGCATTTTCTCTTGTAATGTAAGGAATCCCTTTACTTTTCAGCATTGCTATAAATGCTGATAAATGAAAATTCGTCCGAAACAGGATAGCCGTGTTCTTCACCTTTGCATGGTCCATCTCTTTTAGGCACTTGCAAACATACTCCCACTCCTCTTTTCTTTGACCAAATACCTTCTTTTCTACTGTTCCCCCCTCTCCCTGCTCTGTTTGTTTCATCGAGCGTATGTCTTTTTTCAGACGGTATTTACTCTGACTGATCACATTGGAAGCCGCGCTTACAATCTGCGGATAGGATCTGTAATTTTCCCCCATAAACAATACTCTGCAGCCTGCGTAGTCCTTTATGTAACGCTCCATAATTCCGGGTGCTGCACCACGAAAGCCATAAATAGCCTGGTCTTCATCCCCTACAGCAAATATGCTTCTTACTTTTTGTGTAAGAATACGCATCACCCGGTACTGAATAATATTGGAATCCTGAAACTCATCTACCAGATAGTGCTGATATCTTTCCTGATAGGAATTTACCAGTGTCTTATTTGATTTCAGAATGTTTAGCGTTTTATAGACCAAATCATCCATATCAAGCATTTTTCGATTTTCCAATTCCTTTTCATACAATTTGAAATACTTCCATGCCTCCTCCTTTCTATACTCCGGAAATGCATTGATATATGCTTCCTGATTCATGGTATTTTTATATAAGGATATAGCACGTCGAATACTGTCTGCTTCATGTATATTGCACGCACGAAATGAACCCTTTTCTATTTTATTGTCTTCCGTTTCAACCAAATATTGGACTAGTTTTCTTTGGGAATAATCATTAATAATGGAATAATTTTGAAATTGATTAGAATCTTTTAGAATCTGATAATAGAAAGAATGGAAGGTCGAAAATCGAACACCTTGAAAATCTTCTATTGATAAATTCAGCTCTTCTATCAGCTGATAAAATCTCCTCTCCATAGAAAGCGCTGCTTCCTTGGTAAAGGTAATCACAACAATGGATTCCGGTGGAACCTTCATTGCTGCAATCAAATAATAAACGCGCCCGGTAAGCACATGGGTTTTGCCGGAACCGGGGCCTGCTGAAACCAGCATAGCCCCTTCTCCATGCATAACAGCTTGACGCTGTATTTTACTGTATTGCTCCAGGAAATTAAACATTCTGTGAAAGAAGTTCAATACCCTTTCTAATTCTGTTAAGAGACTCTTCTTTTCCCAGAACCTCCATAATCTCTGTAGCTCCTGCAGGTGTCATCTGTTTACCGGACACAGCTGTTCTGACAGGCCACATTGCAAAGCCATTCTTGCACTCCTTCTTCTCCACATAGGAAACAAGTGTCTGATACAAAGCATCATTGCTGTAATCATCCTGTGCTTCAAAAATAGGAAGCAGCTCTTTTAATACTTCCAATGAAGATTCCTTGGTTGTCTTCATCTTCTTGTGAACATACATTTCAGGATCATAATCCGGAAGTTCAGCAAAGAAATCAACATGCTCCTTAATATCAGGGAATACTTCTATTCTGGTCTTAACCATGGCTGCAATCTTCTTTAAATCCAGATTCTCAGGAAGAACTTCCTTTAAGTAAGGCTCAGCCATCTCATAAAACTGATCAAAATCCATAGCCTTTAAATACTCACCATTCATCCAACGAAGCTTTACAATATCAAATACTGCAGGACTCTTGCTGATTCTATGGAAATCAAACTCTTTGATTAATTCATCCAATGTAAAGATTTCTCTATTATCTTCAGGGCTCCATCCAAGAAGTGCAATGTAGTTTACAATTGCCTCTGTAACAAATCCCTGCTCCAACAAATCTTCAAAAGAAGAATGTCCGCTTCTCTTTGAAAGCTTCTTGTGATTTTCATCTGTAATCAAAGGAAGATGAATATATACAGGAACTTCCCATCCAAAAGCCTCATATAAACGAACATATTTAGGAGATGAAGAAAGATACTCATTACCACGAACTACATGTGTAATATTCATTGTATGATCATCTACAACGTTTGCAAAGTTATATGTAGGATATCCATCTGATTTAATCAGAATCATATCATCAAGTTCTGCATTCTCTACAGTAATATCTCCATAAAGTTCATCATGGAAGGTAGTTGTTCCTTCGTTTGGAATGTTCTGACGAATTACAAAAGGCTTTCCACTCTCTAAATTTGCAGCTACCTCTTCCTTAGAAAGAGATAAACAATGCTTATCATAAATGGTAATTTCCTTACCCTCTACTACCTCTGTCTTTAAGGAAGCAAGTCTCTCTCTGTCGCAGAAACAGTAGTATGCCTCACCCTTATCTACAAGCTCCTTTGCGTATTTCATGTAGATACCGGTCTTCATACGCTCACTCTGAACATATGGTCCATAGCCGCCATCCTTATCAGGACCTTCATCATGCAAAAGACCTGTCTTGGCCATAGTTCTGTAAATAATCTCTGTTGCGCCTTCTACAAATCTTTCCTGGTCTGTATCCTCAATACGAAGCATGAAATCTCCACCGTCATGCTTTGCAACTAAAAACTCATACAATGCTGATCTTAAGTTTCCTACATGCATCTTACCTGTTGGGCTTGGTGCATATCTTGTTCTGATTTTACTCATTTTATTTCCTCTTTTCTTTATTTATTGCTCCGGAACTCTTTGTACCGCAGCCTCTTTAAACTGTTTTAATTCCTTTTGCGCCTGTGGAAGCGCTATATTGGTTCCTGCACCGGCTATACATCCTCCGGGACAAGCCATACCCTCTATCAGACAGCCGTTCATCTTACCTGCTTTTGCAAGGAGAAGTGCTTTCTTACATTCAGCAAGACTTTCTGCATGTTCTATGTGCACTGCTGTTCCCGGATAATAAGTCTGAATACAGGTTTCAATTGCACTGGCAACACCACCAGCCACACCATATCCACGTCCCATACTTGTTGCATCTTCCATATGGTCCAAAGCTTCAATCTCTTCCAGAAAAATACCCTTGGCTTCAAACATAGCAGTAAGTTCTTCGAAGGTGATTACAAAGTCTACATCACTACGAACAGTCGTTGCCATGGCTTCCAGCTTTTTAGATGCACAGGGACCAATAAACACAACCGATGCATCCGGATGTTCTTCCTTAATAATTCTTGCTGTCGCAACCATAGGTGTCAGTTCATTACTGATCTTATCAATGGTTTCCGGGAATAAATTTCTGGCCATCATGATCCAGGACGGACAACAGGAGGTAAGACTAAAGGACTGTTTTCCCGTGGCAACCTCTTTCACATAATGCTCTGCTTCCGCAAGACAACCTGCATCTGCTCCGATTGCTGTTTCATATACATCTTCAAAACCCAATTGTTTTAATGCTGTTTTGAACATATCCGCAGTTACATTAGGACCAAACTGTCCCGCAAAGGAAGGCGCTACCTGCGCAATAACCTTCTTTCCATGCTTCATTGCCTTTATCAATTGGAAAATCTGAGATTTATCTGCAATAGCTCCAAAAGGACAACTAACCATGCACTGACCGCAAGACACGCACATATCGTTGTCTATGCAGGCTCTCTTATGCTCATCACTTTTGATGGCTCCAAGACCACATGCTCTCTTGCAAGGTCTTTCCTTATGGGTTATGGCATCATAAGGACAAATCTGCTTACATTTTCCACATTTAATACATTTGTCCTGATCAATAACTGATTTACCTTTTTCAAAATGAATTGCCCCCTTGGGACAAACCATCTGACAAGGATGTGCCACACACCCCATACAGGTATTGGTTACTTCATACTGGTTTTCAGGACATGCATTACATGCGGAGGGAATAACCTGCATCAAAGGTGGTTCATAATATTTTTCATCAATATTACTTTCCTCCACACCTTCAGTTAAGTGACCGGGACGATTTCTGTTTTCAGGTCTGAGACTCATGCCCATTGCAAGACGAATTCTTTCTCTGATAATAGCTCTGTCACGATATACACTTTCCCAATATTCTGATTCCTCATAATCAACCAGCTGATAAGGAAGTGCTTCCATATCATCCTTAAGGTTCTTGGAATTGTATGCTAATTTTGCCACTTCACGAAACACCATTCTTCTTCGCTGACGAATCGGTGTATCAATCCCTCTCATATCACTCATTGCAGTATGCCTTTCTTGTAGTCAACGCATATAGATTTAATATAACACAGTCATTTTAAAAAGTAAACAAACGAGCCTAGATTCACACTTTTCTTCCACTCACATATAATACAGTAACAACCTTCGAAAGGCTCTAACATGTATAATAATTACTCACCTAAACCTCAGCAAGAGGAATTCCCTATTGGCATGGCCTATGTTCCCTGGCAAGTGTTCAAAGGAATCTATGATAATCTAGAAGATGCATTTGAGATCGGAACCGTTTTTCCATGTCTCAACCTACCATTTACAGGAAGGCGGTGCTGTAATGATTGATGCTAATACCTGTAATATGTTAAAGGATATTCAAATCCTTGATTTCGTTTTGGTAGATTTAAGTCTTTATTTGGATACCCATCCCCAGTGCAGAGATGCAATAGAACATTACAATCATTATCTTTCTATTAAAAACAAATTATGCAAGGAGTTCTCTGCCATGTATTATCCTCTCTCCTTGCAATATGCAGATTCAAGTAACGAGTGGAGATGGTCCTTAGCACCTCTCCCATGGGAAGGAGGCTTCTAAATGTGGTGTTATGAAAAGAAATTGCAGTTTCCGGTTAACATTAAAACGCCCAATGCCAAAACTGCGCAGGCAATTATTTCACAGTATGGTGGTCCGGACGGAGAACTTTGGGCATCTCTACGCTATTTATCACAGAAATTCGCAGCCCCCACCAAGGAAGTTGCCGGCTTATTGAACGATATCGGAACAGAGGAACTAAGCCACCTTGAAATGATTGGTGCCATTGTATTTCAGCTAACCAGAAACCTATCTATGGAACAAATCAAAGAATCCGGTTTTGACAAGTATTATATTGATCACACTCTCGGCATATGGCCGCAGGCTGCCGGAGGTATACCTGCCAATGCCTGCGAGTTCCAATCCAAGGGGGATGTAATCACTGATTTATTCGAGGATATGGCCGCAGAGCAAAAGGCCCGTAGTACCTACGACAATATTCTTCGTATTCTGGATGATCCCGATGTAATTGCACCGATTCGTTTCTTAAGAGAACGCGAAATCGTCCACTTCCAGCGCTTCGGTGAAGCCCTACGAATGACGCAGGAAAAATTAAACAGCAAAAACTTCTATGCCTGCAATCCCGGTTTTGATACAAAGGGTTGTAACTAGATATTTTCCCTCTTTACCTCTTGTAAAGAGGGATTTTTGTTTTCTACTTCTTTGTCGCTTTATCCGCCTGGTACCTGCTTCCCGGCAAGCGCTGTCTTAAAAATCGATATTTTAACATTTTAAAATCAAATGGGATCAAGGGATATAAATAACTCTTTCCGGATAAGGTTTTATTGCTAACCATAAAATACAAAGTAATCAAAATACCAATTCCGTATCCCCATACACCGCCACATGCTGTTGCAACCAGTGTCAATATACGCATAAACTTCAGTGCATAAGCCAGTTCATAGTTTGTTTGTGTATAATTAGCCACAGCTACAAAGGCCATGTATAGCATAACTTCACTTGAAAACCACCCACTCTTTACCGAAAACTCCCCTAGTACCAAGCCTGCCATAATACTCAAGGGCGTATTTAGCATATTGGGTGTACTTACAGCTGCCAGCCTAAGTCCATCAATTGCAAGTTCCAACAACAAAAACTGCCAGATTAACGGAATATTGGGAGCATCCTGTAATAATATAAATTCAAAAGCCTTGGGTACTAACTCCGGATTTGTCATTAAGAGTAAAAAGGTTGGTGTTAACAGATAGGTAACTAAAGCAATTAGTCCTCGTGTAATTCTAAGATAAGACCCTGTTAATGGTGGAAAATAATAGTCATCCGCTTCATCCATCACATCAAAAAAGGTAGTAGGTAAAATAATAGCTGAAGGTGCATTGTCTACAAGAATAATGACACTGCCTTCTAAAAGATGGGCACAGGTTGTATCCGGTCGTTCCGAATACTTGAACTTGGGAAAAGGATTAAACCATCTTCCCGGCACCAGACATTCAACCAGACTTTCCTGGTTCATAGTAAGCGAATCAATCTCTATGGATCCGATTCTTGTTTTCACCTCTTGTAGTATCTTCTGATCTACTCGGTTATCCATATATCCGATAATAACATCCGTTCTGGAAGCCTTTCCTACTTTCATGGCCTCCAGATGCAAATGTGTATCACGTATTCTCCTGCGAATCAATGTGGAATTGATTAAAAGTGTTTCCACAAAGCCGTCTTTTGAACCACGAAGGACCTTGTCCTTCTCCGGTTCCTGTACATCGCGCTTAGGGTAGGATCTGGCATTGATCTTGATAGCTGCTTCATAGCCTTCAATCAAAAGCAGAAATTCTCCACTCAAAACACCTTCAATTACAAGTTTAAAATTGCTTTCGATTTCCGCCTCAACATAAGGAAGCTTTCGTTCCATAAATTCTTTGAGATTAGCCGGCATGTCCTTAACCTTGATTTCTACCAAAAACTGAAGTAACTTCTGCATTAAATCATCCTTGCAGAATCCATCGATAAAATATAATCGACCGTATTGTCCGCCTACAACAATCTCTCTGCTAACCATATCAAAGTTTTGTTCTACGCCTAATGCTTCATCCAGGAGTTTACAATCCGTTTGAAAATCCCTGCCCCAAATGCCTTGTTTTAAATTGATATCCATTTCCCCTTTCCTCCCTACTAAAAAGTATTCCAAGAAAAGAGAAATCTATTCCCTGTTTATGCTTTGGTGGTACTTCCAAATCCACCATTTCTAATGCCATCTGCATCATCATCTGTTGTGATACCATATTCCAGGAAGATGCCCTGCATAAAACCGGTTCCCTCTGTAATCTCAACGGTCTTACCTTCTCTGGAATCATTCATAATTTTGGCCATAATATGACCTTCATTATCTGAATAGAAATAATCACTGTCAATGATACCAACAGTATTATTCAACTGTAAGCGATATTTAAAGCCAAGTCCGCTTCTTGGGTAAAGCTTTAAAACCCAGTCTTCATTCATCTCACAACGAATTCCGGTAGGAATCTTCTTGCCCGCTCCCGGCTCCATGGAAAGTGAAAAGGGAGAATAAAAATCATATCCTGCACTTCCCTTGGTTGCTCTCTTAGGGAGCTTAATTGAATCATAAATATCCTTTAAATCTGTTTCTGTATATTCGGGAAACTCATCCTTGGCTGCTGATAAAAACTGTTCAAAACTAACTTTATGAAATGTCGCTACTCTTTTCATATCTTCCTCCCTTTTTCTTATGTCGTCTGTTTTTCATTAACTGCAGCATCCACAGGTCTTCTGCTGCAAATAACTGTAATCCAATTCTTTCAGGCTTAAATAATCTTCACAATGAAGAATGATTCTGTCTTCCTTCAGGCTTTGCTTTACCGCAATCACCCTTTGATTACTACTGCCTTTCCATAGAAGCTTATTGTCCTTTTTCTCCTCTATAAACTCTCCATCCACACACACGTCCAGATAGTTTACAATCTCTTCCTTTTTAACCTCTTCAAAATCTGCACCGGTATATAACCAGATGGTCTTACCGGGAAACTTCTCTTTCACTTCCCTTGCAAGCCTCGTAATCTCGCTTATATTCGACGGATGCATGGGATCTCCGCCTGAAAAGGTTATTCCGCTGATGTAATCCTTGGAAAGCTCAGCGAATATTTCCTTCCTTGCTTCTTCATCAAACAAAAGTCCATCTGCTTCATCCCAGGTGACAGGATTATGACAGCCCTTGCATTTGTGGTTACAGCCCGATACCCAAAGAACCACTCTGAGACCATCTCCATTAAGCATGTCATCCTTAGTTATATTATGATAATTCATCTTTCTATCTTCCTAGTTTATTACATACTTTTTCTTTCAGCTATTTCTGCCATCTTCGCATCATTGAGCCTAGTATCACCATGGACACGAGAATAGGATAAATAGCCATTCATTCGTTCAATCTTAGTGAGGTTCTTGCTACCACACTTAGGACACACATCCATCTCCAGTTCCTGATGTCCACAGTCATCGCAATAGGCCAGTGACAGATTGACTCCCTCATAAAAGCCCATGCTCATAGCACGTCTGACAAGTGTTCTGACTGCCTCGATGTTATAATCCACAGGATACTTTACATACTGTATCTTTCCACCATTACTTAGGTTCCAGAAACGATTTTCCAAATCCTGTTTCTGAATTGGTGTAATATCCTCTGTAACATGACAGTGGAAGCTATTACTTACATACTCTCTGTCCGATACACCGTCAATAACGCCATATTTTGCTCTGAACTGTTTAATTTGTAAGCCACACAGATTTTCTGCAGGAGTGCCATAGATTGCGTAGAGATTGCCATCTGCCTCCTTAAACTCTTGAACTCTCTTATTAATATACTCCATAACTTCAACAGCAAATGTACCATCTTCCACGAGGCTTTTACCGTTGTAGAGCATCTGCAATTCATTTAACGCTGTAATACCAAAGCTGGCTGTGGCTGATTTTAAGATAGGTTTAATTTTCTCTGAGAACCCTAAATGACCACCATAGAAACCGCCCTCGCAATATGCCAAGGGATTGGTGGAGGCTCTCATCTCGCCCAAGTACTCATAGGTTCTGATATGAAGGGAACGAATCATTTGTAAATAATAATCCAGCACCTCATAAAAATCCTTCTTTTCCTCTCTTGCCTTGGCCAAAATCATAGGCAAATGAAGGGAAATGGCACCAATATTAAATCTTCCCACAAAAACAGGCACATCCTGATCATCTGCCGGATGCATTCCTCCTCTTTCAAACCAGGGAGACAGAAAAGCTCTACAGCCCATGGGAGAAATAATTTTGCCATATTTTTTGTAAATCGATGCTACATAACCTTCGCCGGTCAAGCTGAGCCAGTCAGGATACATGGTTCTTGCTGAGCACTGAATACCTGCCTCAAACAAATCCTCCAAGGTTTTTCCGGGTCCATGCAGATTTTCATCATACAAGAAAACAATCTTAGGGAATAACACCGGCTTTTTACAGCCCTTCTTTCCCTGACCATTCTTACGAACCTTTAGCATGGAAATGGTAGCAAGCTTTGCAAATTTACTGGTTCCGGTTCCTGCTGTAATGGTAATAAATGGATAATCTCCACGACTACTTCCTACAGTATTGAACTTGTATTCCCATCCCTGGAAGCCCTGTTCGAACTCCTTGGTTACATCCGCCATAGCTTCCTGATCAGCTATTTTTTCCTCGACTCCAAGTCGAATATATTTATCATAATTTTTCTTATAGGTTTTCTCTGCATAGGGTTCTAACATAGTATCCACACTGGGAACTGTAAAACCACCATACTGCTGGCTGGCAGCACTAAGTACAATGTCACCGATTACGTCAAAGGCTACATCCAGAGTCTTGGGCTCATTGTACCAGACATTCCCCATCTCAAATCCACCCTTCAACACACTGCCTACATCAAACAGACAGCAGTTCATGGTATCTCTTCTGGCTGACATATCATGAACATAAATATAGCCATCGCGACATGCCTGGATTTCCTCTGCATTCATAAAGAACTTTTGATATAGCTCCTTGTTCAACTGATTGAACACTAGGCTTCTCTTTGTACTTACCAAAGCAGAATCTGTATTCGCATTCTCTTTATCGCCTACATACATGATAGACTGACTCTTCTTAAACACGTCATCCATCATACGTACGAAATCCTGTTTATAGTTACGATAATCCCTATAGCTTTTTGCAACCTTGGGCTGCACTGCTTCCAACGCGCTCTCAACAATGTTATGCATAACAGAAATAGGAATCTCATCGTCCGAATACTGATTGACCTTGTCAATTACATGCGCACAGATTATATTTTTCTCTTCATCCGTGAACTCTGTCAAAGCTCTGTATGCACTTTTTCCAACAGCATTTATAACCTTTTGAACATTGAAAGGTTCTCTGCTTCCATCCTTTTTTACAATCAGAACCTGTCTGTCCGGCTTAAACAGTTCTCCGTAACCAGCTTGTTCCTGACTGTTGAATTCTTCATACTTCATCTATATTTTCATCTCCGAAATAAGCATTTAAAGTATCCTTCATATATTGGATATATTGTTCTCTTACATTCTTGGGGGAACTAATCACCACGTCTGCCCCAAGTCCAAAAAGCCACCCAAAAAACTGACCACTGACTGCAACCTTTACTCTGGCTTTCACCTGATCACTTCCTTCAGAAATCATAAATATATCTTTACCAAAACGGTCTAAGACTACACCTATGAGATTCTTTTTTAACAGAAGTGTTACGTTTTCTTCTTGGCCACCAAACATTCCAAAGGTTCTATTTACAAAGTCAGCCATATCCAAGGCTTCATATTGCTCTCTGCCTTCTCTTTTTTTCCTTGTCAGCTCAACATCACTGATTTTATCCACTCTGTAATGTCTCATGGCCTGACTCTTATGATCAAATGCCATGAGATAATAGTTCTCATCACTCCAAAGAAGCGCCCAGGGACTTACCTCATAGAGTTCTCCCTGTTTACGAAATACAAGTTCCTTTTTTTCATTCCATTCTGAATAATGAAATGTAATCTGGCTATTTTCAATCAAAGCCTGGTTTAAATAATCTATTCCGTAATATATACTTTCGTTTTCTGTTTTTACTCTTCCCGCAACAAAGATGCGTCTCTGCAGTTCTACTGCCTGATGCTTACTGGTAAGTTTTTCCAGCTTTTTAATTAATTCTCTGGACTTTTTAACAGTAATAAAACGCGAAGAAGAAACAGCGTCAACAAGGAGCTTTACTTCTGCCACCTCAAAGTCTCTGGAGCCTAAGTAGTATCCACCACCCAGTCTACTCTCAACCTTGAGAACATCCACGCCATGCTCAATTAAACTGTTAATATCCGCATAGACGCTCTTACGCTCACTTTTAATTCCTCTTATCTCCAGCTTCTTAATCAGGTCACCGGTAGTAATCGGATGTTGTTCGTCTGTTTCTTCTTGTAATATTTCTAATATGTTTAATAGTTTTACTTTTTGTCCCGCTTGCTTAGGCATTACTCAAGTACATCTCCAACTTCGCTCTCCACCGGCTGTGGATTCTCTGCATTCTTTTTCTTTCTCATGTTGATGCCAATCGTTAAAGCAAGGCCTCCAACCACAAGAATAATTACCATTAATAAAAGATATGATAAAAATGTATTCAAAAAGGCAATCATAGTAGTCTCCTCTCTTTTCACATATAGTAATATTATAGTGTTCTTGTACTTTTACGTCAACTTAAATATAGCTTTTTACATGCTCCATACGCCACTTTTCATGAATCTGTCTGCCATTTCTTGGGCCTGTCCCACCAGACTCTCATCATAGTTCAATACACTTAACAATCGGATTGCATTTCTGGTTGTTGCTTTGCCCTCTTTTAACAGATAGCTGAAGCGTACATCCCCATCTATGATTTCTTCTTCAAAATGATAGTTATCATACTCCTTCACCAACAAATCTGCCAGTTCCAAATCATGTGTTGCGGCAAAACTGGTGCAGCCCTCCTGCTGAAGACATTTCAAAATCTGTGTGGCAGCTGCAATTCGTTCAACGGTATTGGTTCCTCTTAATACCTCGTCCACAAAGCAAAGTACTTTTTTACCATCCTGTTTCCTTGCATCCATAATTCTCTTCATGGCCTTAATCTCTACGATAAAATAACTCTCTCCGGCCTCAATATGATCCTTCAGGGACATGGATGAAAATACACGATACATGGGTGCTTCATATTTTTCGGCAAATACCATGTGAATTGTCTGTGCAAGGATTGCATTCAAAGCAACCATCTTTAGGAAGGTGGATTTTCCGGAGGCATTAGAACCTGTCAGTAATACACCTTTTTCTGTAATAATACTATTGGGTACTGCCTGATCAAGTAGTGGATGCACGCCGCCCTCAAGAATAAGGTTCTCTCCTTTAAATACGGGAAGGCAATAGGTATGTCCCTCTTTTTCCATGTAGGAACGATATAGAGAAAGACTCATTGCTGCCTCTAACTTACCAAGTACGGTTATTACCTCATCTACATCCTGCAAATGGCTTTTGATTTGTCCCAGCATATTATAGAACAATATTAAATCCACATGAAAAATTGCTTTCACATAGTCACCAATCATTTCCAGAGGATTGCTTCCTGCTACAACACCCTTCTGGCTAAAAATAAATCCGCTTCCAATCTGAGATACGGAAAGATTTTTTGTTTTTTCATTTAAGATTTCATACTCCTTAAGGAATACAGTGTCTTTTTCATTTATAAATTCCTGACTTGTACGATACAATCTGGATAAATAGGACAAGCTTACAAAGTATGGCTCAATTATTTTTTTCTCACCAACATAGGAAATCATCTGCCACAGCATAAATGCCACAATGGCAACGATTCCAATGGAAACATTTATAAACAGTAAGGCTATGGCAGGAACAATCAATAAATCCTTCAAAATCTCGGGCATAAGCTTCCTAGACGGAATATTATCCAGATAATCCAAATAATCATATATAGAAAACTTCCCTGTATTTCCCATCATAAAGAATCTGGTTTCATGCTTTATTCTGACATCATCATGCTCCTGATAGTACTTTACCTTTTCTTCAAGCTCCTCTAATTCTTCCTGGCTCTTTGGCGTATGAAGAAGATAATACAAATACTCTTCTCCTGTTGATGATCTGGTACAATCCATCTTTTTAAACAGCTCGTCCATGTCCAAATCCCCCCAGGTAATCGCATCAATTTGCTCTTCCTCTGTATGATTCTCCAAATATCCACTCATTCGATTAAATCGTTCAATTCGATATTCCTTGTTACGTAATTTACCTTTTTGTGCTTTTATTTTTTCCTTAATCGAATTCAACTGCCTTTGGCTCTCATATTTTCCGTAAATAAATACCACCAAAATAATAAGTGCCATGATAATCCATGTAATATAATCTTCCATACGAACTACATTTCCAACCTTTTTACTCTTTTTTCACATTCCCCGTAAACATTTTCAGGGCTATCCCCCAAATTATATTTTCCATCCATGTAAAGAATCTTTCCCCCTATCATTGTCATCTTTACATTGGACTGATTGCCACTATACACGATATTCTTTCTAATATTGTGAAGTGGCTTCATATTGGGTCTGTTTAAATCAATCATAATCATATCTGCAAGATTTCCCTTGGCAAGGGTCATTGCATTTTTCTTTCTAAGTGCACCGGCTCCCACACTGGTTGCCATCTCCAATACATCTAACGCATCTACAACCGCTGCATCCTCTTCCCGAAGCTTACTAAGCCCTGTAACCAAAAACATTTCTCGAAACATATCCAGACAATTATTAGAGGCTGCACCGTCTGTTCCGATTGCTACCGGAATTTCCATTTCCAAAAATGCATTAATCGGCGCCATACCGCTAGCCAGTTTTGCATTGCTGGCAGGATTGGTAATCACATATACCTTTTTCTTTTTCAATATTTCCATATCGCTGGTGGTCATATGCACGCAATGATAACCACCGCCGCCATAATCAAATATTCCAAGACCATCAAGAAATGCCGTAGGTGTTAATCCGTACTGATCAAGGCAATCCTCCACTTCTTTTTGTGTTTCAGACAGATGGGTATATATGGGTGCTTTATACTTGTGTGCAAGCTCTGATAAACGAACCAGAAGCTCCTTATCACAGGTATATTCAGCATGAAATCCCATCTCATAGGAGATTAGCGGATGAATCCTGTTTAGCTCCTTATACTCTTTCTCTACCTGTTCGATGGAAGAAGTAAAGTTATTTAATCCACTAATCAGGGTGCAGCGCATTCCCATATCCATACAGGCTCTGGCTGTTTCTTCCGGTCTTAAATACATATCTCCAATCGAAGTAATCCCCCCGGCTACATACTCCATAATGGCCAATCTGGTAAAATGATAGATATCCTCGCTTGTAAGCTTTTCTTCCATAGGAAAAACCTTTTTATGAAGCCATTTATCCAAAGGTAAATCATCTGCATAGGAGCGCAAAAAAGTCATGGCTGAATGGGTATGACAATCTTTAAAGCCTGGCATCAATAAATTTTCTTCACAGTCAATTTCGATATCCCAGGCAATTCTGGGCATCAAAACCTTATCCCATCCCTGCTCCACTTCTTCTCTTGTAACCACAGATACGATTTTATCATTTTTAATCCATATCTCTCCAAAGAAAATATCTCTTCCCTTTTCCATCGTGAGTATTCTGGCATTATACATACGAATATTCATATAAAAACCTCCCCTTAAGGGTTAACTGAAACTGTGTGGTATCAATTCCTGCAAGCGAAAAGTCAGATAATCTCCTTCATTCTTGGCAACCAACACTAAAAAGTCTTCACTGCAAAACTCGCTCATAACCTGTCTGCAAACTCCACATGGATATGCATAATCAGGAAATGGACTTTCCTGATTCATATTTATAGGAAAACCTACAATGGCAATCGCCTTAAATTCCTTTTCCCCTTCAGATACCGCTTTAAAAATAGCAGTACGTTCGGCGCAGTTGGTTGCACCATAGGAGCTATTTTCAATATTGCATCCAAGGTAAATCTTGCCTTCTTTTGTCATTAAAGCAGCTCCCACACCGAATCCGGAGTATGCTGCATAAGCATTTTCTCTGGCATTTAAAGCTTCTCTGATTAGTTCCTTCTCTTCTCTTTCTGAAAGTTCAATCATACACACCCACTACCTTTCTAGAAAGCCTTCACGCTTTCTGTAACAAGCTTTGTAAATAAAGGTGCTGCCTGATCTGCAGCTTCCTGTACCTCTTTGTGGGTCAAGGGATTGGCGCTCATACCTGCTGCCAGGTTACAGATGCATGAAATACCACATATCTTCATTCCCATATGATTTGCAGCAATCGCTTCCACTGTTGTACTCATACCAACCGCGTCAGCGCCAAGGGTACGAAGCATTCGAATCTCTGCAGGAGATTCAAAGGAAGGTCCTGTAAGCTGCACATACACGCCCTGCTGTAAGTACACTCCATTCTCCTTGGCTTTCTTCTTAATAATCTCCTGTAAATCCTCATCGTAGATATGGCTCATATCAGGGAATCTTGTTCCAAGTTCATCAATATTCTTTCCAATCAAGGGATTGGGTGCAAAGCATGCAATCTGATCTGTAATCAACATTAAATCACCTGCGTGGAAGGAGGTATTGATACCACCTGATGCATTGGTCAAAAACAAAATCTCTGCTCCAAGCATCTTCATTAATCTGATGGGAAGTACAACATCTGTAATGTCATACCCTTCATAATAATGAACTCGTCCCTTCATACATACTACCGGAACCTGTCCCACAGATCCAAAGATAAACTTACCGGCATGTCCGGGCACTGTTGATACCGGAAAGCCTTCAATCTTGTCATATGGGATCTCACATTTTACATCAATCTGATTGGCATAATCCCCCAGACCGGATCCCAGTACAATTGCGACCTTGGGTACAAAATCTGTCATCTCTCTAACACACTTTACTGCATTCTGTAACTTCTCCAAAACATTTTCCATACACATTCCCACCTTCTGTATAAACTCTTCGAGATATATTTTTAGTAATATGTTCTCATTTCTGAATCTTTACCCATTATATCATAAATTTCAGAAAATTATCGGTATTTATAGAAATTTAATCTTGTTTGTATGGCTTTTTATACTCTTTACATATAAATATTAGGCTATATAATTTTTAGAGTCTACATATATGGATTTTTCGTTATCTATTTTTCTATGTTTTTGGTGTTTAGGTAAATCTACACCCTGGATTCTTCTTAACCGTTACCTATTTACCTTTATTTACAGATTTAGGTAACTTTACCACCGAATATTCTCCTTACCTCTTACCTTTTTACTTTTATTTACAGCATTTAGGCAACTTTTCTACTGACTCACCTTTTTCCCATCTCCTGACAGAAGTCTTTTCTGAACTACAAGAGCAATGAACGCCATCACTACTTCTGCAATACATTGCGCATAAGCAATACCGTTAACCTGGAAGAAATAATTCAATAATAGAATCAACGGAATCTCCAAAAAAGCTTTTCTTGCAAAGGAAAAGAATAACGCTACCTTGCCCATACCAAAAGCCATGGAAATACCCACAACCATAAAATCAATACAAAGGAAAGGAAGGCTGATTCCAAAACCGCTCAAGAACCAGGCGCCGGTTCTTACAATCTCTTCCTCACTCATAAACAGATTTACAATGCCGGCTCCGGCTACGTTAAACAGAACCGAAACTACCATAAGACATGAAATGGTCAGTATATATGTTTTATTGATAGCCTCCTTCATACGCTGAATGTTTTTAGCGGCATAATTATATCCGATGAGTGGCATAACTCCCTGCGTAAAACCAAAGACAATCTGAATAGGAAGCTGATTTACCTTGTTTGCAATCCCGACTGCTGCCACAACATTCGGTCCATAATCGGCTACTATATTATTTAAAATCGTCATACTGACAACATTTAATACATTCTGAAATACACCGGGAATTCCCACAATCAGTATACTGACTAAAATGGCCTTTTTTAATGTCACATAAGACAGTTTCAAACATACATAGGTCTTATCACGCAAAGAAAGAATTCTAATCAGGAAATAGGCACATGCCACACAGTTAGCCAGGAACGTAGCAAAACCTGCACCGGCGGCTCCTAAGTTTAGTCCCCACGGAAGAATAAAGAATGGATCCAGTATAATATTTAATATACAACCACTCATCTGACCTATACTTGCTTCCATGGAACGGCCCTCTGCACGCAGAAGGTAACTAAAAATAATACTCATAATTCCCGGAACAGCGCCTAAACATACTGTCCAAAACAAGTAATTTTTAGTTGCATTATAGGTTACTGAATCCGTTCCTAATATTTGCAGGGTTTCACGATTAAACACTAACGTGACAAGGGATAAAACAAACGCAAAAAACAGCCCCAGATAAATTCCTGTGGCTGATGCTTTCTTTACAGTTTCTGTATCCTTTTGTCCCATACTACGACTCATCAAACTGGAGGCACCGATACCGAACAAGTTGGTGATTCCATAAAACAGGGTCATAGCCGGTGCGGCCAAAGTGATGGCCGCATTCTGTACCGCATCCTCCAGTGCTCCTACGAAGTAGGTATCTGACAGGTTATAAATCATGGATACTACGGAGCTAATAATCATGGGTATGGTTAATGCAAAAATAGCATTCCATACAGGGGATTGTTCAAATAATTCTGTTCTGCTAATCTTTTGAGTCTTTGTCTTCATAGTTCTATATACTTATTCCTTACGCATTTTTACCTTACTAATTACCATAAACACGATTAGTGCAATCACGTCTCCCACAAAAAAGAAGGATGCAATAATCATAATGTTCGCTAAAAGCTTTGGTAATACGCCTTCTCTTTTGGCTTTTAATATTGCCATAATCTGCGGAATGGTTCCAACCAACAGCAGAATATATCCTGTAATCGATAAACCAATCCAGGTGGAAGCTGTAATCATCAACCCAAGTATAGGAACAATAATCAGGATTGTTGAAAAAAGCATTAATACAACGCCATATATATACAGCGGAATCAAACCAAACTTAAAAATCTTGGCCACATTTAGGTAGGGGCGATGATTTAGTTTTCGAAGCATCAAAAGCATCGTAACCAAAAGAAGGATACCTGCTACAACACCAGCATCTCCTATAAGTTCTGACATACTCATTGCCGTACCTTCATAATTATGCTCTTCCACATCTTTTGAAAAAAAAGCCATAATAATCGGAGCATAAATACATGCCATTGTTATTATTGATAAGACATAAAGTAGTATTCCTTTTGCTGTCTTCTTATCTTTCATAAGTCTCCTCCGTAGTTGTTCACAAAGTATTTTAAATTATCAATTACAATTTATAAGTATATCCTATATAGTAACAGATGGAAAGAATTAGTTATGCCAACTTACAATATAATACAAACCATACCACCTTTTTTATCATTTACAATTTTCTGCATGGTATCCTGTAACTGCTGCTGACAGTCTTCTCCTATTTCAGCTGTTTTGGAAGCGATACCATCACTTATGAGCCTCTCAACACTTTTTCCAAAGATGTTGGTATTCCAAATACCCTGTTTCTGATCCTTGGAGCTATTGATATACTGGATTAAATCTTCCGCCTGATTTTGTTCACCCACAATGGGGGCAATTTCCGTTTCAATATTTGCGCGAATCATATGAATCGACGGACTGCTGGCTTTAATCTTTACACCAAACTTATTTCCATGACGAATCAGTTCCGGTTCTCCCAAAGTTATTTCATCTCTGGTAGGCATGATCACACTGTAGCCACCTTCTCTCACGTCCTCCATAGACTTGCTGATTTTTACGTATTCTTCCTTTTTTGCGCCAAAATCTCTCAACATGTTCATGAGTTCGTACTCATTATGTATTTCTTCTCCCATTATTTCTGTCAACATATCATAGTAGTATTGTTCCTTGGGACAAATCTGAATTCGTAATACTCCTGTCGCCAAATCCAGTTTTTCCATGTAGCAGGATTTAATATATTCATTTTCCATGGCCGGGGTTTTCTCCATAACATCCTGTAAGGAAGTATATTCTTCCATCATTCCACGAATCTGTTCCAACACGCATACCTTCAAAGGATGATCATTTTTTAACATCTCCATCCAGGCCGGCATATAGAATTCCATACACGCCATAGGGAATTCAAATAGCACTTGTTTTAAAATGTTATGAATATCGTCTCTTTTAAGCTGCATACAATTCACAGCCATAACACTAACACCGTATTTTTCCCGAAGCTCCTCCACAATTCTTTTTGCCTCCAGTGTATAGGGCCTTTTACTGTTGACTAAAACCACAAATGGTTTTTTCAGCTTCTTTAGTTCTAAAATGGTTTTTTCTTCAGCCTCCAGATAATTTTCTCTTGCAATATCTCCAATGCTTCCATCTGTAGTTACCACAACACCAATAGTGGAATGATCTGTTATTACTTTATCTGTTCCAATCTGTGCTGCTTTTTCAAAAGGAATCTGTTCAGAAAACCAGGGAGTGGTTACCATTCGTTCCTTTTCCCCCTCCATATGACCGCCGGCACCATCCACAAGATAACCAACACAGTCAATTAATCGTACCTTTAAGGATATATCCTCTGTCACACTAATATCCACTGCATCTCTTGGAATAAACTTGGGCTCTGTTGTTGTAATCGTTTTTCCTGCTCCGCTTTGCGGCATCTCATCCATGGTTCTCTTTTTTTGATTTTCATCCTCCATTGCCGGTAACACCAATTCTTCCATAAAGCTCTTAATAAAGGTTGACTTACCCGTACGTACCGGGCCAACTACTCCAATATAAATCTCCCCATTGGTTCTTTGTTGTATATCATAATATAGGTTTCTGATACTCTCCTGCGATTCCATAAAAATACCTCCTGCTTATCTATAATCAGATATATGCAGAAGGTATCTTACTTATGCAAAAAGCACTTTATTATTTAATTCAATATTATTCACTAACGACTCTCTTAAAGCTCTTTTTACCACGCTTAACAATCTTGCCATCACCTGCAAAGTCTGCCTTGGTGTAAACAGTCTTTAAATCGCTTACCTTTTCACCATCTACAGTTACACCGCCCTGTTCTACTGCTCTACGAGCTTCTGAACGGCTGGCACATAATCCGCTGGCTGCAACAACACCTACAATATCAATGGTGCCATCTCTGAAGTCTCCATCCTGTAAGGTATAGGTAGGCATATTCTCGGCATTACCTGCGCTAAAGAGTGCTCTTGCGCTCTCCTGTGCCTTTACAGCTTCCTCTTCACCATGAACAAGAGCAGTAAGCTCGTATGCAAGGATTTCCTTTGCCTGATTTAACTGGCTGCCTTCCCATTTGTCCATTTCTTCGATCTGCTCCAAAGGAAGGAAGGTTAACATTCTAAGACACTTTAATACGTCAGCATCGCCAACATTTCTCCAGTACTGGTAGAATTCAAAAGGTGAAGTCTTCTCAGGATCAAGCCATACAGCACCCTTCTGTGTCTTACCCATCTTCTTACCTTCGGAGTTAAGAAGTAAAGTAATAGTCATAGCATATGCATCCTTACCAAGCTTTCTACGAATCAGTTCAGTACCACCAAGCATGTTGCTCCACTGGTCATCTCCACCAAACTGCATATTACAGCCAAATCTTTCGTACAAGCTGAGGAAATCGTAGCTCTGCATAATCATATAGTTAAACTCAAGGAAGCTAAGTCCCTTTTCCATACGCTGCTTGTAACACTCAGCACGAAGCATGTTATTTACACTAAAGTGCGCACCGATATCACGAATGAATTCGATGTAGTTAAGATCACGTAACCAATCTGCATTGTTTACCATCATAGCCTTGCCTTCACCGAACTCGATAAATCTGCTCATCTGCTTCTTAAAGCACTCACAGTTATGGTCAATCTGTTCCATAGTCATCATACTTCTCATATCAGTTCTGCCGGAAGGATCACCAATCATAGCTGTACCACCACCAATCAGTGCGATAGGCTTATTACCTGCCATCTGAAGTCTTTTCATAAGGCAAAGTGCCATGAAATGACCAACATGCAAGCTGTCTGCAGTTGGGTCGAATCCAATATAGAAAACAGCCTTTCCATTGTTGATAAGTTCCTTAATCTCCTCCTCATCGGTGAGCTGTGCCAATAAACCTCTTGCTTTTAATTCTTCAAATACTGTCATTTTTATTTCTCCTCCTTTTACAATAAAAAAAGCCCGTCCTTATCAAAAGGACGAGCTCATTACTCGTGTTACCACCTAATGTTCCTACGAAATTCACATTTCGCAGCTTAGTAAGTATCAATCAATACTCTGGCCGATATCGGAGCCCTCCGGCAAAACCTACTTTACTTTCAATCCTGCTGCTCAAAGATGTACTTCCCATTCTTTCCTTCTTAAGCCTCTCACCAACCGGCTATTCTCTGTAGAACTCCCCAAATGGTACTCTTCTTATCAACGCTTTATCTCTTTAAAATACAGTTATTATACTGACAAGTAAACATAATGTCAATATAGTTTTTAAACCTCTTTGTAATACTCTCTTTTCTCTGTACTTGTATCCTTGTATTCCAATTCACCACCACAGTTTGAACAAGTTGCGCATTCTCCTTCTGTAAATATGCTTCCGCAGTATTTACATGCCATCATACGTTTAACTGTAGGCTGATGTACCTGCGCCAATCTTTGTTCCAATGCATCTAATCTGTTATTCACCTGTTCTTCCGGATCATAGACTGCATTACGATATTTTTTATCAGGATCAAAAAATACCATAAAATAACAATGGACACAGATAAAAGCCCCCATAACAAAGCCCATAGCAAGCTGTCCCATATCAACATTTTTTTCCATAATCACTTCATTGATTTCTTCGAAGGACTTGCCAATGGCTTGCGTAACATCATTATAGTTTTCTGCATAAAGGTTCTCTGTCAGGGTATCCGTAAACTTGTCAGCAATACTCTGGGTAATCAGGGGATCTGTATCATCTCCCTGCATACCTTCATAGCTCCATGCATTGAAACTTTCATCCTTATACATAGTCTCACTATAGACAATGAGCCAGTGCTTTTCATCCTGGAAATGATTCACATACAGAGAAAAAGCGTAATCCTCCAGAGAGTAATAATTCTCCTTCCATTCTTCATCATAAACGGTGATTACGGAAGGGGTGATTCCTGTTTTCTCCTGGAATGGTGTAAGGCTGTTCATCAAGGCTTTTTCATCCAAAACACCTAAATGATCCTCAATCACAATCTGATGATTATAATCCATCTTTAAAGGCTTGGGCTTCGCAACAGCCTGCACAAACAAGGTCACAATAGCACAAATGAAAGGGATATAAAACAGCAGAATTAAATATCTTGCTTTGCTGGGTCCCTTAGTTAGGTCTCTATTTGAGTACACATATTCCTGTACCCCGTGTCGATTATAATAGCTATATCTTTTGGCACCATGGAAATAGGTTTTTGAAGTTCTGGAACTACTTCCTGAACCCCCGTGGGATGAATGTGATGATGAATGATGAGAACCTCCACCGTGGGATCCTCCTCCTGATGAATGTGGCATATTAATCTCCTAACTCTTAAACAAACACTTTTGTATATAAAAATACTAACAACGCTACATGTGCAAAAAATATTACCGGAAATCCCATTACAAAGTACCAGTGCTTGGTTTTATGTCTAAAAAAATACATACCTGCCCAGGTTCCAAAGCTCCCTCCCAATATACTTACTAAGAACAAGCTTTTTTCCGGTATTCTCCACTTTTTATGAATTGCTTTTTGCTTATCCACGTACATAATCATTAGGCCCAAAGCATTCATAACAATCAGATATATTATCAAAATACGACTAACTGTTTCCATATTCTTTTCCTAACCAGATATGTCTGCTTCAAGTACCAACCACTCAAAACAGACATCCTTTTTATTTCGTCATTAACTTAACCATCGCTCTGTTTAAGCCATCCACTGTCAGCTTATACATAGGAAAAATCTCTTTTACCGCTGTTTCTGCCTCTCTCCAGGGTGCTCTGCCGGGCGCCATTTTGGGATTCAGCCAAACAACCTTCTTGTACTTACGCTGAATCAGCTTTAACCAGTCGTATCCGGAAAGACCACCATTGGGTCCTCTGTAATTACCGGTTGTAGAATATAACTCTTCCGGTGCCATAGCAGCATCACCAACAATAATCACCTTGTAGTCACTGTCTACATTTCTAAACATCCATTCTGTATCTACCCAGTCACCATTTTCACATTCCGGAGTTTTATAAACCTTACTGTAAATACAGTTGTGGAAATAGTAAGTTTTTACATCCTTATAATGATTGGACTTGTGTACCGCCTGGAACAAATCATTCAACAGACTACTATAAGGAATCATCGTACCGCCACTATCCATAAGAAGTAACAGCTTTACCGCATTTTTACGAGGTTTCTTCATAACAATCTGAAGACAACCTCCATTATTACAGGTCTTATCTACCGTTCCATCAATATCCAGTTCTGTCTCCGGAATATCCAGTCTGGAGGAAAATTGTCGTAGTTTACGAAAAGCAAGCTGAAACTGACGATTATCCAATACCTTATCGTCTCTAAAATCTCTATATTTTCTCGCACCTACAACAGAAAAGGCTGACTGATAACCGGTTTGTCCTCCGACTCTGACACCACCAACGTTTCCACCCATGTTTCCAAAGGAGGTCTTTCCCATGGTGCCAATCCAGAAGCTACCACCATTATGCTCACTGTCCTGATCCTTCAGTCTTTGTTTAAACTTCTCTTCTACATCCTGTTTGTCTACTTGCAGGTCTTCCATCTGGTTCAGATGCTTTCTGGCCTCTTCATGTGCCATCTCCATCATATCTGATTTATCCAGCCAGCGAAGCATTTGTGCTCCTACTTCGGTTTCCTTCTGCGCAGCTTTAAAGCATTCCTCAAAGGCCATATCGAATTTATCAAAATCTGTTTCACTCTTAACCAGAATCATCCTTGCCATGTAATAAAACTCTGTCATAGAGCTATGGCACAATCCCTGTTCCAGTGCATTTTGTAAATCCAACCATTCTCCAAGCGAAACATGAAGTCCCTTCGCACGCAGACTATTAAAAAATTTAATAAACATACGTCCATCCCTTCCTGTATTACAGGTTATCAGAATGCTTTACCAGTTCCAAATCTTCATCCTTTTTAACAACCACACCTATGAATGGAAGCTCCTGGCGAATCTTGTTTGCAGGAATACCACCAATCTGAAGCGCATTGACCCAATCAATCAATTCTGATGTGCTGGGTTTCTTTCTAATATCTCTGATATTTCTAATATTATAGAATACTTCCATTGCGTTCTTTAAAAGGTTCTCTTCCACATTAGGGTAATGAACCTTAACAATTTCTTCCATCAATTCCTGTGAAGGGAATTCAATATAATGGAAAATACAACGACGAAGGAATGCATCAGGAAGTTCCTTTTCTGCATTAGAGGTAATGATAACGATTGGTCTCTGCTTTGCTTTAACAGTTCTCTTGGTTTCGTTGATATAAAACTCCATCTGATCAAGCTCCCATAAAAGGTCGTTAGGGAACTCTAAGTCAGCCTTATCAATCTCATCAATTAACAGAACTACCTGTTCGTCACTGTCAAAGGCTTCTCCAAGCTTACCCAGCTTAATATATCTGGAAATATCATCTACTCCTTCTACACCAAACTGACCATCATACAAACGCTGAATGGTATCATATACATACAAACCATCCTGTGCCTTTGTTGTAGACTTAATGTTCCATATAATCAATTTCTTGCCCAATGCTTTTGATACTGCCTGTGCAAGCATGGTTTTTCCTGTACCCGGTTCCCCCTTAATCAAAAGAGGCTTCTTTAATGCCATTGCAATATTTACACTTGCCATCAACTCTTCACTGGCAACATATTCCTGGGTTCCCTGAAAATTTGTTGTATCCATCCTGTCTATTCCTCCCAATCGCCATCAGAAATCTCAATTTTCTTATCACGAAGCATCAATTCTTTTACGCCTACATCTGCAGGAAGTCCTTCAAAGAGAAGCTGGCATACCTTTTCAATAATAGGCATTTCCACCTGATATTTCTTAGCAAGTGCCATTGCAGACTTTGCTGAATAAATACCCTCTACTACCTGATTTACTTCCTTGGTTGCTTCCTCCATGGTTTTTCCCTGGCCCATAAGATAACCTGCCTTACGGTTACGGGAATGTACACTGGCACAGGTAACAATCAGATCACCAATACCTGTAAGTCCACAGAAGGTTTCAAACTTGGCACCCATAGCAACACCCAGTCTTGCAATCTCTGTAATTCCTCTGGTAATTAATGCTGCCTTTGTATTGTCACCATAGCCTAGTCCATCCGCTACACCTGCAGCCAATGCAACCACGTTCTTTAAGGAACCGCCAAGCTCCACACCCAGAATATCAGGGCTTGTATATACACGGAAATTCTCATTCATAAACTGGTTCTGAATATATTCCGCAACACTCTTCTTCTTTGCGCCTACAACAATCGTTGTGGGGATACCACGGCTTACCTCCTCCGCATGGCTTGGACCTGAAAGAGCTGCAATCTGTGCCTGTGGGATTTCATCCTTGGTAATCTGTGACTGCGTCATTAAGGTTCCCTCTTCGATACCCTTGGCTACATTAATGATAATCTGTCCTTCCTTGATTAAGGGTGCCATCAACTTTGCAGTTGCTCTTGTATAAGAGCTGGCTACTGCCATAACAAGTATATCCTGTCCACTTGTTACTACCTTTTCATCTAAAGTAAAGACCATATCCTCAGGAAGCTTTACGCCGGGAAGCATCTTATGCTCATGAGTCTCCTGCAGCATCTTAATCTCTGCCTCTACCTTGGACCAAACTGTAATCCTGTGTCCAATCTTATGTAAATGAACCGCCAGGGCAATCCCCCAGGTTCCCGCACCGATAACACCAATATTTGCCATACCAACTCTCCTTTGAGTTTATTTATTTTCTTCCTTGCCAGCCTCTTCCAACTTGTTTTTCTTGGTGAGGAAGGTCTTTCTTTCTGTACCCTTTAACAGACGTTTAATATTCTCTCTGTGCTTCCAATATGCCATAGCAGCCATGCAAAATGCCACAATATACATTTCTATAACAGCGCCCTGACTCATCTCCTTAAAGAATCCCATCTGACCCAATACAACAAGTTCAATCATGTAGAAAAGGTATACCAAAAGTGATCCTAAGGACACATAATGGGTTGTAAGGAAGGATCCAAAAAATACGATAATACCCATAATAATAAAATATGGATGAGAAGAAAGAATAAATCCGGCGGTAACCGCAATTCCCTTTCCCCCCTTAAAATTCATATAAAATGGGAAATTATGTCCAAGGACCGTTCCAAATGCGGTATAGATTGCCAATAAATCCTTAATCTCGGGATGGGTTGTCCCAAACAGGAAACGAACCAGACATACTGCTAAAATACATTTTAAACAGTCGCCCAGCAAAACAATCAAACCGGCCTTGGTTCCAAGTACTCGAAGTGCGTTTGTGGTACCTGAGTTACCGCTACCATATTCTCTAATATCTATTCCATGCATTTTTCCATAGATAAATCCGGTCTGAAACAAACCAAAGATATATCCGATTATCAAACATGCTACTCTTAACATTATTGATCCTTTTCCTTTCTCTCTCTAATCAGGAATTTCAAAGGGGTTCCCTTAAATCCAAAGGTATCTCGAATCTGGTTCTCAATATATCTGGTATAAGAGAAATGCATAAGCTCCTTGTCATTTACAAAAATAACAAAGGTAGGTGGTTTTACAGATACCTGCGTTATGTAGTAAAGCTTTAATCTTCTACCCTTATCTGAAGGTGGCTGCTGCATTGCAACTGCTTCTGCCATAATCTCATTCAATACACCTGTTGCTACACGCATCGCATGGTTTTCACTTACCATATCGATGGTTTCAAAAAGCTTAGGAAGTCTCTGTCCTGTCTTTGCAGATACAAATAAAATCTCTGCATAAGGAATAAAGGATAATATCTCACGTACCTTCTCTGTGAAACGATAAATTGTCTTATCATCTTTTTCAAGAGCGTCCCACTTATTGACTGCTACAATCAATGCCTTGCCTCTGTCATGGGCTACCCCGGCAATCTTGGCATCCTGCTCAGTAACACCTTCCTCAGCATCAATTACCAGAACAACAACGTCGCTACGTTCAATTGCTCCTACACTTCGAATAATCATATAGTGCTCTAATTCTTCTTTAATCTTATTCTTTCTACGAAGTCCCGCAGTATCAATAAAAATATACTCTTTTCCGTTATAACTAATCTCTGTATCTACAGCATCTCTTGTGGTACCGGCAATGTCAGAGACAATCAAACGATTCTCGCCAAGGAGCTTGTTAATCATAGAACTCTTGCCTACATTTGGTTTACCAACGATAGCAATACGTGGACGTTCATCCTCCTCTTCCTCGCCATCACTCTCAGGAAAATGCTTAATCACCTCTTCAAGCATATCTCCCAGTCCCATTTTGTTGACAGCAGAAATAGGGAATGGTTCCCCAATTCCCAGGTTATAAAACTCATATACATCAGCCATGAATTTATTGAAATTATCTACTTTGTTTACAACCAAAACAACCGGCTTATGACTCTTTCTAAGCATATCGGCTACCTTAGAATCGGAATCCTGTAAGCCCTGACGTACATCAACCAAAAAGATGATGACATCTGCTGTATCGATTGCAATCTGTGCCTGCTCTCTCATCTGAGAAAGAATAATATCCTTACTGTCAGGTTCAATACCACCTGTATCAATTAATGTAAAGTTTCTGTCTAACCAGCTGACATCTGCATAAATTCTGTCTCTGGTAATTCCCGGGGTGTCTTTTACAATTGAAATATTATCTCCTGCCATTGCATTAAATAAGGTTGATTTTCCAACATTCGGTCTACCAACGACTGCAACGATAGGTTTTCTGTTTCTACCTGCCAATGTTCTTTTTCCTTTCTTTATATCAAACGAAAATATGAAGAATCTATCATATTTTCCACATTTACGGTTCAAATCCATCTATTAAAGAAGTAATAAAATCTTGCCCGCTTGATTTTACAATATAGACTTTTACTTGTAAAGCCTTTTCTAAGTCCCCAAGTCGCACATCATCCAGGAAAACATCCTCTCCACTTCGAAGTACATTTTGCGGAAGAAGGAGTCTCTCTCCCAGTTCCTTGTCTTTTAACTGTGCAATCAGATCCTGTCCTGTCAAAAGTCCTGAAACTGTAATCATTTCACCAAAGAAATCATTTCTGATTTCATAAACATGTACCTTCATCCCCGGCACCTGTTCTTCCACTTCTTTCACAAGACGTTTCATATAAGGATACATCAGCTTTCCTGTTGCAAGACTCATCTCACGCTTCAATTCAAAATTGGGAAAAGCACCACTACAAAGTAGTTCTTCCTTGGCCTCTTTAAATTCATTCAGCAAAAGTCTCACCATACCTACACCGTTTTCAAGCTGCAGGTATCCATCATAGCGTTCCTCTTCAGGAACCTCTAACCCGGCCATAATATACCACTCATCACTTGCATGTATAAAATGTATGCCATGCTCCGCATATATTTTATTCTGCCATTTATGAATAATGTCAAGAACCTCCAGGGCATCCTCTTTCTCAAAAGGCTCTAAGGGATACAGTCCCTCTCTGTATTTTGAAAGTCCTACCGGTACCACCGACACACTTTGAAGATTGGGTAAGTATTTGGTCATCTCCTGTATACTGTAGTCCAGTTCTTTTCCGTCATTGACCCCCTTACAAAGAACAATCTGGCCATTCATGATAATGCCTGCTTTGTAAAGAATATCTACCTTATCAAGTGCCTCCCCTGCAAAACGATTGTTCAGCATCTTGCAACGAAGTTCTCTGTTCATTGTTTGAAAGGAAACATTAATTGGGGATAAGTGATACTTTGTAATTCGTTCAATATCATGGTCTGACATATTGGTAAGTGTCACATAATTTCCCTGTAAAAAGGAAAGTCTCGAATCATCATCCTTAAAATAAAGTGTCTCTCTCATGCCTTTGGGCATCTGATCAATAAAGCAAAAAATACACTTATTATGACAGCTTCTATAGTTGTCCATCAGACCATTTTCAAATTCAATACCCAAATCGTCATCATAGTCTTTTTCTATTTCCAGTTCCCATTGTTCCTTATTGGGTTTTTCAATCAAAACAACAATATTATTATCCTGAATGTAATATTGATAATCAAAAATATCCTCTATTTTGTTTTCATTAATTTCCAGCAAACAATCACCGGGTTCTATTCCCATCTCCTGTGCAATACTTCCGGGAAGAACTTTTCCGATAATATGCTTATGTTCCTGTTTCATAAACACTCCTTAAAACACTACTTCATAAGTCAACAGTTTACTAGAAATTTCTTGACGTGTCACTAGCATAATGTTATAAAATATAATGTCTATGGGATTTTTCCACGTAAAATCACGAATTTTCCCTAAATTTATAGTTTAAACACGATAGAATTATTGAGATGGAGGAAACACAATGCCAAATCTTAATGAGTTGGAAGATGCAATGCCGGTAGGCCCTTTAAAAATTGTAGCACTACAGTCTGCCGCAAAAATTGGTAGAAAAGTTAACGAATACATGGTTGATTTCCGTCAGTTCATCAACAATGATAAGGTTAAAAACGATCCTGCCTTCCATGGATATATTGAAGATAACTATTTAATCGAGGCTGATTGTCCTCGTTTTGGTAGTGGTGAAGGAAAGGCCGTATTCCATGAATCTGTTCGTGGTAAGGATTTATACATTCTTGTTGATGTATGCAATCACAGCATTACCTATGAAATGAATGGATATACCAATCACATGTCACCGGATGATCATTTTCAGGATTTAAAGCGTGTTATCGCTGCATGTAACGGAAAAGCCAAGCGAATTAATGTAATCATGCCATTCCTTTATGAAGGTCGTCAGCATGCAAGAAATGGTAGAGAATCCTTGGACTGCGCTTACGCGTTAACAGAGCTTCGTGATATGGGAGTTGCCAACTTCATCACCTTCGATGCTCACGATCCCAGAGTTCAGAACTCTACACCATTAAACGGATTTGATAACTTTACACCTCCTTACCAGTTTATCAAGGCTCTTCTTAAAGCTGAAAAGGATATGGTAATTGATAAGGATCATTTAATTGTAATCAGTCCTGATGAGGGTGCTCTCGATCGTGCCATCTATTTTGCAACAGTTCTCGGTGTAGATACCGGTATGTTTTATAAGCGTCGTGACTACTCTACTATCGTAAACGGAAAGAACCCCATTGTTGCTCACGAATTTCTTGGTGACAATATTGAGGGCAAGGACATCATCATTATCGATGATATGATTTCTTCCGGCGGAAGTATGTTAGATACTGCCAAACAGTTAAAGAAAATGAAAGCGCGTAAGGTTTATATCTGTTGTACTTTCGGTCTCTTTACCGATGGATTTGCTGCTTTTGATAAGGCTTATGAAGCAGGTGACTTTGATAAGGTTGTTACCACAAATCTTACCTATCTTCCTGACGAAATCTATGAAAAGCCCTACTTCGTTGAAGCTGATATGTGTAACTTTATGGCCTCCATCATCGATTTCATGAATCATGATTCTTCCATGGCTAATACCATGGCTACAACCGAAAAGATTCGTGACATTGTAAATCAATACAATACCAATGAAACTAAGTAATAATAAACGCTGGCAATTACTTGTCAGCGTTTTCTTTTTGCTTATTCTCTTCTGATTTCATTTCTTCTACTTTTTTCTCTTCATATTGTTCAAAAATAATCGAAGACTTAAAGAGATCACCATCTAACTCCAGTTTAAACTCTCCGCCCTGTACATCCACCAGGCCCTTAACAATAGAAAGGCCCAGGCCGCTTCCCTCTGTGCTTCTGGAAACATCTCCACGAATAAACCTTTCTGTCAGTTCTTCTGCTTTAATATTCAATGGATTTTCTGAAATATTCTTAATTTCTGTTCTAACCCTTCCCTCTTGTGCAATAACACTAATATATACTCGCGTAGAAGGCATGGAATATTTAAATACATTGTTAAGCAGATTTTCAATAACTCTCCACATTCTTCGGGAGTCTGCATATATCTCTGTATGCTCTCCCTGACTGTCAAATACAGGAATCAAATTCTTACTTTCAAACTTCTCTGAAAATTCTCCCAATGACTGTCGTAAGAGTTCCTTCAAATCAAGTTTTTCTTTGTTCAGAACAATATTTCCGGAAGAAATCTTGGAAGCCTCCACCAAGTCATCCGTTAACTGTTTTAATCGCTGACTCTTTGCATCCAAAATCTGAATATATTCCTTAATAGGTTCCGTTTCTATTTTCTCTCTCTTAAGTAAATTTACATAGTTGATAATGGAAGTAAGAGGTGTTTTTATATCATGGGAAACATTGGTAATCAAATCTGTTTTCATTCGCTCATCCTTTAAGCTTTTGGCAACCGATTTTCGTATACCCTCTCCCATATTATTCACAGCTTCACCCAAAGCAATATTTTCCCCATGTAAATTACTCGTCTTGATTTCGTAGTCAATATCGCCTTGACCAATCTTTTCCGCACCCTTAAGAATCTCTCTTCGTTCCATACTCTTAAGGAAAATCCACCAGCCAACAGCCACATCAATCAACACCATAAGTGCAATCATAAAGTAGAACAGCGTACTCTTCTTTTCGACTTGATCATGGAGCCATAAAATCGTCAAAAAATTGAAAAGAATAAAGATATTGTACGGCATTATAGTCTGAACCAGGACATTTCCACCATAGAATAGCTGTCGAAGCATCTGTAATATACTGTCCGTAATTCTCTGAAGTGCACTACCTTCCCACAACACCTTGCTATGCCATCTGCGAATGACACTGTACCATACCACAGTCATAAATAAACATATACCGAATCCGCATACCGTAATTAACAGGGTCAAATATCGCTCTGTCAAAAATACTTCCATTAACTGACGGTATTCATACTTATTAAAGCTATTCTCTTCTATCTGCGCTCGAATTGTTCCGAATCCCTTTACCACTGTGATCGATACCACTACTACCACAGCCAATAACAGTTCTAACGGAATATGATCTAAAATATGTGTATAGTATTCTGTCTTTTTTCCGTCTTTACTAATTCTTTTTCCAGTATAACAGCTAATATAAAAAAATATAATAATCCAACCAATGCCGCACAAGCTGCAAATTATCATAATCAGCCATACATTGGATATCATTTGGTTATATTCATCTCTAACAAGGGAAAAGATATCTGTAGAAACAGGGAAGGAACCATCTATTCCAATCCAAATCTTCGTATCCTCTGATAATGCATAGTTATAGCTATCCAGTTTACGAATCATTTCCTTCTCTGTGATTCTTGTATTGGTTTTAAAATCCATATCTTTGGGAGAATAATAAAGATATTTACCTCTATCCTCCAGATACTTTAGCTTTTCTCCGCTATAGAGATTCAAAAACTCCTTGGGCATATTGGTATATACCATATGTTCCCCTTCGTTGCTTACTGCCTCTACATAGAATAAAAGATTCGTCTTTTCCGCTTTATAATTACTGTTCTGCTTTTGGTACTGGGCATAATTGATACCAATGGTTTCAATTGTTTCCACTACGTTTTTTTCAAGCATATAGTATTCTTCCCAGTTACGACAATGATTTCTAAATGGGGCTCCATCAATCATCTCATAACGGTTATCCAGCATGTTTACCTGAATAATTGTCTGACCGCTACGGTCAATCTCAGTCACAACTACATCCATCTGTGCGAGTTTAGAAACAATTGCCTGATATACAGCATCTTCACCACCGACCTGTTGAATATACTTCCGGATTTTTTCATAAGCAACCTGCTCTTCCAACCCATCAAAATCCGAGTCATCTCCCAGTTCCCTTTCCCTAAAATCTTCTGTTGTATCATCAAGAGAAGACTCAACAGGGGGAATAATTCCATATTCCTCATAAGCGCCGTAATCATCAATGGAAGTCACAAGATTTTCATATCCAAAATAGGTTAAGAAATCAAATTTACTTTGGAAGTTTACGCTTTGTGTTTCCATTCCGTATCTTCCCCATTTAATCAGATCTCCCAGTTCATATACTGCCGTAACCGGGCACTGGCTAACCGGACTTTGCGGATTCTTACGATTAACAAATTCTGTCACATTAATTTTCTTTTCAAGGTCAACCTTCCCGCCGGTTTCAATTTGTCCCTTTATTACCGCAAATGTTTCCACGTCATTAATTGCATTTTGTAATAACTGATTAAAAATGACAGAGTTTGTATAATCACCCGCTGTATCAAATGGAGATAACACATATTTCACCTTTTCCCCATACATGTTATTTACAATAATATCGGAATGAACTAACAGAAGGCTGGTTATAAAGGCTAAAATCAGGGCGAGAATCTGCTGTGTTACACCCAGTATTATTTTTGTCTTTCTATTATTACGCAAGTTCTCCCCCTCCTCTCCTTGTTTTTCTGTTTATTATTCCTCTACCTTATATCCTACCCCCCAAACAACCTTTAGGTATCTGGGATCCTTTGGATTAATCTCAATCTTTTCACGAATATGTCTGATATGCACTGCTACCGTATTATCAGCACCAATTGCCTCTTCATTCCAAATATTTTCATAGATTTCATTAATAGAAAATACCTTGCCTCTATTCTTTACAAGCAATAATAAAATGCTATATTCAATTGGCGTAAGCTTTGCCTTCTCTCCATCCACGATCACTTCCTTGGTTTCATCATTGATTGTCAAGCCACCTACTGAAAAAATGGTACTTTTGTTTTCCTGTCCGCTCAGCTTTGTATATCTGCGAAGATTGGAACGTACTCTTGCCACAAGCTCCATCGGATTAAATGGCTTTGTAATATAGTCATCTGCCCCCATATCAAGACCGATAATCTTATCACTATCCTCAGATTTTGCAGACAAAATAATAATCGGAAAGCTGTATTTCTGTCTTACAATCCCTGTAGTTTCGATTCCATCCATCAATGGCATCATGACATCAATAATCAGCAAATCTATCTTTTCTTTTTCCAAAATTTCAAGGACCTGTGTTCCATCATAGGCCTTGATTACTTCTACATCCATCTCTTTTAAATATATCTCAATGGCGTCAACAATCTGTTTATCATCATCACAAACCAGTACTTTTTCCATATGATCCCCTTCTCACCTTGTATAGTGCCAAAAAGCATTCTTGATCCACCGGATTTCTTCTCCTTCAATCGCTATCACATCATATCGAATGCATCTATCACCTCTGACCTGTTTCACAAGCCTATAGTAATCTGCCACCTTACATATATTCCTTTGTTTATAGAAACTGACTGCATCCTCTGGATATCCTTTGCTATTGTTTTTTCGGTATTTCACCTCAAAAAACACCAGATATTCCCCATCAATACCAATTAAATCAATTTCTCCCTGTCTGTTTCTGTAATTTCTTTCGACAATCCTAACTCCTCTACTTAATAGGAATTCCTCTGCCATCTTTTCCTTGTGTGTTCCTACACTTCTCTTATTCATTAGGTCCTTTCACCACTCAAAAAACCTATGAGATCTTCCCCTTTAGCTTATCCATGGAATCCACAAAAATCAATATTTCTGCTACTACTTCATATAATTCCGGTGGAATCATTTCACCGATTTCCAGTCTCGACAAAGTATCAGCAAGTTTATCATCTCTGTGAATTGGAACTGTGCTTTCCTTTGCCTTTTCTATAATTCTTTCTGCAAGCGCGCCTCTTCCGGATGCCACAACCTTAGGTGCCGCATCATTTGGATCATAGCTAAGGGCTATGGCCTGCTTAGGCTTATCCTTTTTCTCCTGTTTAAAATCCATACCAATCCCTCTTTATGTTCGTACATCAAATGACAAATTGGAGACAAGCGGACGATTGCTCTGTCTTTGTATTAATTCTCTGAATACCGAGTTTTTATTTTCTTCATCCTCCTGTTCCTTATCAAAAACAGTCGTATGTACCTTCATATTATAACCACGATCTTCCAATCGTTTGGTCAGAATATCCATATGCTCATTTAAAAAGTCCAGCATCTCATCATCCTGCACCGTAAACTTGGTGCTAACCTTTTGATCCTGCATACGAACCATACAATTCACAGGACCAAGATGTTCCATATCCAAATGTAAAAACGCACTTACTTCTCCTTCCTTGGAGGAAAGATTCTTTTTATTCGTATATACATACAGTTCCCCATTGGCATCCTGTCCTGACAGCTTAAACGGTAACTGCATATAAGAATACATCTGATTTACCTGCTCTAAAAAATCAAGGTTCTGGGTTGTATTTTGAACCAATTTTCCCAAATTGGATTCCGCCATATCAGCACCCTTTAAGACATTTGATAAGTTCTGTAATTCTCTATTTAAGGATTGATACAGCTTCTTAACTCCATCCTTATCTGTCATCTCCGGTCTGATGGACAATTCCTTTACAAAGGCTTCCTTTATAGCATTTTTCCCATCTTCCTTAGAAAGCAGCTCCTTTAATCTTTCTGCACCTTCTTTAGGATCTGTTTCTCCATTTTTCAAATCCTTAATCAATTGTTCCAATGCATTTTTAGAGTCAATGCTTGTATTCTTTAAATCACTGGGGTCCTTAACTTCCGCCTGTGTTTTATTTTCCTCTTCCTTAATGACTTCCTTAATGACCGTTTTGGTCACTTCACCCTTTAGGTCACCTTCCTTACCTTCCTGCAGGGCCTGATCTTCCGGAGGAACTTCTCCCTCTTCTTCCATCGGTAACCCCTTTATAAATTCCAACGCTTCGCCAATGTTTCCTTTATCTAACATCTCATTCAATGCACCCGGTAGCTCAGCTGCCATATCTGCTACTGCATCTGTAATCTGATGGGTCAGATTTTTATATGAGGCAATCTGTTCAAGATTGTCATCTGTTACCGGTAATCCTAGGCGATTTAAATCGATAATATCCATCACACTACTATCGGGATGGTTTATGGCCTGATGATACATCTGGGATAAACTGTTTTTATCAATGCTCATTCCCTCCTTCATCATGGTGCTGACTAACAATAAGGATTTATCATTTTCCGGAATTCCTGCTGCATCCAAAGCCTTCTTTCCATTTTCCTCCATTCCCATATTTTCAAACAGAGGATTCAGGGTAAGACTGTTTCCATTATTCTTTACCTGAAAAACAATATTCTTTCCAACAGCCAGTGCCAGATTTTGTGAAAGCTTGGCATCCATTTCCACATCGTTTCCCATAAGGTTCACCAAAAGCTTAACCTGATCACCGCTGCGCTCCATCACCTGTCCTGATAATACCTGTCCCGGCTTTAGCGCATTCAATTCCTGTTGCAGAGCCTGTGCCAGTTTTGCCGTTACATTCCCTGCACTCATATTCTCAGAGCCATTTTGCGGTACAGAATTTACATTATTCAGATTTGGGTTTCCAAATAAGTTAATTAATCCCATTGGCTCCTCCTACACTACCCTTATACCTCTACAAAATTACCAATAAAGCTTCTTCTGTGAATTGGTGTTGGTCCATATTTCTTTAGTGCCTCAATATGTGCTGCACTACCATATCCTTTGTTTCCTGCGAATCCATATTCCGGGAACAATTCATCGTACATTACCATCATACGGTCTCTGGTAACCTTGGCAACAATGCTGGCGGCACCGATAGAAATACTCTTTGCATCTCCCTTAATAATGGGTACCTGTTTAATATCCACTTTTGGAATGGTTACGGCATCATTCAGCAATATATCCGGCTTTACAGACAGTTTGCTGATTGCTTCCCGCATTGCTTCATATGTAGCCTGTAAAATATTAATTTCGTCAATTCTTTCCGGAGAAACAATTCCTACTGCATATGCCACCGCTTTTGCAGTAATCTCCTGGTATAACTCTTCTCTCTTTTTTTCGGACAATTGCTTGGAATCATTTATATACAGAATGTCACAATCTTTGGGTAAAATAACAGCTCCTGCAACAACCGGACCGGCCAGCGGACCTCTTCCTACCTCATCAATACCACAGATAGCACCATATGAAGCATACTCTCTTTCAAAAGAAGATAGCTGATATATTCTTTCTTTTTCCTTCTGAAGATTACTGACTGTTTTTCTTGCGGATTCTACAATCTTTTGTACTCCGCTTCTTTCATCCGTTTCATAGCTTTTTATAAGATCAGGCAGCTGTTCTATACATGCTGCCTGAAGTTCGTTTTTAATTTCTGTTATTGACTTCATCCTGCTCTGATTCCTTTTTCATCTACTGGTGCTTTATAATCTCCATATCCTCTAATGGCCAAATTCTTACCCAGGCTTTTCCGATAATCTCACTTCGTTTTACATTGCCCACTTCAATTGTACGGCTGTCGGCACTATGGTTACGATTATCTCCCATTACAAAGTATTCATCTTTTCCCAGGGTGACAGGTTCTGCGGCTCTGCCACGTTTTTCTGTCTCTATTACTTCTTTTCCATAGGTATCGTCCACTAACACTTCTCCGTCAATATAAACCTTACCATCCTCATCGATGTAGACCGTTTCTCCGGGAAGACCAATGATTCTTTTTATATAAAAGGTATCTTCTTCATAACGGAACGGAAAAACAATAATATCATATCGTTTTGGATCATTAAAACGATACGTCAGCTTATCTACAATCAGATTGTCCTGATCATTCAAAGTACTTTCCATGCTCTTTCCGTTTACAATGGTTCTTTGTCCAACATAAGTAATAATCAAATATGTTGCACCTAATACAATCAATAAATAGATTCCCAGCTCCAGGATATCCTTTTTTAACTTCTTCACTTGTGCCTCCTATGAAACCGGTCTTTCCAGGCTGATTCTTCCAAGCTTGCCGCTTCGATAATCGTCAATCAGCATCTGAGATGCCTTTACAAGATCCAGCTGCTCCCCTTTTAAGTAACATTTTCTATTTTCTGCAATTTTCTCCAAAGTCTCCAGGCTCTTTTCAGACAGTTCCAATGAAAATCTCTCCTCTAAGCCCTTGGGGGCTACCTTGGACAAACATTCTATTAAATCGCAGGCCAATTCCTCCATAATGATAATTTCATCATTAATGGAACCGATAAATGCTAAATGCATACCCACTGTGTTATCTTCAAACTTAGGCCATAAAATACCGGGTGTGTCCAATAATTCCAGCATTTTTCCAAGCTTAATCCACTGTTTTCCCTTGGTAACACCGGGTTTGTTTCCAGTTTTTGCACAGGCTTTACCTGCGTAAGCATTAATAAAGGTCGACTTTCCTACATTGGGGATACCAACCACCATAGCCCTTACCGGTCGATTGACAATGCCTCTCTTACGGTCTCTTTCAATTTTCTCTTTACACGCAAGCTGTATCATAGGCTGAATCCCTTTGATTCCGGCACCACTTTTAGAATTGATTTCCAAGGCATATATGCCTTTCTTTTCAAAATATTCTATCCATTCCTTATTTACCCTTGGATCTGCCAAATCTGACTTATTTAACAATACTAATCTTGCTTTATTAGCAGCCAAAGAATCAATATCCGGATTACGACTACTGATGGGAATTCTGGCATCAACAACTTCAATAACCAAATCAATCAATTTTATATTTTCCTGCATCATTCGGACAGCTTTTGTCATGTGTCCTGGATACCACTGATAATTCATCCTTATGTTCCTCCTTAACGCTTTACTTTGGTGGAAATAAGTCCTGCCGGCTTATCATCTGTCTTTGTCTGATACCAGGCCTTACCTATAATATCTGTCTTCTTTACGGGACCTACGTTGGCAGATCTGGAATCCTCACTAACTGCCGGATTATCCCCCATACAAAAATATTCGTCTATACCCAAAGTAATCTCTGTAGCAATAATTCCCGGGTCAGCTACCTTATCCATGATATAAAGGCATCTTTCCCCATTCACATATAATATTCCGTCTTCAATCAATACCGTATCTCCCGGCACTGCTATGACTCTTTTTACGTAATAATGTGTATTCTTATTTCCCTTGGGAACAAATACAACTACATCTCCCTTTTTGGGAGAAGATAATAAATATGAAAATTTATCTATATATACCCTCTGCTCATTTGCAAGGGAAGGTTCCATGGCATTACCAACCACATTGGTGTAGGTTCCCAAAAATATAGTCAAGACGACAGCTATAAATGATACAGCGAACACACCAAATAATGTAGAAAGAATATCTCCAAGTAAACCTTTTCTGTTCTTTTTCTGCTTCTGGTGAAAAGTTAAACCTTTACTTCTTGCCATTTTATAGGGCCTTTCTACTTCTCTTTTAACGCATGAATTATACCATATTTTACCCTCATATAAAAGTTAATTTATTATGAAGAAAAAAAAGACAACCACCGAAGTGATTGTCCTTTGAATCGAGCTTAACTTATTTAACTAACTCTTTAACCTTAGCCTTCTTACCGATACGGTCTCTTAAGTAGTTGAGCTTAGCACGTCTTACTTTACCCTTTCTGATAACTTCGATCTTCTCTACGTTAGGAGAATGTACAGGCCAAGTCTTCTCTACGCCAATACCATTTGAAGTCTTTCTAACGGTGAAAGTTTCTCTGTTGCTTCCGCCCTGTCTCTTCAATACTACACCTTCGAAAACCTGAATTCTTTCACGGTTTCCTTCCTTGATCTTTCCGTAAACCTTAACGGTATCACCTACTGCGAAAGAATCAACTTCTGCTTTTAACTGTTCTGCTTCGATTTCTGAAATAATACTCATTTTGAGCCTCCTTTATGAATTTGATGTTCTTAATACTCCTGTATCAGAGGACCATCTCTTTTACACAACGCATAGATGTTACCACATCTTTTCCCGAAATGCAAGCATTTTTATTATTTTTCATTACTCTGCTTCTTTTTTAGCGGCATTGTATTCCAACTCGGTAAAATCCAATTTAAGAATATCTTCCTTTGAAAAACCGCGAGTAATCATCTTATTCAAAAGGTCTTTTCTTTCTTCTATTCTTCCTTCGGCCTTACCTTCTTCTTTTCCCAGATCCTTCATTTCCTGATCACGCATGAACTGTATCATGTATTCCATCCTCCACTCATCATTCAGCTTGGCTTTTTCTACCTCATCCTGGATTCGTTTGGAAAGAGAAGTTTCTCCCTTCCCGTCTTTATACAGCTTGAAAAAATCCAGCAACTCATCAGACACATCACTCTGTGTACCTGAAGCATTCAGGATAATCATGCGAGTATCGTCTTCAAGATGAATCTCCGGTTCCTCTACACAAAGCTTTTCGAAAGTATACTTGTGTCTTCCCTTACCGTATGGGTCTTCTAAGCTTAAGAAAATCACACCCGACTTCTTAAGTTCGGAAAATTTCGCACCTCTTGTAAGAAGATCTAGATCTATCATTCCCTGATAAAATCTGGTCCTCTTCGGATAATCTGACAGCATTGTAGTAATCAGCTCTATGTCATATATTGTATTTTTCTTATCGTCCAGATGAACCTCCAAACGAATTCCTCGTCCGTCTGCCTTAATATCATTCTGTTTCTGTTTTTGAGGGATAACCATTTTAATCTTTACCCCAAGGAAAAGCTCCATCAATTCCTTTGCAATATCAGGATACAGCCCCAATATCTTGCAGAAAATAAATTCGTCTCTAAACTGCAGATTCTGGTAGCTTTCTTTGGCTTCTTGTAGTCTTTGTGCTCTTAATTCAATTGATTCCATATCTGTATTTCCTTTCTGCGACTACTATTATACTCTATTTTTTTCATCTGCATAACCCCTAAATCTAAAATTGTTTTGACACCTTATTTTCCCTACTGTAAAATCATATAGATATAATATTTTTCGTAATATTTAAACAATTTAGCGCACTATAGAAGGCAGGTGTATCCATGGAACGTGTTTTAGAATATACAATAACCTCAAAGGATCATAATAAAACCATTGGACAATTTTTAAAGGAACACTCTTACTCTGCCCAAACTATCGTTGAATTAAAAAAAATGCCGGAGAGCATTCTGTTAAACAACGTATGGGAATACGTCACCAGGAAGCTGTCTTTGGGGGATAAATTAACCATACATATTAACGAAACCGAATGTTCCGAAAAAATTCCGCCGGTAGAAATGGCACTCCATATCGTTTATGAGGATGAGGATATTATTGTCATTAATAAGCCCTTCCATATGCCCGTTCATCCTTCTATGGACAATTATTATAACACCATGGCGAATGGTCTTGCCTGGTATTTTCAAAGCCAGAATAAGCCCTTTATTTTCCGATGTGTCAATCGCTTAGACAAAGATACTTCCGGTCTTACCATTGTTGCCAAGCATATGCTAAGTGCAAGCATTCTTTCTTCCATGATTGCAAATAAGAGCGATGAATCAAACTCCATTCAAAGAGAATATCTTGCACTTATTTCCGGTACCCCGGAAGCTAAAGCAGGCACCATTGACGCGCCCATTGCAAGAAAGGACAGTTCGGTTATTGAACGCTGTGTAGACTTTACTCATGGAGACAGAGCCATAACCCATTACAAGGTTTTGGAAGAAAAAAACGGATACAGTCTACTCTCTATCCGTTTAGAGACCGGCCGTACCCATCAAATTCGTGTGCATATGAAACATATTGGCCACCCCCTTGTAGGCGACAGCCTGTATAATCCCAATCCCGGGCCCCTGTCGAGACAAGCACTACATTCCTATAGGCTTACCTTTCCACATCCTATTACAGGGGAAAGAATGCAGTTTACTGCCCCTCTACCAAAAGACATGGAAGACCTGCTCCTCATATAAATATAATCCCAAATCCTCCTGAAGGGCTTTCAGCCTGTTGTTCTCTTTCTCTATACGAACATAAGGTGTTAAATCAAGACTCAGTGCTTCATTAATCATAAAAGCTTCCAAGGAAGCTTCTATTTCAGTTTTTTCCGCCCCATCGCTCACCTGAAGCTCGTCCATTCTTCCGGGATATCTTCCTCCCAAAATTCCTTTCAGCTCCTCCTGAATATAGCAGCCCAAAAGATAAGGGTAATCCTCCTGCAATGAAAAATCCTGTATTTCTGCAGCTGAAATCCTTCGAATATCCTTGTACTTTACAGGCAACGTTTCTTTTTTTGTATACAGGGCCTGCCAAAATACCTTCTTTTGCCCATTATACAAATCAGCAATTGCTTCATGGCAGGTAACAACACTTTTGATTCCCTTAAGCTGATTTATTATTTCTTCCGGAACATTTCCTTCCAGATATAATTCTCCACTGACTTTTTCAAATACCGCAAAGGAATCCTTTCCTTTATACAATAGGCTTCCTCTTCCCGTAGAAAGACTTTCTGAAACATGAATGAATTTGCGTTTTTTCTTTTTTAATCCGGCAATAAACTCCTCTACTTCCAGGTATTTTGCATATAAGTCCGGTCTTCTTTCCCTGGTTCTAATCTCTGCGGCTTCTTTTCTCCACTTTGTAATCTTTTTATGGTCTCCTGATAGTAAAACCTTAGGAACTTCCTTTCCCATCCAGACTTCCGGTCTAGAGTACTGGGGATACTCTAACAGATCTCTGTGAAAGCTCTCTGTTTCCGCAGAAATATCATTATGAAGAACACCCGGTATCAATCTGGCAATAGCATCAATCATAACCATAGCCGGAAGCTCTCCACCGGTAAGCACATAATCTCCAATAGAAATATAATCCGTAACAACCTCTTCTAATACTCTCTCGTCTATTCCTTCATAATGACCACACAGAAAAACAAGCTCTTCTTCTTTTGCAAACTCCTCCGCCATCTTTTGATTGAAGGTAGAACCTTGTGGTGTAACATAAATCGTTCGTATTTTCTTTTTGTTCGTCCCTACTACCGCTCTGTAGGCATCATAAATAGGCTGTGCCTGCATCAGCATGCCTGCACCGCCTCCATAAGGATAGTCATCTACCTTTTTATGTTTATCCAGAGAATAATCTCTGATATTCACAGCATCTACATCCAGATATCCATTCTCTATGGCCTTTTTTAAAATGCTGGTGTTTACTCCTGCATTAATCATCTCCGGAAATAAAGTCATTACATGGATTTTCATGTTCTCACCTATATATTAATCTAACAGCCCTTCCAATACATGAACTGTCATCAATCTGTTTTCCATATCAACATTTAAAATACATTGCTTAATAGCCGGTAATAATAGTTCCTTGCCATCAGCCATTGTAATAACATATACGTCATTGGCTCCGGTTTCTAAGACATCCGTCAGCACACCAAGACGATTATTGTTTTCGTCCTCTACATTAATATCAATCAAATCCGCAATAAAATACTCATCTCTGCTCAGTCTGACTGCATTTTTACGTTCAACATGAAGAGTTCCCTGTCTGAACTTTTCAACATCGTTCATGTTATCAAGACCCTTAAACTTCAATATGACCATATTTTTGAAAAACTTAACGCTTTCCACTTCTAAGGTTCTCTGCTCCTTAGGAAGTACTAAAAGCACTTCCTTTAATCTTTTAAATCTCTTGGGATCATCTGTGGTCGGGAATACCTTTACTTCTCCGCGAACCCCATGTGTTGATGTGATGATTCCAACCTTAAAATAATCCGGACTATTCAGTATATCTGCCACAGTCTTTTTCCTCCTTCTATTTAACACTAAAGAAAGGGAATGTAATCACATTCCCTTTCCAATCAGTCGAAATCATTTACTAAACAATTTCAACATCCACAATCAAATCATCTTTGGAAGATGCAGCTTTTACAACAGAACGAATTGCTTTTGCAATTCTGCCCTGCTTTCCAATTACTTTACCCATATCGGATGCGGCTACATGGAGTTCTACTACAACATTCTTGCCTTCCTGCTTCTCTGTCACAACGACTTCATCGGGGTTATCCACAAGTGCTCTTGCAATAACTTCAACTAACTCCTTCATATTCCACCTCCAAAACTAAGCTGTTATCTACTTATTTCTCGATTCCAGCTGCCTTGAAAAGCTTTCCAACCTGCTCGGTAGGCTGAGCACCATTAGCTAACCACTTCTTAGCTAATTCTTCGTTGATCTTGTATGTGCTGGGATCTGTAGAAGGATCATATGTTCCGATCTCTTCGATGAATCTACCATCTCTTGGGGAACGAGAATCTGCTACAATAATTCTATAGAAAGGTGCCTTCTTCTGTCCCATTCTTCTCAATCTGATTTTAACTGCCATTTTTTTCCTCACTTTCTGCCACATAGGCTAAAAAACAAAATATATGATCAGGGTTTTTCCCAAATCTACCATATTAACATTTCGGGTTAGAACGGAAATCTTCCGCCTCTGCCGGGGAATCCGCCACCCATACCACCTAAGCCGCCTAACAAGCCTTTTCTCTTGCCACCGCCCATTCTCTTCATCATCTGCTGACTCTGTTCGAACTGCTTAACAAACTTATTAACAACACTGATATCCACGCCGGCACCCTTTGCAATTCTGTGCTTTCTTCTTGGATTCAGAAGCTTAGGATTTCTTCTTTCTTCTTTGGTCATGGAAAGCACAATTGCTTCCATTCTTGCAAGCTGCTTTTCATCGATCATTCCTTCTAATTCAGAAGGCTTCAAACCAACACCGGGAAGCATTCCCAAAATGCTTGCAATACCACCCATATTTTTCATCTGCTTCATGCTTTCCAGGTAATCCTCAAAATCGAACTTACCCTTCTTCATTCTGCCGGCCATCTCCTTGCCTTTTTCTTCATCCAAATCTACATTGGCCTGTACCTTGTCAATAAGTGAAAGAACATCACCCATACCAAGGATTCTGGAAGCCATACGATCAGGATAGAATTGTTCCATATCGGTAAGCTTTTCACCCATACCAATATAAAGAATAGGCTTTCCTGTTACAGCCTTGATAGAAAGAGCCGCACCACCTCTGGTATCGCCATCCATCTTGGTTAATACAACGCCATCAACGCCAACCTTGGCATCGAATTCTTTCGCAACATTCACCGCATCCTGACCGGTCATGGCATCCACAACCAAAAGAGTTTGATGAACTGTAACATTCTCTTTAATGGAAATCAACTCCTGCATCATCTCTTCATCTACATGAAGACGACCTGCAGTATCCAAAATAACTACGTTATGATTATTTTTCTGTGCATATTCAATAGACTGCTTTGCAATCTCAATAGGACTTACATCTGTTCCCAAGGAGAACACATCTACTTCCTGTTTCTTTCCATTTACCTGCAACTGATCAATCGCAGCAGGTCTGTAAACGTCACAGGCTACAAGTAAAGGCTTCTTACCCTTTCTCTTTAAGTTACCTGCAATCTTGGCGGTTGCAGTAGTTTTACCTGCACCCTGAAGACCGGCCATCAACACAACGGTAATTGCTTTACCCGGTTGCATTGCAATCTCGGTAGTCTCACTACCCATGAGGGAAATCAATTCCTCATTTACAATCTTAATTACCATCTGTCCCGGATTTAATCCATTCATTACATCCTGACCGATTGCACGCTCTTCTACTGTATTAACAAACTGTTTTACAACCTTGAAGTTTACATCCGCTTCCAACAGCGCCATCTTAACTTCTTTCATGGCAATCTTAACATCATCTTCTGTTAATCTTCCTTTACCACGAAGGTTTCTAAAAACATCCTGTAGTTTGTCCGTCAGACTTTCAAATGCCATATCTGTCTCCCTTAATCAAAATACCAAGCAGTATTGATTTTAAAAATCTCCGGCAAGTTCACCGGCAATGACTTCAATCTTTTGTAATCTTTCGCTCTCCGGCTCATCTGCTTTGCAAAGTTCAACGATTTGTTTTAACCGCTCCCCTGCATCCATGTATTTGTCCATTAAATGAAGCTTGTTTTCATAATCCTGCAAAATCTTATCACATCTTTTGATCAGATCATGAACTCCCTGCCTGCTTATCCCATGCTGCTGGGCAATCTCGCTAAGCGACATATCATTGCAAACCGCATCTTCATAAATGGCCTTCTGATGTTCTGTTAGCAGTTCACCATAAAAATCATATAGCAATACCTGCCTGTATATCTTCTCCATAGGATAACCTCCGGATTCAATTTATACACAAACCTATTGCATAATACAACACCTTAATATGATTGTCAAGTTTTTTTCTTTACACTTTGTTTTTATCCTGTTCATTGTGATGTATTTCTTTTTCTATGTACATATTTTCATCCGCTTTTTGTAACAATGCAGACAAATCAAAGGGTTCCTTAGGATCTGAAACTGCCCCTCCGATACTGATATCCAAAGAGAAGGAAAGCTCATGTTCCCTGCACAATTCGTCTTTTTTCTTCTGAATATCTTCCTTAATACTGTCGATATCCATCCCTTCCCGATACTCGCCCATGAACACAAATTCATCTCCGCCGAATCGAACAACACTGAAGCTTTTAGGAAGGCTTTGCATCAGAATCTCTGCCACAACCTTGATGGCTTGATCCCCGATTGCATGCCCCTGTGAATCATTAATTACCTTCATTCGGTCGATATCTGCAATGAAAACCATGTTTTTCTTTCCATCCTCATGTACTCTTTCGAGGAAAGGAATCACAGTTCTCTTTAATCCGTTTCGATTGTATACCCCTGTCAGTTCATCTGTAACAGATAAAAGCTCCAGCTTTCTGGTTAATTCTGCCATCTTGGCATTGTTTCTGATTTGTCTAAGACACATACTGACATGTCTTGTCCAAATATATAATACATTGTTAAAACAGATATCGAAGTCTCTGACTAACATTCCATAACCATATACCTTGTTTTCGCCACATACCGGTGCAAAAATATAATTATGAGCTTCACTGCTTTCTTCTGATACACGGAAAATAGATTTCTTCGTTTTCATTTTCATTCGTTTTCGACTGGTACCATTGTACAGTGCACACGCAATTTCGATATCCTCTTCAAAATGGTCAGAAGGCAAATTAACATCCGCTTCTCTTTCAAAGAAATTAATATTTAACCCCAGCACAAACTTATTACCTTCGATTGCATGTTCTTTTAAGAAGAAATTGGACAATTGCTTATTTAACTGTTCTTCCGTGCTTACTTCTTTGGTTTCACCATACATATGTCTGAAATGCTGGTCACTGCTAAATCCATCAATCGGATCCTCTCTTACATACAGTTTATTCTGTACCTGACAGCCGCAGCTTTCACCACACAAAAACCTGGTCTTTATAATCTCTTCAACGCACTCTTTTCGTCCCTGCATTTTTTCTATCAAAAGCTCCAGACTTCGTTGTCCCATTTTATCCCAGCTATGGTTAACGGTCGTCAGTACCTTTTCTTTTTGCTGTCCTTTAATAAGACCATCAAATCCTGTAACAATACAGTCATCGGGGACACGATACCCTGCTTTTTTCAGGTAATCATAAATACCAATTGCCATTGTATCATTGGCACAAATCACCGCATCCGGTAATGCATCATGTTCATCTAACCACTGTTCCAATGCCTGATTTGCATTATCTGCCGCCCAGTTGGCATAGAATATATTCTCTTCACTGATTTCCACACCATAACAATGTGCCGCATCCTGAATTGCTTCTAATCTTCTTTCTGATTCCTCATGACCCTGTATTCCTGCCATAACAACCGCATTCTTCACCTGATGATGTTCAAATAGATGTTCTGCCAGTTCATACATACCACTATAGTTGTCTACCCCAATATAATCCATGCCATCCAGCTTACATTCCAAAGAAATTGCAGGAATATGATATTTATGGATAGCCTCTTGAAGTTCCAAAAGCTCTATATCCAGATTAAAGGAATTCGTAAAAAGAATTACCCCATCAAAATCAGCCATATCCGGTAATGTAAATACGCTGTGTTCATTTTTGTTGTACATCTCAGCACCATCTCTAGCCGTGTAACTGATAAAACTGAATAAATCTATATTCTTTTCTCTGGCAACCTTTAATATACCATTTCCTACCTTCTGTATATATTCAAAGCTCCAACCATTTGCAAATAAGGCAACCTTTTTTCTCATACTACCACCTCCATTTCAAATCCCCTAGTACTTTGCTGCAAATAAACTCTTGTAACCTTCTCCATACACTTCCTTGGCCGCCGCTACGATCATAAAAGACTCTCTATCCTCAGTCTTAACTATTTCTTCTGCTTTCGGAGCCTTTGTTTTCTTTACAACACATAGAATGACCTTCTTTTCCTGATATGAAAAAGCGCCTTCCCCTTGAAGATAAGTAACACCAACCTCAAGCTCGGACAATAGCCTTTGCGCAATTATTTCTGCATTGCCACTGATAATGATGAGCATCTTAGCCTCATCTTTTCCATATAAAACAATATCCAATACCTGTGCTGTAAGGAAAACTGTAATTGCCGCATACATTGCGCTTTCCCATTGTCTGAAGGCTAGTCCCGATAGGAAAACCACTAACAAATCTGTGCATAAATACAAAAAACCTGTTTTCAAATGCGGTACTTTTCTGCGAAGAATCCGAACAATAATGTCTGTTCCTCCTGTTGTTGCGCCGGCCTTCAGTACCATTCCCACTCCAAAGGCAGTACAAACACTCCCCCAAACCGCCGCCAAAAACAGATCCTTTGTAAATGCTCCAACCACAGCGAACATATTGGTTGTAATCGAAATCAAAATAATGCTATAAACGGTAGATGCCAGAAAGCGAAATCCAAACCTTCGAAATCCCAATAATAAAAGCGGAACGTTTAATAGTAAAATTAACGTTCCTGTTCCGATTTTAAGAAGTTCTCCCACAATAATAGCTATTCCGGTAATCCCACCCGGTGCCAATAAATTAGGATTTAAAAATCCGCTGACACCGATGGAATAAATCATGCTACCGATTGTTATATAAACGTATTTTTTAATGCTTTTTATCTTCTGTGCCGATTCATTACTATCTGGCATAGAAAACAATCCAACCCTTCTTATATATTGGTTCTGACTACCTTGGGCATATACCCCTCTTTTTCCAAAGCATCAATAATCTGCTGCTTATGTTCTGTACCAAAAGCCTCTAAGGTAATACGAAGCTCCACTGCAGCATTTCTGTTGGTAGATACAAACTGATTATGCTCAAGCTTAATTACATTACCATTCTGTGCTGCAATCACACCGGAAACTCTGCAAAGTTCCCCCGGCTTATCCGGAAGAAGTACTGATACGGTAAAGATTCTGTCTCTAAAGATTAAGCCCTGCTGTACTACGGAAGACATGGTAATTACATCCATGTTTCCACCACTTAATATAGAAACAATCTTTTTATCCTTCACATCAAGATGCTTCACCGCAGCCACTGATAAAAGTCCTGAGTTCTCAACTACCATCTTGTGGTTTTCAACCATATCAAGAAATGCTACCACCAGTTCCTCATCTTCTATGGTAATGATATCATCCAGGTTCTGCTGTATATAAGGAAACAGCTTACTTCCCGGAGTTTTCACTGCCGTACCGTCTGCAATAGTGCTTACCTTAGGTAAGGTTGTAACCTTTCCGTTTTTCAAAGACTCCTGCATACAATTTGCTCCGGCCGGCTCAACACCAATTACTTTAATCTTAGGATTTAACATCTTGGCAAGGGTAGAAACACCGGTTGCAAGTCCACCGCCACCAATTGGCACCAAAATGTAATCCACTAAAGGAAGCTCCTTTACGATTTCCATGGCAATGGTTCCCTGTCCGGTAGCAACTGTTAAATCATCAAAAGGATGAATAAAGGTATAGCCCTTTTCCTCCGCAAGCTCTAATGCCTTTGCACAGGCTTCGTCATATACATCCCCGTATAATAACACATCTGCACCATAGCTTTTGGTTCTGTTCACCTTCATTAATGGTGTAGTAGTAGGCATTACGATCGTTGCTTTTGCGCCATAACATTTCGCCGCATAGGCAACACCCTGCGCATGATTTCCGGCTGATGCTGTAATCAGTCCTCTCTGCCTCTCTTCATCTGTTAATGTGCTCATTTTATAATAAGCACCACGAACCTTGTACGCACCGGTAAACTGCATATTTTCAGGTTTTAAATAAACCTTATTTCCGGATTGTTTACTCAAAAAATCACTATATACCAGTTTGGTTTCCAAGGTTACTTTTTTTACCACCTCACTGGCTTCTTCAAACTTTTCCAGAGTTAACATACTTACTCCTGTTCATCCTTTTCAATCTTTACGTCGAACAATGCCTTCACAAAATCATCTGCATCAAACTTCTGCAAATCTTCTATACTTTCTCCTACACCAATATACTTTACCGGCACCTTCAATTCGGACTGAATCGCAATTGCAATTCCACCCTTGGCAGTTCCGTCCATTTTGGTAAGAATAATACCTGTAAGATCTGCAACATCACCAAACTCTTTTGCCTGATTTAATGCGTTCTGTCCTGTTGAAGCATCCAAAACAATCAGGTTTTCTCTATGTGCATCCGGGAATTCTCTGTCAATGATTCTGTTCATCTTACGAAGCTCTTCCATAAGATTTTTCTTATTATGTAGTCTACCCGCTGTATCAATTAATAATACATCTGTATGTCTTGCTTTTGCAGCATTTACAGCATCAAAAACAACGCTTGCAGGGTCTGCTCCCTGTGATGCACTGATCATAGGTACATCTGCTCTCTTGGCCCATACCTCAAGCTGTTCTGTTGCAGCAGCTCTAAAGGTATCTGCCGCACAGATCAATACATTCTTTTTCTGGTCTCTTAATTTTGAAGCGAGCTTTCCGATGGATGTTGTTTTACCAACACCATTTACACCGATGACCATAACGATAGATTGCTTATTTTCAAATTCGTATGCAGTATTTTCTACCTGCATCTGCTCTCTAATACTTTGAATAATGACTTTTCGGCACTCTGATGGACTCTTAATATGCTCCTCTTTTACCTTCTTCTTGATGTCCTCCATAACCTGATTGGTTGCTGTTACACCAAGGTCACCCATGATTAATACTTCTTCAAGTTCATCGTAAAAGTCTTCATTGATTTCTGCGAATCCAATAAAGATTGCATCCATACCTTTTACAATATTATCTCTGGTTTTATTCAAACCTTCCTTTAGTCTGGCAAAAAAGCCCTTCTTTTCTTCACTCATAGTTAAAAACCTTTCTAAATCATTAGGTAAGATCCTTATCAACAAGGTTGACACTTACCAGGGTAGAGACACCCTTCTCCTGCATGGTAATACCATATAAGCGGTCTGCACTTTCCATCGTTCCACGTCTATGGGTGATTACAATAAACTGTGTATGCTTTGTAAGCTTATGTAAATACTTTGCATATCTGGATACGTTTGACTCATCCAAAGCCGCTTCGATTTCGTCCAATAAACAGAATGGAGATGGCTTCAGATTCTGAATTGCAAATAAAAGTGCAATTGCAGTCAACGCCTTCTCTCCACCGGAGAGCTGCATCATATTCTGAAGTTTCTTTCCGGGTGGCTGTGCGATGATACGAATTCCTGCTTCCAGCATATCTTCATCTTCCATCAGCTCCAGGGTACCCTTACCACCACCAAAGAGTTCTCTAAATACCTTGTCAAATTCATGACAGATGTCTGCGAATTTCTCTTTGAACTGCTTTCTCATTGCCTCATCCAATTCAGCAATAATGCCTTCCAAAGTCTTCTCGGCTTCTACCAAATCATCATGCTGCTGTTTGGTAAATGTATAACGTTCCATCAATTCCTTGTAGTCCTCGATTGCATTTACATTAACATTTCCCAGCTTTTTGATTTCATCCTTCAATGTTGAAATGGACTTCTTCATTGCAGAGAGATCGTTCATTTCTTCATTTCTCATGGCTGTCGCATCAGACAATGTAATCTCATACTCATCCCACATATAATTGATCTGGGATTCCATTGCACCTTCTGTAGCCTCTTTTTGTGTCTTTAATCGAAGAACTTCACCCTCTAAGTTCAGTCTTCTCTCACCCAGTTCTTCACGTGTATTAAAGAAGTTTCTCTGCTTCGTGGTAAGTTTTTCTTTCTTTTCTGCGCCTTCTTTCAGGAAGACCTCTGACTCATTCTGCTGATCAAAGGAAGCGGCAATGGTTTCCTGAATAGCAAGAATCTTCTGCTTATTCTCCTCTACGTCACCATCATTATCCTTTAATGCCTGAATGATTTCATCAAGTTCACCATTTAAGCGATTGATTTCCTCTTCGATACGATTGAAGTTCCCTTGCTGGTATTCCAGCGCACTGTTGATTTTCTCAACCTTAACTTCCCATTCAGAAACAGTCTTTGCTTTTTGGGTTTCTCTGTTTCTCTCTGCATCCAGTTCATCCTTCAATGCAGCAATTCTATCCTGCATTTCCTGTTCCAGCTTTTCACTTCCTGACAATTCTTCAGAAATATGATTCTTATCCTCCTGAATTTTCTTCAGCTGTTCTTCAATCTCAGCTTCCTCTTTCTTCATGGAATCATAGCCCTGCTCTTCTTCAGCCATTCGATCCTTTGCTGCGGACAAACTAAGCTTTGCTGTATTCTGTTCCAAGCCTTTACGCTGTAATTCACCACGTTTCAACTCTGTACTGAGACGAAGTTCATTACGTTTCTTCTTGGTTTCCTCAATATCATCACTGATACGCTTAATTTCCTTTTCAAGGGAAGCAATCTTTTCTTCCAGTTCTTCCAGTTCTCTTCTACGACCAAGAAGATTACTGTTGTTCTTGAAGGTACCACCACTGATTGCTCCTCCGGGTACCAAAAGTTCACCCTCTAAGGTAACCATTCTTACGCCGTAATCATATTTCTTGGCAATGCGTACAGCATTGTCAATATGATCAACAACAACGATTCTTCCAAGCATTGCCTTTGCCACATTTTTATACTCGGGTTTGGTATAGGTGAGTTCATCGGCCATGCCAATAACACCCTTTTCTGAGAGTACTTCGGGTGTTTTGAATTCCTGCGGATGGGTAATACTGGTAAGTGGCAGGAAGGTTGCTCTTCCTAAGCGATTGTTCTTTAAGAACTGAATTACCTTCTTGGCTGTCTCCTCATTATCGGTTACGACATTTTGGATATTACCACCAAGTGCAATTTCAATTGCTGTTTCGTACTTCTGTTCCACCTGAATAATATCTGCTACAACACCAATGATACCCTTGTAGGTATCCTTCTGTTCCATAACCTTCTTAACACTGCCGCCATAGCCTTCATAACGCTCTGTTAAGTTATTCAAGGCCTCCAACTTGGACTTCTCCTGGTGGAATCTGGTCTGTGTTTCTCGTAATTTATTATCCTTCTCCTGCAGCTCTTCTCTGATTTTACCCAACGTAATTTCTGCAGCAGCACATTCCTCATTTAAATCCTGAATCTGCTTTGTAACTTCTTCAAAATTCTTTTCCAGCTTCTTAATATTCTCTTCTCTCTGTGCTTCATCTGATTTTGCACGAAGAAGTCTGGCATTCAGTTCCGCCTTACGAATATGAATCTGCTCAGTCATGGTATCAAAGCTACCCATTTTGGAACGAATCGTTGCTCTCTGATTCAACTCTCCAATGATTGTATTCTTTGACTTTTCAATTTCTTCATTCAGGGATGCAATCTTTTGCTGAACTGCCTTCAGTTCTTCTCGTACGGAATCTCTTTCCTTGGAAAGACGCTCCATATCTTCATGCATTCTATCCTTTTCCTGACCGGTTTTCTGCTGTTCTTCTCTACGAAGTGCAATTTCTCCTTCCAGGCTTTGTTTTCTTGTATTTAAGTGATTTTCATTGCCCTGTGCAGAATTAATTTTTTCCTTTAGGACATTGATTTCACCCTCCAAACGGCTTCTGACAAGACCTGACTCATTCAAAGTCTTTCTTGCCTCCTCCATTGCAACTTCCAAAGCTTCCAATTCGCTCTGTACCTGCTCATAATCTGTTTTTATTGCCTCGTACTGCTCATTGGTTTCTTTTAACTGCGCATCACTGATATTATACTTTTCCTCAATCTGACTAAGCTGCTCACGAAGTCTTACACTTTCCAGCAAGAAAACATTAACATCCAGTGTTTTTAATTCTTCACGTTTATTTAAATAAACCTTGGCAACCTCTGCCTGTCTTCCCAGAGGACCAACCTGCCTCTCAAGTTCCTTTAAAATATCAGTAACACGAACCAGGTTCTGTTTTTCATTTTCCAGCTTAGTAACTGCGCTGGACTTACGTTTTTTGAACTTTACGATACCTGCGGCCTCATCAAACAGTTCTCTTCGTTCTTCAGGCTTTCCGCTAATGATTTTATCAATCTGACCCTGACCGATGATGGAATATCCTTCCTTACCAATACCGGTATCATAGAAAAGCTCGTTTACATCTCGCAGACGGCATATAGTTCCATTAATTAAATATTCACTTTCTCCGGAACGATAAATACGTCTCGCTACCGTTACTTCATCATAATCTATTGCCAGCTGATGATCCGCATTGTCCAAAGTAATTGCAACATATGCATAGCTTAATGGTTTTCTTGCTTCTGTACCGGAGAAAATAACATCCTGCATACTGGAACTACGCAGCTGTTTAATCTTCTGTTCACCCAATACCCATCTTACTGCATCCGCAACATTACTCTTACCGCTTCCGTTAGGGCCTACAATACCTGTAATACCATTATGAAACTGAAAATTTATTTTGTTTGCAAAGGATTTAAATCCATGTATTTCGATACTTTTTAAGTACATGGGGTTACCGTCTCTTTCTATATTACTTTTCTTCCAGCAATTTCTCCAAAGCTGCCTGCGCCGCTTGCTGTTCTGCCAGTTTTTTGTTCTTTCCCTGACCTTCTCCAAGGATTTCTCCCTGTGATATCACCTGCACCGTGAACACCTGGCAATGCTCCGGTCCTTCAACCTTCATAAGTTCATAGGAAAATTCTCTTTTTAACTTTCCCTGCATCATTTCCTGTAGTTCACTCTTTGCATCTGCAAAGAGCTTTTTCTCATTAATATGATCCAATAAAAGTCTGTAAATATAAGCTTTTGCTTCCTCTATTCCACCATCCAGATAGATTGCTCCTATAATCGCTTCGAAAACATCACTGATAATAGATTCTCTCTGGCGTCCTCCGGTATTTTCTTCACCTTTTCCTAAAAGAATATACTTTTCAAGTCCAACTGACTTAGCGCAAAAGGCAAGATATGGTTCACAAACCATGGATGCTCTCATTTTAGAAAGCTTTCCCTCCGGCAGCTCCGGGTGCCTTATATACAAAAACTCACTACTGGTTAATTCCAATACCGCATCCCCAAGAAACTCCAGTCTCTCATAATGGGGCGATTTATTAATCTTCTGCTCATTGGCAAAAGAACTATGTGTCACAGCCTGTCTTAAATATGCAGCGTTTTGAAAATGATATCCTATGATATCTTCGATTTCCTTGCCTCTAAACTGTGTATTTCCTTCCATCATTTCTATCCTTTCCCCGTAAACGTAGCTTTACTCTTCAGGAGTCTTTGCACAATGACGTTTCAATATTTCAAGTGCTTCTCCTACCGTCTTAATATTCTGTACTTCTTCCGGGTCCAATTCGATAGAAAGCTTATCCTCCAGTTCCATAACAACCTGGTAAAGATCCAGAGAATCCGCTCCCAAATCTTCCATAAAGGTTGTCTCTTCATGAATTTCATCAGGATATACATTTAAGACATCAACAATTGCTTGCTTAAGTGCTTCAAATTCCATAATGCTTCCTTCTTTCCTATTCTGCAGGAGAAAGTTTTTCCCTAATCTTTTCGTTGATTCCCTGCTCCTTAAAGGTAATACATTGTAAAATAGAATTCTTTATTTCAACAGAAGTACTGCTTCCATGACTCTTTACTACAAGTCCGTTTAATCCAAGCATAGGTGCTCCACCGTGTTCCTTCGTATCAAAGGTTTTCAAGGTTTTCTTTAGTGCCGGTTTTACAAGTAATGCTCCAATTTTACTTCTGAAGGAGGTCATCATACCTTCCTTAATCTTCTTGACCAAGGTCTGTGCTACACCCTCCATGGTCTTTAAGGCCACATTTCCTGCAAAAGCTTCACATACAATGACATCCACCATACCGGTTGTAATATCTCTTGCCTCTATAGAACCTACAAAATTAATATCCGGACATTCCTTTAAAAGAGGAAAGGTTTCCTTTACAAGTGCATTTCCCTTTTCTTCCTCTGCACCAATATTCAAAATACCAACCTTAGGATTCTCTACACCCATAACATTCTTCATATAGATCGAACCCATCTTGGCAAACTGCACCAGATGAGAAGGTCTTGCATCCACATTCGCACCACAGTCTACTAATAAACTAACACCCTTTTCTGTTGGAATGAGGGGTGCCAGGGGTGGTCTCTCTACACCTTTGATTCTACCGACAATGAGCTGGCCACCAACCAAGTTTGCACCGGTACTTCCCGCGGATACATACGCATCACAGGTACCGTCCTTTACAAGATATAAGCCCTTAACCAAGGAAGAATCCTTCTTTTTACGGATAGCCATAACAGGAGGCTCCGCGGTCTCAATCACCTCAGTCGCATCCACAACTTCCATTCTTGATTTATCATAGCTATATTTTGCCAATTCGCTCTCAACGACCTGACTGATTCCAACTAAAAAAACCTTTACATTCTGGCTTGCATTTAAAGCCTCTACAGCGCCCTTAACAATTTCTACCGGAGCGTTGTCTCCACCCATTGCATCTACTGCTACATTGACCATATCGCATAGTCCTCCAATATTATTATCCAACTTATAATATACTAAAATATACCCAAGAAATCAAGCAAAAGCACAGCTGCTTGTACGCAAAAAAAGAGACCAACCAATCGGTTAGTCTCTCATGATTTTATCTTTGTAGAATGATTATGCCTCTACAACTTGCTTCTTGTTGTATTTTCCACAAGCCTTGCAAACTCTGTGAGGAACCATAAGTGCGCCACAGCTGCACTTTACTAATGTAGGAGCAGCCATCTTCCAGTTAGCTCTTCTCTTATCTCTTCTACCTCTTGAAGTTTTATTCTTAGGACAAATTGACATCGTTACACCTCCTTATTCGCGTTAAAGATATCTTGTATTACTGCCATTCTTGGATCAGGTACGAATGTATCACATCCGCAGCTAACCACGTTCAGATTCTTACCACAAACAGGGCATACACCCTTGCAATCGTCCTTACAAAGAATCTTCATCGGCCAGTTAACTATGATTTCGGTTTTTACAAAAGCCTCTATATCTAGCTGATAACCTTCCATAAAGGAATTCTCATCTGCCTCATCACTCTCTGTTTCTTCCAGTATAGGTTTTACAACTCTATCGAAGGAAAGTTTTATGGGAACTTCAACAGTTTCCAAGCATCTGTCACAAGCAGCTTCCATTGTAAGCTCCATACCACCGCTCACCGCCACCTCATTCACACCAATATTGGTAAAGGTAAATGTTACCGGGGTTTTACTGACAATGCTGAACCTGTCCATTCCATTATCAAACACATCCAAGTTAAGCTCTTCCGTATTCTGTACTACTTTTCCCTCTGTAGAAAAAACATCGGATAAATTAATCAACATATCGACTCCTATGCAAAATCCACTTATGTATTTTCACACACTGAATTATTATACATACGGAATATTGTTTTGTCAACAACTTTATTCTATTACAGAATAACTATTATTCCTGAGGAATCATAGACATCATACCAGCAAAGATGTACATAGCAAATGTATCTTCATCAACTTCTTCAGCATCTGCTGCATCTGCAGGTAATTTAATACCATCACACTCGCTTACGTTCATAACAATATCTTCTGCACCTTCAACAACAAGCTTCTCAATGTACTGAGTTTCTCTGTTAACAAAGATCTGAACCTCTTCTCCATCTGAGTCAGCAGAAAGAACATCATATGTTACACCACCATCAACAACTTCACCAACATAAGTACAGTCCTGTGCATCATCAACGATATCTGTCATATCGCCTGTTAAACCAGTAACCTCTGAAGAATCCTGAAGTTTAGACTTAACCCACATATTCTCACCATTTGACATAACTGTAAGATAAGAATAATCCTCGGTAACATAAGCTTCAAAACCATTCTTTGCTCCATCCATTTCAACGAACATAGAAACAAGTGCCTGGTTGTCATACTTAGCAATTACCATGGTCATAGCCATTCCATCTTCTTCTACATCAGCTGACATCTGGAAGTTCTCAGGGAAAATATTTTCTCTCTGTAAGTAACCTTCGTATGCTTCAGCCCACTCACCGGTAGCTGCTACAACTTCTTCTGAAGACTCTTCTGTAGATTCCTCTTCAGTTGTTTCTTCTGTAGATTCTTCTTCTGTAGACTCCTCAGTAGATTCTTCTGTAGACTCTTCTACTGACTCTTCGCTGGAAGCCTCTGTAGATGCTTCACTTGAAGCTTCTGTAGACTCTTCTGTCTTGCTTTCCTCTGTGCTGGCTGCGCTTGACTCTTTCTGCTCAGTCTCACCACATCCGGTAAGTAAAGAACCTACCAATACCATTGCCATTAAACTTGCTACTAATCTTTTTTTCATTTTTTTCTCCTCTTTGTTAAAAAAATATATATTCTATACCAATGCCACTGTCTCTCTTGCGATAGCCAATTCTTCATTGGTAGGAATAAACATAACTGTTACCTTAGAATCAGGTGTGCTGATGATTGTATCATCGCCTCTCTTGTTGTTCTGTTCCTGATCTAATGTAATACCCATATATCCTAAGTACTCACAAACGATGTTTCTGATGATAGGACCGTTCTCACCAACACCTGCGGTAAACACGATGCAATCAACACCATTCATTGCTGCAATATAAGCGCCAACATATTTTGCCACTCTGTAACAGAAGGTTTCCATTGCCTGAGTTGCAAAGTACTCTTTATCGATATATCCGTTCTCAATATCTCTGAAATCTGAAGATAAGTTATTGGAAAGACCAAGTACACCAGATTTCTTGTTTAATATATTCAAAACCTCATCAACTGTCAAGCCCTCTTTGTGAGCAAGGAATTCAATAATCGCAGGATCAATATCTCCACTACGTGTTCCCATAATCAAACCTTCCAACGGAGTAAGACCCATGGAAGTGTCTACACACTTACCATTTTTTACTGCTGAAATACTTGCACCATTGCCCAAATGGCAAACGATTGTTTTCAAAGAATTGTAGTCCTTTCCAAGTACTTCTGCTGCTCTTTTGGATACATAAGAATGGCTGGTTCCATGGAAACCATATCTTCTTACCTTGTATTTCTCATAGTATTCATAAGGAATACCATAAAGGTATGCTTCCTTAGGCATTGTCTGATGGAAAGCGGTATCAAACACAGCTACCATAGGTACACCCGGCATTAATTCCTTACATGCATTAATACCGATTAAGTTTGCAGGATTGTGTAAGGGTGCCAAATCGCTACATTCTTCAATAGCCTTCATAACCTCATCAGTAATTACTACAGCTGAAGAGAACTTCTCTCCGCCATGAACTACTCTGTGTCCTACTGCTCCGATTTCCTTTAAGTCCTTAACTACACCTGTCTTCTCGTTGGTAAGTGCATCCAAAACAAGTGAAATTGCCTTAGTATGATCAGGCATAGGGACTTCCTTCTTTTCCTTATCTCCACCCATAGGAGCATATGTAATCATACTTCCGTCAATACCGATTCTTTCACAAAGTCCCTTTGCAATCACCTGCTCAGATTCAGAATCAATGAGCTGGAATTTTAAAGATGAGCTTCCGCAGTTAATAACTAAAACCTTCATTTTTCTTTCCTCTTTTTCTATCTATATTTTTCAAATTAGAACTCTAATTTGTTCTTAACTTACTGTAACTGTGCCTGTACCGCTGTAAGTGCAACTACACCCACAATATCCTGCCATGAGCATCCTCTTGACAAGTCGTTTACAGGCTTAGCAATACCCTGAAGCATAGGACCATAGGCCTCTGCTCCACCAAGTCTTTGAACCAGCTTATAACCGATATTTCCCGCATCCAGGTTAGGGAAAATCAATACATTTGCCTTACCACCTACTACACTTCCCGGTGCCTTGGACTTGGCAACAGAAGGAACTAAAGCTGCATCAAGCTGTAATTCACCATCGATAGTAAGACTTGGATACTGTTCATGCGCAATCTTAGTTGCCTCTACCACTTTATCTACCAAGGGATGCTTTGCACTTCCCATTGTAGAATGGCTTAACATTGCAATTACGGGTTTCGGTCCTACCAACGACTTAAAGCTTCTTGAAGAGGTATCTGCAATAGCTGCAAGCTCTTCTGCTGTAGGATCCTGATTCAAACCACAGTCTGCAAAAATAAAGGTTCCATTATCTCCCTGATCCTTGAACTGTGTATCCATAACAAAGAATGCAGAAACAAGCTTTACACCCGGAGCTGTCTTCAAAATCTGAAGTGCAGGTCTTAAGGTATCTGCTGTAGAATGACATGCTCCTGCAACCATTCCGTCTGCATCATTGGCTTTTACCATAACGATTCCGAAAGTAAGATAATCCTTAAGAAGAATCTCTCTTGCTTTTTCAGGGGTCATGCCCTTGGATTTTCTTGTTTCATATAAAAGATTTACATAGTCATCCAGCTTAGGTGTTGTCTTGGGATTAACAATCTGAACACCGGTCAGATCAACCTCCAGCCATCCTGCACCGTCCGTAATCTTTTCCTCATCGCCAATCATGATAATATTGGCAATGCCTTCTTCCATAATCTTTGCTGCCGCAATCAAAGTTCTCTTATCATTTGATTCGGGTAAAACAATCGTTTTCTTGTCAATTCTTGCACGATCCTTGATTTTATCAATATAAGACATATGCACTCCTTCGGGACATTTCCCTAAGCTTTATCAGTTTGTGCTTAACAAAACACACTGTTTATATTATACTCAATGCTGTAAGCACTTACAAGCAAAAAATCGCTAAAAGCTAACTAAAATAACGCACCTTATGCCAATTTATTGTGCACATTTTTACTTAAAGGTTTAAGAAATAACAGAAATCCCAAAACAGAACAGGAGGTTTTTTATGAAAATATGTGGATTCATCACCGAATATAACCCATTTCATTTGGGCCATGCTTTTCACGCCAAAGAAGCGAAAAAAATCTCCGAAAGTGACTACACTATCGCAGTAATGAGCGGTGATTTTGTTCAGCGCGGTGAACCTGCCTGCCTGGACAAATATACCCGTGCGGCTATGGCTTTAAACGCAGGAATTGACCTAGTACTTGAAATGCCCTCCTACGCCTCAACCATGAGTGCTGAATATTTTTCTAAAGGAGGCATTCATCTTCTTGATTCTCTAAACTGTGTGGACAGCTTATGTTTTGGTAGCGAGCTGGGTGATATCGCAACATTATCTGATATTGCACAGTTTCTGGTAGAGGAACCTAAAAACTATCAGTCCCTTTTACAGGAAGAATTAAAAAATGGAAGTTCTTTTCCTAAAGCCAGAGTGACCGCTTTGCAGGCTTATCTTCCCAACCACTCTCAGCCGGAAAATGTTCTTCAGAGTCCCAATAACATTTTAGGTATCGAATATCTGAAAGCCCTGCTTCAATGCAAAAGCAATATCATTCCCCACACCATAAAAAGGCAGGGAAATGACTATCACAGCACAAAGCTTAGCCAAAGTTTCAGTAGCGCCTCTGCCATTCGTTCGGAGCTATTGAATTCAAACCTGACAAGCCTGAACAACCAGTTTCCCCATGAAAGCTTTCTTATTATTAAAGAATACTTATCAAACCATAAAATATTACAGGCAGATGATTTTTCTGACCTTCTTTTGTATGCCTTATTTAACAATAAAATGAATGGATATACAGAATTTGTTGATGTCTCCGAGGATTTATCTGATCGCATCCGGAATATGCTGTACAAATATGAAAGTTTCAGTCAGTTCTGCTTAGCCTTAAAGACCAAGGAGCTTACCTATTCCCGTATTTCCAGAGCGCTTTTACATATTATGCTGGGAATTAAAAAAAGTGATTTTGAAGAATATAAGAACGAATTAAATTTCGCACCCTATTGCAAGGTACTGGGTTTTAGAAAGGATGCCAGGGAACTATTAACCTATTTAACCCAAAACAGTTCCATTCCTATTCTGACCAATCTGTCGGATGCATCAGAAAAGCTTTCACCTATGGCTTTTGCATTCTTCCAAAAGGAGCTTACGGTATCGGATATATACCAGGGCATACTTGCACGAAAAAGTCACACCCTTCCCAAGAACGAACTCACCAGAAAAATGTTGTTAATATAAAAAGCCATCGGACCACTCCGATGGCTTTACTATTTGTATTTACATTAGTTCTTGAAGCTGTGAATAGGTGCAGGAATTCTTCCGCCTCTGTTTACAAAGGCATCACATGAGAACTGATTTACAGGCATAATAGGCGCATATCCTAAAAGTCCACCAAATTCTACAGTCTCTCCCACGCCCTTTCCGATTACAGGAATGATACGAACTGCAGTAGTCTTCTGGTTCACCATACCAATTGCCATTTCATCTGCAATAATACCTGAAATGGTAGTTGCCTTTGTGTCTCCCGGAATTGCAATCATATCCAAACCTACTGAGCATACACATGTCATTGCTTCCAGCTTCTCAATAGTAAGAGCACCTGCAACAACAGCATCAATCATACCCTGATCCTCGCTGACAGGAATAAATGCACCACTAAGTCCACCAACGTAAGAAGATGCCATTACACCACCCTTCTTTACCTGGTCATTTAAAAGTGCCAATGCAGCAGTTGTACCCGGAGCACCTGCATATTCCAAACCAATTTCACAAAGAATATCAGCAACACTATCACCAACTGCAGGTGTAGGAGCTAAAGAAAGGTCAACAATACCGAAAGGTACATTTAATCTCTTGGAAGCTTCCTGTGCAACCAGCTGACCTACTCTGGTAACCTTGAATGCTGTCTTCTTGATTGTTTCACAAAGGATTTCAAAGTTCTCACCACGAACCTTTTCCAAAGCAGTCTTAACTACGCCGGGGCCACTGACACCAACATTAATAATCTTATCTGCTTCAGTAACACCATGGAATGCACCGGCCATAAATGGATTATCATCAGGTGCATTACAGAATACAACCAACTTTGCGCATCCCAGGGAATCGTCTTCCTTGGTATACTCAGCCGTTTCTTTAATCATCTCTCCCATAAGCTTTACAGCATCCATATTGATACCGGTCTTGGTAGAACCAAGGTTTATGGAACTACATACTCTCTCGGTGCTCTTTAATGCCAAAGGAATCGATCTGATTAAAAGCTCCTCTGAAGGAGTCATTCCCTTGCTTACAAGTGCAGAATATCCACCGATGAAGTTAACACCTACTTCATGTGCGACCTTGTCCAAGGTCTTTGCGATAGATACATAATCTTCAATTGTCTTACATGCACTGGAACCAATCATTGCAATAGGGGTAACTGAGATTCTCTTATTAACAATAGGAATACCATATTCCTTGGAAATCTCTTCTCCTACAGCTACCAGGTTCTTGGTTGCATTGTAAATTTTATTATAAATACGATTGTTAAGTTCATCCAAATCAGAAGTAATACAATCAATCAGACTGATACCCATTGTAATGGTTCTTACGTCCAGATTTTCCTTCTCAATCATTTCATTTGTTTCTGTAACTTCAGATATATTAATCATGGATTATTCTCCTGTTTTATTATTCATTAGATTCTGTGCATCTGATCGAAGATTTCTTCCTTCTGACACTTAATAACAACTCCGATTTCTTCACCAAGAGCCTTTAATTCATCAGACATATCTCCATAAGCCTTTGACATCTTATTGGTATCAACAATCATCATCATAGTGAAGTAATCCTGAACGATTGTCTGGGAAATATCCAAAATATTAATTCCGTTTTCTGCAAGATAGGTACAAACCTTTGCAATAATTCCAACTGTATCTTTACCAACTACGGTAATAATTGTCTTTTTCATCTGAAAAATCCTCCATCTTATCTAATAATCTTCTATTATATCCAAAACATCGAGAAAATCAAGTACTTATGACAAAACAATCAGCTTGGACAAATCATCTCTTTTTGCCACCTGAATATCAAAATCTTCCGCCTTGTAGGGTGTTTTTCCCATTGTAATCTCCATACGTACCGTTTCGTAGGCAAGCTCCGGAAGGTTATTTTCCTTGCTCAGATGTCCTAAGAAAATATGCTTTAAACCATCATGTAATATATCCGACAAAAGCTTTCCGGAATTCTCGTTGGACAAATGTCCGCGGTCTCCTAAAATACGTCTTTTCAATGGATACGGGTAGGGGCCAACCTGAAGCATATTTACATCATGATTGGCTTCCAGCAATATGGCATCCATGTTTTTTAGGCTTTCTACTGTATATTCGTTGTAGTATCCGATATCCGTACATACTGCAACCTTCTCCTTTCCGTATTGCACTCTGTATGCAACCGGATCCGCTGCATCATGACTTATGATCATTGGATTTACTACTAGATCCTTAATGGTAAATCTCTCATCTGCCTTCACCACATGAAACAGACCTTCATCGATCTTTCCAAGGGTTGAAATTCCTTTAATGGCTTCTATAGTGCCCTTTGTTGCATAGATTGGAATTCCATATCTTCTTGCCATAATCCCAAGGCCCTGAATATGATCGGCATGCTCATGGGTAATCATGATTCCATCTATATCTCTGCCTGTGATATCAAGCTGCTCTAAACCACTCTCAATTCTTTTTCCACTGATACCAACATCCAATAATAAATGGGTGGTATCAGAGCCAACGTAAATACAGTTTCCGCTGCTTCCGCTGGCAATACTACACATTCTCATTTAAACTATCCTCTGTAACTTAGTTCTTTATTTCCAGCATATGGAAAGTACATCTCCCTCTGCAATAGGTTCCATATACTCGGCCACCTGTCCGTTCTTTAAGGTTTCAATGGTTCCGCCCTTACTGTGACTTAAGTCAAAATCAATGTAATCAAATACATCTACAAAAACATACTCCGCTTTTCCGGACAAGGTTACCTGCTGATCATTCACGGTAACATGAAGCTCTATACCGGTACTGCCGGCTTCCTCACTCTCAGAATCCATCTCCTCACTATCCCAGGTATCAATAGGAATCTCTATATCAAAGTCATCATAAACCTTGGTATCCTTTCGTGCAGGAACATCATTCACAATAAGTCGACCGCTTGACGGAATAGGAATATCCGCAAACTCTGCAATCTGCTCTGCTGTATACCAGTTCTGTAATGTTACTTCATCTCCGTTTTTAAGCTCATAAGAACCCATCTCACGGTTTCCGTTAACCAAAGTAATATATGGCAGGCTAACAGCAATGCCATTGATGGTCACCTTGATATTCTTGGTATATTCCGGAAGACTGTCAAGGCGCATCTTGCCGTCTTCTCCCGCTGTTGATGCAATCAATTCAATCTTATCACCATTCTGAATCTTACTGTGAATATCGCACTCGGAACCATTTAATTTGATTACGGCACTCTCTCCCTGCTGCCCTCTGATCATGTGTGCCTTACCATCCACACGATACTCCAGTGCATTTCCTCTCTTAGGGAACAATGCATCATTGGGGAAGCCTGCTGCGATAGCTGCATCAACAATGGTCAATTTTCCATTATCATATAACTTAATTCTCTGATCATTGAAGTTAACAAAAATAAAGTTATTGGACTGTTCATAATAACTTAAGCAAATACCGATTGGTGTTACCATAAGAGAATCTTTTCTGGCATCCTCGATTTCAAAGGTAATATCCTGCATAACCTCCTGTCCTCTGATTGCCACTCTCTCCTTCGGTATTCCAAGCTCCTTTGCCAGGAAGTCTGTATAGCCCTTAATGATACCGCCACCACCAACAACAAATACAGCACTAACAGGCTTTTCTCCATTTAAATTTTTGATTTCTTCCGCTACCTGATGTGCCATCTTTTTCAAATGATCCTTCAAAAGATTCTTAATCTTGGTAGCGGTAATGGTATGCGGTAATCCTAAAATATCTGTATATTCCAAGGAATCCTTTTCACCATATTCTCTCTTGATCTTCTCAGCAGTATTAAAGTCCACCAGACACTTCTGCATAAGTTCTTCGGTCAAGCTGTCTCCCGCCACCGGAATCATACCATAAGCGGTAATCGTGCCTTCCTTGGTGATTGAAATATCACTGGTACCTGCACCTACATCAACCAATGCCAGATTTAACATACGGAACTTTTCAGGGATAGCAACCTGGATAGCTGCAATAGGCTCCAATGTCAGGTTGGCAACAGAAAGACCTGCCATACCAACTGCTTTGTATAATCCATCAACAACATCATCAGGAAGGAAGGTCGCTATCAAATCAACACCAATGGACTTCGCTTTATGGCCTTCCAAATTACCCATTACATATCCGTTCAGATAATATCTCATTGCAGTATAGCCAACACAATAAAACTGCATTCCGGTATCATTCTTTGCAACAAAATCCTCATATGCCTTTTCTACACCCATAGTATCCAAAGCATAAATATCCTCGCTGTTTATTTCTTTATCTGTAAGGTATTCATGTTCTACATGTGCAGTCACGGTACGAAGTACACGACCTGCTGCCGCAATACAAACCTGGGTTAGCTTTCTGTCAAGCTCCTTCTCCAGGTCTTCCTTTACCTTCTGTATGGATTCAGACACCTTGGAAATATCATGTATCTGTCCATCCATCATTGCTCTTGTCTGATGTTCCAAAGCCTTTTGTGCAATAATATGGAAACGAGTACCGTCCTTATAGCCTACTGTACCAACAATACTTCTGGTTCCGATATCCAATCCAAAAACTAATTCCTGATCTGTCAGTTGTGCCATGAAAAGCCCTCCAGTTTTTTATCTATCTGTTTGAAACTATCTTCTAATTCTCCACTGTTATCAATCTGAAAATCTGCTCCCGCAAGAAAAGCCTCATGACTTAACTGCTTTTCCATAATCGCCCTGCTTTTCTCCGGGCTGTACCCACGGTTCTCGGATAATCTTTTCAGTCTCACATTCTCATCAGCATAAATATACCACATTTCATCTACCAATGCACCATATCCGCATTCAATCAAAAGTGCCGCTTCCACAAAGAAAAGTTCTACCTTTCCTTCTTCCCTTTCCTGTGCCATTTTGCGCAGCAAATATTCTCTGACAGCAGGATGAACGATGTTATTTACTTTTTCCAACCGTCCCTCTTCCAAAAAGATTTTCTCTGCCATCTTTTTCTTATCAATCTCACCGTCAGGTGCTATGATTTCTTCTCCTAAAAGTTCCACCAAAGCCTCAAAGCAAGTAGTTCCCTTTTTCTCTACCTCATGTGCCACCTGATCCGCCAGATAAATACTGCATAGATAATGTTTTCCGATATAATTCAAAATCTCTGATTTACCGGCACCCACACCTCCGGTAATGCCAATGATTTTCATCTCTTTAGTGAGCGTCATACCAATTGTCTCCAACCTTCAAATCCACTTCCAGTTTTACAAGTAACTCTGCTGCATGCTGCATACAGTCTGCAAGTACTTTCTCTACTTCTTTTACTTCTTCTTTTTTTACTTCCAGCAAAAGTTCATCATGCACCTGCAAAATCAGTTTACTGCATAAATTCTTTTCCTTTAAGGTTGCCCACACTTTAATCATGGCAATCTTAATGATATCTGCTGCCGTACCCTGAATCGGCGAGTTCATGGCAATTCTCTCACCAAAACTTCTTTGCATGAAATTGGAAGATTTCAGCTCCGGAACCGGTCTTCTTCTGCCATACATAGTTGTAACATAAGCATGCTCCTTACCATCTGAAACCAGCTGGTCTAAGAATGTTTTAATGCCCGGATAGGTTTCAAAGTACTGCTTGATATATTCTCCGGCTTCCTTTTTACTAATACTTAAATCCTGACTCAGTCCAAAAGAACTGATGCCATATACAATACCAAAATTTACAGCCTTGGCATTTCTTCTTTGCAGTGGTGTTACCTCTTCAAAAGGAACCCCAAATACCTTAGAAGCCGTAATTCTGTGAATATCTTCATCCATACTATATGCATTGATTAATTCCTGATCCTTGGACATATGGGCGAGAACACGAAGTTCAATCTGCGAATAGTCCGCATCCATAAATACATATCCATCCCTTGGAACAAAGCTTCGACGAATCTCTCTTCCCAGCTCCATACGTATGGGGATATTTTGCAAATTGGGTTCTGTTGAACTAATTCTTCCTGTTGCTGTAATGGTCTGATTAAAGTTCGAATGTATTCTGCCATCCTCTGCAATATAATTTTCCAAACCATCGGCATAGGTAGACTTTAACTTGGTTAGGGTTCTGTATTCGAGGATTTTTTCTATTACGGGATGTTCTCCCTGCAATTTTTCCAAAACATCAGCCGCTGTAGAATATCCGGTTTTCGTTTTCTTTCCACCACTTAAATTCAACTTTTCAAACAGAATTTCTCCAAGCTGTTTCGGAGAGTTGATATTAAAGCTTTCGCCGCAAAGAGCATATATTTCCGTTTCCAAAACATCAATTCTGTTCTTTAAACGCTCTCCATATTCCTTTAATTCCTTGACCTTTAAGGTAATGCCCTCTTTTTCCATGTTGTAAAGAACATAGGATAAAGGCATCTCTATATCCTTCATCAAGGAGCCCATACCATGAGCCTCCAGTGCACTTTTCAGAATCGGTGCAGCCTTTAATGCAACGTAGGCCTGCTTCACGCAATATTCTCCAAGTGCATTTATCTGGTCTGCTGCCATTTCGCCAAAGGACTTTTTACCAAAAAATTCCTTTTCCCCCGGAATACTCATATTCAAATATTCTGCCGCAATCGCTTCCGCATCATAATCACTCTTTAATGGATTCAGCAAGTATGCCGCAAGCTGCGCGTCAAAGAAAGGTACCTGTAGATAACCATTCTTAACTTCCATACACTGATCATCATAGAAATCATACTGAGGCTTAATATGAATGGTGCAGATTTGTACTTTTTCAGAAAAAGTCTTTACTGCTTCCCAAAGCTTACTATGATCTTCATCTCTGACAGGTTCATCAAATAAGGAAAGCTGTCCAAAGGTCTGGGTATTTTCTGTAACATACAGGAAATTGCCGGTTTGATTTTCCCTGGCTATACTGATTCCCACCGGTTTCTTATTTTCCAGGTAAATGATAAATCCCACCGGTTTCTCTTCTTTTGAAGCCTTCTCCAGTACCTTCATCATTTCTTCATCATTTTCACATACCTGACACTGAAGCTTCAGTTCGCTTACTTCACTGGATAAAGCAGCGTCAAATTTGCTGAGCATATTTTTAAATTCAAGCTGTTTTAGCAGCTGGTATGCTTCCTTGGTATAGAAGCCTTCTGCCTTGGCATCCTCATAAGAATAGTCTAATTCACAATCCACCTTAATGGTTGCAAGCACTTTACTCAGGTCAGCCAGTTCTCTATTTTCCATAAGAGTTGCTTTTATACTCTTCTTTGTAATCTCTTCAATATGTTCATAAATATTGTCAATGGAACCATAAGTAACCATCAGATCAATGGCTGTCTTCTCACCGATTTTGGGTACGCCCGGAATATTATCGGAAGTATCTCCCATCAAGGCTTTCAGCTCTATAAACTGGGTTGGGGTTACCTGGTACAGGTTTTTAACATCATCCTCATAATAATCTTCAATGGTGGTTCTTCCCATTTTAGTTTTGGGGATACGGATTTTAATCTTCTTTGTGGCAATCTGCAGTAGGTCTCTGTCACCGGAAACCAATGATACAACATTACCGTCTGCTTCTGCTTTCTTGGCCAAGGTTCCCAGGATATCATCCGCCTCTAATCCCGCCTTTTCCACAATTACAATATTCATGGCACGAAGGACATCCTTCATAACAGGAATCTGCTCCCGAAGTTCCTCCGGCATAGGCTTTCTGGTACCCTTGTAGCCTTCAAAAATCTTGTGTCTAAAGGTAGGGGCGCTGACATCAAAAGCAACCGTCAGATAATCCGGTTTTTCCTCTTCCAGAATCTTAAACATAATATTTAAAAAACCGTAAATCGCATTGGTATGAAGTCCTTTTGCATTGGTCAGTTCCGGAACTCCGTAAAATGCTCTGTTTAATATGCTATGTCCATCGATTAAAACCAGTTTCTTTTCCATGCTGCCCCCTACCAAATAATCATAATAACCAAAACTAAAATTGCTGCCATTACAACAGCCTCTACTACCATTCCAAGATCCAGAAAGGTATCATTACGATTGACCTTTCGTCTTGCTTCTTCCAGTCTCGCATCCAGTTCTGCCTGTAAATCAAAGGAATCACCGTCCTCAAGGCTGGCCATACCTTCCTCAATCAATAGCTGAATAACCAGCTCTTCTTTACACTTTTCACAGGAAGCTGTATGCTGCAAAAATTCTTTAATTTGCAAATAATTCATTTTTCGATGGATAAAATCCGGAATCTTTTTTTCATAACTTCTGCAATCCATATTAGCCTCCTGTTCTTATTTCTTTTCTATCATACACTATTTAAGAAAATATCTCCATAGTTCCTTAAAAAGCAAAATCAAATAAACTAATCTGATTGGTTTCCGGAAGATTCTTTAAAAGTCCCAGGTCAACCAATAAGTCAGTAATTGACTTAGACACCTTACATCTTTCTCTAAAATCTTCCTTGGAAAGGAATGGACCATCCTTACATGCCTCCACAATAGAGTCTGCTGCCTTTTCACCCAGACCATCGATACTGTTTAAGGAAGGCATCAGCTTGTCTCCCACAATCTGGAAGGATCTGGACTGTGCTTTGAAGATATCAATTGGTTCAAACTCAAAGCCTCTTGCGTACATTTCCTGTACAATCTTCATATCACCAAGCGCCAGCTTTTCCTTCTGGGATAAGGTATCCTTACGCTTATTATAATCTGCCATATATTCTTCCAGATGACTTCTTCCAAGACACATCTGCTCATAGGAAAAGGCCTTGGCACGAATACTGAAAAAGGCTGCGTAATAAGCTAACGGATAGTTAATCTTACAGTATGCAATTCTCCAGGCCATCATAACATATGCTGCCGCATGGGCCTTGGGGAACATGTACTTTATCTTTTTGCAGGACCAGATATACCAGTCCGGAACATCCTGCTCAAGCATTGCGCTTTCCATATTGGGTTTTAATCCTTTTCCCTTACGAACACTCTCCATAATGGTAAAGGAAAGGGAACTTTCTACTCCCTTGTTAATGAGATAAATCATAATATCATCTCGACAGCAGATTGCTGTTGAAATGGTACAGGTTCCATTCAGAATCAGTTCCTGGGCATTTCCAAGCCATACGTCTGTACCATGACCCAATCCCGAAATACGAATAAGGTCTGAGAACTGCTGGGGCTTGGTATCAAGGAGCATCTGAATAACGAAGTCCGTTCCAAACTCAGGAATTCCAAGACTTCCAACCGGTGTACCGCCGATGTCATCCGGTGTAATGCCGAGCGCATGGGTATCCTGGAACAGGCTCATAACGCCCTTGTCATCCAAAGGAATCGTAGTAGGATCCAGCCCCGTCATATCCTGCAGCATACGAATCATGGTAGGATCATCGTGTCCGAGAATATCAAGCTTCAACAGGTTATGGTCAATGGAGTGATAATCGAAATGCGTTGTAATGGTATCGGTTTCCATATCATTGGCCGGATGTTGTACCGGGGTAAAGGAATTGATATTCTGTCCTACCGGTAGTACAACAATACCACCGGGATGCTGTCCGGTACTTCTTCTGATTCCGGTACATCCCAAAGCGATTCTTTCAATCTCTGCACTACGTTTATGCACATTACGCTCTTCATAATAATTCTTTACATAACCATAAGCGGTTTTATCCGCCAAGGTACCGATGGTACCCGCACGGAAGGTCTGACCGGCACCAAAGATAACCTCTGTATACTTGTGTGCTTTGGACTGATACTCACCGGAGAAATTTAAGTCAATATCCGGTTCCTTATCTCCCTTAAATCCCAGGAAGGTTTCAAAAGGAATATCAAATCCGTCCTTGATCAGTTGTGCTCCACACTTCGGGCATACCTTATCCGGAAGGTCACAGCCGGCATTACCTGCAAAAGCCTTTACCTCCGGTGAATCAAAATCAACATAGTGGCACTTTTCACAACGATAATGTGCACTTAAGGAGTTTACCTCTGTAATACCGGCCATGAAGGCTACTAATGAAGAACCTACGGATCCACGGGAACCAACCAGATATCCGTCTTCTACGGACTTCCATACCAGCTTCTGTGCGATAATATACATAACTGCGAAACCATTGGTAATAATGGAATGAAGCTCCTTATCCAAACGTTCCTTTACAATCGTAGGAATGTCCTCACCGTAAAGTTCTCTGGCCTTGGTATAGCAAATGTTGGTCAAGGTTTCGTCAGAATTGGGAATCACCGGTGCACACTTGTCCGGACGAACCGGTGCAATTGTTTCACACATATCCGCAATCATATTGGTATTGGTAATAACAACCTCGCGTGCCTTGTCCGTTCCAAGATATGCAAACTCCTGAAGCATCTCCTCTGTAGTGTGCAAGTAAAGAGGTGCCTGATTATCTGCATCCGCAAATCCCTTACCTGCCATAATAATACGACGATAGATCTCATCCTCCGGGTCAAGGAAATGTACGTCACAGGTTGCAACAACAGGCTTATGGAACTGCTCTCCCAGCTTCACAATCTGCTTGTTAATCTTCTGAATATCCTCTTCGGAATTGATGTTTGGATGCTTATTGGATTCAATCATAAACTGGTTGTTTCCGGTGGGCTGAATCTCCAGATAATCATAGAAATTCACAAGTCTGGCAATCTCAGCATCCCCGCGGTCATCCAGCAATGCTCTGTAAAGTTCACCTGCTTCACAGGCACTGCCAAGTAACAATCCATCTCTATATTCCTTAATCAGACTCTTGGGAATTCTGGGACGGTTATTGTAATAGGTCAGGTGACTCTCTGATACCAGCTGATACAAGTGAATTCTTCCCAAATCATTCTTAGCCAAAATAATGGCATGATAGGTAGGCATCTTACGAATAATATCCGGATTGGACTTTCCAATCTCATTCACCTCTGCCAGGGTAAAAAGTTTTCTTTCCTTCAGCATAGGGATAAATTTCACAAATATTTCTGCTGTACAGGCTGCATCATCTACCGCTCTGTGATGATTTTCCAGTGATATTCCAAGTGTTTTTGCAACTGCATCCAGGGTGTGCTTGGCTTGGCCTGTCAACAAAGCTCTTGCAATACCCACAGTATCCACATAGGTAAATTCTGTAGAATAGCCAAGCCTCTTACAGTTTTCCATAATAAAGCTCATATCAAAGTTGGCATTGTGTGCAACCATAACACATCCCTTGGAGAACTCTAAAAACTGTGGCAATACCTCATCAATCAAGGGTGCATCTATCACCATGCTGTCGTTGATGCTTGTTAACTTCTCAATTTCAAAGGGAATGGGTTCCTTGGGATTTACAAAAGTAGAAAATCTACCGGTAATTGCTCCCTTCTCCACCTTTACCGCACCAATTTCTATAATATGATTCTTGGTAGGAGAAAAACCTGTGGTCTCAATATCAAAAACCACAAAGTCAGCATCTAAATCCTGCCCCTTGTCTCCTTCTACAATCTGTCGTTCATCATCTACAAGATAAGCCTCTACACCATACAGAATCTTAAAGAAATCCTGCTTATTGGGATTCTTGTCACCGTTTTCTTTTCGCTTATCCTTTTCTGCATACCACAAATCGTCCCACACGTGGTTTGCATCAGTAAAGCCCTGTACTGCACCATGGTCTGTAATGGCAATGGCTCTATGGCCCCATTTATATGCGCGCTTTACAATGTCCTTTGCTTCAGATACACCATCCATATCACTCATCTTTGTATGACAGTGAAGCTCCACTCTCTTCTGGGATGCAGTATCCATGCGAACGGTGGTAAAGTCCTTAATCTTCTGAATACCGGCCACACTGCTAATAGCCAGATCATGATCAAACTTATCCATCATGCAGATTCCTTTGATTTTCACAAAGTTCCCCTGCTTGATACCGCTCATAATTTCTTCCACCTGATCGTTTTTAGCAAAAATTTTAACACTTATGGTATCTGTAAAGTCTGTAATGCTAAAGATAATAATTGTCTTTTCATTTTTGATTTCTCTGGTTTCAACTGCCTGGATTCGTCCACGTACAACCACTTCGCCCATCTCTCCGATGAGCTCCTCCAGACGCATAGCTTCTTCTTCCACATCTCTTCCATAAATAACATCCGGATTGTCAGACTTTTTGGCCGGTCTGTAGAAATCTCTGCTGCTCTTTTCAAAGTTACCTTTTCCTTGGGTTTTCGATTCTTCTTTCTTTTCAGGCGCTTTGTTTTCCTTGGTGCTTTCCTTGGCTACTGTCTCTTCCTTTTGCTTTTCTTCGCCTGCACCACTTACTTCTACAGGTGTCGTATCCTGATTTTCATAGCCTCCTCCAAGACGTTTTCTGATGACAGCCACCTGCTGTGCAATACTCTTCTCATCGTCCTTGGCAAATCTGCCCTCCTTGGCCTCTCTATATGTAAATACAATACGGATAGGGAAACGGAATCGCTCCTGCATAACCTTTTCTAAATATTCACGAATGTTTTCTTCCTTTTCATGTGAAAGTACTGTATCCTCCATACAGACTGTCATCTCCTCGGAATTCTCAAAGGTTATTTCCGCATTCTTAAAGATCTGGTATTCTACACGGCTGAAATTTTTCAATTCCTCCAGCATACTTTCTCTGTAGATTTCCATAATATTTTCAGGAGTATATTGTGATGAAAGATTGAATTTTTCATACAGAAGAACCTGGATTTCATTGTTTGCAAAAAGCTGTTTTTTAATCTGCTTTTCCACATTCCAGATATCTTCCTTCTCAATCAGTCTGTCACTTTCCAAATATACTCTCAGATAATCTTTCTTTTTAGTGATGGATACTCTCTCTACTCTGGCTTGTTCCATCAGATCATGAATTTTTCCATCCAGCTTTAAGGTTTTGAATACCTCAAAGAAAGCATTACTCATACTTCCAGTTCTCCAATTCTTCTTTCAACGTAGCAAGCAACAATTCTTCCGGAACCTTCTTGATAATCTGTCCCTTCTTGATGAGAAGACCTTCTCCCTCACCACCGGCAATACCAAGATCTGCTTCCTTAGCTTCTCCCGGGCCATTTACGGCACAGCCCATAACAGCCACCTTAATATTTAATGGATAATCCGCCACCATAGCTTCTACCTGGTTAGCAAGGCCGATCAGGTCGATTCTGGTTCTTCCACAGGTAGGGCAGGAAACAACTTCTATGCCACCCTTTCTAAGTCCCAGTGTGCGAAGAATCAATTTGGCTGATTTAATCTCTTCGACAGGATCTCCTGTAAGGGATACTCGGATGGTATCACCGATGCCCTGATTCAAAATAATACCAAGGCCGATAGAGGACTTGATATTACCGGAATAAACAGTACCTGACTCTGTAATACCAACATGAAGGGGATGATTGGTTTGTTTTGCTAAAACCTCATGTGCTTTGACACACATTAATACATCCGAAGATTTTATACTGATTACAAGATTATCATATCCCATATCCTCAATCAGCTTCACCTTGTCCAACGCGCTCTCTACGATTCCTTCCGGTGTAACTCCATGATATTTTTCAACCAGTTCCTTTTCCAAGGATCCGCTGTTAACACCGACACGAATAGGAATGTTTCTTTCTCTTGCAACATCTACAACCGCTCTTACCTTATCGGAAGAACCGATGTTACCGGGATTAATTCGAATCTTGTCCGCACCGTTTTCCATGGCGGCAATTGCCATCTTGTAGTCAAAATGAATATCCGCTACCAAAGGAATGGTAATCTCCTTTTTGATTTCTTTAATTGCTTTTGCGGCTTCCAATGTAGGGACTGTACAACGAATGATTTCACAGCCTGCTGCCTCTAATCTATGAATCTGTTCCACAGTTGCCTTTACATCATCTGTTCTAGTGTTGGTCATGGACTGAATCGCAATAGGATTCCCGCCACCAATGATTTTGTTCCCGATTGCT
>JAZLGY010000053.1:0-6085 GCA_045616525.1 Acetatifactor sp. | reverse complement strand
ATCCCCTTCCGGTATTCCATAGTACTTTTCTATTATGTATTTTGTTAAATCGTCTTCATCACTACAATTGTTCAAAAAGCTTGCAATAGTGATTCCTTCTGCTTCAAAACATGCAGCATATATATTTTCTATATATTGTACTGCAATCGAGCGAAACTCATCTTCCCTTGGATCAGCTATTTGTTCATCTGATGTTACATATAGATCAGAATGATTAGCTACTCCTGTTTCAGGATTAAACGAAACATAAAGAGCCTTGTGTTCTTCTGGGCAATACCAAGTAATTCCGATTGCATCCCATCCTCGAATGTAATGCATATATGTCATAAATCCCTTTGAGCCAAATTTTTTAGTAACCTCTTCATATGTCATTCCAGCATAGTCTTCATGAAGCGCTTTACTATCTATAATGTTATCACCATAGATTACCAAAAGATTATTATTCGATGCATCCATAATATTTTTAGTAATATTATAATCCTCAAAAGAACCTCCATCTGGAGTCATCATATTGGTAACGTAAACCCTTCCGACGAATACATCCAAACTCTCCTGCGTCTGATTAATACTTACATATATATTTTCATACTCCGTATAATCAGTCGAGTAATAACGTCCAAATGCATAATCAGCCGCATAATCGTCTTGATAAGTCACATCAAATACCCAATGGCCTGTCGCATGACTACTATATTGTCCATTCAAAATACGAGTATCGATGACAGGTGTTGAGTTTATTACATCATAAAAGACAGGAGACATAGGTAGGTCCTCTAACCCCTCAACCGAATACTCCGTTGCATCCTCTCTTATAATCTCAATTGTACTCTCAACGTTTGTTATATCGTTTGTTATATCGTTTGTTTTATCATTTGTTTTATCATTTGTTTTATCGATTGTTTTATCGATTGTTTTATCGTTTGTAGATAACTTTTCGTCCTTATTAGATGCCAAAGTAACAATAATAATGATTGCTGAAATCAATACCACAGCTACCATAGCTATTATAATTGGAACATTCTTATTCTTCGCCTTTTTGATTGGCTGAGTATTTGCCAAATTTTGACTGTTCACATTGACAGGCGTACCACATTGAGCGCAAAACAATGCTCCTTCTTTTATTTCATTTCCACATTTTGAACAAAACATTTTCTTTCTCCTTCGCAAAATTTATGATTATTCAGGTGTTGCACCCTTTCTATATACCTTAGGCCAAAATCCAGGACCATAATTTACATTTTCGCCTGGATAAATGAATTCAATATCATTTGAAAATGTTCTACCATCTTTTAAATACTGATAATACAAATCACCATATACATATGCAAAATTATAAAACTGCGATCCTGCCATTAACTCATGGTGATATACATTTGCAGCACTTTCGTACGTATATACTTTCTCTAAATCACCATAATCATAAGTAAAGATTTTGTCGAAATCATCCGCAGTATAATTTCTAGTACTCCTAACTGCAAACTGACCCTTTGCACTAAGGTTATTATTAAACACTACATCTCCTGCATATTCTTCTTTTGCAAATAACGCTGAAGGCTTAAGATATACGTGAACCGGTCCGTATGCCACCTCGTTTTGTTCAGGATTTACTCTGTTAAAAGTTACATCAAATGTATATAGATATATATCATCTGTCTTACTATAATTCGCTGACCATTCTATTGTAGGGTCAGCGAATATATGCCTTTCAACCCCAAGTGAATAGCTATCTATGAAATATTCACCTTCTTTATATAGTTCTTTTGTAACAGTCGCTCTTTTCGTAAAGTAACTATTTACCTCACCGTAATCTGAATATCTTCCATATCTAGTACTCCGAGAATCTACATTTGCAGTTCCTAAATTAAGAGAATCATACAATTCTTTATATGTTTGATTCATCTTGTCATAGCTTGTTACCTGAGCCTGCGCTCTTTTATCAAGATTTTCATATGAATACATACAAGCTATGATTACCGCATACTTTTGTTTGTCATTTACACCAAAGAGATTTATCTCATATGGATCTGTTATAAGATCCATCGTATTATCGATTGATTTAGCTATTTCATCACCAATCTCTTCTGGAACATAATCCAAACTTCTTGGTTCCCACTCATTGCTTAATTCAAGTTTAGGTGAGTCGTTTTCTGCATTTTCAAAACCCGAATAAATTCCATTATCATTTTGATGTGAGTCGTTTTCTACATTTTCAACCCCCGAATAAATTCCATTATCATTTTGATTACTCGACTTCTTTTTACCATTTGTACTTACCAAAACAATCACTACCGCTAATATTGAAACAGTAATAACAATTGCCGCAGTGACTATAAGAACCTTGGAAGTCTGACCCTCATTCTCCGCCATTTTCATCCTCCTAAAGAAAAAATTATAATTAAAGGTATTAGTATAGTAGATACATGTCAATGTATCTACTATACTGATATACGTAGTATATCAGCGAATTTTCCCATAATAAAAAAGCCAACAATTCGAATTTACTAATTGTTGGCTTTAATAATCATCAATATTATTTTTTAATCTAATTCATAAAAATTTCACGCTCCAAGCAATTCTTTTAATTTCTTCTCGATTTCAGAAATTACCTTCTTGAATTCCTCATCGCTCTTTCCTGTCGGATCCAAAAGTCCCCAGTCGTCATCAAATGGTCTGCCAATAAACGGACATCCAACATCACACCCCATGGAAATAGCAATGTCTGGATTAGGTATCTCGTCAACAAGCTTGCTATGATGTCCGTTGGCATTCATGTCTATCCCATAGATTTCTTTGACAATGCGATCAGCATCCTGGTTAATCTGATGCTTTAATTCTGTTCCTGCTGAATAGCACTCAATATAATCACCATATAAATGATTACCAATAGCCTCTGCCATCTGACTTCTGCATGAATTGTGAACACAGATAAATGCTACCTTCTTTTTCATTAGAATCCCAACTTTCCAAGCAGCTTAATCACTTCTGCACTCTTTAATACCTTACCCATAGAGACAACTTTCTCATTCACTACAATTGCCGGCATACTCATAACACCATATGCCATTACCTTTTCCATATCTGTGACATATTCTACTTCTACAGAAAGGCCAAGCTCCTCTACTGCTTTCTTTGCATACTCAAACTGCTCATGACAGCTCTTACAGCCTGCGCCAAGAACCTTAATACAGCAGATTCCTTCTACCTCTTCACCACAGCAAGTAGTTGTCTCCTGTTTTCCACCACAACAGCATGAACCTTCTGCTTCAAAGTCACGCACATCTCCGTTGCAAGCACAAGCTGGTTCTGCTTTAACTTCCTCTATCGGAACACTACCGCAGCAACATCCCTTCTTTTCTTCCTCTTCAATTTTCTTTCCAAATCCAAATAAAGCCATTTCAAAATCCTCCTTAAAATTGTTGATATATAAAAATTAAAATGCAAGCCAGAACATATAGAATCCGATGAGCAGGATTGCTGTACCCATCATTATTTTCAAGACCTTTGCGGTGGTCTGATACCGTTTATTCTCATTTATCTTCTGTACAAATCCAAAGGAAGTTCCGGCAACAATAACTAGTGTACTGTGCCCCAGTGAATACAATAGCATAAGCAGTATTCCCCAAATCAGATTCCCTTTTCCTGAAAGAATGGCTAGAAGTGCTATCAGTACAGGCGTTGAGCATGGTGAAGAGAAGATTCCTCCTAAAATTCCTGCAAGAAATGCACCTATAAATCCACGCTTTTTGTTCTTAGACAATAAATTAGTAGCTGGAAGAAAATTAAAAATCTCCCATGTTTGTAAAGTCATCAATACCATCAGGATACCAAGTACTATGTACCATGTTGATGATGAACGTCCTATCAGAGTTCCTGCTGAGGTTGCAATGATTCCCAAGATTACAAAAGTAATGGCTGTTCCAGCAGAGAATACGATAGAATATGCAAATGCTTTCTTCGTATTGGGGACACTTGTACCACCAACATACCCAATGATAAGTGGCACGCTGGATAACGAACATGGGGTCATTGAAGTTAACACTCCAGCAACTAATGCAAGTAGAGGAGCGAGCCAAGCATTCTGTGCAATGATCTGAGAAATCTGGGTTAACCAATTATCTATCATTCCGTCACCCCCATTTCCATTAATATTGCCCACATCTGTTCCTCTGTAAGTCCACCCTGATGAACTGTGAATATATGCTCTCCTGTGTCCCATGAGTAGTACATATCAAACTGAATTTCAGCTGCAAGTTCCTCACTTGGAATAAACGGTTTTCCATTCGTGTCAAATATTACTTGTGTAGGAATTACCTGAATCGGAACATTATTTGCCGCGTCCGGATAATCCCAAACGTTAATAAACTTAATAAATGCTTTTCCAGCAAAGGTTTCATTTGCACTTTCCAAAATCGGAGCCATTGCTTGGCAGGGAATGCATGAATCTGCACCATAATCGACAATAATCGGCAGGCCATATGCAGAAAGTGCTTCAAAGTCGATAGCTTCCGTTTCTCTTAGGCGAAAATCTGCACTGATTAGTTCTAATGCAGTATCGTCCTCTGCAAACGTTGCATCTTCTTTAACTGAGGTTTCCTGTGTTGAATCTATTCTTTTAGAAGTCTCAATAGAATTTTTTACAAACCATATTCCTACAATAATCGCAATAATCAAAACAGGAACCAAAATTTTTATGATTTTATCTTTCTTCATCAATTACCACCACAGCAACAACACCCAGGCACTTTTTCATTTCCATCATTTCTCAGTACTGGCGGAATCCAACCAGTGTCGTCACCAACATAAGTAATTGCACCAACCGGACAGTTATCTCCACACTTGTGGCAATGATCTACACATCCATCTGGATTTACCACTACAGCAGACGGTATCTTTGTCGCATCATATACGGCATGCGAACAGTTACCTACGCAAATGCCACAATCAATACATACGAGAATGTCTACCACGGGATACCAAAGTTTTGCCATTAAAGATCCTCCTATCTCCTGTCAAATTAACAGGTATGAAAATACATTAAACAAATATCCAATAAGAATGATTCCTATGGATACAGCAACAATAAAGGTGATAAGCAGTTTTTTCTTCATAGCCTTCGCCAACATAATCATAGAAGGCAGGGACAGAGCTGTTACACTCATCATAAAGCTGATTACAGTTCCAAGCCCCGCTCCCTTTGATAAAAGAGCTTCAGCAATTGGAATAGCTCCAAAAATATCTGCATACATAGGAATTCCTACAAGACATGCAAGAAGTACGCTATACCAATGTTCGCCACCAAGAACAGTCTGTACAATCTCCTGTGGAATGACATTATGAATTAAGGAACCAATACCTACGCCCAAGAAGATATAAGGCCATACACGCTTTACAATGTCCTTCACACCTTCTACTGCCATATTTAATCTGTCCTTAAAAGTTAGCTTTTCCTCATCCAATTCAGCTAAATGAGCATTTCGAATATAGTCAGCAACATACTTTTCCATTCCCAGTTTCTCGATAATCGTTCCAGCAGTTACTGAAATGATAAAGCCCGTTACCAGATAAGCTGCTGCAATCTTCCAACCAAATTGCGTCATAAGCATAGTTAAACTACCAAGATCTGCCATTGGGGACATAATAAGGAAACTGAGTGTGACACCTATTGGAAGACCAGCACTGCAAAAACCGATAAAAAGTGGAATGCTAGAGCACGAGCAAAATGGAGTCAAGATGCCTAGAACAGCTCCCATTGCTCTTCCTGAAAAACCCTTAATACCGCCTAAGATTCTCCTAGTTTTCTGCGGTGGAAAAAAGCTTTGAATATAACTAATTATAAAAATTAGCACCGACAGCAAGAAAAAAATCTTAAAACTGTCATAAATGAAGAATTGAAGAACTGAATACAGCTTTGTTTCAGGATTCATTCCCAAAACTTGTAAGAGATTCCCGATTAACGAATTCAACCACTGAAGTCCAAGAACCTGCTTCTGAAAAAAATCCCACATCGTATTACTCCTTTCTGTGATAGAAAATTTTCTATATGAAAAGTTTTTATATAGCCGATAGTCTCCTATCGGCTTAGTTA
>JAZLGY010000052.1:0-7922 GCA_045616525.1 Acetatifactor sp. | reverse complement strand
TGCTTGTAAAACAAATAGACCTTCCCGTGTAATTCATTATCATAATACATGTTAAGTTTTATACCACTCTTATCGCAATAATCAGAAAAAGCATGCAAAGACTTAATAATGCTTGGAGCAACTCCAAAACCATCAAGATTCGTATAAATATCTACATATTTTATAGTAGGCATCTGCTTAACAATCTTGGACATATCATCTGCTAAAAATGGAGAAACAATTATCAGCTTATCTGACTTGGCTGCAAATTCTTTAAGCCTACCAATATGAGACCCCACAACATTTTCTGTTATAAATGTTCCAGTTGTTGCATTTTTCATCTATGAACACAACCTTTCCTCAATCACATTTCTCGATATTACTATTCCCTTAACACTTCCTCTTTCCCTTAAATTATAGCCAATAATAAGGGAAAGTCAATATATTAAGCGTATTTCCCCTTAAATTCATACTGTTTTTACGGTATAAACATTATTTTGTGCGTATTTGACCGTATTTATGCTTATTATTTGTATCTCCATTTAATATTTTTGCCGTAAACGGCATTTTTATGAAATGAATCATACTTAAAACCCAGGGCACAAATACCCTCAATTTTCAATCAGTAACTCTTTTTAAGTTACATTTAAAAAATGTACCACCAACAAACGTGCTTATTTTATATTTAATATACGCACATATGTAATTGTATTTTTAACTTAAAAAGAGGAACAAGCACTGCCTGTTCCCCTGGTAATACGATTTTGATAGGCTTCGTAACCTCTATTAATACAATTTTGGTAGGTTTTGTAACCTCAACTAATACGATTTTGGTAGGCTTCGTAACCTCTAAAAAAGATCTCAACCAATAATCACTTTTAAACGGCTGTTTTAATTGGACAGCCTAACCGCTTCGCAATCATCGATGACTGTGTTTAGATTATATACAAAAGCACTCCAAAAATCAACTTATATTTCGTGCCAATGCCCTACTAATTCCTGCAAAAAATTGTATTACTATCACTTCTTGAAGATTCTTGAACAACCTTCCCATGAACCACTCCTTTCACAACTCGCAGCACTTCAACAAGCAATTCTCTTTCTTCTTTTGAACAATCTTGAAGAATCAAATCAACATCAGAAAGTACCTTGCTACCTTCTGAAATACTACCAGTCAGTTCATCAATTGATACACCCAGAGCCTTTGCCAGCTTATTATAAGTTGGCAAACTTCCCTTCTTTCTTCCTGTCTCAATTTGACTAATGTACTGAGATGATAAATCTGCTCTTTCTGCCAGTTCATCCTGTGACATCCCTTTCTGCTTGCGCACCTCTTTGATACGCTTTCCTACAGTTTCAAAATTAATAGCCATATAAAGCCACCTCCTATATAAATTTTCTTGAAAATTATATAGCCGATAGTAGATGACCAAGACGATAGCTTATTCCATATATCTACTATTCACGATAGAATAGCCAATAATCGAAAATTAAAAGGGATATTAAGCCTATGGATAAACAACTAATCGAAGTTGGGAAACGAGTGCGTAAGGCTAGAAAGGAAAGACACTTAAGTCAAGCTGATTTAGCGGAACTCGTACAGATTTCTCCTTCACATATGAGTGATTTTGAAAACGGAAAAACTAATATTAGCTTGGACATATTTATGCGTCTTACAGAAGCACTTCAAGTCTCTGCCGATTGGTTATTACAAACGAACATTCCGCAGGTAAGTGAAATGCATACATCAGAATTTGCAGACCTCCTATCGGACTGCACTTCATCAGAGACACAAAGCATCATTAAGATGGTAAAAGATATGAAGATTGCGCTAAAGCAATCCAAGGATTCATAAAAACATAAAATATTTTTCTTAAAAATAGGACTACTGGTTTACCTCTAAACCGGTAGTCCATTCTTTTTATATTCTTCTCTTCTTATAATTGTAGTGGTTGAGAATATATCTACTATCAACCAACGAAGTACAGAGGAGGCTGGGAAATGAATGAAAGCGAAGAAAGATTAAATACTGCCGCTGCTAGAAAAGAAAAAATAAGGCAACGATACAGAGGTATAAATCCAGATGAACTAGATGTGATTCCAGCCCTTCCACAAGAAGATTTCTATCAAGGAGATTCAGAAAAACGAGTGGCTGTATATGCCAGAGTATCAACAGATGACCCAAGACAAACATCCTCTTATGAACTACAGAAAAACCACTATCAAGATGTTGTTAGCAGACATCCTGGTTGGAAATTAATAAACATTTATGCTGATGAAGGAATATCAGGAACATCACTCCAACACAGGGATGCTTTCATTCAGATGATAGCTGATTGCCATGCCGGAAAAATAGACCTTATTGTAACTAAAAGTGTTTCAAGATTTGCTAGAAATGTGCTTGATTGTATCGGTCAAGTAAGAGAACTTGCAGCCTTGCATCCACCAATCGGTGTATTTTTTGAAACGGAAAATATCTATACCTTAAACAGCAATTCAGAAATGAGCCTATCTTTTATATCCACCTTGGCCCAGGAGGAAAGCCATACCAAAAGCGAAATCATGAACTCATCCATCGAGATGCGATTCAAACGTGGTATTTTCCTTACTCCCCCACTACTTGGATATGATCAGGACGAGGACGGCAACTTAATTATAAATGAAGAAGAAGCAAAAACTGTAAGGCTCATCTTCTTTATGTATCTATATGGTTACACCTGCCAAGAAATAGCAGACCAGCTAACTGCGCTGGGGCGAAGAACCAAAAAGGGAAATACTGTATGGTCGCATGGCTCCGTTCTTGGAATACTTCAAAATGAGCGTCACTGCGGAGATGTCCTTGCAAGAAAAACATGGACTCCAAGTTACCTTGACCATAAATCGAAAAAGAACCGTCAAGACCGCAACCAATATAGGAAACGAGACCACCACGAACCAATCATATCAAGGGATGACTTTATTGCCGTACAAAGACTAATAAGCAATGCAAAATATGGTAATAAAGGTATTCTTCCTGAACTGTCTGTCATATCAAGTGGAATACTACGAGGCTTTGTTTCCATCAATCCTAGATGGGCAGGATTTAAGGCAGACAGTTACAAACAAGCATCCGAGAGTATATATGATAAAGCCATTGTTCTCCCAGATGAACCACTAGAAATAGAGGCTCATTCGGGTGATTTTGACTTGCGTGGATATGAAATTGCTCGTAGCCAGTTCTTCAATATTAGTAATAAGCTGTCCATCACATTTTCTGCTGACAAGATAAATTTTAGTACTGAAGCAATAAGAAAATTTGGCACACCTTATGTAGAATTACTTGTTCATCCTGCCAAGCTTATTTTTGCAGTAAGACCCGCTACAAATAATGACAGAAATGCTGTGCAATGGTCCCGTCTACATAATGGACTTACTATCCCACGCATCATAAGTGGGGCTGCTTTCCTTCCAAATCTTTATGAGCTTTTTGGTTGGAATATCGATAACAAATATCGTTTAGTTGGCGAGATTCGTCAAAATGAGACAGAATCATTTCTGCTCTTTAATTTAAGGGACACAGAAATACTGATTCCCAATAATACACTCCAAAACGAAGATGATGAAACATCTGAAACACCTATTTTCGATGATGGAATCTCCCCTCTCGGCACAAGAAAAAGTATGCTTGCATATCCCGCCGCCTGGGCATCATCATTCGGCAATAACTACTATGCCAATTCACAACCTTTGTCTGTTAATCCGGGCGAGGAATGGCGAGTTCATGCTGAAGGTGAGAAATTTGAAGCTGAACCAGCTCTTATGGTAACAGCGCCAGAAACCGTCAAAGAAAATATCAATACTATCATTCAAGATATGACACAGGAGGATAATGATGAATAACGAATCCACAGCTACTGATATTGAAATTGCAATCGATGATAATTTCAGCTATGAAGGATACCAGGTTGTTAGAGGTGAATTCTTCGCCCATATTTTTGAGCCGTCCTTCACATTTAATAATTACAAATGTGCAGTGAACACTGCTTGTATCAAGAAGATACCAAACTTTGATTATGTACAGATACTTGTTAATCCCGATGATAAGAAACTCGCAGTAAGACCATGCCGAGAGGACGAGAAGGATTCTTTCCGTTGGTGCTCTGCCACAGCCAAACGCTCTCCAAAGCAGATTACTTGCCGTATGTTTTTTGCAAAGGTAATTACCCTTATGGGATGGAATCCAAATTACCGCTATAAGATTCTTGGCAAGCTAATCCGATCTGGCAATGAACTACTATTTGTATTTGACCTTAACACGCCTCAGATATATCAGCGTTCCGTTAGTGAAGATACAGGCAAGGCAACCACATCTCGCACACCTCTCTTCCCGGAAGAATGGAAGAATCAATTTGGTGTTCCAGTTGAGGAACATCGTGCTGCAATGCAGATTAATACCTTTAATGGATATACGGTCTTTGGATTACAAAAAGACCCAAAGGCAACAAAAGCAACAGAGCAACCTGCTAAACCAACAGAAAGTGAGGAAATGACCTATGAACAACTCTCTATCACAGGAACAGGAACAATTGCCGCAACAGACAACGCCCTATCTAGTGATTGATATGAAACGCAATCGCATAAGGATTCATAAAATAACCTTGCACCTACTAGGAGACCCTGACTTCGTGCAACTATTAGTAAATCCTAAAACTCGCATGGTGGCTATTAAATGTAGTGCCTCTAATGATTATCTTTCACAGAAAATAAAATGGAAACAAATAAGCGGAAAGCAATGCTGTGAACTATACAGCAAATACCTTATGGAATCACTACACGATGTCTGTTTTGACTGGGACCGTGACCGAGCATACAAGATTGCAGGGCAATTAATAGCAAGTGAAAGGCTCGCAGAATTTAGTATGGATAACTCCATCATAATTGAACAGGAGGCATATTAATTTAATGGACGATTTGCATCTATACGATTTAATCCTAGACGATGAAATTAAAAACTTACTTCCTACTCCAACCACGGAGCAATACACCGATATGGAGGAGGAAATTGTATATCATGGCTGTCCTAGAACGCTCCTTGTATGGCGCAATATTTTATTAACCGATTATATGTATTATGACATTTGCCACAAATGGGATATCCCATTTAAGATTGCAGAACTAAATCTCCCTACCAGGGATGATGCTATGGTTGCTGCTTGCAGATTCATTATTGAATATCAAGACATCTCTGACATCTACTACCGTTATGTAATCGGTAAATGTTTTTTATCTGTAAAAAGAATTATGTCGGATGTCTTCGGTCACAGAAGAACCAATCCTTTTCCACCCGTGGATTTATCTGATGCAGAAAAATCCGGCAGAAGCTACTCTGCCCATATTGTTTCTGAAATGTTTAACATTGCTCCCGGAACAGCCTCGCAATATGGATCCTATGCTACATCTCTTGATAATGTCCGTAGACTCAAACCAGAGATAGCAGAAAAGATATTTGATAAAAAATATAATCTGTCACTTGCAAATATGATTTCATTTGGAAAAATGACCGCACCGGAAATGCAAACCATCTATGATTACACAAAAAACAGAAAGGAAACTGGCCCAACCTTTTTACAAATAAAAAAGAAATTGGAATTGCAAAGGTCATATAGCGAAATAAAGGGAAGAGGCAGACGGCCTTCCAATCCCGAAATAAAGCAAATGCCAAAGTATGACCCTGACGCAGAAATATCAAGTCTGTCTCTCACAATTCCAATGTGGATTAGCTCTATGAATCGAACTCTCTCTATGGCTAGATTCGACCAAGCTACTCCTACTGCCCTATGGAAGTTGGACGAGAAATTATCTGACCTATCCGTGGCAATCGAAACATTACAAAAAGCAATAGAGGAGGCATATCATGAGTGAAGAAATAGATTTGAATCAATTTGTCCCACAGGTACACTATGAATTGATTCCTATAAAAAACCTTGTTTCTAACCAAGATTACCAAAGAAACCTATCCGTAAAACATGTGCAGAAAGCTGCGGCTGACTTCGACCTATGTCAGATAAATCCTGTAAAGGTAAGTAGACGTGATGGCATAAACTATGTATTCAATGGACAGCACACCATAGAAATTGTTGCTCTTGTATCCGGCTCTCGTGAAACGCCAGTATGGTGCATGATTTATGATGATTTGGAATATCAACATGAAGCTGACATCTTTGCCAATCAGATGAAGTACACTAAATCTCTACTCCCATATGAGATATTCATGGCAAATATCGAGGCGGGCAATGACAAGCAACTTATTATAAAAGACCTTGTTGAGTCATATGATATGGTTGTTTCCGGCACAGCACTACCGGGTGGAATCTGCGCTGTTGCAGCTTTGGAAAGTATATATGAAAAGCTAGGATACCATGTACTGGATAGAACCCTTCGGCTGATAGTCGGCACTTGGGAAGGTCAGCATCAGTCCTTTTCCGCCAATATGCTTAATGGTGTATCCAAGCTAGTATTCTGTTATGGAGATGACTTAAAAGATGATATTTTCAAAGAAAAATTAGGTCGTATATCTGTAAAGGAATTAAGCAGAACTGCCCGTGACCGCCGTGCAGGTTCTCTCGGATATGCTGAAGCCATCCTACTAATCTATAACAAGAAATCACAGCACCCACTCCGTTTTGAAAAGCTGTACACAAAAAAAGGAAAGCGGTCTGCCAAAATCGAAGAGCAGGATTCCACTGCCGTGACAAATGAAGGATATGCAGATACTTCTACCCCTGTTGCAGAAGGTATCGAGCAGATGGATTTATTTAACATCAGTAGCACCGTAACGAACACAGATTAAGTCTAATAAAATAATACTGACCATGTATCAATTGCATACACGGTCAGTAGCATTTTATAACACACCTTTCAAGAGATGCTTATTTTTTCTATATTGTTCAGTTTTAATTCAACCATTTCATATGCTTCATCAGCATAAATTAAGAAATCATCCTTTCCAAAAGAGTACTTCTTTGCTATCTCTTTACTTATCAGTTCCAGTTCTTTAACCGAAATAAATTGTGCTTGTGTATTTATATGTCCGCTATTTCCAGTCCATATGATATCTTTCTGTAAAATATAATTGGAGAATTCTTCTTTTCCCAATTCGTAATTTTTGAATCGTTTTTTCATTTCTGACTCAATGCCAAATTGAAAGTACGTGTAATCTATTATCTCACCCTCACACTCGCACCATGAATGATTAAAAGGAAGATTCTGAGTAATATACGCTTTCGCTGTATCGCTTACATGTACCGATAAATAAGATGCAAGTAATACTGATGCCAAATCACAACAATACGGAAAATCTGCTCTGAATGTTTCATCAAATCTTTCACCTTCATAAATATGTGTGATTGTGTATTCTTTTCTGTATAGCAACCAACAAAAGTCTATATGAATATCATGCAGAAATTCTAATAATACGTTCTCCACCTAAACACCTCTATTTCAGATACTATATTACTCTTCCTTCTATAATCCAAACATCGTATTTATCAGATATAACCCTGTCGATGTTTCAAATACCTTATCTCTAAAAGTAATAATAGCTTCCTTCTTCAAATCATCCTCCATTGCATTTACAAGGAAGTCTGCCTCCAGTAAAATTCTATAATCCAATCCATCCACATTATCATAGGTATGATGATGTGCTATCAGATAGCAGATTCTGTTGGTTTCATCTTCAGATACCTCTGAAAATCCTGCAAGCATCTTTCTTGCATAAGCAGGACCTTCCTGTTCCTGAAGCTTGCCATCACATCTGCCATACTTTTCTTCAGAAGGTCTTATTCCTATATCATGCATAATAGCTGCCATATCTAAAACACGGAGTTGCTGTTCCTCTAATTGCTCCTTTACTCCGATGACATGAGCAAATTCATATACTTTTATAAAATGCTGTATTCTCTTTG
>JAZLGY010000051.1:0-15992 GCA_045616525.1 Acetatifactor sp. | reverse complement strand
CCCTCATTCATAGTGTTCTCTTCCAACACATAGAACTCATTTTCGCTTCCAAACTCCAGTTGACATTTTTCCAGAATTTCTTTTATGTTAATTTCCTTTACTCTGCCAAAAATACCTTTACTTTCAATCAATAATGTTAGTGCCATATATTTCTTCCTTCCTATAATTGATAAATTTTTTTCTTTGAATTCTATTTCAACTATTATTTCTGATATAACCATATAGTTAGCATATATAGTGTATTATTTGCTGTCAATGTATGATTTAAGTGGAAATCAACAATACCACAATCATACTGTTGCTCTTGGAACCTCTAGGCGCTGTTCCACTTCTTTTACTGTCATCTTAGTGACCTCCTTTTGATTTATGAGGCTACTTTAATCTATAAACAAATTTTACAGTCAATATCTTTTTCCATATTTTTCGCAATTTTTATAGTGTAAAGCCACTTTATAGTCTATCACAGCTCCTTGCTTTTCATATTGACTTTTTTTCTGCCAAGTGATAAATTTGAAAATGGTTTTCAAATTGAGGAGTGTATATGCCTAAGGGAAGATATAATACAAAACAAAGAGAAGAAGTACTTTCTTATTTACAAAGCATGTCGGGTGAACATATCACAGTAAACGATATATGCAATCATATGTCAGAAAATGGTTCAGGCGTTGGAATGACTACTATTTATAGACATTTGGACAAGATGGTTGAAGAAGGTATTGTAAAGAAATATATACTAGATGCATCATCAGCGGCTTGCTATGAATATGTTGATACGCATTCAGCTTGCAAAGAAAATGGATGCACACATCTTAAATGTACGAATTGCGGTAAGCTTATTCATTTGCATTGCGATGATTTGAAAGCTGCAGAAAGACATATCCTTGAAGAACATGGATTTAAAGCCGATATGACAAGAACTGTCATATATGGATTATGCGAAGACTGTCAGTAAATTAATAAACTGAGAAAGGAGATATTACAAATTGCAGAATAATACATCAAAAAGAATAATTGCATGGATAGCTTTATTAGCTGTTGTATTTGTAATGCTCTTTTCTGCTATATATATTCTTAAGCATGCTGATCATGAGTGTACAGGGGCAGAATGTCCGGTTTGTGCGGTGATGGAGCAGTGCGGGAATAATATCAAAAATATAGGAACTATATTTGTTGCTATTGTAGCAGCATTTTTCCTATGTTTGTCTATTCAGAAGAGGGTGCAGCATGTTATCACTGTATGCTCTTACTATTCTTTATTTTCTCAAAAAATTAGACTAAATATTTGAATTTCCAGACGGAAATAGCCGTGTGTACTCTGATGTGAAGTCAGGGTTATTTTTGCTATGTAAAATTATAAGTTAAGCTGACGTAAAAAGTGGAGGAAATTCAAAATGAAAAAATTAATATCGATTCTTTGCATGATGGTACTTGCATTATCAATGCTTACCGGATGCGCTAAAGGTGAAACTAAGGATAATGGAAAGATTTCCATTGTTACAACTATTTTCCCAGAATATGACTGGGTACGTGAAATAACAAAGGGCAATGAAAATGTAGAGATTACAATGTTGCTTGATAAGGGTGTTGATTTGCATAGTTTCCAACCAAGTGCAGATGATATTGTAAAGGTAGCTTCTTGTGATATGTTCATCTATGTTGGTGGTGAATCTGATGAGTGGGTAGAGGATGCACTTAAGGAAGCAACCAATAAAGATATGGTAGTTATAAATCTTCTGGATGCTCTTGGTGATTCAGTTAAGGAAGAAGAACTTGTAGAAGGAATGGAAGGCGAAGAAGAGGAAGAAGAGGGCGAAGAAGAGGAAGAAGAAGGCCCAGAATATGATGAGCATGTTTGGTTATCCATTAAAAACGCAGAGGTTCTCAGCCAGACTATTTGTGATGAATTGTGTAAGATGGATCCGGATAACAAAGCAACCTACGAAGCAAATGCAAAAGCATATATTTCACAGCTTGATGCACTTGATAAAGAGTATGAGACAGTTGTAAGTAATGCATCTGTAAAAACAGTTTTGTTTGGAGACAGATTCCCATTCAGATATTTGGTTGATGATTATGGAATTAGCTATTATGCAGCATTTGTTGGATGTTCAGCTGAGTCAGAAGCAAGCTTTGAAACAATCAAGTTTTTGGCTGACAAGACCGATGAACTTGGATTAAAATCTATTCTTCAAATTGAAAGTGCAGACGGAAAAATTGCACAGACAATTAAGGAAACAACAGCTACAAAGGATCAGCAGATTTTGACTATGGATTCAATGCAGTCAGTGACAGCAAAGGACCTTGCCGGTGGTACAACATATCTTGGAATTATGAAGAGTAACCTTGATGTACTTGGACAGGCATTAAAGTAATCGAGAGTCTGGTTGTATAGGAGGAAAAAAGATGTCAAAAAGAGAGATCCCGGTAGTTTTAATAACAGGTTATTTAGGATCAGGTAAAACTACATTAATGCAACATCTGCTTTCCCAGGAAAAAAGAAAAGTAGCAGTTATTGTCAATGACATGGGAAGCATCAATATAGATGCTTCTCTGCTTAATAAAACTGGGAATAAAATAGCACAGGTTGAACTGGTAGAAATGCAGAATGGATGTATCTGCTGTACGCTGAGAGATGAGTTCATGGAAGAGATAGAACGTTTGTCAGATTGTGAAGGGCTTGAAGCAATATTTGTTGAGGCTTCCGGAATAAGTGAGCCTTCATCTATTGCAGGTGCATTTGTAAATTATGAGGAGTCTACAGACACAAGAATCTACCTAAAGACAGTGGTTTCTGTTGTAGATGTGGATAGAATTTACAGAGAATTTTTAAACAGTATGGAAGATGATGAAGAGGTTGATGATGGAGATGTTATTAACCTTGTCATGGATCAGATAGAGTTTTGCAATGTTATGCTCCTTAACAAAGTTGATTTGTTGGATGAAGCGCAGGTGGAGGAAGTAACAAAGGCTCTTAGAAATATCCAAAAGGAAGCCGAAATGATTCCTTGTACCAACGGAATTGTGGATTTGGAGATTCTGCTTGACAGAGAAGATTTTGACTATGATGACTGTCTGGCATCAAGCAGTGTTCAGCAGGCTTTGAATGATTGCGAGCCGGATGATTAGGTATGTATTGATGCGGTGGTAGATAAAGATCATGTGGAAAAATATGATATATGGTTCCCTGTGATGAGAGTGCTCACGTTTAAAAAGATTGAAGCACCTGAAAATGAGTTGATTGAGAATTTATAAAGATGAGGTAAATAGCTATGGCAATATTAACTGGCAACAATCTTTCTCTTGGATATGAAGGAAAAGAGATAATAAAGAATATTTCTTTTACAATAGAAAAAGGTGATTATCTTTGTATTGTAGGTGAGAATGGTGCAGGTAAATCAACATTGATGAAAACAATCTTAGGGTTAATAGAGCCGGTGAAGGGAGAGATTGTTTTTGGAGATGATCTTCATAAGAATGAAATAGGATATCTGCCACAGCAGACCGTAGTACAGAGAGATTTTCCTGCTTCGGTGGAAGAAATTGTATTATCCGGTTGCCAGGGCCGTATGGGACTTAGACCCTTTTATAGGAAAGAAGAAAAGCAGCTTGCAAAAGACAATATGGAGAGAATGAGTATTTCTCATTTAGCGAAACGTTGTTATAGAGAATTGTCCGGAGGACAACAGCAGAGAGTTCTTTTGGCTAGAGCGTTATGTGCGACAAGAAAACTTCTCTTACTGGATGAGCCGGTTGCAGGACTGGATCCAAAAGCAATGGCAGAATTGTATGAGCTTATTGAAAGTCTGAATAAAGAGGGAATAACGGTAATTATGATTTCCCACGATGTAGCTGTTGCAATCAAGTATGCCAGTAAGGTGCTTCATGTCAGTAGTCATACCTTCTTTGGAACCAAGGAAGAATACCTAGAGAGTGATGTTGGAAAGAAATTTTTGATTCTACAGGAAATGGAGGAAAAATGATAATGGGAAAATTATTACTTTATTTGGAGTATCCTTTTGTAAGGTATGCTCTCATTGTCGGTGTACTTATTGCCCTTTGTTCATCGCTTTTAGGGGTAACACTTGTGTTAAAGAGATTTTCTTTTATAGGAGATGGACTTTCACATGTAGCATTTGGAGCGATGGCTATCTCAGGTATTCTTGGAGTTTCAAATAATACGCTGGTTGTACTTCCTATTACCATTGTGTGTGCAATACTTCTGTTGAAAACAGGACAAAATACGAAGATTAAAGGAGATGCTGCAATTGCTATGATATCAGTCGGAGCTTTGGCATTTGGCTATTTGCTTATGAATATATTTTCAACATCCTCGAATCTTTCAGGTGATGTCTGTTCAACATTATTTGGTTCAACATCCATCCTTACATTACGTAAAGAGGAAGTGTGGTTGTGTGCTATTTTGTCTGTGGTGGTAGTTTTGTTTTTTATTTTCTTTTACAACAAGATTTTTGATGTTACATTTGACGAAAACTTTGCAAAGTCAGCGGGAACAAAGGTTGACCTGTACAACCTAATCATTGCTGTAATCATAGCTATTATTATTGTTCTTGCAATGAATCTTGTGGGTTCACTTTTGATTTCGGCATTGATTATTTTCCCGGCGTTATCAGCTATGCGTCTTTTTAATAGCTTTAAAAGTGTAACAATATGTTCAGCAACAATATCGGTGATATGTGCGCTTAGCGGAATGGTAACATCTATTTTAGCAGGAACGCCGGTTGGATCTACGATTGTGGCAGTAGATGTGGTAGCATTCTTTGTGTGTTCAATGTTGGGAAGAATTGTGGGAGGAAGCAGAGCATGAGAAAAAATATAATAAAACTACTAAGTATAACATTCATTGCGGTAATGTTAGCGGCCTGTGACAATACGAACTCTAAGGTAGATCAAGTACTTCAGGATCAAATGCAGGAGGCTGATAACAAAAACAGTCAAAGTGAAAGTGAAAGTGAAAGTGGAAAGAAAAACGAAGGAAATAAGTCTTCTGAAAAAAATACAGATAACACAACTGTAAAGGTGTCAAATAGTGGTGTAGATGTGGATTTGACACAGCTTAGCAGTACTATGGTGTATTCTGAGGTTTTTAACATGATGTGTGTGCCGGAGGATTATATTGGAAAAACTGTAAAAATGAACGGTATATTTGTTGTTTATGCTAATGAAGATGAGACTCAGTTTTATCCTGCTTGTCTTATCCTGGACGCGACAGCCTGTTGTTCTCAGGGAATTGAATTTGTTTTGGAAGGAAATCCGTCTTATCCAGAAGGGTATCCGGAGTTTGAGGATGAGATTACAGTTACCGGAACATTTGAAACCTATGTGGAAGATGGGGATACTTATTGTAGATTGCAAAATGCAAAAATAGAATGACAGAAAAGTTTGTTCTGAGTATGCAGACTGTTACATTTCCGGCTCCTTTTATAGATCCAAATGAGGAACAGCGAGCATTAATTTCTGATTATTTTGAACAAGTAGAGGAAGCGGGAAACGGCGCACGAGGTCCAGGATTTGGTTCGTTTCATGCAAAAAACGCGAACCGACCGAACCCGACTTTAGGAGGGTGAGACCGAACCCCGGGTTCGAGGTCCCCTCGGGACCATGAGCGCGAGACGGCGCACGAGGTCCAGTGGACCTCGGCTTTGCGCGGACCGGAGCGGAGCGGAGACATCGAACTTCGAGACACGGATGTGTCTCGAATAAACAAAAAAGGACATCTTTTGATGTCCTTTTTTGTTTATTCAAGAGCGCGAGACGGGGATCGAACCCGCGACCCCCTCCTTGGCAAGGAGGTGCTCCACCGCTGAGCCACTCGCGCAAGCTATATTCACAACACTTGCATAGTATAACCTATGCTTTTGTAAATTGCAAGTGTCTTTTTACTTTTTTTTCAACTCTTTTTTTGTGTTCGTAAACCCATATTTATGATACAATAAAAAGGTATTCTTTTTTATCATTATTAGATACTTAAAGGAGCGATTTATGGCACAAAAGAAAAGATTTTTTTTGCATAAAAAGAAATCTTTTACCGCAGCTACACTAATAGCTTACGGTCTTATTTTATTGTGTTCATGTGAAGTTCCTGAAAATGTCAAGATTCCCCCTGTAGAACTTCCCACCGGCAATAGCTCCGGTAGTAATACAAGTGGAAAAGACACAAGTGCAAATATTACTGTAGAAACAAAAATAGACTCGGTAGCTTCCGAAAGCTGTAAGGAACGTTTTGGCGGACTTACAATGCCAACTGCACCGGGTACAGAAGTACAGGGTAATGATAAGATTCAGATTGACACATCCAATATATCCGACGGATATTTTTATGTTCACTATCTAAGCAATAACCCCAAAGTAAAACTTCAGGTAAAGGGGCCGGATGAAGTAATATACACCTATAATCTCAAAAACGATCCGGTCTATATTCCTCTCAGTGCGGGAAATGGTTCCTACACTTTTACTTTGTATGAAAATATAGAAGCTAAAAGATATGCAACCGCGTATAATGGTGGGGCTACAGTAACCTTGAAAAATGAATTCGCCCCTTACCTGTATCCAAATATGTATGTAAACTTTACAGACCAGTCGAAAGCCGTGGCAATGTCTGATACATTAACGAAGGATGCGACTTGTGATTTGGATAAAGTAACTATGATTTATGATTATATCATCAATACTGTGGTTTATGATGAGGAAGAGGCAAAAACAGTCACTTACGACTATCTTCCTGAGGTAGACGAAGTATTGGATACCCAAAAAGGAATCTGTTTTGACTATGCAGCACTTATGGCCTGCATGCTTCGAAGTCAGTCTATTCCAACGAAATTGCAGGTTGGTTATGCCGGCGAATCCTATCATGCATGGATTAGTACTTATGTAGATGATGTGGGATGGATTGACGGAATCATCCAATTCCATGACGGCGAATGGACACTGATGGATCCAACCTTCGCAGCTAATGGTAAAAACTCAGACAGAATCAAGAAATTCATTGGTGACGGAACAAACTACAATGTTCTGTACAGCTATTAATAGGAGGCTTTTATGAAAAAAATGAAACCATTGACCAATTCGGAATTGATCTCTTTTTGTGATCACATGTCCATGACGTTAAAAGCCGGCTTAACTCCTGCTGCCGGCATCGACCTCATGCTGGAGGATACATCAGATGAAGAAGGAAAAGCGATTCTTCTTCCCATCGCAGAAAAATGTAATGATGGCTTTTCCTTTTCCGATGCCATCAAAGCAAGTGGTGTATTCCCGGATTATGCAGTACATATGATTGAAATCGGTAATGCTTCCGGTAAATTGGATGAGGTTATGGAATCTCTTGCCAATCACTATACAAGAGAAGAATCCATTCGCGACAATATAAAGAGTGCAGTTACCTATCCATTTTTAATTATATTGATGATGTTAGTTGTCATCCTGGTACTCGTTATCAAGGTTCTTCCTATTTTCCAACAGGTATTTGTACAGTTAGGAACAGAGCTTACAGGTTTTTCCAAGTCTCTCTTACATCTTGGAGGTACCCTGACTACTTATTCGGCTATATTTATCGGAGTTTTTGTGCTTCTTGCTGTGCTTTTTGTAGTGTTCACCAAAACAAGAGCCGGAAGAAATGCATTTTCTTCTTTCTGTTCACACTTTTTCCTGACAAAGCCTCTTTTTGAAAAGATTGCTTCTGCCAGATTTGCATCCGGTATGGCCATTACCATTTCCGCAGGCTTAGATCCGGAAAACAGCTTGGATATGGTTGAAAAATTAGTTGATAAGACACCTATGATGAAAAAAGTGCAAAATTGCAGAGCACTGATGGAGGGCGATGAAAAGACTCCTGGCATTCCTTTTTCCAAGGCTTTGGTTGAAGCATCTATCTTTTCGCATATGTATGCAAAGATGATTGGCATCGGATTTACTACCGGCTCTGTAGATTCTGTATTCCAGAAAATCGCTAATAGCTATGATAAAGAAATTGAAAAGAATATGAATGATACGGTTTCTATTTTGGAGCCTACCCTAGTTATTATTCTTTCCATAATCGTTTGTCTGATTTTGTTATCCGTTGTTATGCCCCTTATGGGAATTATGTCCACCATCGGATAAGGAGGATTTATGAATCGTTTTACCCATACACCCATAAGCCAAAGGGTAAAAGGTTATTTTTCCCTTCCGGCTCTGTGCTTTATCCTGGTTATTACCCTTTTCTTTTTAGGAGTATCCAACGTTTCCAAAAGCACTGCACAAAATGAAAGAAAAATATTGGAAGATGCTCTGCAACGTGACATAGCGCATTGTTATGCCATTGAAGGAATGTATCCACCTTCCCTTTCTTATATCCAAGAACATTACGGACTTACCTTTGACGAAAACAGATTCATGGTTGTTTATGAAACTGTTGGTTCCAATATTATGCCTACTGTCCGTATTATCGAGAGGTAACTATATGCGATCTGTTGAAAAAAGACAATCCACTGTGGATACCTTGTTCCTTCTGATCCTCTTTGGTGTGTTTTTATTATCTGCTTTGTTTATCGTTTTATTTGGTGCAAAGATCTATCAAAAAACAGCAGATGATATGACCGCCAACTTCACAGAACGAACTACGGTTTCCTATGTGACTGAAAAAATAAGACAAATGGATGGGTTCGGCCAGGTTTCTATTAAAACCATGGATGGCACTCAAGTATTGGATCTTGTTACCAATGTTTATGGTACCGATTATCATACCTATCTATATTTTGATGAAGGTGCATTACGGGAAATCACCGGTGATTCTGCTCTCCCCTTCCAAAAGGAAAATGGTACACCTGTACTCTCTTTGGTATCCTTTACCATGGAAGAAGAGGCCCCTTCCCTATTACACTTTACTGCAACAGGCAAAGATGCTAAGACTGTAAGCTTCTATGTATCCCTGCAAAGCAGTCAGAAGGAGGATTAGATATGCATAAAAAATCAAGAACCTCCCTCTTTTTGATGGAACTTATTATTTCCATCCTACTATTTGCCGTAGCTTCTGCAGTATGTATACAGCTATTTGTACATACGCATTTAACCGGGCTTCACACCAAGGCCCTGCAGTTTGCAACTCTGGAAACCCAGAACATAGCAGAACAGATTCGTGGTGGAATAGTGGAAATTGCCTCAACCACTTATTACTATAGTGATACCTTTGAAAAGTGTTCTACAGAGGATACCGCTTCCTATAGTATCGAAGTCACAGCAGATGAAGCGGATGATCTTATGTCTGTTACAATTCAGGTAACAGATTTAGAAAAGAATGAAGTTTTGCATGAAGTTTCCTTTCAAAAGTTTCAGCCCAAGGCTAACGGAAAGGAGGTCTCATGAACCAGAATAAACCAAAACAATCCGGTATCAATGTAGGTACCTCTCTTGTTTTAGTGGCTTTCGTGTTACTTTGTCTGGTAGCCTTCGCCGCCCTGTCCTTTTCTTCTGCAAAGTCCGATGAATCCTTGACGATGCAGGTTGCAGAAAGGCAAAAGCTTTATTACTCTGCCACTTCCGAAGCAGAAAGTACGATGGCCAAACTAAATCAGACCTTGAAGGCTCTTTCCCAAGAGGTCTCATCAGAAGAAGATTTTTACAAAGCTCTATCCAATATCTCTTTTGATAGCAATATTTCATTAGAAACCATAGATAGCATGATACAAATCAGGATTCATGCTACAATGGATAATACAGAAGAAATTGTAGTCACACTGTCTCCGCTGTATATTCCACAGAGCGGTGCATATTTTGAGATCCTTTCCTATAAAACCTACAGAACCGAAGAATGGGAAGACACCTCTGAAGGTATTATTGGAATAAATAATTTATTTGATTAAAAAGGAGATTCATTATGACAGCAAAGGAATTACTTGAAAAGATTACATCTTTGGGAGTTTCCGACATATTTATCGTAGCCGGTCTCCCTTTATCTTATCGCTTACACAACAAAATCGTACATGACAGTGAAATCAAACTGATGCCGGGAGATACCTCCCGCATCATTCGTGAAATCTACAACATGGGGTCCCGTAATATTGACCGTCTGGAGGAGGATGGAGATGATGACTTCTCCTTTGCCCTTCCCGGTGTTGCAAGATTTCGTATCAACACCTACAGACAGCGTGGTTCTTTGTCAGCAGTGATTCGTGTGATTAACTTCAATATTCCAAAGCCCTCTGAACTTGGTTTCTCTCCACAACATGAGGAAACCATTATGGGACTTGCCAATCTGAAGAAGGGCTTGGTACTGATTACAGGTCCCGCCGGTAGCGGTAAATCTACTACCCTTGCCTGTATGATTGACCACATCAACAGTAATCGTCAGTCTCATATCATTACCCTGGAAGATCCTTTGGAGTATTTGCATCCACATAAAAGCAGCATTGTGTCTCAGCGAGAAGTTATCACCGATACAGAAAGCTATCTGACCGCATTAAGAGCCTCCCTTCGTCAAAGTCCCGACGTTATTCTCCTTGGAGAAATGAGAGACTACGAAACCATGAGTGTTGCTATGACTGCTGCCGAAACCGGTCATTTGATTTTGTCTACCCTTCATACGATTGGTGCTTCCAACACCATCGACAGAATCATTGATGCCTTTCCACCCAGCCAGCAGCATCAGATTGCTGTTCAGCTTTCCATGGTATTGCAGGCCGTTGTTTCTCAGCAGCTGGTACCGACAGTGGATGGCAAGCTGATTCCTGTATTTGAGATTATGATTTTAACTCCGGCAATCAAAACCATGATTCGTGAATCTAAGGTGCATCAGATTGACGGTGTCATCTCACAGTCCAGAAATGAAGGTATGATTTCTATGGATTCCAGTCTTCTTGAACTATTGCAAAATGGAATCATTACCGAAAAAACCGCAATAGAGTATGCACAGGATTCCGAACTGTTACTAAAACGTTATAACATGAAAAAATTTTCATAAACCAAAATCTCCCCGGCCTATAAAAGCCGGGGACAACTATGCAGAAAAGAGATAAACAAATGCCTGTTAAGAAAAAGAAGTATCAAATTGTAATCGATCAAATTACCGGGATCTTTGTTCCCATTATTAATTATTTAACCGCAGCCAGCATCCTAAAAAGTTTGATTGTGCTTTTAGAGGGATTTGGTGTTCTTAGTAAAACCGGTGGCTTTTATATGATTTTTTATGCCATGTCCGACGGATTCTTCTACTTTTTGCCTGTATTCCTTGCAATTACCGCATCCAAGCAGTGGAAAACGGATATGTATATTAGCTTGTTTATTCCCGTAGCCATGCTTTATCCGGATATTTTAAATGTGTTGGAACATGGGCAGTCTCTGAATTTCTTCGGATTAACCATGCAGCCCTCCATTTATCATTCCAGTGTCATTCCGGTAATTCTGGCTGTCGGATTATTACATTTTGTGGAAAAGCCCTGTGATAAATATCTGCCGGAAGCAGTCAAAGGATTTTTAAAGCCTATTGTATGTTGTCTCATTGTTTTACCTGTAACCTTCCTTCTCTTTGGCCCCCTAGGTGCCTGGATTGGGGATTTCCTCACCGGACTCTTCTACATCCTGTATAACTTTAGTCCCATTGTTGCAGGAATGTTTATGGGCTTTGTGATTCAGCCCATGGTAGTACTTGGAGGTCACTGGAGTATTGTTCCTGTTAGTATTGCAAGCATTGCTTCCAACGGTTACGATGTCATCCTTCCCCTGCTTGGAGCTGCTGTTTATGGTCAGGCCGGTGCCTGTCTTGCCATGGGATTACGCTACAAAGATAAAGCACAGAAAAATATGGCCTTTCAGGCATCGCTTTCTGCCGCTCTTGGTGTAACAGAACCCGCTTTATTCGGTGTAACTGTTCGTACCCCCAAAGCTATGTTATCCGCATGTATTGCAGGTTGTATCGGTGGAGCCTTGGCCGGTTTTGCCGGAACTCATTGTACTTCCTTCGCCTTCCCAAGCTTCATCACCAGTGTCGCTTACGTAGGCCCCGGATTTGCACTCTTCCTACTTTCCATGGCCATGGCTTTCCCCATCGGATTTGCATTAACCTATATATCAGTTAAGATAAGTGAATAAATAACACCATACATAAAGGACCTGCATCATACTATTATTTACAGCAGACACGCTTTCGCTCTACATTTCACGTAACGGATACTAACAAATTTTCTTCGCTATAGCTCGAAAATTTGAAGTACCGACGTGAAATAACGGTCTGTGTAAACAATAGTATGACTTAGGTCCCTTATGCATGGTGTAATAATTCAATTTAGTAATTCATCATATATACAAATCCGAATAGTCTGGCGGATTGAGCACCTTGACTTCCTTTGAAGGTAAGTGGGATAACTCTGTGGTCTTCTCCATTTGCTTTCACAGTCTGTGCTCTGTCTACTACAGTTTTGGGAACTTTGACGCGAAGTTCAAAGGTTTCTTCATCACCATCGTATTCCAGAACATCTTCAAAGAATACATCATCTCCGGACGCAATTTTCATGGTCATACCACTGTCTTCCTTTAAGAAGGTAAGCGACAAGTAGTTGTTATCTTCTGTAGATACGCACATATGATAAGTGAAGGATCCACCGGATTTCGCATAACGGCTTGTTCCGTGCTCTGTAGAGCCAACAGATCCGCCCCAGTCATACATTCTGTGAAGTTCATCATTTTCGTACTGACCATAACCGGGCTGTACCGTATCAATTACAACACCCTCCGGCTTGTCTAAAAGCGCCTGCTCCTTCGCTTTCTTGATTTCCTCTATTTCTTCCTCTGTACGTACTACAAAGTAGATTCCGTATCTTTCCTTATATCTTGAGAAGTGAGGTGCAAAGGTAAGACCATTTACCTTTAAGGTAAAGGACAGCTTTCCATCCTGATTTTCATTTTTAATCAAATACTTTTCAGGATTCTGAATCAGTTCCTTGGGCGTAATATCTTTCGGAAGAACTAAATCATCCATACCGCCGATTTTACCTGCCGGAATGGTTACCATCATACCGGTTGTGGTAGTCGTCATATTTTCACAGCCAAGATCTGCACTGAGTACAGTGGGACCATATTTGAATGCAATACTTCTATCATTATCTGGGAGAGGAACTGCTTCAACCTTCATAGGAAGTACAAGAGAAATCTCACTTCCACTCTCTAAACCTTCTGCAAGAATGATATAACCATTTTCCTTTGCGTATGCTACCATTTTCTTATTAACCATAATAACCGGCTTCTTGCATACCCACGCAGGAATTCTAAGCGCGATTCCTACTGCGACATCGCTTCCATCCTCCGTTGTCAGTTTTATTTTTACTTCTTCGCCTGTCTGCAGGTTGGCATCCATTTGTACTTTAAGCTTCTTATCCTCCCAGTTCAAGGATGCACTTTCATATAAGTTTACAAAAAGTGTATTTTCACTATGGAAGAAGATACTGTCATTTAGCTTTGTAAAGTTTTCCATACCCGTTCCGGTACAACACCAGAACTTGTCAAATCTCTGTCCAAACACCTTGAAGTATCCGGTAGACATTGGCTGGAAGTAGGTGGTCATTCCTGTTTCCGGATTCTGAGAAGATAAAATCGTATTATAAAATGCGTTCTCATAGAAGTTTGCGTATTTTACATCACCGGTTAAACAGAACAGAGTTCTGGAATACTTCAGCATATTGTAAATATTACAGGTTTCACAGTTACAGTTGGTACGCTCTTTGTCCAAAATATAATCCTTGCCAAAATGCTCCCACTCACTATTACCACCGGTAACATAAGTATGCTTATTTACTACCATGTCCCAAAACTTCTCTGCATACTGAAGGTATCTGGTGGCATCCACCTTTTCTCCCGAAATCACTTTGTTATGACAGGTTACATAACGATTCAATGCACCAATAAACTTAGGAATGGTGGTATTGGCATGGTGATTGTTCAGACCATTCTCTTCTTCTCTGTAAATTCTTTCAAATAATTCTATGGAATCAAAGTAATGTGCTGCCACAGCATATTTCTCATTGCCGGTTAATTTATAAAGTTCATAAAGAACATCATTCATTCCACCGTACTCGATACGGATGACCTGTGCTGCAGTTTCAGCATCCCAGCCCATCTCTCTTTCATAGGTCCAGTCGCCGATTCCCTCCGCTACCTTCAATGCATTTTCATAACCCATAAGCTTATATACATCCAAAAGTCCGGCTAAGAGCTTATGCATGGTATACCAGGGAACCCAGGCTTCTGTAATAATATTGGTCTTATTCTTTTCAATGTTATCAAACTGCTTTTCAACATTTTCAGGATCTACAATCACTGCGCCAAAGAGGAAGTTCTTCTTTCCCTTCGAGTTTTCCTGGCATTCCTTTAACCCATCAACCAAAGCTACAATCATATCGTAGACGGTTTTTTGATCCTCTTTGCTTACACCGGGATTTACATATGCCTGTGCTACTGCGGAAAGGTAATGACCCATGGTATGACCACCAATCAGGGTCGTCTCCCATCCTTCATATCTCTTTGCTCCCTTCATATCAAGACCTGCAGTTTCTCTAAAGCCTGCCAAAAGTCTGTCTGTATCAAAAGCAGTCAGATAGTCTACATCCTTGGCCAATGCATTGACACAATATGGATCTAGGTTTTCAACCTGATTCATGGAAAATTCGGCAATGTTCTCAAATATTGTACTATTCATTTCTTTCTCTCCCTCTATCACTTGTTTACTACGTAAATCCGTTGTTTCAGTTGCTTTTCTACATATATCATAGGTTATTCTTTATAAATCAACCATGGTAATATTTTTCATTTTCATGTATAATACGGCAAAAGGAGTGCAATATGGGAGAAAAAACAATACTTTTATCAACAGAAAACAGAAGAATCGTTACACTTTGCAACCATAATTTCAGTCGTGATGGCATCTACCATCCGGATCGAATCATGGATGAATATGATCTGCTTTTTATGCAAAACGGTGAATGGGATATTATTGAGGATGATGAAACTTATCATCTGATTCCCGGAAGTGTATTACTGTTAGAACCGGGAAAACATCATTACAGTACAGAAAAATGTACCCCCATGATGAGAAATGTCTATATTCATTTTACTAAGGAAAGCGCGGATATTGATTCTACTAATGTACCTGCCGCTTTAAAGAAAGGCTCAGAAAGGGATATCCCTTATTTACAGATTGGGAAGTTAACACAAACTGCTGACCACAAGGAAGTACATCATGCTTTTGAAAAAGTAATCGATGCCTTTTGGTCGGAAGATCTTGCAACCAAAAGTCTTCGTTGCAGTCTATACCTTGAAACCCTTCTCCTCAAGCTCTCGGACCTTGGAAATGCTACCAATAATAAAACCGATATTTTGATTTCAGAAATCATTCATCGTTTTCACTGTGAACCGGAAGTCTTTCTCTCTTTGGAGGAACTGGCACAAAATTATAATGTCAGCATCCGAACCATTTCCGGCCGTTTCAAAAAACAAACCGGTATGTCTCTTCATCAGTATCAGTTGCAGTTAAAGCTGGACATGGCCTACGATGTACTTCCCATTTCTCCCGGAAGAAGCCTGCATGATATTGCACTTAGCTATGGATTTTATGATGAATTTCAGTTTTCTAAACTCTTCAAAAAAAGGTTTGGAATTTCTCCGTCTGAAAGAAGATGATCATTGTTTCCACTTTAGCACTGCTGCTAGTTATTTTCACCTCGCATCAGTTGTTCTATCACGGAAGTATATTGGAATTTTTTGAAATTGCCTTTTCGGTAGTTTTTGGTTTATCCATTCCATTCTTCCCATTTGTAATTCATCAAGCTTCCCTGCCTGATGGTTTACAGGATAAAAAGGGACTGATTACAATGCTTTGGGATACCACATGGTTTTATCTGACGATGTTCTCTTTCGGAATCGTCTATCCCGAAGCTATGCACGACTTGCTTTGTATCGGAACCTTTGGCATCAGCCTTCCTTGGGCCATCTTCGTTATCGCAAGATATCTT
>JAZLGY010000050.1:0-83341 GCA_045616525.1 Acetatifactor sp. | reverse complement strand
TGTTATGGCAGAGGCAGTATTGAAGTTTCTTCATAAAATCCATCTAATAAAGGATACAGACGGAAAGATGAAGAAGTTGGACAATATGCTCTTACAGTACAGAGAATGTGCGGATGCCATTGGTCAGAAAAAGCATATATTATTTGTTACTTTCTTTATTAATGTTATTCAGAGATTTTGTCTTGTAAGTATTACCATGTGTGCCTACCTTTCCTTTGGAGGTTCCATAAAACATGCAATCGATGTATGGGTAATACAGGTAATGAGTTCTATCGGCTCTAACAGCACCCCGATTCCGGGTTCTATGGGTATTGCAGACTATTTATTATTGGATGGACTGGAAATGGTTCCGGATGTTACTAATGTAGCAAACCTTGAACTGGTAAGCAGAGGAATTGCTTTTTATGGATGCGTACTGTTGTCTGTAATCATTGTTATCATTGGATATTTATTGAAAAAATCGAATAAATCTAAACAATAAATCAACATATTGTTAAGGAAAAAAGAACTTTGCGTAAGCAAGGTTCTTTTTTAGTGTAAATATATTGACAGTGTATTTTAAATATGATATTTAATACAATATATTTAACTAAATAAATTTAGATAAATATACTGAGAAATTATAAATTAAAATCCTAGGAGGAAAAAAACATGTATTTTGAAAAGGTAAAAGAAACATTCGTAGAAACTCTTAACTTAAACGGAGATGATATCACCGAAGCAACCAACTTAAAGGACGATCTTCAGGTTGACTCTTTAGACGCTATGGAAGTTGTTATGGAGCTTGAAAATGAATATGGTATCACTATCGCTCCTGAAACTATCGCTACCTTCGTTACCGTTGGTGATATCGTTAAGTATCTTGAAGAGAACGTTCAGTAATTAAAAGATAAAAAAGAGGGATATATCCCGAAAGCAGGAAATAACATGGAAAACATTTATAAAATATGGGATCGATTTGAAGTATCCTCTGCAGTAGAAATGCATTTGGAGACCGCAGAGTTTTCATTACATTTAAAGAAGCAGGGAGCAGGAGATTCAAATTTTTCTACAGATGCAGGTAATGGAAAAGGGTATGAGGCAGCAAGTCTAAACCCTAAGAAAACCTATGAAACAGTATCTTCTCAGAGTGAGAACACTAATGCAAAGAGCACCGGAAAGGGTGTAGATGTTAAGTCTCCTCTTGCAGGTATCTTTTACAGAGCGTCTTCTCCGGATGCACAGCCTTTTGTTAAGCTTGGCGATACCGTAAAGAAGGGCGATGTTATTGCAATCATCGAAGCAATGAAGATGATGAATGAAGTGGTTGCACCTGAAGATGGTGTTGTGGAAAGTATTTTTGTAAAAGATAGTGAAATGGTGGAATACGACCAGAGCTTATTTAGACTTAGTGAGGCGTAAAAAGGAGAGCTATGATCAATAGAGTTTTGATAGCTAACAGAGGAGAAATTGCACTTCGAATCATCAGAGCCTTAAGAGAAATGAACATTGAGTCAGTGCTCGTATATTCCAAGGCAGACCAGGAAAGCATTCCTGTTATGACTGCAACAAGAAGTATATGTATCGGTCCTGCAGCTGCCAAAGACAGCTACTTAGACGGAGATAAAATCTTAGATATAGCTATAAAGACCGGATGTAATGCAATACATCCGGGTTATGGCTTTTTATCAGAAAATGCAGAATTTGCAAGAAAATGCGAAGAACATGGAATTTGCTTCATAGGACCTTCCTATGAACTCATTGAAAAGATGGGTGATAAGCAGACTGCCAGAGAATTGATGAAGAAAAACGGTATTCCAATCGTGCCGGGTTCAGAAGGACTGATTGATACTGTTGAAGAGGCAAAGAAGGTTGCAGAAAAAATAGGATACCCCGTATTGATTAAGGCAACCGCAGGTGGTGGTGGAAAAGGTATGCGTCAGGCCTTTAATGAAAAGGAACTGGAAGGAGCCTATGAAACTGCCAGAACAGAGGCAAGAAATGCCTTTGGTAATGATGAAGTATATATTGAAAAATTGATAATAAATCCCAAGCACATTGAAATCCAAATTGTGGCGGACCGATATGGAAACGTAATCCATTTGGGAGAACGTAACTGTTCTATCCAGAGAAACCATCAGAAGCTTTTGGAAGAGTCACCTGCCTGGGGTGTAAATAAAGAGTTGCGCGAGCAAATGGGTCAGGTAGCTGTAAAGGCTGCAAAGGTTGCAGGCTATAACAGTGTAGGTACCATTGAATTTGTTATGGACAGTGAAAATCATTTCTATTTTATAGAGATGAATACTCGAATTCAGGTAGAGCATCCGGTAACAGAAATGTTAACAGATGTAGATTTAATCCGAGAGCAGATTAGAATTGCATCCGGTAGAAAATTATCCATAACACAGGAAGAGGTAGAACTTCGAGGTTATGCAATAGAGGTTCGTATTAATGCAACCAGTGTGGGAAAGATTGAATGTCTTCATTTTCCCGAAGGCTTGGGTGTAAGAATCGAATCTGCTTTGTATGAGGGATATACCGTGTCACCTTTCTATGATTCCATGCTTGCAAAGATTATTGTTCATGGAAAAACCCGATTAGAGGCCATTCGTCGTGCAAGAAGATGTTTGGAGGAACTGGTAATCGAAGGTATCAATACCAATGCGAAAGAAATGTATATGCTGACCTATGAAGAGGAATTTATCCTTGGAACCTATGATACCTCCTTCTGGGGTAAATATGCAGGAGCTATACAGGAAAGAACAGAACAATGGACATTCTCAGAATCTTAAATAATAAAAAGAACAGCTTGAATAACTTACAGGACATACGTAGACATGTAGCTTCCACAAAGGAGCTGGAGTGTCCCGTGTGTCATGGTAAGTTTGCAAGCTCTATATTAAAAGAAAAACTTAGAATCTGCCCCGACTGCGGACATTATTTTCCGATGAAACCAAAGGAAAGAATCAGAATGCTTGCAGACGAAGGCAGTTTCAAACTGTATAACGAAAAAATAAGTAGTATAGACCCTTTGCATTTCCCTGATTACAAGGAAAAACTGGAACAGTTAAAGGAAAAGACCAAGCAGCAGGATGCAGTGGTTACCGGCGTTATGAAAATGAATGGAATTTCCGTAGCCGTAGGTGTTATGGATTCAAGATTTTTCATGGGGAGCATGGGAACAGTGGTTGGTGAGCAGATTGCCAGAATTACTGAATATGCACAGAAGAAAAAGCTTCCACTAATTCTTTTTTGCTTAAGTGGTGGTGCCAGAATGCAGGAGGGTATTTTCTCATTAATGCAGATGGCAAAGACCTCAGCAGCAATTCAGAAGTTCAGAGAAAGCGGCGGTCTTTATATATCCGTATTGTGTAATCCTACTACAGGCGGTGTTAGCGCCAGCTTTGCTTTTTTAGGTGATATTATTTTGGCAGAACCCAAAGCATTAATCGGATTTGCAGGTCCAAGAGTTATTGAACAGACTATCGGTCAGGCATTACCGGAAGGTTTCCAAAAAGCAGAATCTCAGGTGAATAACGGTATGATTGACAGAATCGTGGAACGATCAGAGTTAAAAGAGGTTTTGGGTAAGCTTTTAAAGCTACATGGTTATCGTTAGGAGAAAGGCCGGTTAAGGGATAAATGGAAAACGAAAAGGTAATAAAGGAACTGAGTCCTTATGACAAGGTAAAAGCAGCCAGAAGTAAGGATAGACCAGTTATTACAGATTATATTGAGAATTTATTTGAAGATTTTATTGAATTGAAGGGTGACAGATTGGGCAAGGAAGATGCAAGTATTCTAGGCGGTATTGCAAGCTTCCACGGAATTCCTGTAACTATCATCGGGCACAGAAAAGGTAAAAACACCGAAGAAAATATCAAATACAATTTTGGTATGGGTTCACCGGAGGGTTATAGAAAGGCTCTGCGTCTGATGCATCAGGCAGAAAAATTCCATCGTCCGGTAATTACTTTTGTAGATACACCGGGGGCTTATCCCGGAATTGAGGCAGAGAATCATGGTCAATCCATTGCTCTTGCAGAAAATATAGCGCAGATGAGTGATTTAAAAACACCTGTAATTTCAATTATCACAGGAGAAGGAAGTAGTGGCGGTGCATTGGCACTTGCTACATCTGATCAGGTTTGGATGCTTGAAAATGCAGTATATTCTATTCTTTCTCCGGAAGGATTTGCTTCTATATTGTGGAAGGATTCTTCGAAAGCCAAGGAAGCCAGTGAGGTTATGAGATTGACAGCACAGGATCTGCTTTCCTTTGGTATTATAGATGGAATTATTGAAGAGGGGGAATCTTTGTATGCAAAGCTTGATCAGATGCTTACAAGTAAGCTCAAGGAGCTTCAGAAAATGGATACAAAGACACTCCTGCAAAATAGATATGAAAAGTTTCGTAAAATAGGAAGGGTAGAACATGAATAAAGCGGTTAAGATTGTTTCAACCGGTCGTGCGGTTCCTGCAAAAACCATGTGGAATGCCGAACTTGAAAAAATGGTTGAAACAAATGATGAGTGGATTGTAACCAGAACCGGAATCAAAGCAAGAAGAATTTGCGAGGGAGAAGAGAATTGTACTACTCTTGCAATTGAAGCTTCCCGCAAAGCAATTGAGAATGCTGAGAAAATGGATTCGGGATTTTCAAGAGAAAAAATAGGTGCAGTACTTGTAGGAACATCTTCAGCAGAAAATTATTTACCTTCCACAGCATGTTTAATTCAAAAAGAACTTGGACTTTCCATGACAGTTCTTCCTTATGATTTAACAGCTGCATGTTCAGGTTTCGTATATGGTGTATATACCGCAGCAGCATTGATGCAGGCACATGGTATGGAGTACGTATTGGTAGTGGGAAGCGAGTGTCTTTCTTCCATTACTGATTTTACAGACAGATCTACTTGTATTCTTTTTGGAGACGGTGCGGGTGCCTGTGTATTGAAGCTTATCGATAGTGAGGTTCCGTTTGTTGGTAAGGTATGGGCAGATGGCAATCGTGAGGTACTTGGTTGTAAGCATGGCGGTAAGATTTATATGGATGGTCAGGGCGTGTACAAGTTTGCTACAAAGGTAGTGGGAGAGGCTATCAGGGAAACCCTGGAACAGGCTTCCCTTACTATAGATGATATTGATTATGTAGTTTGTCATCAGGCAAATGCACGAATCATTGAGCATGTAAAAAGAAAGTACAAAGGTTCTGAAGATAAGTTCTATATGAATATTGAAACCTATGGTAATACTTCTGCAGCAAGTATCCCTCTTGCACTTGATGAAATGAACGAGAAGGGGCTTCTGAAAGAAGGAATGAAGATTGTATGTGTTGGCTTCGGTGGCGGATTAACCTGGGGCAGCGTATTAGTAACCATCTAAATATAATGAAGATTAGGAGAATATATCATGAGAATTAATGAGATTTTTGGAATTAAATACCCTATTATTCAGGGTGGTATGGCAAATATTGCAACAGGAGAATTTGCTGCGGCAGTAACAAATGCAGGTGGTCTTGGTTTAATCGGTGCCGGTGGTATGAAGGCAGAGATGCTGAGAGAACAGATTCGTATTTGTAAGAGCCTGGTAGATAAGGAGCATGAAGGTAAGTTTGGTGTAAATATTATGCTGATGAATCCTGATGCAGACCGCATGGCAGAAATCGTGGTAGAAGAGGGTGTAAAGGTTGTTACAACCGGTGCAGGCTTCCCTACAAAATATATGGCAGCATGGAAGGAAGCAGGAATCTTTGTTATGCCAGTGGTATCAAGTACTTTGGTTGCAAAGAAGCTTGAGAAGGAAGGCGCTGATGCGGTTATCGCAGAGGGTACAGAAAGTGGCGGACATGTTGGTGAAATGACAACTATGGCATTGGTTCCTCAGATTGTGGAGGCTGTAAACATTCCTGTTATTGCTGCAGGTGGTATTGCTTCAGGCAGACAGTTAGCAGCAGCCTTTGCACTTGGAGCCTCAGGTGTTCAGGTAGGTACTGTTCTTCTTGCATCTACAGAATGTCCTATTCATGAGAATTACAAGGCAGCAGTTCTTAAGGCAAAGGATAACGATACAGTTGTAACCGGAAGAATTACAGGAACACCGGTTAGAATTATTAAAAATGAAATGTCTCGTGAATATGTGAAGAGAGAAAAAGAAGGCGCTGACAAGATGGACTTAGAGGTATTTACTTTAGGATCCTTACGTAGAGCTGTATTCGACGGTGATACTAAGACAGGATCTCTGATGGCAGGTCAGGTTGTAGGACAGCTTCATGAAATCAGAGATATTAAAGATATTTTGGAATCAATGTGCAATGAATGTAGACAGACTTTGAGTGAGCTTAACGGGAGCATTTAATCATGATTTTAAAAGGTAAACAAATAGAAGTACCAATTATCCAGGGAGGAATGGGCGTAGGTGTGTCTTTATCATCCTTGGCAGGAAATGTGGCAAAAAACGGCGGCATTGGAATTATCAGTTCGGTTAATGCAGGTTATAGAGAAGAAGACTTTTTGAGTAGACCTGTGGAAGCAAACCTTAGAGCATTAAAGAATGAGATCCAGCGTGCAAAGGAGATTGCAGATGGAAAAGGTCTTGTTGGTGTCAACATTATGACCGCCGTCAGCAATTATGACATTACTGCACAGTGTGCAGTAGAGGCAGGTGCGGATGTAATCATTTCCGGAGCGGGACTTCCTATGAAATTACCGGAATATACAAAGGGTACAGGCACTTTGTGTGCACCAATTGTATCCAGTGGTAGAGCCGCAAAGCTTCTGATGAAACAGTATCAGAGAAATTATGGGGTTTTACCTGATTTCTTTGTCATTGAAGGACATGAAGCAGGTGGCCATCTAGGTTTTTCCAAGGAAGAACTATTAGAAAACACTGCAAAGTCCAATGAAGAGATTTTGGAAGAGGTACTTGCAGAAACAAAAGAAGCTAAGATTCCTATTTTTGTCGGTGGTGGTGTGTTTACAGGAACCGATATGGCAAGAATGATTCAGCTGGGAGCAAGTGGTGTACAGATTGGTACCAGATTTATTGCAACAGAGGAATGTGATGCTTCTGAGGATTATAAAAAGGTGATTGTGAATGCTACAGAAGAAGACATTCGGATTATCCAGAGTCCGGTAGGTATGCCGGCAAGAGCAATCTATACTCCTCTTTTGGAGAAGTTAAAGCAGGGTGAAAAGTTTATAGCTAAGATATGTAATAACTGCCTGACAGCTTGTCCGAAAGGAGACAAAATTCCCTATTGCATCAGCAGAGCATTGATTGAAGCAGTAAAAGGTAATTTTGAAGAGGGATTGTTCTTTACAGGAAGCAATGCCTATCGTATTGATAAAATCGTAAAGGTAAAAGATTTGATTGAAGAAATCATGCATGAATATAAAGAAGCTATGAAGGCTGTATTAGCATAGTACTTAAATGGAGGATGAACATGAAAGCAGTATTTTTATATGCCGGTCAGGGCAGTCAGAAGGTTGGAATGGGAAAGGATTTCTATGAGGCGTTCCCAGAGTATAAGGAATTCGTGGACTCTATGAAATTTGATGTAGATTTCAAGACTATGATGGAAGAGGGCCCTATCGAAGAATTATCAGATACAAAAAATACACAGCCATGTATGTCTTTATTTGCAGCCGGAATTACCATGCTGTTAAAGAAAAATGGTATCGAGCCACAGGCAGCGATGGGTCTTTCCTTGGGTGAGTATGGTGCCTTATATGCAGCAGGCGTTTTCTCTGCGGAAGAGTATGTAAAGATGACAGCTTACCGTGGAAGTGTTATGGCTGAGGCAGCAAAGGGATTAACCTGCAGTATGAGCGCTATTTTGGGTGCAGCAAGTGAAACCGTAGAACAGGCTTGTAAGGAATATCAGGGAAGTGGTTATGTAACCGTAGCAAATTATAATTGTCCCGGACAGTATGTAATCTGTGGTGACGAGGAAGCGGTCGCAGATACAGAGAAGAGACTTACAGAGATGGGTGCAAAGAGATGTGTCAGACTGAACGTTAGCGGACCTTTCCATACCAAGTTTATGCAGCCTGCAGGTGAGAAATTAAAGGCATATTTAGAGAATATTGCATTTGAGAAGCCTTCCATTCCTGTAGCATTAAATGTTACCGGTGATTTTTATCAGGGAGAAGATTTAAAGGAAAATCTTATTAAGCAGATTCAGACCAGTGTTCGTTTGGAAAATGATATCAGACAGATCTTAGACAAGGGTTATGATAATTTTGTAGAAATCGGACCCGGTAATGTTGTTTCAGGTTTCCTTAAGAAGACCGCAAGAGAAATGGGAAAAACTGTTACTGTACAGACAATTGAAACCGTAGAAGATTTCAGAAAGCTGATAGGTGAATAGAGTGGAAAATAAGAAGATAGCATTAGTTACAGGCGGAAGCAGAGGAATTGGCAGAGCGATTTGTATTAGACTTGCCAAGGCCGGAATGGATATAGTTTTTAATTATAGAAGTGGTCAGGAACAGGCTTTGGAAACACAGAAGGAATGTGAAGCACTTGGTGTGAGAGCATTGGCAATTCAGGCAGATGTTACAAGCCCCGAGGAATGTGACAAGTTAATTTCCGAAGCACTTACTTTTGGTGATGGTAGAATTGATGTATTGGTTAACAATGCAGGTATTACCAGAGATAATCTTTTAATGAGATTAAAGGATGAAGACCTGGACGATGTACTTGATGTAAACTTAAAGGGACCTTTCTATATGATGAGAGGTATTTATCGTATTATGTTAAAGCAGAAGTCCGGAAGTATCATCAATATGAGTAGTGTAGTTGGTGTTATGGGGAATGCCGGCCAGGTAAACTATTCTGCAAGTAAGGCGGCAATTATTGGTATGACAAAATCTCTTGCAAGAGAGCTTTCGGCAAGAAAGATCAGAGTCAATGCAGTTGCACCCGGAATGATTGAAACTGATATGACAGGAGCAATTCCGGAGAACGAAAAAGAAAAAATATTACAGCAGATTCCGTTTAAAGAAATGGGCAAAGCAGAAGATGTAGCAAATATGGTTGCATTCCTGGCAGGGGATGAGAGTAGCTATATTACCGGTCAGGTATTCTGTGTAGATGGCGGTATGGCAATTTAGTGAGCGTAGTAAAAAGGAGAAATTACGATGAGAAGAGTTGTAGTAACAGGTCTTGGTGCAGTTACACCTATTGGAAATGACGTAAAAGAAACATGGGAAGCAATTCAGGCTGGAAAGTGTGGTATTGATAAGATTACACATTATGATACAGAAGGCAGAAAGGTTTCTCTGGCAGCAGAAATAAAGGGCTTTAACGCAGAAGAGCATTTTGAAAAGTCTCAGCTTCGTAAAATGGATCCATTCGTAATGTACGCTTTGGTAGCTGCCAAGGAAGCAATGCAGGATTCTAATCTTGATACAGAAAAAGAAGATTTAAACAGATGTGGTGTTATAGTTTCTAGTGGTATCGGTGGACTTGGCACAATTCATACAGAAGCAATGAAGGGTGCAGAGAAGGGATTTGACAGAATTTCTCCACACTTCGTTCCTATGGCAATTACCAATATGGCAGCAGGACAGATTGCAATCGCTCATGGCTTTCATGGCATGTGTACAACTGTAGTTACCGCTTGTGCAAGTGGTACGAATGCAGTTGGTGATGCATTCAGACAGATTAGAGACGGATATCAGGATGTAATGCTTTGTGGTGGTTCAGAGTCTTGTATTAATACCTTTGGTATTGGTGGATTCAGTGCCATGAATGCACTTTGTACTGCGACAGATAAGAACAGAGCATCTATTCCTTTTGATAAGGAGCGTTCAGGATTTGTTATGGGTGAGGGTGCAGGCGTTCTTGTATTGGAAGAATATGAGCATGCAATCAAGAGAGGTGCTAAGATTTATTGTGAAGTAGTTGGTTATGGTGCAAGTTGTGATGCGAATCATGTTACTGCTCCTTTGGAAGATGGAAGCATGGCGGCAGTTTGTATGCAGAATGCATTAAACGATGCCAAAATCAGTCCCGAGCAGATTAACTATATCAATGCACACGGAACCTCTACGCATTTGAATGATAAGGGTGAAACCAGGGCAATCAAGACTGCTTTTGGTGATTATGCAAATAAGCTTATGGTAAGTTCAACCAAGTCAATGACAGGTCATCTTCTGGGTGCAAGTGGTGCAATCGAAGCAATTATTATTGCACTTTCTGTACAGAACGATTATGTTCCTGCAACAATTAACTATCAGGTTCCTGATGAAGATTGTGATTTGGACATTGTTCCTAACGAAGGAAGAAATACCCGAGTAGATTATGCCATGTCTAACTCTCTTGGATTTGGCGGACACAATGCAACTATTATTTTCAAGAAATATAAGTAATCATAATAAAGGAGAAAGATATGGCAACAGGCAGAGAGTTATCTTCAGATGAAATCAAGCAGATTCTTCCACACAGATATCCCTTTTTGTTAATTGATAAGGTTCTGGATTATGAACCCGGAACCAGTGCAAAGGCGATTAAGTGCGTAAGTGGAAACGAGTTGTTTTTTCAGGGACATTTCCCTCAGAAGCAGGTAATGCCCGGTGTTCTTATATTGGAAGCTTTGGCACAGACTGGTGCGATAGCTATTTTGACAGAGGAAGAGAACAATGGTAAAATAGTTTTATTCGGTGGTGTTAAGAATGCCAGATTTAAAAGACAGGTTGTACCAGGTGACGTTTTAGAACTTCAGTGTGAGATTATTACCCGTAAAGGTCCTGTTGGTATTGGTTCAGCAAATGCATATGTTGATGGAAAATTAGCGGTTTCAGCGGAACTTACTTTTGCAATTGATCCCAATGCTTAAAAGTATCCTTATGGTGTAAGGAAGAGATTGAGGTGGACCGTATGATACATGATGCATTTAGTGAAGTGTATTTGAAGTTTAAAATGCATTTCTATAAAGAGGTTTTCAAAAAATGGCGAGACAGAGAAGTTAGTTTGACTACTGTGGAAACTTTTTGTATGGAAATAATTTATGCACTTGATAGACCCACAGTAAGTGAATTTGCTGAATTTGCAAACCTTTCCTCTGCCAATGCAGCAGATAAGGTAAATAATCTGATTCGTAAAGGTTATTTAAACAAGGTACAGTCAAAGGATGATAAGAGAATTTATTATCTGGAAGTAACACCAAAATATATAGATTACTATAATATCAGTGATCAGTATTTAAAGGTAGTCATGGACAGGGTGGCAAAAAAGTTTTCGCCCGTTGAGTTATTGACTATGGAGAAGATTCTTTTAGTAATGAATAAAGAATTGATGATGGATGTAGAACAATAAAAAGTAAGATTAAAAACCCTGTCTTATGGCAGGGTTTTTGGCATATTAAAAGAGAGGACCGGTATATATGAAAATAATTCATTGTGCTGATTTACATTTGGATTCTAAATTGGGAGCCAATTTGGATAAGGTGAAGGCCAAGACCAGAAAAGGAGAAATATTGCATACCTTTGAGAGAATGGTGATGTATGCTGCAGACCACGGAGTATCCGCTATTTTGATTTCAGGGGATCTGTTTGATACTTGCAATATATCTGCAACAGCCCGAAATACCGTCCTTTTTGCCATTAAGCAGTATTCAGATATAGATTTTTACTATTTACAGGGAAATCATGATAAAGATAATTTTTTATCCGGTGAGGAAGAACTTCCACAAAATTTGAAGCTTTTTGGAGGTCAGTGGAAGAGCTATGAAACAAAGGATGGAAAGATTACGATTACAGGTCTTGAACTGAATGAGGAGAATCATGGCGGTGCATATATTTCCCTGGTATTAGATTCACATAAATTTAATATTGTTATGCTTCATGGACAGGAAGTGGAAAGCGCAGTAAAGGATAAGGCTGAAATAATCAATTTGAAAGAGCTTAAGAATAAAGGGATTGATTATTTGGCTTTGGGTCATATTCATACCTACAAAAAGGAGGCATTGGACCCTCGCGGAATTTACTGTTATCCCGGCTGCTTAGAGGGACGAGGCTTTGATGAGTGCGGAGAGCATGGATTTGTTCTTCTTGATATAGACGAGAGTACCGGTCAATATTCTCATGAGTTTATTCCCTTTGCGCAGAGAAAACTATACGCTGTAGAGGTGGATGTTACAGGATGTTGTTCTACTGCCGAAATGCTTGGTATTATTCGAGATACGTTGAAATCAAAGAATATTGAAGCAGAAAGTATGTTGAAGGTGATATTAAAAGGAAGTCTGGAGGTAACCAGTGAAAAGGATATAGATTATATGCTGTCTGCCTTGGAGCCTTCTTATTTCTTTGTAAAGATTTATGATGAAACCCTTCTTCATGTAAAAGTAGAAGACTTTTTGCTGGATGAATCCTTAAAGGGTGAATTTGTAAGACAGGTTCTTAATGATGAGGATTTATCGGAAGAAGATCAGAATATCATCATTCGCTATGGATTACAGGCGCTTGCCGGAGAGGAGGTACAGTAAGTTTGAAGCTATTATCTTGTCATATTGAAAATTTTGGAATACTTCAGGATTTTCATATGGATTTTACAGAGGGAAATAACATCATATTGCAGGAAAACGGCTATGGGAAAAGTACCTTCGCAGCATTTATAAAGGCTATGTTTTATGGTTTTTCCGGTGGAAATAAAAGAAGTATTGAGGATAATGAACGAAAAAAGTATAAGCCATGGCAGGGAGGAGTCTTTGGGGGGAGTCTGGATTTTGAGGAAAATGATAAGGAGTATCGTATTTCCAGAATTTTTGGAGATAAAGAAGCGAATGATGAATTTGAACTAAGAGATAAGAAAACCAATTTGATTTCCCGGGACTATACAGAAAGAATTGGTGAAGAAATCTTTAAAATTAATCAGGAATCCTTTGTACGAACAGTGTTTATCGGACAAAAGAGTTGTGAGACTACTGCGACAGATGATATTAATGCAAAAATCGGAAATCTTACGGAGAATACCAATGATTTAAACAGCTTTGATAAGGCTACAGATAAATTAACACAAATTGTAAATACCCTGACTCCTTCAAGGGCTACAGGTTCTTTATTTAAAAGAAAAGATGAAATTACAAAATATGAAAGACTGGTATTGGATGGACAAGGAATTCAAAAGAGTATAGAGGAATACGAGGAACTTTGTCAGAAAGAAAAGGATCAATATGATGCCTTGAAAAAACAATTAAAGGAGAACGGTGACTTACAGGAAAGAGTAACAGAAAAGCAAAAGGTTCTGGCAAAAAAAGAGCAGTGGGAGGAACTGAAAAAAAGAGTAAAGGATAAGGAAGAAAATTTAGAATTACTTCGCCAAAGGTTTCCGAAAGAAATACCGAGTCTGAAGGAAGTAAAAGAAAAAATAGAAGAAAGCGCTAAATATGAAAAAGTCAAAGAACGGGTGACCCTGTATAGACTCAGTGATATGGAAGACCGAGAGTGGAGAGAACTAAATCTGCTGTTTGAAGACGGCCTTCCTTCAGAAGAAGAAATAGATCAAAAACTTTTAGAGGAGCAAAGATTACGAGAAGTTACAGCAGAGTATTTGTCTTTTCAATTAAATGAAGATGAACAGGACAGGTATGATGAGCTTTCAGAGCTTTGGGAGAAGAAAGAGGAAGATCCTCGGGAAAAAATCGCAGCCTGGAATAATCGCATGGTAAAAAAAGCCGGTTTATTACCCAGTCAGGCTGCCTTGGATGCTTTGAAGACTACGATGAAAATAAGATCCGAACAACCCAGGATGATATATACAGGTGTTATAGTTTATTTACTTCTCATTTTCGGATTTGTATTATCGTTTGTGGGTATCTGTTCAATCGTTCAAAATATGCAAATTGGATACATTTTAGTCCTTTTGGGAATAATCATGATTTTGGTTAGTTTTCCGATTCATAAGAAACAGAAAAAGGAAAACCAAAATGATTCTGCCAACATCAATGAATTGGAAGAAATTATTCGAAATGACCAGGAATATATTGATGCTATAGATGGTGATATCCAATCCTATTTATCAAGTTTCGGAATAGGTTTTGATGAAAATACAGTCATGGTTGAATTACAAAATATTGTTACCATGAAAATGGAGTATGAGAAGCTTCAAAAAAAGAAGGCTACGGCAGATTGTAAGGAGCTTAGGCAGGACAGAGAACATCTGTTAAGTAATATCAGGGCCTATTTGGCAGCTTATAGTATTGATATGGAAGAAGATAAAATTACAAGTGATTTATACTTCTTAAAACAGCAGATGAGTAGATTTACTGAACTTCACGAAAAAAGAAAACAGCTAGAGAAAGGAATGGAAGAAGAAAAGAATCTGCTGGAAAAACTTCATCAATATATGGAAAAATATGGTTTTTCTTTAGGTTCTGACCCCATGACACAGCTAAATACAATTATGGAACTTACAGATGATTATGAAGACGCCAACAAATCCTATATGGAAGAAAAACAAGGCTTAGAAAAGTTTGTAGAGTTAAATAATCTGCAGCTATTAGAGAATGTTTCAAATCAGTCTCTGCCCTCTTTAAAAGAATTGAATGACCAAACCGTAGAGATTACAGGACAGATGGAAGAGGTTCACCAAAGAATTACCGGATATCATAAGCAGCTTGAAAATTTGCAAGAGAAATATGAATCCTGGGAAGAAGATAAGGTGCATTTGGAAGAGCTGAAGGCACTCCAAGTGGAAGAACAAAGAAAGTACAACTATGTTTTTAAAGCAAGGGCGAAGCTTGTACTTGCCAAGGAAGCCCTGACAGCCAAGTATTCGGATCCTATATTACAAGCTTTTATGCGTTATTATGAAATGTTATGTGGCACCAATAACCATATCTTTCATGTAGATGTCAACACTAATGTTACCTTGGAAAGTCACGGAAAACAGAGAGAAATACTATCATTAAGTACCGGCTATCGTGACCTTGTGGGAATCTGCCTGCGACTAGCTTTAATTGATGCCATGTACACAGAACAGTTCCCTTTCCTTGTTATGGATGATCCTTTTACAAATCTTGATGATGAGAAGCTGGCCATGGTAAGAACCTTCTTGGACAAGGTATCAGAGAAATATCAAATCATATACTTTACCTGCAGTAAATCCAGGTGTTAATGATTTGCCCCTACCATCCGGGCCCCATATATTTTTTTCACACCTTTATTTTCCGTCGGTACTTCAAAAAAGCACAGGAGATACAATCCATTTATGGAATTGTTTCTCCTGTGCTTTTTTGTTAGTATCCGCTACGGAAAATGTAGAGCGGGAGCGTGTCTGAAAAAAATATATGGGGCCCGGATGGTAGGGGCAAAAACCTTCTCTATTCAAAGGCTGCTGGCATGGTAAGGAATACAATGGTGTTTTCCTGATAGGCTGCGGTAGCTAGGCACAGGAAGAACAGAAGTATCGCAATAAATATGCCAAAGTTTTTATCCTTGTCATCAATGATTTTATCCATTGCTTTGGAAGCAGGAATTGTTAATGCAACACATGCAAACTGGAAAAAGATGCCGGGAGTTTCCAGGAGGGCAATGAGCTTTAAGGTAAAGGGACGAATACGCTGTGCAAAATCCCAGGGGAAATACATAGTGGAGCCGATTAATAACAGGATAGCAAGTACCATAACGGTCTTCTCACCTTTTCCAAGTATTTCCTTGCGTTCTACAAAGCTGTACCAAATCAATAAACCTATCATAAAGCATAAGCCAAGTCCGAAACCGGGACGGCCATCTGTGAAGGAAAAACTGTTAAACATTTGAGCTATTGAATAACCATTTGGCATAATGCTTCCCATGGGAATTCCGATTACGCCTAAGTCCTCACTCTTTAGAAATACCAGCATTTGCTTTAAAGCAGGAAATGCCGGGAGTACCTCCAAAAGAGTAACGGGAAGAAGGATATAATCCAATCTGCAAATTGCAATTGCAATCGAAAAACCAAAGGTTACTAAAAAATGCGGAATGCTGCAATAAGCAAGCAGTGCACCTGTTAGGATTGTCAGAATTACGTTTACGGGAAGCTTTTCCTTTTTCATAAGTCCAAGAAAAGCATAGCCATAAAATGGTAAAACCATCCAGAAAAGGGTCTGACTAAAATCCATGGTGTCATAGCAAATAAAGGCTCTGAAGGGGAACGTCATATATAATAAAAGTCCCCATAAAAACCAAGTGTTTTGTTTAGCCAGTTTTTTGTAAAAAAGTGTACATCCAATAAAAGTAAGAATCTGCAGACCTAAAATAAATAAGGTGTAGGTAAGATGTACATTTTTTGTCAGTTTATAAAGAACAGCCGGTAAAAAGTACATCAGGTTTGAGGATAAACCCTGCACGGAAATCTGGTGTGCCATACATAAATCCAAAGATGGAAAAAGCGTAAATCCATTCTGTAATTCGTCTAATCGTCCCAAGAAAAAGTGAATCCATCCTCGTTCCGGTACATAAAAGGTAAAAGCCGGCAGAGAAGCGATGACAAGAACAATCACATATAAAATTCGTTGTAATTTCTTTTTTTCAGTCATTATTTTTCTTCTCCTTTCTTTTTCATAATAGAGCCGGCATATACAAGAAGTCCGAGCAACGTTAACAGTGAGACGATATCTGCAATTAGATAAAGCGTCATTTCCTTATAAGCAACATGAAGAGTACCTGAATAGTTGGCAGGAACAATAATACGTAAATCGTTGTTAAATCCTCTTTCTTTAGAAACAGATAAAGGTTTATTGACTACATAACCACGATATCCGATTAATGGCATATCAATATAGGAATCTTGAGAAGTAAGGTTTTGTACCTTTAATGTAATCTCTGTACCCTTCTTATTGTAGTCAGAATAAATAATTCCATCTCCGGAAATAGGAGGATGTGCATGATAATCATTTAAAACTGTATCTGCCAAAATATATTCACCATTGGAAACCCCGATAGATCCCATATTTTCTGCGGTATGCAGACGAAGTGGTGAAGTTACATAGGCAATGTTGTTGGTTTGGAACAATGCCGGAATTATTGAAAAGAAAATCAACATAGTAATAACCAACTTGTGTGTACGATTGTTGTAGTTCTCCTTGAGCCATAAGAAGAGGAAGGCAATGAAAAATCCTCCAAGAATAACAATAGGGGACAATAAACGGTATGGGAACTGGATTGCATTGGAGAAGAAGCTTAATCCCGGTACTTTTCCAAGGGGATCCCAAGGGAAATATTTAGTACACATAATAAGTAAGACAACTATGAATCCAAAACAATTCGTACAATAAGTTTTAATAGAATCATTTTTTGTTTTCTTGCTGTACAGGGCAAAGATGCCGATTGCAGCAAGAAGAGTCAGGCCAGGCTGAAGCTGCTCGGTATTGTGCATTCCTGTTTGGAACCCACCCTTGTAGGGGGTAATTTGTAAAAGGTGTGCAAATTGAATACCGGTAATCTGAATACTGATATTTTCCAAATCATGGAAAAAGAAGGAATCAGTAATCATCATGTGAATCATGGGGAACCAGAAGGAAGCATTAATCAGTAATACCAGCACAGCGGCTTCAAATAACTGTATAAAGGTTTCCTTTCGGAAAGTTTTTTTGAATTTAATCATACAGAAGATGATTAACATAACACCTGTCATTTCACAGGTAATTAAGTGACATTGCAAAATAAGAGTTAATCCAATGACTAAATACCATTTATGTTTTTTATAGGATGCATTCTTAATATCTTCTGTGTATAAAAGGAATACACCGGTAATGACCATTGGTAAAAAAATCATTGCAGTATATTCTCCCAAAGCTCCACGGTTGTAAATATTGTGGAATAAATAAGGAGAAACAAGGATATAACAGGTACCTAAGGCGGATGCATAATCATTTTTGGTACAACGATACATGCAATGGAAACCAACAGCAGCCATAGCAATTAAGGATAATAAAACCAATACTTTGGAAGCAGTGGTTAATGTGAAGCCCATAATACGAAGAAAAGCAGGAATATAGAGTAAAAGCTCTCCGTAAAATGTAGAGTTCATATAGCCATGACCATATAACCAATAGTCAGACACACGAATAGGAAACTGATTTCCGTGAAGAAGAGTTTCCTTTAAGGATTCAATACGAATTAAATGGAATCCGGTATCTGCACCGACAGTAAAATAATCATTTAAATATGGGAAAAAACAAACTAAGATACAGGTTGCCAATCCGGCAAATGCTATCTGTCTTGAGGTAGTCATTGTTTTATTTATGATTTTTTCTCGTAGTTTTAAAACTAAGAAAATGATTAATAATACTGCGTAAGAAATGCATAACTGCATACGATTTCTAAGTGAGGTTGTGGAAATAGTAATATCATTAATATTTTCAAAATCAGCATTAAACAGTGCTAATTGGAGCTGAACATCCGAAGTGGTATCATCAACATAAAGCTCAAAATCTACATGAGACTCACCACCAAATAGTATAACAGGATTGTATTTTACAGCTTTAAAGGAGGTCGAGTCATGGTCATAGGATAAATCTATAACAAATTGTCCCTCCTGAGGAAGGATTTCAGAATCAACGGTAATTCTGTATACGCCGGGATTTAATGTTAATGGTTTTGATGCCGCACTAGTAACCGAATCATTTACATTAAAATGGAAGGTATCGTCTTCTTGAATAGAATAAATGACCTGATCCTTTACAAAACAACTCGGTAAAAGGAAGACAGTTATTCCAATTAACAGAATTATAAGTATTAAATTAATTTTTTTAATGCTTTTCATGTTTTCCTCCTTTACGTAAAATAGTAGCTTTGTAAATTAACGCCAGTAAGAATAGGTAACTGATTAACTCAGCAATTCGCCAGTAAATAGGTGATACAAATCTGATTTCGATATCGTCATCAAAGCCTTCCGGGAAGGTAACACGAATCTGGTTGTTGTAACCATAACTTAACGGAAGTTTTTCTTTGGTAGAAACTACCCTAGCTTCATAACCTTTATATAAGGATAAAGGAAAATCAATATAGGAGGGATCATCGGAAAGATTAGTGCAGTGAGCTTTAATTTTTAAATTCTCGTTTTTATAATTATCAATACGAGAATATTCGGAAAGTCTTGGTATATCATAGGTTTGCAGAGCGTTGTCTGTTCCTTCGATTACGTATTCTCCTCCGGATATATAACCCATTCCGATAGATTCTTCTGTATAAAGAATCAATCTTGACAATTCCAAATTTGTAACATTGATTAAATATATAGAGCTCAAAGTAGAGAAAAATGTGATGCCAATTACTACATATTTTCCTACTTCTTTGTAATTTTGCAGGAAATATTTAAACAGATATCCCATAACAAAAATCATGAAACAGGTTGCCCAACCAAGGAAACGGTTAGGGAACTGTAAGCTACTGATTAAGGAAGCACTGATTGTTCCGGTTCTTTGCAGTTTGTCCCAAGGGAAAAATTGTTGTGTGAATAAAAGAAGTAAAGCACTAACACAGGCACAAATCTTGGTAAATTTCGTTAATGCATTTTTTTCATTCAATCGGTTTGAAAACCATAAAGCAAAGAAGAATAATAATCCAAAGAATAATAAGAAGTTACTTCCTGAGGGCCATTTATTCATCATGCTGTCTGTAGTATCTACACCTGCTTTGGGAACTTGAATAAAGAAATACATTAATTCCCCAGGGTATAATCCCATAAGCTGAATGGTTCTGGCAGATACATGCTTGATGTGAACATCTTCTGTAACGTAATAATCAATAAAAGGAATCAAGAACCATGCACTAAGAAGTACGGCGCTAAAGACCCCCTTAAACAAGGAACAGAAAACTTCCTTTCGGAAAATCTGTTTAATAAGGATGATACATAACAGGATTGATACAAAGGCCGAAATCTCGGTGGAGAGAATATGGGTTTGGAATATGCCGGAAAAACCAAGCATCAAATGAAACCAGGCATATTTTTCAGGCTTTTCTTCCTTGGAAAGACCAAGGGTTTCATAAAAGCCTAATAGGATTAAAGGGAAAAAGGTTTGTGCAGTACCCTCGCCTAAAGCACCGGTTATTACAAACTTGTAAATGCGGAATACGGATAAAGTAAATAATGCGCTACAGAATAATCCGATTCTGTAATCAGAGAATATTTTCTTAAAACAGTAATAAGCAATCCATGCTGTAGCAATGTTCATGGCAACACCGAAAATCTGGTAGCTGATGAACATGGGAAATCCTAAAAGTCTTAACAATGCCGGAAAAAGCAAAAGGGTATTACAATAGAAAATAGGATCAGCATAACCCTGTCCGTAAACCCATCTTGATGCAATTCTTGTAGGGAAGACACCATTTATTAAGTCTGTAGGAATTGCTTCCATACGATGAAGGTGATAACCCAAGTCCGCACCGGTAATGATGCCATCCATAAAGAATGGAAGGCTTGCAATCAAGGAAATAAAAAGTACTCCAAGGAATGCGGTTTTAGAAGATTTGTTAACGGGATGAAGTCTGTCATAATTTAAAAAGAGTAACAGACCATCGAAAACAAGAACAACAAATAATAATATTGTTAATAACATGGTCCATAAACCGTTGGTTTCCACAATGGTTAGTCCCTGTACATTTACTGTACCCCAGTTGGAAAGGATTAATGTAAATTCCATGGTATCTGTGGATTCCAATAACCAAAAGGTTATATCGGTATTATCTTTATTGGCATAAATCATATCATAATTGGAAAGCAGGGCCTTTGGATGAACGTAGTGATCTACAGGTTCACAATATCCACAGTTATCCTGATCGGTAGTGTAAGTGATATGTGCCTCATACATGCCAGGTTTTAATGAAATGTTTTTAAATATTGGAGTTTGAGTTTGGTATCCTTCGAAAGTAAGAGTTATTTCATTCTCAAAGGTATAGGTTTTGTTTGGTTTTATAATTTGTATCATAAGAAAGACAAACAAAATCAGAGCCAGAATGTTAAATGCTATAAAAAGTTTGTTGCGTTTTAGATTTAGTGAAAAAAATTTTTTCATAATACTCCTTAAAAATACTTTTATTTCAAACATGTTTATTTATGGCCACAATAAAGACAATTATAATAGCGTAACTTTAATTATAACATGTGGTAAAAGAATAACAAGTTTTAAATTTATCGTAAGGCTTGTATTTGCAAGCTTTTCAGCATATAATATCTGTTACAGATTTCTAAAATAATCATTTTATAATTCCAGGGGAAATTAGCTCCCAAAATCAAAGGATTTTCTAAAACATATCTAAATATAAAGAAATTCTGCTATATTCTATTTTTCCAATTTCAGGAGGATTTTAAAGTTGAGCTTTTTACGTAAGTGGAAGGATTTTTTTGTGTACCTATTTTTTACCTACAAGAAGGTATTTATGGCAGATATGGTGTTTGGAATTATTTGTTATGGGATGCTTTTGCAAAATCATTTAACCAATTCTGTGGATGGTGTATGGGAGGGGAACTATTACCAATCCGGAAAGTGGCAGATCTCTTTGGGAAGATTTGCAACTCTATATGTTGACAAGATACGGTTTGGAATTCAAACGGAGCCGATAAATAGTATTTTGGCGTTAGCTTTGTTTTCACTTGGTTTGATTTTTATTCTAGAAGTGTTTCAAGTTAAGACATTTATTACATCTTTTATATTTTGTGGCATGTTTCTTTCGGGACTTAGTGTAGGGGTAAGTTTGTCATATCGTTTTATGTCCCCGATTTTTGCATCGGCTTTTATGCTGGCATGTTTTTCGGTAGTTTGTTTAAGCTGGAAGGAACATCATAAAAAATGGAGAGTAATATTGTCGGCACTGGGAATTACCAGTGCCATGGGATTGTATCAGTCCTCTGTTAGTATCTTTGTTATATTATTAATAACCTATGGAATACACAGACAAATAAAGGTGTGTGATTATTTCCAAGAAGGTATTTACTGGCTGGAAGGGCTTGGAGTGATTCTTTTTGGGGGATTTGGATATGTTCTGTTTGTAAGACTACATCAATTTATATTTCATGCGGCTCAGAGTAGTTATAATGGAGGAAATCAGTATGGGATTGCTAATTCGCTCAATCAGTTTTGGGTAAGGTTTAGAGATTCATATGATTATTTTTTTAGGTTTTACGAAGATAAGAAGTACTACTCCAGTTATTTTGAACACTATTTTCCTTATTTATTTATGGTAATGATAGCATTTATTTCGTTGCTGGAAATCCTATATATTCATGAGATGTGCAAGAGAGGTCTATCGATCAGTATATTAGGAGAAGGATTATATCAGTTATTATTGATAGCTCTTCTTCCTCCGGCCTGCTTTGCGGTTTCCTTTCTGGCAACGGATACGGGAGTTTCAGTGCAGATGGTGGGAGCCTATTGCCTGCTTCCGGGATTATTATTTTTATTAAGTATCAATCAGACAAAACGGAAGCTTCTTAAATTAGCAATATTCGTGATTGGTGGGACTCTGATTTATGGACAGGTATATCAGTGTCAGGTAGACCAGCAGGCCATGTTATCGGGAAGAAATGCAAGTTATCAGATTGCAGAAAGAATTATGGACGAGATTATTGATGAAGATTTATATCGGGAGGAATATACCTATTGTATATTGGGGACGGCAGCAGAATGTCAGCTGTTTTGTCCGGAAGAACTTTATGGAAAGGCCAATTACTATGCCATGTTTGGATGTTGGTGGAGAGATAATTCCGATAAGAGCTGGAGAGGAATCTACGAAGAACTGGGAATGAGACTTCCACTTGGAGGATCAGATACGAATACCCTTCTAGAGAGCGAGGAGCAGTACCAGAAAATGCCATGTTTTCCACAAAAAGGAAGTATAGAATTAAGTGAAAATTACAAAAACATTGTGATTATCAAGCTGCGATAATCATGACAACCACAAGATATTGGGTTTATATCCTTTTTGATATCAAATTTAACGTCAAAATAGACAAAATAACAATATTTAGGCACATTTGAACAAAAAAAGGTTTTCAAAGCACAAAAAATACGTTAAAATATATAAAAGAATGGATTCGATAGGAGTGGTTTATTTGAAAAGAATACAAAATAAAAAGTTAATTTTAATTTTGTGTTTTATCACCGGAATGGTAATGCAAATTCAGATGGCCGCCAATGGAAGAATGGGACCAGAGGCTATGATGCAGTTAGGACCAAGGATGGTACCTTTAAGTAGCATAAATGGTGTTCTTCAGGCAGTTATGTTTTTTATGTGCGTATTTATGGTTTGTTTGGAGTACAAGCTTGGATCCAAACTGGCCCATATTGTTATGGTTGTAAATCTGATAGTGACTTTTGTCGGCTTGTTAGCTAGCCATAACTTAACGGCTGTAACAGGAATGATTTGTACATTAGTTTCTTTATTCACACTTCAGCTGATTACGGTTATGTTTCGGCAAAGTGAGAGGACAAGTGTTACCGATTTTGTCACTGGATTAAAAAATCGAAGAGGTTTTGTAAAAGATCTGGCAGTGAAGCTTTCAGAAAATAAGTCGGGTGCCATCCTATATCTACAGCTAAAAGATTTTCGTACAATCAATGATAATTTAGGTCATAAATATGGTGACAGAATACTGATAAAGGTAGCAGAAAAAATAAAAGAAGTGACCGGAAATCAAGGCGTTGTATGTAAGATTGATGGTGCGGAGTTTGCATTGATTTTAAATAAGGGTGTAGATGTTAATACATTATCCCGGCAGATTATGGATACGGTAAACGAGGAAATTGCCATTGAAAAAAATGGCGTGGAAATGAATTATTATCTTTCTGCTTATGCTGGAATTGCAAGGTTCCCTGAGGATGCCAGGGATACAGATACTTTGATGAAGTATGCAGATATTGCCATGCTCAGTGCAATCAAGGAAGGTGATAATAAGATTAGGATTTTTGGCAAGGAAATGGAAACCCTCATTAACAGACAGGCAGAGGTCGAAGGTCTTGTGAAGAAGGGTCTTGAAAATGATTATTTCTTCCTTGTATTTCAGCCACAGTATGTGATCAATAACAGAAAGTTACGTGGTTTTGAAGCACTGATCCGTATGAAGCTTCCAGATGGAACCATGATTAGTCCGGGAGAATTTATTCCTATTGCAGAACAAACAGATTTAATTTTGAAAATAGATGAGTATGTTCTAAAAAAAGCAATGGATACCTACGGAGGATTATTAAAATATGCGAAGTTCCCGTTTACGGTGTCTGTTAATGTATCTGCTAAAAGCATGGGAATGGAAGGCTTTGCAGAACAGGTTCTGAAAATTGCTGATGAAACAGAGTTTCCTAAGGAATGCCTGGAAATAGAAATTACAGAATATTCCTTTGCAGCATCCAAGAATCAAACGATTGAAAATGTTAAGAAGCTTCGAGAGAAGAATGTGCAGATTGCTCTGGACGATTTCGGTACAGGATATACTTCTCTTTCACAGCTTTTGGAACTTCCTATTAATCTTCTTAAGATTGATAAAAGCTTAATAGATGAGATTGAAGGAAATGAAAAGAATATGGATTTCGTGGATGCGGTAATCTATATGGGACATTTGATGGGATGTGAAGTTATCTCGGAGGGTGTAGAAAATGAAAAGCAGCTGGAACTCTTAAAAGCCCATGAGTGTGAGTTTGTTCAGGGTTATGTATGGAGCAAACCACTTTCTTATGAGGATGCCATGAAAGAGGTTGAAAAGCAGCAAATCACTTTTTATTCATAAAGAAATATTGGAGAAGACCTGTGTTTTGCACGGGTCTTTTTTTTCGCTTGTGCTTGGTTTCTTTCCTCAAACTCACAAAATATCATTGCTTCGCAATGTCGCCACTTCGTGGCTTTTTATTTTGTTCGTAAACGCTCGGAAGAAACCAAATACTTCGCTTCGCTCGTGCTTGGTTTCTTTCCTCGCTAATAAATTATCGAAAAACATTAATTTGTTGTTGACAAACGTTTTTTTGTGTGTATAATGAAATTATCGATAAACGATAATTAATTATTTTTCAAAAGTAATTTATTATCGAAGGCCTAATAATCAACGGAAAATACATGATAGGAAAGATGAAAAGAATTAAAGAAAGAATTAAAGAAAGACGAGGAGAAAACAATGAATAAAGAAGCAGCAATTGCAAAAATTAATAAAATGGGAAAGGTTGGCTGTATTATTGCAAAAATTATGAAGATTATACTGATTTTATCAGTAGTTCTGGTTGGTATCGCCATTGTAGTTTTGATGATTCTGCCAAAGGATATTATGACCTTTAGTATTGTTCAGAAGGCAGAGATGACTTTTGCACCGGAAACATTGGGAAAGGAACTGACCGATGAGGATATCAATGATCTGGTAAATAGCATGAATAATGATGGTGATCTGGTTTTTTCCATTGGAAATGTTCATCTTCCGGATGTGGAGATGCAAGTGGTTTCTACGGAGAACCATGTAGTTTCTCTTGCAGGAGAAAGTGAAAAGAGCACAATAAAGCTTGGATATTTGGTTCCCATGCTTGTAGTTGTAGAGGTGGCGGTAATCGCAACCTTAATTTCGATTATTTTTATTGGTAAGCTTTGCAAGGCCTTTAAGGAATGTCAATCCCCTTTTGAAGAAAATGTCATTATGAATATGCAAAGGTTTGCATATTCTTTGATTCCCTGGGTGGTTTTATCCGGCTTGTCAGAGTCAATGATTAGCTCTGTTCTTTCGGGAAAACTTAGGCTTTATTTGGGAGTAAATCTTGGTATGGTCTTTGTTGTTCTGGTTATTTTGGCACTTGCCTATATCTTTAGATATGGTGCAGTTCTTCAGCAGGAATCAGATGAGACTTTATAAAAAGTAAAGGAGCATACAGAGAATTGGTTCGTGTTAGCACAATGTATGGTCAAGAAAGGAATAGATATGGGAAAGATCATTTTACGTTTGGATAGAGTGATGGCAGATCGAAAGATTGCATTGAAGGATTTGGCAGAGCAGGTTGGAATCAGTAATGTAAATTTATCAAAGATGAAGACGGGTAAAATTAGTGCTATCAGATTTTCTACGTTGGAGGCAATCTGTGAAACATTGCAGTGTCAGCCGGGGGATATTTTGGAATATGACCCCAATGGGGTAAGCAGTAACGAGGAAGAGGAATAGGAGTGAAAAAGGGAAAATGAAGAAAAAAGTTGCAAAGCTGATACTTCTTTTAGCTACCATGTCCACAGTACTGACCGGATGTGGGATTGTAGTGGAGCCGGAGGGGGAAGCAGAGGCTACGGTAAAAGAGGAATCAAAGAAAAAGTATCTGGCAGGTGATCCTGTAGAAATTAATATTCGTCCACAGGATGACTTTTACGGATATGTAAATGCAGAAACTTTATGGAATTTGGAAGTGCCTTACGGTGAATCCAGTGCAGGTGGATTTGACGATGCGCAGGAATCGGTGGTAGATGCATTGATTGAAATCATTGAGGATTTAGATTCTTCCGACGAGGTTTATGAAAAAGAAAGCAGCGAAAGAATCATTTTAGATTTTTACCAGCTTTGCAAGGATAAAAAGGTAACTGACAAAAAGGTTTTTGATGAAGTATTTGCAAAGATTGATAACGTAAAGACCATAGAAGAACTGGGGGATGTTCTGGGAGAACTTTCATTAAAGTATGGATGTGACAGTTTATTACAGGTTGCGGTTTTGGAAAATCCATTTAAGCCGGATGAATATGTAGTAGCCCTTGTAGGGGCGGATACCTTTGGTAGTAATCTAAAGGGAATTCATGAAAAGGAAAGTAATGTCAAAACCTTTAGAGACGGATTATCAGAATTAATTCAGGGATATGGTTTTGATTATGATACTTCCTGTGAAAAGGCAGATGCCATAACTTACTTATGGCTTGATATTGCCGGTGAAACGAATTTTGATTTGCAGGAAGAGTATGACTTTATTACAAATGCTAAGCCATATACCATGGATGAGATAAAAGCTCTGTACTCAAATATTGATGCAGAGAAATGGTTTGGTTCCATGGGATTTACGAAGGATGTGTTGAGTAAAGTTGACTGTGTCTATGTTGTGGATGAAAATCAGGCAAAAATGGTGAACACTTTGTTGGTAGAAGACAATCTGGAAGCATGGAAGGATTATGCGAAGTGTGTGTTCCTCCATCAATATGCAGCCTTCGTCCCACAGGAATATTCCAAGATGGATATAGATATGGACTACAAAGACTTAGAAAATCCTGATTTTGTTTATGATTTAATCATGCAGTCCTGCTATGACGAGTTAAGTGATTTGTATTATGAAAAGTACTATACAGAAGAATATGATGCATATATGCAGAAAATGAAGAAAGACATTGAAGAAGCCTACCTTCAAATGATTATGGAGGCAGACTGGCTTTCTGATGATGGAAAGGAAGCCATGGCATTAAAATTTAAAGGGATTCACTTTTATTTTGGGGGAGAAGGAAGAAGTGAAAAAAGAAATGCCGGCAGAGAAATCAAAGAAAATCTTTTGATGACAAGCATTTATGAACATGGTCGTATGAGGAAAAATACAATTGATAAAATCGGCACCACTGTAGATTATTCCGTTTGGAGCATGGGGGCGCAGGAAATTAATGCATACTATAAGCCGGAAGCCAATTCCATCTATATTACCAGAGGTATCATGAATGCACCATTTTTTGATATTCATGGAGATTATTACTCGAATCTTGGTGGTCTTGGAAGTGTAATCTGTCATGAACTTTCCCATGGTTTTGATAATAGCGGAATCAGGTATGATAAGGATGGTAAGTTCAATCCGGCCTGGGTTTCTGAGGAAGACAATGAAGCTTTCCAGAAAATTGTAAAGGCAACGGAAGAATACTATAACCAATATACTCTTTTGGAAGTATACCATGTGAAGGGGGATAAGACCGTAGGTGAGAATCTGGCAGATATTGGCTCTATGCAATGTATTTTATCCTTGGCACATAATAAGGAAGAATACGAGAAGATTTTTGAAAATTATGCAAGAATCTGGTGTACCTTATATCAGAACAGATACTTAATGAATTATCTGGAAAAAGATAATCACAGCCCGGGTCTAGTTCGTGTAAATGCAGTTCTTTCCTGCTTTAAAGAATTTTACGAAACTTATGGGGTAAAAGAAGGGGATGGAATGTACCAGGAACCGGAAGAAAGAATAAACAGATGGTAAAGAGGGCAATTTAAAATGAATATTATATTTAAACATACATTAAAAAATATATTTAAAAAACCCTTCCGTTCCATTGTGCTTGCGGTCTGTGTTATGGTTACCTGTTTGACAGCATACCTGACATTGGATATGAGTCAAAGCATTGAAGACATTTTTGTAGCATATGTTGCAGATATGCTTGGTAATGTTGATTTGGAAATTGGAAGTAATAAAAGTATCAATATGGATATGTTGAAGGAGTTGCCGGAGTGTACAGCACTTGGAATGACAAACACATCTTATCCGGTGGCAACCAGAGACCCTGAGCAATATAGCTATGAATATGTACAGGATTTAACCATTTATGGTTTGGATATTGAAAATGGATATAAAATGGGTCTTTTCAAAGAGGCCCTGCAGCTTACCGATAATGAAACAGCAATCAGTAAAACTTATGCGGAAACCTTTGGAATTCAGGAAGGAGATACGATTTCCTTTTATGACAAAAATGGCATGCTTCATGATTTTAAGGTAGTAAAAATATTGGAAGAATCCGGTGTTTTTATAGCAGAAAATGAGTATACAGCTGTTGTAAATCAGGAAGCAATCCGTGTTCTTCTTAATACAGATGAGATTAAGTACTATTCCTTAATGATAGATGTTACAAATGACAAGGAAGTAAATGCTTTCTGTGATTACCTGGAAGAACATTATCCGGATATGGAAATTGTTCGAGTAAAAGGAAATGAAGACATTCAGAAAGGTGTGATGCAGATGGTAACCATCTTTGCTGTTTTGTTTGTTGTAACCTTCCTTATGGTAATCTTTGTAACAGTTTCTCTTTCAGAAAAGATTGTGAATGAAAGAATGGCAGTAATCGGAACCTTTAGAAGCCTGGGTATCTCAGCAAAAGTGACTACTATGATTCTTCTGATAGAAAATGTATTTTATGGTGTTGTAGGATTTTTACTTGCCACATTGTTTTACGGTGCCGTCAGAGACAGTATTATGGGTGGTATGATTGAGGTTTCATCAGGAAATATTGTTGTTCAGCCAATGCAAAGCTGGATTTATGCTGTAGTGTTTGTGGGAGCAATCCTTGTAGAGTGTTTTACTCCTGCAAAAGAACTTACAAAAAGTATGAAGATTGCAATTCGCGATATTATTTTTGCCAACAAGGATACAGATTATGTATTTTCCCAAAAGAAAACCAACGTTGGTTTGGTACTTTTGGTTGCAGCAGTTCTATTAACACTTACCAAGAATGCTTTGTTGTTAATCCTTAGTATGATATTGTTGGTCGTTGCAGTATCTATGTTGACTCCTATCATTGTAAAGAATATGGCATTAGGACTTGGAAAGCTCTTTACAAAGGTAAATATGCCGGTAGCAGAACTTGCAGCCAAGGAACTTGGAACAAAGAAAAATACCATTTCCAACAGTATTTTATGTCTGGTCATTGCTGCTTTGGCTATTGCAATGTTTGCTATTGGAAACGGATTAATGGCTATCACGGATCATCAGAATTATGATGCGGATATCTGTGGATTTGGATTGATACAGGATACCGAAGACTATAAATATATTGAAGGACTGGATGGTGTATCAGAATGCTATTTTTTATATGGAACCAGTGATTATTTAAAAATTAATGGTTCTGATGATAAAGAAATGTATGATATTATGGCACTTCCAAATACAGATATGTTTGTTGGACTTCCTGATTTGCCACAGACAATTGCCAAGGATGAGTGTATTCTTTCAATAGTTCAGGCAGATAAGTTGAAAGTAAAAGAAGGAGATACGATTGAAGTATTGTTTAAATCAGATTATCTCTTCCCTATGACAAAGACTTTAAAGGTTGCTTCATTAACAGATGCTTCTTTATATAGTAGTATGCCAATAATTATAATCAACGAGAATTTATGCAAAGACTTGTATCATGAAGAAGTAAGCGGTATGTTGATTCGTTGTGATGATCCGGATAGTGTTCTGAAAACAATTAATAAGTATTCTTTAAATACAATGGTAGAATTTAAAACCAAAGAACAGATGAAAATAGATGCCCAGAAGGAAAAAGCAGGTATAAACACAGCAATTTATGTGGCAATCGGTTTTGGCATTCTTCTTTCTGTAATCGGTCTTTCCGGTAATCAGGTACTTGGTTTTGAAGCAAGAAGAAGAGAATATGCAGGTTTGTATTCAACCAGCATGAGCCAGAAACAGGTGAAGCGACTAATCTTCCTGGAGACTGCGTTCTCTATGGGAGGAAGCGTTATAATTGGTAGTATCCTGGGTGTTTTCTTAAATTTAATCATCCGAAATGTAACTAAGGCAATGATGATGCCTCTTCCGATCAAGCTCAGTGTATCTCAGTATTTTACAATGACATTTGTATTAATTGTAATATTGGTACTTTGCAGCTTAAAGCCTGTTCGTCTGATGAAGAAGATGAAGATTGCTGAAGAATTAAAATATGAATAAGGGTGGGAATGAATATGAGTATCATAGAAGTAGAAAATGTAAAGAAATCCTTCGGTAAGGGTGAATCTAAAACACAGATTTTGAATGGAATGAATTTTTCAATTGAAAAGGGCGATTTTGTATCCTTAATGGGAGCATCCGGTAGCGGTAAATCTACCATGCTTTACTTAATCGGTGGTCTTGACAGAGAGTTTGAAGGAGCAATCAAGATTGCAGGCGAAGATATTTCAAAGAAAAAGGAAAAAGAATTATCAAAGCTTCGTTTGGAAAAAATAGGTTTTGTATTCCAGTTCTATAACCTCGTACAGAACTTAACCGTAGAAGATAACATTATGCTTCCTATTAAAATGTCAAAGAAGAATAATGCAGAAGCCAAGAAAAGATTAGAAGAAATTCTTGAAATCACAGGCTTAAAGGAAAAGAGAAAATCTCTTCCAAGACAGCTTTCCGGTGGTCAGCAGCAGAGAGTTGCCATCGCAAGAGCCATCCTTGGTGAGCCTGAAATCATCCTTGCCGATGAACCTACCGGTAACCTAGACAGTAAATCCGGTGAAGAAATCATGGAACTTTTCAAACGTATCAACGAAGAAAAGAAAATAACCATCTTACAGGTTACTCACTCAGAAAAGTCTGCAACCTACGGTAACAAAATCATCCGTCTCGAAAACGGTCACGTAGTAGAAGAGTAATATATTCGGGGCAAGAACCCGGCATCCCCTACAGCGCCCTATCCCCTTTTCTTCGACCTTTATTTCACGTCGGTACTTCAAAACCGGGAGGGGCCAGTGGGCCATATATTTATTTTTATGACACGCTTTCGCTCTACATTTTCCGTAGCGGATACTAACAAAAAAGCACAGGATTGCAATTCCCTGAATGGATTGCTTATCCTGTGCTTTTTTGAAGTACCGACGGAAAATAACGGTCAAAAAAATAAATATATGGCCCACTGGCCCCTCCCGGTTTTGTTAGTATCCGCTACGTGAAATGTAGAGCGAAAGTGTGTCGAAGAAAAGGGGATAGGGCGCTGTAGGGGATGCCGGGTGCTTGCCCCGAATATGTTTAAATTAAATCTGCGGCCGTAATGGTCATGAGGGCTTCACTGCTAGTGGAGGTTCCGGAGATGGATTCCTGCATGATGCGGTTGGCCTGATTGGTTACGACTTTTTCGAAGTAGTTTCGGATGGTACGGGCATTGGAAAAATGTCCGGCTTCCTGAATACGTAGTTCGCTGATTTGATCAATAACATCCAGTTCCAGTTCTTTGGGAAGGATGTAGTCCTGTTCCTTGCAGTATCTTTCAAATATGTCTAAAAGTTCCTCGTCAGAGTAGTCCTTAAAGGAAATGTATTTGTTGAAACGAGAGCGAAGACCGGGATTGGAATCCAGGAATTTATCCATGTTTTCTTCATAGCCGGCAACAATAACAATGAATTTGTCACGCTCATCTTCCATAATCTTTAAAAGAGTATCTATAGCTTCCTGACCAAAGTCACCTTCTTTACCGGAAACCAGAGAATAAGCTTCATCAATAAATAAGATTCCACCCATAGCACTTTGTGCTACTTCCTTGACTTTGGCAGCGGTTTGGCCCATGTAACCGGCAACAAGACCGGAACGATCGGTTTCTACAAGGTGGCCTCTTTCAAGAATGCCTAAGCATTCGTAGATTGCTGCTAACTTTCTGGCTATAGTGGTTTTACCGGTACCGGGGTTACCTGTGAATACAAGATGTCTTGATATTTCCGGAACCTTGAGGCCCTGGCGCTGACGCATCTGCTGTACTAATAGCAGGTTTACCATATCGTGAACTTCTTTTTTCACACCGCCTAAACCGACCAAACTGTCAATTTCAGCCAGGATTTCTTCGATTTGTTCCTTTTCTACAGCGGTATTCACATTAGTAAGAACATCATGTTCTTCTTCTATTTCCTTTTGCGCATTTTTTCTTTCTTCGTTTTCACGACCTTCCACAGAAAAAACATATTCCAAAATATTCTTCAGGAAATGATCCAAAAGTGTGATTTGGAAACGTAGTCTGGCACCATTACAATTAATGGCCAGCTGACCGGCCAATTTAAAGGCATTATAGAGAATTCTGGTGTCATCAAGAAAACATTCTTCGCCGGTTTTAAGCTTCTTTTCTGTTTCCGCAACTTTTTTGATACAGTCCGGAATACGTTTCAAAATACTGTTATCACCCAAATAATCATCACCATAGGTTTTGGCAAGTGTTACTTCATTGAGCATAACATGATAGTTGATGACGATATTTTCATATTCATTTCTGTCCATAGCGCCATCTGAGATGGCCAAAAAATACGATAAATTAACCAAATCGTTAATTAGATCGCCAAATAAAGAACCGGGTGCTACCTCCGGCATATATCCTTCATATTTTTCAAAGACAGCATTGCACTGTCTTAAAGATTCAGGCATAGTGAACATAGTATTGCTCCTTTAAACCCAATATTTGCATACACCTTTTATTCTATCATAAAAATACAAAAAAGTGGAAAAAACTTTGATTCTGTGATTTACTTTACTTTAACGATTTATTATGCTAAAATTCTTTTGCTTTGAAATTCGAAAGATGAGAGGGAAAAAAGTAAAATGAAGAAAAGATTTTTAGCATTAACAGTAAGTATGGTTATGGCAGGACTTATGTTGACCGGCTGTGGTGAGACAAAAGATAAGGAATACACATATGCTGTAGAAGCAGGTTCTGCAGGAGAAGAAGTTGCAAACGAAAAAGGATATAAGGTAAATGTAGTAGCAAGTCAGGCAGATGCATTGATGGAAGTATCCTCAGGAACCTCTGATGCCGCAATTATCGATTTATTGATGGCGGGTGCCATGATTGGAGAAGGTACCAGCTACCCTAATTTAACTTACACTGAAAAGCTCAATTCAGAAGAGTATACCATTGGATGCAGAAAGGATTCAGACTTGGCTTCTTATATTAATGTAGTTTTAGCTGAAACCTATGCTGATGGAAGCATGATGGATACTGCAAAGAAGTATGGTGTACAGGAATCTGTATTAGAGCAGGCTTCCTGCGAATTTGTACAGGCTGCTGACAGTGATGTAAAGTATATTCAGGACAAGGGAACATTGATTGTTGGTATCACAAACTTTGCACCTATGGATTATTTAGAGAATAATGAGTGGGTGGGTTTTGATGCTGATATGGCAAAAATCGTTGGTAAAAAGCTCGGTGTAGAAGTTCAGTTTGTTGAAATCGACTGGGATAACAAGATCCTAGAGTTAAATTCTAAGAACATCGATGTTGTTTGGAACGGAATGACATTAACTCCTGAAGTAAAAGAAGCTATGGAGTGTACAAATCCATATTGTTTAAATGCACAGGTAATTGTAGTTCCTGCAAAATAGTTATTAATAGACAGCTGCCGTGGAATAAACGACAGCTGTTTTTTATAAAGAAAGGGTTCAGATTATGTTTTGGGAAGTAACAAAAACTTTAATTAGCGGATTAGGAGTTACCTTTCAGATTTTTATACTTACATTATTGGTTTCCATACCACTAGGACTGATTATTTCCTTTGGTACTATGAGTAAGTTTCGTCCGCTTCGATATGTTTTAAATTTCTTTTTATGGATTATCAGAGGAACACCCTTGATGTTACAGTTAATTATTCTGTTTTACGGACCGGGAATGTGGCTTGGACACAATTTGTGGAGTGGCGATGAAGCCGGTAGAATCGCAGCAACTGTAACAGCATTTTCTATCAACTATGCGTGCTATTTCTCAGTTATTTTTAGAGGTGGTATAGAAAGTATTCCGGCAGGTCAGAGAGAGGCCGGCCAGGTTCTTGGTATGACAAAATCGCAGATATTCTTTAAGATTACCTTACTCCAGATGGTAAAGAGAGTTATACCTCCTATGTCAAATGAGATTATTACACTGGTAAAGGATACTTCTCTTGCCAGAATCATTTCAGCCTATGAGTTGACCTTCTCCGGTTATTCCTTCATGAAGTCAAACGGAATTACATGGCCTTTGTTCTACTCAGGTGTATTCTACTTAATTTTTGTTGGTATTTTAACCGTTCTTTTTGCCTTAATTGAGAAAAAACTCAGCTACTTTAAGTAAGGAAAGAGAAGAGATTGGAAGGAGTTAGATCGCTATGGCAATATTGGAAGTAAGTCATATTGAAAAGCATTTTGGAAAAACACAAGTATTAAATGATATCAGTTTTACCTTAGAAGAAGGTAAGGCACTTGCAATTATTGGATCCTCAGGATCAGGAAAAACAACGTTGCTTCGTTGTTTGAATTTTTTGGAAACACCAACCGGCGGAAAGTTTTCCGTAAAAGGGGAGACTTTATTTGATGCAAATCAGCCGGTCAAGATGACGGATCAGGAGCTTCGTAAAAACAGATTACATTTTGGAATGGTTTTTCAAGCCTTTCATCTTTTCCCGCAGTATACGGCACTTGAAAATGTAACCTTGGCCGAAAAGCTTCTTGCGAAAGAAAGAGATGATTATGCTGCTAAAAAGAAAGAGATTTTGGCAGAGATAGATAATCACGGAAGAGAGTTACTTGAAAAAATGGGTTTATCCCAAAGAGCAGACCACTATCCTCATCAGCTATCCGGAGGACAGCAGCAAAGAGTTGCAATTGCAAGAGCGCTTGCACTTAAACCGGACATTCTTTGTTTTGATGAGCCTACCAGTGCTTTGGACCCTGAACTTACCGGTGAAGTATTAAAGGTTATTCGTGGTTTGGCGGATCAGAAAACAACCATGATCATTGTAACCCATGAAATGGCATTTGCCAGAGATGTTGCAGACCAGTTGATTTTTATGGATGGAGGAGTAATTGTCGAGCAGGGAGATCCAAGACAGATTATAGACCATCCTACACAGGAGAGAACAAAGCAGTTTTTGACCAGGTATACACAGGGCTAATCCTGACGAAGCTTGGTTAAGACATACCCAAATTTAATCCATTGATCCATGTTATCAGGATCATTACTGTTAACGTAAAAGGTCTGACCAAAATTGTTTACAGGCTCTAAGCGGCAGGGATTGGTCTGGCGATATCTGCGAAGAAAGGCGCGTCCGCTTTCTTTGTGGATAAATATGCCGGTATCACCGTCTCTTGGCGGGTCCTGACATATCAGAATAATGTCTCCTGCGTGATAAACAGGAATCAGATGATTGGAAGCAACCTTGATACAACAAGTAAGTTTGCTTCCAAATTTTTTGCGATAGGCTGAAATATTAATCTTGGAAAAATTAGCAGAATCCCAGATCATACCATCTTCAAAGTTTCCGGTAGGCTCGATTAATGTAACATAGTCATTTTCTTTATCACTGCTCTCTTTAAACTTAAGTTCAAAGTCAATTAATCCCCCTATGAACTGCTGCTGCGCCTTGGAAAGCTTCTGCAGCTTATCGAGCACACTTAGTGCCGGAGTGGTAGCACCACATAATTCAAAAATGGGTTTGTTAGAAAGCTCAAATAGCTTGTAGCCGGTATACAAATCGATTTTTGTCGTTTCTCCTCCGATGATTTTTTTATAGCCGGAGGTAGAAATACCAAGCTGCTTGGCCATTTGTGCCTGTGTTAACTGTAAACGGATACGCTCCTGTTCAATGCTGACAATAAAATTTTCTGTGATTTCCTGACGTGTCATAGCCCCACCGCCCCCTAATTTATTAGGCTTTACAAGTCTTTACGTTGCCATTTTTTCTCAAGTGATTGTAACGCAAAAAGGGGAAAGATGCAATATTTCTCATAAACAGGTATTGACAAGAATTTGAAGCACTAATATAATGAAGGCGATTATCAAAGACTAAGACGGAGACAGTACAAATTACCGAAAGGTCACAGAGAGTTGCCATTTGCTGAGAGGCAGCACGAGTAAGTTATTTGGAATATCCCTCCTGAGTTGCAGCACGAAAGTCACAAAGATAAGTAGATGCTGACGGGTTTCTCCCGTGATAGAGGACGCATATGTTGGTATGGCGTAAATGGGACTAGGATAATACTTCTACCGTTTACGGTAGAAGTTTTTTTGTGGACAGCCGACTGTGCAAAGTAGGGCTGTTTTTTTTAAGGAGGATACTATGAAGGATACAGTTGAAATCAGATGGCATGGACGTGGAGGCCAGGGTGCAAAAACTGCCGCACTTCTTTTGGCTGACGTTGCTTTTAAGACAGGAAAGTATGTACAGGGATTTCCTGAGTACGGTCCAGAGCGTATGGGTGCACCTATTACAGCTTATAATAGATTGAGTGATTCACCAATTACCATTCATTCCAATATTTATGAGCCTGACTTGGTAGTTGTTGTAGATGATAGTCTTTTGGAAACTATTGCAGTTACACAGGGGTTATCAGATGAAGGTTCTATCATTATTAATACGCAGAAGTCTATGGAGGAAATACTTCCTCATCTTGGTGGATTCAAGGGTAAGGTATATATTGTAGATGCAAGAAAGATTTCTGTAGAAGCGCTTGGTAAATATTTCCCTAACTCACCAATGCTTGCGGCAACTGTAGCAGTTTCCAAGGTAATGGAACCGGAAGTATTCTTAAATGAGATGAGAGCTTCTTATCAGCATAAATTTGCAAAAAAGCCCGAAGTTATAGATGGAAATATGAAGGCACTGGAAATGACCTTTGAAGCATTAAAGTAGGAGGATAAGCATGAGAAGTATAGATATTAATGAAAAAAGCCCTTGGCAGGATATTACTGAGGGAAACAAGATTTTTGAGCCGGCTACCTCAAGACACTTCTGTACCGGTGAATGGAGAACATCTACTCCTGTATTTGATGAAGAGAAATGTAAGCAGTGTTTATTATGTTATCCCGTTTGTCCTGATTCATCTATTCCTGTAAAAAATGGAAAGAGAACAGAGTTTGATTTAGATCATTGTAAGGGCTGCGGAATTTGTGCAAAGGTATGTCCTTTCGGTGCAATTACTATGAAGGAGGGAAAATAAATGGCAATCAGAGAACGTTTATCAGGTAACGAAGCTGTAGCTTACGCTATCAAACAGATCAATCCGGACGTAATGCCCGCTTTCCCTATTACTCCTTCAACGGAGATTCCTCAGTATGTAGCGAACTACATTGCAAATGGAGAAATTGATACAGAATTTATTCATGTAGAGAGTGAGCACAGTGCCATGAGTGCAACACTTGGTGCAAGTGCAGCAGGCGCAAGAGCATTAACTGCTACTTCTTCTTGTGGTATGGCACTTATGTGGGAGGAGCTTTATGTAGCAGCTTCTGACAGACTCCCTATTGTACTTGCTTTGGTAAACAGAGCATTGACAGGACCTATTAATATTAATGCAGACCATTCAGATAGTATGGGTGCAAGAGATTCAGGATGGATTCAGATTTATGCTGAGTCAAATCAGGAAGTATATGATAACTTCCTCCAGGCATTCCCTATTGCAGAGCACAAGGATGTTCATCTTCCTGTTATGATTTGTCAGGATGGTTTCATCACCAGCCATGGTGTAGAAAACATTCTTCTTGTAGAGGATGATAAGGTAAAGAATTTTGTCGGTGAATATGAGCCTGAGCATTACCTTTTAAATCAGAAGGAAACCATGGCAGTTGGTCCATATGCAGTATCAAACTACTATATGGAAACTAAGATGGCGCAGAGAGAAGCTATGAAGAATGCCAAGAAGGTAATCTTAGAGATGGCTGAAAAGTTTGAAAAGATTTCCGGCAGAAAGTATGGCTTCTTTGAAGAATATCGTTTGGATGATGCAGAATACGCTATCGTAATTATCGGTTCTGCTGCAGGTACCTGTAAAGCAGCAATTGATCAAATTAGAGAGAAGACCGGAAAGAAGGTCGGATTATTAAAGATTCGTGTATTCCGTCCGTTCCCCGAAGAGGAAATTGCAGAAGCACTTAAGAATGTAAAAGCAGTTGCGATTATGGATCGTAGCGAAATGTTCTCAGCAACCAGCGGACCTTTGGGTGCAGAGGTACGTGCAGCACTCTTTGGTGCAAAGTCACAGGCTGAAGTTGTAAATTATTTCTATGGTTTAGGCGGTAGAGATATTACTGTTTCTGATTTCGAGTGGGTTTACGATCAGTTAGAGGAGATTGCAAAGACACACAAGATTACCAATATGTACGAATATATTGGACTTCGTAGCAAATAATCTTTGGAAAGTGATTGGAATTAGCTTATGAAATATGGAAACATATGGAAGATAAGCTTGGAGGACGAAAATGGAAAATACATACAATTTTAAAGAGGTAATGAGTAAAGAGGAGCGTTTTGCTCCCGGACATAGAATGTGTGCAGGTTGTGGCGGAACCATTACTGTACGTGCCGTATTACGTGCACTTCATGAGGAAGACCGTGCCGTTATCGGAAATGCTACAGGATGTTTGGAAGTATCCAGCTTTATGTATCCGTTTACAGCATATGAAGACAGCTATATCCACAATGCTTTTGAGAATGCCGGCGCAACTCTTTCCGGTGTTGAAACAGCATATCGTGTATTAAAGAAAAAAGGAAAGCTTACAGATAATTACAAGTTCATCACTTTTGGTGGTGACGGTGGTACTTATGATATCGGTTTCCAGTCTCTTTCCGGTGCTATGGAAAGAGGTCATGACATGGTTTATGTATGTTATGACAATGGTGCTTATATGAATACGGGTACACAGAGAAGTTCAGCAACTCCTCAGTTTGCAGATACAACAACTACTCCCGCAGGTAAGGTAAGCAATGGTAAGGTACAGGTTCGTAAGGATTTAACAGCAATTATGGCGGAGCATCATATTCCATATGCTGCACAGACAACCTTTATCGGTAACTTCAAAGATATTCATACCAAGGCTGAAAAGGCAATCTACACACCGGGTGCAGCGTTCCTTAATGTTATGAGCCCATGTCCAAGAGGATGGGGATATGACAGTTCAGATCTTATGGATATCTGTAAGAAAGCAGTTGAAACCTGCTACTGGCCTTTGTTTGAGGTAATTGATGGTAAGTGGATTCTCAACTATGAGCCTAAAAAGAAGCTTCCTATTGAGGAGTTCCTTCGTCCTCAGAAGCGTTTTAAACATCTCTTCAAACCGGGTAACGAAGAGTTACTTGCTCAGTTCCAGGCAGAAATCGACAAGAGATGGGAAGAACTCAAGAATCGTTGTCAATAAAAATAAGTGCTTAGGCCTTGATGGCTTAAGCACTTTTCTTTTTTATAATTTATAAGTTTTTAATAAGTTCATCTAGGATATCCTTGTTGAGATCATCAACAAAACCAAAGTTCATTTCTTTGTAACTCCAGGCGGATCTTGGAATATTGTTTTCAGCTAATACTTCGTGGATATCTCTATACCACTCGAGTACACAGCTTCTTTCAGCTTCTTCGATAACACCATATTCACCGCAGTAAAGAGGAACATTGAACTTCTTGGCTACTTCAAACGCAGGAGCAAAAAGCTTACGGAAGAAGTCTGCATTGATTACACCTTCACCCAAGCCTTCAAACTGCCCATCAAAGTCAGCACCGAAGAATTCGTGAGACTGTTCCTTGTACTTAGGATAGGTCATCTTGTATTCGGTATGGAAACCTCTTGGCATACGATCTACCCAGTAAGCATTCTGATGAGTAAATAAAAGAGGATCATAGGTATGGAAGGTAAATACCACGTTTTCATCTGCAGGTTTCTCTAAAAGAGTAAGACCATAAATACTTCCGTTATAAATACCACCAACAATGATTGGCTTCTCGGGTTCAATAGAGTGAATCAGTTCGATGGTTTCTCTGGCAATTTTGTTCCAAGGCTCAGCAAATTCACGGTTGGTTACCTCATTTAACAATTCAAAAGCAACGATTTCTTCTTTACCATAACGACGAGTAAATTCCATCCAAAGATCCTTGAATATCTGCTGCATCTTTTCGTCTGTGAAAAGTCCGCAGTAGGAAGCATCATCAAATACATAACCACAACACTTATGTAGGTCAAGTACAATCTTTAATCCATGCTTCTTACACCAGCTAATACAATCATCAATATGTTTAAATCCACTTTCAATAAAGCTGCCATCATCGTTCTGCACAACATTGTAATCTACAGGGAGACGAACATGGTCACAACCCCAGCTTTTTATTTTTTCAATATCAGTTTCCTTGATGAAGGAATTGTAGTGTTCTTCATTGTATCTGTTTCCACACTGTGAAATCCATCCACCTAAATTAATGCCCTTTAAGTAACCCTCAAATCTTCTCATCTTTTTTCTCCTTTATATAGTTTATAATCCCCATTGTTTTCCATAAACGGAAAACGATTTCTGATACATTTCATACTAATACATTTTTTCTATTTCTTCAAGACCTAAACTATAAAAATAAAGACCCCATTGATATGAGGTCTTTGTTTTTTTATTATAAATGGAATAAAGTTCCGATAATGCCTCTACCCAGAGAAGCACCAACATTTCCGCCCAGTTTTTTACCGAATTTTCCACCTACGGAATTTCCGAGGCTATTACCTACTTCACGACCGATGGTTCCGGCAGCACTGTTGGCTACAGTTTTTACAGCGGCCTTCGTACGTCTTTCGGCGGCAGCCTTTTCCTTCTGTTTTGCTTTAAACTCAGCTTCCACCTGTTTCAAACGGTCCTTTTCGGCAGCAGCAGCTTCACGCTCCTTTTGTCTTTCAAGGGCAGCTTCCTCTTTCAAACGCTGTTTTTCAGCTAAAGCCTCCTCTTTCTGACGAATTTTTTCTTCCTCGGCTTCTTTAGCAAGTCTTTCAGCCTCTTCGGCATCGGCAGCAAACTTTCTTGTTAAGAATTCATACGCAGATTCTCTGTCGAAATAGTCTGCATACTTAGTATACAAAATATTACCTTTTATCTGGGAATCTCTTTCGCTGTCACTTAATGCACCCATCTGGCTCTGGGGAGGAAGAATCTTTGCTTTCTTTACAATGGTAGGAATACCTTCCTCATCCAAAACAGAAATTAATGCTTCGCCGATTCCAAGGTTAGTAAGTTCTGTATAGGTATCAAATTCAGGATTTACGCGGAAGGACTGTGCAGCAACCTTAACGGCCTTCTGTTCTGCAGGAGTATATGCATGGAGCGCATGCTGAATCTTGTTGCCAAGCTGAGCAAGAACACCATCAGGAACATCCTTAGGACTCTGGGTAATAAAGTAAATTCCAACACCTTTGGAACGAATCAGCTTTACAACCTGTTCAATCTTGGTGAGAAGAGTCTTTGGAGCATCATTAAACAGAAGGTGTGCTTCATCAAAGAAGAATACCATTTTGGGAGCTTCCAGGTCACCTGCTTCCGGTAAGAGTTCAAAGAGCTCAGACATCATCCAAAGAAGGAAGGTTGCATACATAGTAGGATTGTTAATCAGTGTCTGACAGTCCAAAACCTGAATGACACCCTTCCCCTCTCTGTCTCTGCAGAACCAATCCTTGATATCCAAGGCAGGTTCGCTAAAGAAGGATTCACCACCTTCTCCCTCCAGCGCAATAATGGATCGGGTAATAGCGCCCAAACTTGTCTTTGCAATATTGCCATATTCTAATGTAAGATCAGCAGCATTTTCTCCTACATATTGAATCATGGCACGTAAGTCCTTGGTATCAATAAGAAGGAGATTCTGATCATCCGCAATCTTGTAAATAATATTTAAAATGTCGGTCTGTGTATCATTAAGTCCTAAGATACGAGCCATTAAAAGAGGTCCCATCTCGGAAACTGTGGTACGAAGAGGAAGACCATTCTTGGTATAAATATCCCAGAATGTTGTTGGGAAGGAATCAAAATCAAAACCCTCCTGTGCAAGGTTCATCTTCTCGATACGTTTCTGAAGATTTTCATTCATAACGCCTTTGTTACACATTCCTGCCAGATCACCCTTTACATCTGCAAGAAATACGGGAACGCCACAATCACTGAAGGATTCTGCCAATACCTTTAATGTAACTGTTTTTCCGGTACCGGTAGCACCGGCAATTAGTCCGTGACGATTCGCCATTTTGGGATAAATATATACCTTTTCATCCCCTGATAAACCAACCCAAATCTTTTTATCCTGATACATTTTTTTATCCTTTCTGCTATATAGCTTTGCATAAAATACCTTATCTTTAAGTTTACTATATATGTTTTTTTTGCGCAAGGCGAAGAAAGTCAAATAATGGGGATGGATTGAAAAGAAGCTGATTTTATCGTATAATTTATCATATTTAGGTAGTCAATTTACAAAAGAGGAGAATGGTCCAAAAGATGGAAAAGACCGGGGTTAAATATAATAAAATTTTGATTCATGTAATAGAAATATTATGTGTAGCAGTGGTGTTGGCTTCTGTACTGATCACGGTAGCTAATTATCTTCCTTTGAGTGAAAAAAACAAGATAAATACACTAATTCAATTGTCAGAAGAGGGGTATTTTCCGGAGGTTCCTACAACCTCGGGGGAACATGAAGATTTTCATTCTATGAATCCTACAACCTTGGAACTGGCTACGGATAATCTAATGATTAAAATGGCCTTGTATGAAGGAGAAGGAAAAGGAATTCAACAGGCTTTTCGATGTTATAGTACCCAGTATGAGGAAGAATACAGTAGGTATTGGCATGGGTATGTTGTAATTCTTCGGCCTTTATTATATTTTTTCAATTATTATGAGATTCGAATCATAAACAGTTTTTTACAAATGCTATTATTTTTTGCCGTTGCTTCACTGGTATATAAAAAGAAAGGTATAAAATATGCACTTGCAGTTGGGATATCATACTTTCTCCTGATGCCTCTTGCATTGGGGCAGTGTCTCCAGTATACTTGGATGTTTTATGTTATTTTTGGAGCTCTGTTTGTGTATTTGCGATTTAGTAAATATTGGGATCGAAACGAAAATTATATATACCTATTTCTCTTAGTAGGTGCAACTACTAACTTTTTAGATTTGTTGACATATCCCTTGGTGGGATGGGGCTTGCTGATTACCTGGTTCATTTTGCTAAAAGAAAATGAGGGAAAAGTAGGGGCGCACTTAATTAAGGTAGTTGTTTCAGGACTTGCCTGGATTGTGGGATATGCCGGAATGTGGATTGGAAAATGGTTTGTAGGTTCTATTGTTTTACGAGAGAATCTCTTCCGTAAGGCAATTTCAGAGGCACTTCTATGGACTGTAAATGAAGGAGAGGCTGCCATTTCTCTGCAAGACAGATTTCGGGCAATATTCATTAACTGGAAGATGTATTCCTATCATTTGTATTATGTAGTACTTACAATTTGTTTGGTTTATGTCGTGGTTAAGGGATTACAGGGATGGAAGAAGGATTCAAGAATACCGGCATTACTACTAATCTGGGTATCAAGTGTTGTTTGGTATTTTGTGCTGGCAGGTCATTCTCTGATGCACCATTTATTCACACATAGAACCTATGGAGTCAGTGTAGCGGCATTCCTTGGAATTGCACTTCTTAGTTCAGATGAAACGAAGAAAAAAATAAGGTTAAATATAATTCCAACGCTTGGAATTATGGGGCTTATTTCTGTATTTTTGATGTTACAGCTAAAAGATGAATACGAAGTAAAAAACTGGGATTGTTCTGTTCAAAAGATAAAAATTGTTGATTCAGCAAGCTTTGGATTTGTTCCGGAATTCGGACGATTAAATGAAATTCGCCTAGGTCTTACAGCAGAAGAGGGGACAGATGGTTATTGCGAGGTTCGTTTGATGAAGGGAGAAATAATTATAGATGAAATAGGGCTTCCGATTACAGAGGACTGGAAGAAGCAGATGCTTACAGATATTCCGGTAGATTGGAAATTAAAAGCCAAAGAAGAATATATGATCTCGGTAGAACCTTATCTCAACAATGGTGACGTTTATATGTATATTACGACAGATGGTAATATGCCTTTAGCAGAATTGAAGGAAACGGTAATTGATGGTCAGTTAGGAAATGGACAGACGCTGGTACATATGACCTATTATTGCAGACCGATTGGAAAAAGTGCTTGTATATTCTGGTCTGAAACTATATTTGCGATATGCTTTATGATTTTCGCGGCAAGCAAGTCTCTTATTAAAGAAAAATAAATGGATGTTAAAAAACACAGAAGATTTTGACCCAAGGTGGGACTGATTCTTCTGTGTTTTTTATACATACAGATTTTATCGTCTGCCAATTTCCGTATCAGAGGAAGTGACTACGCTGTGTTCTTTGATATAAGATACAATTTCATCGAAGTTACAGAAAGCAAGACCTACATAGCTGTCTGCACATCCGTAGTAGATAGCTATTTTTCCGCTTTCGGGATCATGAATAGTTGCACAGGGGAAGGTAACATTAGGAACAAAGCCACGTTCCTCGTACCATTCTTCCGGTGTGAGAAGGAAGTTTTCACAGCGGTATTTCACGATGGAAGGATTTTCCAAATCCAAAATAGCTCCGCCAATACTATATACAAAACCATTACAGGTTCCGCTGACACCGTGATAGAATAAAAGCCATCCTTCACTGGTTTCAATAGGAGCTGCACCGCCACCAATCTTTACGGACTCCCACCATTCATTGCCACGACCCATAACATGTCTGTGTTTTCCCCAGTAGGTTAAATCAGGAGATTCGCTGACAAAAATATCTCCGAACGGAGTGTGGCCACTGTCGGAAGGACGGGAGAGCATCATGAAGTTTCCGTTCACTTTGCGTGGGAATAATACAGCATTTCTGTTAAATGGAAGGAAGGGATTTTCAATACGAATAAAGGTCTTGAAATCCTTGGTTTTTGCCATACCAATGGCGGCGCCGTAGAAATCACCACACCAGATGATATAATAGGTATCTTCTACTTTTACAAGTCTTGGATCGTATGCATATACAGGCATGAAGGGTTTTCCTTCTTCATCAACAAAAGGAATCTTATTCTTTTCAAAATCCCAGTGAATACCATCATTACTTCTTCCTAAGTAAATATAGGGAACGCCATTAGTCTGTTCGCCACGAAATACACCAATAAAACCATCTTCATAAGGTACAACCGCGCTATTGAAGATTCTGGCTACACCCTCGATAGGATTTCTGCCAATGATTGGATTTTCCTTGTATCTCCAAATAGGAGCGCCAACGATAGTTTCCGGTCTTTCCTGCCAGGGTACATTTTTAACTTCAGGTGCAATCATTTTAATTTTGCTCATATTAGTTTTCCTTTCTGTAATAAAATGAGATTAAATTTAAAATTTAGCTAAATTTAGCTAAATTTAGCTAAATGATTACTTTCAAGCAAATCATATACCAGAGAAAGAAAAAATACAACATATATTTTAAATTTGTCCTTTTATACAATTTTCACCAAGGATTTATTGACAAAATGACGATAAGTAGGCAGATTGCGTGATGGATTTAACTTGTATGTAGGAATTTCACAAGGAGATTAAAAAAGACTAAACAGAAACTAAATATAGGCTAAACCATATAAACATTTAAAGAATTGTGTCGCAAAGAATAACGTAATATAATACATGTATAAAGCGTGATATTAAGGAGGGAGATAAGTGAAGGATTATCTGGAAATCATGAAAAGTAATGAACCTTATGTTAGTCGTCATATGGAAATGCCGGTTCATCTACAACAGAATGCCAGACGTTTATTAAAAGAATTAAATTCTTTGGAGGATGGTAATAGAGAGAGAAGAACAGAGATTTTAACACAGTTATTCGGGACGTATCATCCTTTGGCTTTCCCGGGAGAGGGTTTTCGATGCGACTATGGATTCAATATTCATTTTCATGGTTTGGCAGTAATTAATTATAATGTAGTGATGTTAGATACATCACCAATTCATATAGGAGAGGGTGCCTTTATTGCGCCGGGGGTATGTCTTGCTTGTTCCGGCCATGCGCTGATTGGCGAGCAGCGCGTGCAGGGAATCGGAACCTCAGCTCCCATTACTCTTGAAAAGAATGTATGGATTGGTGCCAATGCTACAGTATGTGGTGGTGTAACAATTGGAGAGGGCTCTGTAATCGGAGCAGGAAGTGTTGTACTTCATGACATTCCTGCAGGTGTGGTTGCAGCCGGAAATCCATGTAAGGTCATTCGAAAGATTACAGAAGAAGACCGTATTAATTTATAATTTAGGAAGGAGAATATATGAGATACATATATCCAAACGGAAAAGAAAAGGCACTTACATTTAGCTATGACGATGCACAGTATTATGACAGACAGTTAGTAGAGATTTTTAACAAATATGGTATGAAGGCCACATTCCATTTGAATTCCGGCACCTTGGGCGGAAGCATTTTCATTCAGAAGGAAGAAGTAAAGGATTTGTATGCTGGACATGAGGTGGCTGTGCATGGCGTAGAACATCGTAATCTTCCTACCATTACTGATTCACAGAAGGTAATGGAGGTTTGGGAGGACCGTAAAAACTTGGAAGCAATTACCGGAAAGATGGTACAAGGTATGAGCTATGCCTTCGGTAACTATAGCCCGGAAATTATGACACTTTTAAAATCACTGGGAATCAAATATTCCAGAACCGTAAATTCAACCAATGGTTTTTATCCACCGGCTGATTTCCTTGCATGGCATCCAACCTGTCATCATGGACATCCTGATTTAATGGGACTTGGAAAAACTCTTTTAAATGCACCGGACTATATTGAACTTCCCTTAATGTATGTATGGGGACACAGCTTTGAATTTGCAGGAGAAAATGGGTTTAAAACCATCGAGGATTTCTGTGAACTTATGAGCGGAAAAGAAGACATCTGGTATGCAACCAACATGGAAATCTGCGATTATATCAATGCGATCAGAAGCCTTGAATATTCTGCTGACGGTAAGGTAGTTAAGAATCCTACAGCAATTACCGTCTTCTACAAGGAAGGAACTGAGGTAAAGCAAATTCCCGCCGGAGCCTTAGTTACATTATAGAAAACACCCCTACAGGGAAATGATGGCCCATATACTTCTTTTTGAGGACCGTTATTTCACGTCGGTACTTTAAATTTTCGAGCTTGCGATGAAAATTTATTAGTATCCGTTACGTGAAATGTAGAGCGAAAGCGTGTTCACAAAAGAAGTATATGGGCCATTATATTCCCTTTTAGGGGTGGTTAAGATAACTGTTCGTTAATTAAGCTCATGATGACATCGATGGAATCCATCTGGCCACTCTTGGACATGGCATCCTTGTAGGTTTGACGCATGTCGTATAATTCGTGTACCTTCTCGGTTAGAAGCTTGGTTGTTAAATCATCCTGATCAAGTACGATAGAAAATCCCTGGTTTTCAAAGGATTTTGCATTCAAAATCTGGTCGCCACGGCTTTGGGAAGCGGGGAGTGGGATCAGAATGTTGGGTTTGTTGAGAGCTAATATTTCACAGATGGCATTGGCGCCGGCTCTGGAGATGATCAGGTCAGCCATAGCAAATAAGTCCTTTAATTCTTCCTTACAATACTCAAACTGCTTATAGCCTGGGGTTGTAAGTAAGAGATTATCAATCTTATCCTTTCCGCAAAGGTGCACAATCTGGAAATCCTTTAAAAGTTCAGGAAGAGCATCTCTTACGATACTGTTAACAGCAGAAGCACCAAGGCTTCCGCCCATAACCATAATGACCGGTTTGTCAGCGGTAAAGGAGCAGAGGTCCAATCCACGAATTTTATTGCCTTCTGCTAATTCCTTACGAATAGGGGAACCGGTAAGAATACCTTTGTTTTCAGGTAAATATTTTACGGTTTCTGGAAAATTACAGCATACCTTTTGGGCTACGGGGATACAGAGCTTGTTAGCAAGTCCCGGGGTCATATCCGATTCGTGGATAATACAGGGAATCTTTAAAGCGGCTGCAGCACGAACTACAGGAACACTAACAAATCCACCCTTGGAAAACACTACGTCCGGTTTGTATTCCTTTAAAAATTTCTTTGCTTCGGAAAAACCCTTGATTACTCTGAAGGGATCGGTAAAGTTTTTGACATCGAAGTAACGACGAAACTTACCGGTGGATATTCCTGTATAAGGAATATCAAAATCTGCAATTAATTTTTTCTCTATGCCTTCGTAAGAGCCAATATAGGCAATTTCAAATCCGGCTTCTTTTAAGGAGGGAAGAAGGGCAATGTTTGGAGTAACATGGCCGGCGGTTCCGCCTCCTGTTAGAACTATTCTTTTCATAATAACAAAACCTTCTATAAATTATTATTTATTTTGTCTGTTCCAAAGCTTTTGCAAGCTGATCAGGACAAGAGGTATTTTTGAATCCGCAACGAATTCCCTTTAATCTTTCGATAGCATCATCGACCTTCATTCCCTTTACGAGAGCACTGATACCCTGGGTATTTCCATTACATCCGCCGATAAACTGTACAGATTTGATGACTCCGTCTTCGACTTCGTATTCGATGGCACTGGCGCAGGTTCCGGTTGTATTATATCTCATAGTAAAATCTCCTTTATCATCATAATTTAACGTCCGTTTATATTACGGATTTTTTCTAGCCCAAATTATAGCACACCTTTAGAAATGGGTAAAGGGAAGAAACTTTATATAAATGTGGAAATGGGTGATTAAAAATATGATAAAAGAAGATTGATTAATTTGAATAATAAATATATAATTTGTCAAAATGGAAATGTCAAAAATGGAGAAGATAATAATGGAGACAAAATTAACTTTAGAGGAAGCACTGAAACGAATTGAAGAGTTAGAAAAAGAAAATACCGAATTGCAGGAAGAACTTAAGTGTTATAAAAACAGAAAAATGAGCGGACGTCAAAAACACAATGCAAAGTGGATGTCTATTTATAATGATTTTGTCACCTGCTATGAACAAGGAATGACTATGGTAGAGATTGCTAAAAGAAATAATATCAGCCAACGTAGTATATATAGATACAAAGCATATTATGATGCGATGAAAAGATAAGACATAGGCATGTATATAGTCGAGTTTATGGAGTGGGATATTTTTTCGTGTAATAAATCAGGTGTTTGTGGCCAAGTTTGTGATTTGTAATTTTGGGAAGAGTTAACTCCATATTGCAAAAAAGGCTTAAATGTAATAAAATTTTTAGTTGATTTCGTAGAAAAAACGAAACCTTAAAGAAAAGGGGAAAGATTATGAAACTAAAAAGATTACAAAGTCTATTAATTCTTAGTGTAATGACAGTGAGTTTGTTATTTGGTGGATGTGAGAAAAATGATAAGAATCCGGAAAAAGAGACAGGCGAGAGTAGTGTTAGTGTAGAAGAAACAGTAGAAAGCAGCGAAGAATCTTCAGAAGAAAGTAGCGAGGAAGCTACGGAAGAAACAACAGAAGAATCTTCTGAAGAAACTACGGAGGAAAGTACAGAAGAAACCACAGTTGAGCCTACAGAGGAAACTACGGAAGAGTCTGTTGTAGAAACTAGCGAAGAAAGTACAGTAGAACCTACACCGGCTCCAACCGTAGCACCTACACCTAAGCCAACCAAGGCACCGGAGGCTGTAAAGACACCGGAACCAACAAAGGCACCTGAGCCAACAAAGGCACCTGAGCCAGTGGCAACACCGGTTCCTACACCGGTTCCTACACCAGAGCCTGCACCACAGCCGACACCAGAACCTACCCCGGCTCCAACACCGGTTCCTACACCAGTACCTACACCAGAGCCTACACCAGAGCCTAAGCCTGCAGATCCATGTGCAAATGGACATACATTTACGCAGAAGCATTATGAGAATGGTGTTCCCCAGGATTGTATTCATAACAGTTTGGTATATGAAAAATGTGCTGTATGTGGAGAAACAGGAGCGCAGCTGCATTCTGAAAGAGGTCCTCATAACATCATTACTATTCAGGATGATGAGGGAAGCTGCTGTACACCGGCCAAGTGGCATGACGAATGTACCATCTGCCATGAGCCGTTTGGTTCAGGTTCCAGTGGCGGTCCTGGAAAGCCCGATGACCATAATCCTTACTATAAGGAGTGGAGCGAGTTTGATGATGAGAATTGGGTAAATAACTATTACAGACAATACAAATGTATGAGTTGTGGCGCTGAATTAGGACCTGTAGAGTTTATTCGATCTGGAAACTAAGGATTATAGATTTGTGAATGAAGAAACGTGGAAAGCCTTTGGGAAACCGAAGGCTTTTTTATATTTACGAAAAGGAGAAAAACCTTGAAAAAGAAAAAACTGTTTCGTGGAATTTTGGGTTTGCTTGCATCCGGAATTCTGTTAACGAGTGGAAACCTAAATGTAAAAGCAGCAGAAAAAGATCCATTGGCATCCCTTCCGCTGGCACCCATGACGATGAAGGAAACCCAGAAGGCAGTAGGAGAGTATGCATTCCCCGTTGCCTTTTCTCCCAGTGATGAAATGGGCGACTGTCACTGGATGCCGGTGGAGTACGATGAGAATCTACAGAAGTTAAACTTCATGGATAAATATGGTAATGAAATCAGTGCAGTCTGGAATAAGTACGCATCAAGCAAGAAGGTGAGAGAAGAATATCCCCTCTTTGGAAATTTCTATCAGCATGAGACGGGAAAGGAACTGCCGATATGGACTTCCTCTTCTCCATACTTTAATAAGACTAATCTTCCAACCCCTGAGGTATATGCGGTGCCGGATCCAACTTATAAGCAGCACCGGTATGACAGGGTGATGGGATATGATGAATTGTCGCATGAATACAGGATTGAACCCATTCCTGTTCTTCGATGGGAGCTGGCGCACTACGAGTCCCAGTGTGTTCATACAGGTGGCGGTAGACTTGCCAGCTATGGTGGATGGAACGGAGATGGTTCCACATACGTAAGAGAGACCGCAACTACAGGCGGTATCTGCGGAAGACCTTACTATTCCGGTGTCCGTGCCATCTGTGCCTACTGCGGACAGGATGTAACCGGCGGTGGATGGCTCATGTATATGACGCCTGAAACGGCAAGCAGAATCAATGTACTGGATGCGGGACGAGGATACATATTTGTCTGTCCATACGATGACTGTAAGCACTTGGAACAGGGTAGTGGACCTATGACACATACCTGTATTGCAAACTCCCAGAATAAATACACGGTTGTTTATAGAACGTGTCCGGAAGATACTAAAAATGACGTATTTCAGGAGTTTATTGTAGATACCGTGGTAAAACCCGATGGAACTACCATTGCAGAGTATGAAGGAGTAAATAATCCTGAAGCAGAAACCGCACTTCTTACTGCCAATAACTTAAAGGGAAGTAATAAGTTCTTCGAGTATAAGGGTGTTGGATACGAGGTAGATTACTTTGAACTGGTTGATAGCAGTAACAATCCTATTTCTTCTATTGAGATCATCGATGCCTATGGTAACAGAACCACCCACAGTGGAAGATTTGAGTGTGGAGAAATTCTTTATAATACGAATAATGCCTTTAACCTTTCTGTAACAGAAGGGGACACTGTTTACATGATGGCCCACTGGAAGGCAGTACAGGCAGCCCTTGTGATTGATCCCAATGGTGGTACTTACACAGATAGTAAGAATTATGAAAATATGTCGGGATACGGTGCTAACGGCAAGTACGTGGTTACTGCGGGAAATAGTGCTTTATATTGGGTAAATGGTTCCAAGAGAGATTCAGCAAGAAGTGGTGGTGTACTTTCGGCACCATCAACCACTTATTCCGTTACCTTTGACTGTGACCCGGGCAACATGGGAAATGGACAGAGATATGTTGAAATCAATGGAAGTAAGTACTATAGAACAGGTGGAGGTTCACTTCCAAGTGTGAAGAGTAATGCCACCTTCGAAAGCTGGAGCGTGGGAAAACTAAATGATTCCTATGTAGCATCAGCCGGATTTAATGTTTCGGCAAATGGAACCACAACAGGAAACATCACAAGCTATGCACAGAGTAACGTGGAAGTTGGTACCATGAGCGGAGAGGCAAACATGAGTAAGGGTGGAGCTTCTATGGAAAGCCCTATGTATCGTTTTGCATCTTCAAACTCAAATACAGTAGATATCATGACAGCAAACTGGAAGATGACAGAAGTTGTTCTTCCAAATGCCTACTGGCCCCATAAGAATAATGAGGGAGTGGATATCGTAGAACAGTGTATGGGATGGTATACAGACCCAAGCTGTGATCCATCCACATACTATGGAGCGCCAGGAGATAAAAAGGTACCTGATAAAAACATCAAGGTATATGCGAAGTTTGGTGTTTTGACCTTGGAAGCAACAGAAAACTACGTAGCGAATAATAAAAAGGGAGCATCCGACCTATACTGGAATGACTCTTATAATGGCAACTATTATTACACGCTGTTCCAAACCAATTTGGATACAGGAGTAACGGGAAAAATCGATATCCGAAATTTGACCGGAGAGACGGAGAGAAACGATATCGCAGATACCAAGAGAACCACAAATGGAAAAGTAACTGTTAAGGAATCAGGTGCTTATAACATTGTTCTAGCAGGTGCAAGCGGAGGATGGTATCACAGAAACGCAACTGCATCATTGCCCGAAGCTACGTTTAAGGGTGGTGATGGAGCGCTCTTGTCAGTTGATGTGGCGCTTCTAAAAGGAGATGTGATTACGTACTATACCGGCACCCACGGAAATGTATCAGTAGAAGCTGGTGGATGGAGTAATGGAGGAAAGCCAACCGGTACAAACGGAAGTGGAGGAGCTTATGATAACAGCCTAGGTTCCAATGGTGGTGGTGCTACAAGAGTAGTGATCACCCGTGGTGGAACAGCTATCTATGACCTATATGCAGGTGGAGGTGGTGGAGCCAACCAGTATGGAAATGGTGGTAATGCCTATACAAAACTTGCGACAGGAAACTTTGTAACAAGACAGAATGAAGTAGCGGGACTGAAAGGCGGAGACCACTATGGAGAGAACGGAGTCGCAGGTGGCGGCGGTGGCTACTTTGGTGGTAAATCAGCAGTCTTTACACTTCATACGCACGTTCCCGGTGTATGTCCTGAGCATGACCATAAGGTAAACGGATGCCGAGGACAGAATGCGGGAGAATGTGGTTCAACAGAATGGAGAGAGGTTCCTGGTACTTATAGACATTCAAGCCATTACGGTGGTGGGCCTCATTGTGACCAGTGTGGTAATGGAGCGTGTGCTTTCTCAGACCCCGATGTATGGGCGAAGTATCATCCCGGTACACCATTTGGTACACCATCCTGGTGTGACACATGTGGTGCATATGAGTGGGGACATGCAGCTCAGGTGATTACTTATGAGTGTGTGAACTGTGGATATAGAAAGGAAGTTCCACTTCACACTTACCCAGACAGATGTACTCAGACAGTTGTTGGACATTGGGAGTGCGGTGAAGAGAGATACCTTTGCGGTTTAAAGATTGATAATGCTACCCAGTCATTTGGTAGTACTTCAATGGCATCGCATTCCTGATAGAGTATAAAGAAAAAGAAAGAATCAAAGAAAAGAAAACGTGGAAAGAAGACTCAGAAGATAATATTGCGTAGCAATATTATGAAGGCGATGCCCGCCCCCCGCATTAAGGCAGATAGAAAATGCAACTGAGGAAGACAAGGCCTGGGGAATTGACAAGCGGGCAAGACTCTTTAAGGCTAGAAGATGGGAGGAAATCAAGATAATTCAAAAAATACAATTAGAGATAAAAAATTGAAGTCTCAGATTATGGAAGCAAAAGAAACTTCCTTATTAAGTAAAAGACAAATAAAAAAGAAAAGAAGTTAATAACATCTGTGAGTAATCCCGGAATCGTTTGATTCCGGGATATTTCAGATTTTATCGATAATAAACAACAGAAGTTCCGTTTGCTCCAATCTTCTTTTTAATCGGCGGAGTATCATTGTCAAGGTAAACGTAGTAAAAGGCACCTCTTTCTTCTATAATAACATTTTTGAAATGCATTTGCTTAGTTCTTGGATGCTTTCGTGTTCCAGACCACTCTAAATATGATATATCGCCGCGACCAATCTTCTTTTCAATACTTTTGTCGCCTTTACATTCCGATTTTTCCACTGAAATAATTAAATCAATGTCATCATCTGTTATATTACTAAGCCGGTCATAGTCAAAAGAGTAAAAGTCGTTCCTATTGCAATAAATGGAGGTATGATGCCAGGAAGAATAAATTAAAAAAGTGTCCTTTAATATGTTCAATTTCATTTTTTTATTTTCTCCATAGAAAAATACACTTCATTATCAGCTGCATACTCTTCAATTAAGTCAAGAATTTCACTTTTGCTCCATTTTGTTAAAGGCTTTTCGTCATGAGCATAAGCCTCAGCAGCTCTTATACTCATTGAGTAACCGTCATAGCCTGAATTAAGTCTGTTCATATAAATGCTTCTCCTCTATATAGGCAGTATCTGTAAATAAATGTGTGTCATTTTTGAGATTTTGATTCTGCCGAAGAATAAACTGTTCGACACTTTTGGTAACAGTTAAATATTTCTTTCTTATTAAAACCAAAGCCAATACTATATGTAGAATAAGGATCACGAAATAAACTGTGCGCCCCTGAGGATATAAGCATGCTGCGGTTGCGAGCATTAGTATTGTGCAAAATGTAAAGAAAGTTATCTTATTAGAAAAAGCTGATAGTTCAATTTCAGCAGAATGCAACATTTCCTGAACTACTAATTTTTTTTTGTATTCTATTTTTGAAAATTCCAAGTCTTTTTTAAGGCCATTATTTCTCGCCTTCAGTTCTGAAAGCTTCGAATCATTTTTATTTTTTTCGAACGCGCTTTCGCCTAATATCGCTAACAAGATTGGACCATATTGTGGTTCAAAGACTTTCTCGCGCAAACTATCCGAATTCACAAACTTTTGACAAGCTGACGAATTAGGCTTAACTGATGATGCATCGATGATTATATTTTGAATTTTAGTAATACGTTTTTCGCCTCGAGAATCCTTTTTTATACTATCCGTTACGTCAAATAGATAGTCGACGGCTTTCGCAAATGCATTTATGCTTTTTATTTCGACAAATGTAACTTTGATACCCATGTAGTGGAAGTCAATACTTTCACTAGCGCTTACACGGTTAACAAGACTATTTATCGCTTCATAAGTTTTTCGACTAACAAAAAGATGCTCGCCGTTTGAGTTAAGATTAAAAGTTACCATAAATACCTCCTTTTTTCTCAATTAAATCTCACAAATAAATAAAAAGCAATCTTCTTTTTCAAAAAGTATATTCATTTTGAAAAAGAAGATCGACAAGGTGTTGGAAGTGTGATTAAAATATGGCAAATTAGGCTGATAAACCAGTTTTGAATGTGTCAAAAACTGTTGTTCAAATAATCACGAGAGGAGCATTATAAGGTGAAAAATAACATTGAAATAGTATGGGAGCATAAGTTTGATTATAAAATTTTTTCATATACCCAGCAATTCGTGAATGAATTTGCGTGGAAGTACAATCCAACACGCTTGATTATTAATAATAAGAGTATTTGCGAATTTATAAAATTTTTAACAACAAATGGTTATGAAGTGCCAGAAGACTTGTTGAACATTGATTGCGAAAATAATGAAAAAAAACAAATAAGTGCAGTTAAAATAAAAGACTATCAATTAGAAGACGCAAATAGAATCTTAAAAGAAAAGAAACTACTTCTTCTTTCAGAGCAGGGAACGGGAAAGACTTTAATTTGTATATTAGCAGGAAGTCAGATACAAGGTCGTAAGTTAGTCGTCGCACCCAAAGTCCTGATTTATAACTGGGCTTACGAGATTAAAAGGTATGATATAAATGCAAAAGTGTTAGTTGTTGATAGCTTGAAGATATCAATAAAAGATAGTGATGCAGATTGGATTATTGTTTCATATGGAAGGTTAAAACAGATAGTACCTATAGTAGAGTCGCTAAATCTAAGGATGATGCTACTGGATGAATGTCAAGCCATTAAAAGCGTGACATACTATGGAAAACCTGGAACAAAGCAAGCAGCGTTTGTTTTAGATATTGCCAAAAAGGTAGAGTTCTTTGTTGGAATATCGGGAACGCCCATCACGAATCGGCTAGTGGAGTTTTACAACGTCCTTTGCTGTGTAGAAGCAAAAGATTTAACATTCGATTTTTGTTTTCGACAATTCGTGGAATATTATTGCGAGCCGCATAAGATGTATAAGAAAGGCGGCGATTATATCTGGCTTTATGATGGTGCCAGTAATGTAAATGATTTCAGACGGAAGTCAGAGCCATACATTATAAGGAGGCTTAGAAAAGACGTCTTGCCAGATTTGATTAAACAGAGAAGAATGTTGCCAATCAAGATAGAAGCATATAAAGAACCCAATTATGAATCTGCAAATATTTTAGCAACGATAATGAGAGAAAAAAAGTTATTGGCAATCAAAAAAACAAAATACACGATTGCTTTGGCAAAATCCATCATGGAACGAGGGCAAAAAATAGTAATCTTCAGTTGTCATCTGGATTCTTTGAGAACTATTAGTAGGGCATTTCCGAACGTCTTAGTAATCGATGGGGGTACGGCTGCAGCAAAAAGAATGGAATATATTGCTAGATTTCAAAATGATACGGAGATGAACATGATTTGTATTAGTCTGTTGGCGGGAAATACCGGAATTACTCTTAATGCTGCTCATAATGTCATTATCAATGATTTTGATTTCGTCCCCTCCAATATGCTGCAAGCAGAAGATAGAGTTTGTCGCATCGGGCAAGAGAAAACCTGCAATATTTATTATATTTATGCAATAAATTCGGTAATGGATGTTCATTTAGCAGAACTTTTAAATAGGAAATTTAACATTATTAGCAGGGTGTTGGATGGAGTGGAGGAAAAAATGCTGACAGATGTTGATAGTGAAATTTCTGTATTGGAGGAGCTAAAAAGTAAATTAATGGAGGGACAAAAGAAATGAAAGATTTACAGATTACAGAAGGAGATTATCGCATGGTTCGTGTGGGGGACTTGGTGATTGACCAGGCTTATCAGCGAAAGGTTAATAAAAACATGATTCGTCGAATTGTCGATGACTATGATCGTCATTTATTAGATGCAATTCGAGTATCGTATAGAGACGGAATGTACCGTGTTCTTGATGGACAGCATAGGACAGTGGCGATAAGAGATTATTTGGGGAATGAGGACTCTATGGTGTGGTGTCAGGTGTTTTATGATATAGAGAATTATGAGGCAGAAGCAAGGTTATTTACAAAACAGCAGAGTTCTAGAAAGCTTTCTGCTCTAGAAAATTACAAGGCCCGTGTAGAAGCAAGAGACCCGGATTTGATTTTACTTCAGAATATCCTTGAATTAAATGGATTCCATGCAACGTCCTCCACAAAGGATTATAATCTGGGCTGCGTGACCGCCCTTGAGAAGATTTTAAGGGATTATGGGCCAGAGATAATGGATCACTCCTTTCGGCTTATTCATCATACATGGAACGGAAACAAGCCATTCCTTACAGCACCAATTATAAGAGCTATTGCCGTAATCCTGAGCACATACGAAGACTTATTTGATGATGATGTATTTGTGAGAGCATTGTCGGTGATTCCCATTGGGCAGTTAAAAAGGGAAGCATTGTCCGGAGTCACGACCAGAGAATATCATGTGGCGCTTGTTAATTTTTATAACAAAAAGACAACAAAAAAATTAAATATAAATGCAATACGAAGATACAGAGCAAAAGACATAAAGGAATACGATAAATGATATATACACAAACACAGTTAGTCAGAGCAATTGCTGACTTCCATATTAGGCGACAAGGGCGAGAAATATTGGGGGTCAGAAATATTGAACTTACAGGAATTGATAAATCGTTGCTTCGAAAGGTTGTAGTTTTGTTGGCAAATTTCTGTGAGACGAGTATCCCACAAATGACGTACATAGAAACAGATGTGTTAAGCTGTCGCAATTCAGACGCTGAAAATATTGAATTTTTTCTGTCCGAAGATATGTTATATGGCTCGGATAAGGGATTAGATGTAGTATTTGGTATTGCAAAAATGGTGAGACGACAAAGTCAAGGATATGTGAATGTCGAAAATTCGTTTTTGACTTGGGTAGATGAAGAAGCGTTTGCCATACTTTTCTTAGAGACATTCATAGCTTGTCCCAATTTATTTGACTTTACAGATGATCCATATAGGATTCGTCGAATTGAAGACCATATTGAATTAATTCATGGCGACTTTATAAGAAGAGCAGAGGAACTTGTGAACATGGATTTTTTTAGTTGATTTTTGATGATGACAAAATGATATTGACAATATAATGATTGTGGTATAAAATTGCGTCAAAGTGAAAATGACAATTTCGAAGAGAGGATATGAGTTGAATGAAACAGTAAGTGTATTCATAAATGATGAGAATATAACTTCGGAAGAAATTGAGGATACCATCCTTTTGACAGAGGAGCGGTTAAGGTGCTGGGGATTGATTATATTGCAGGAGATTTGGCACTTGGAGATTTAAAAGAAATAAAAATATAATTTGACAAATATAAGGTTTCTAAGTAACATAATATCTAAAGGGAGACCTTTTGAGAAGCAGACTCATAAAAATGCTTTCATTTCCTAAGAAGCAGAATCCGTGATGGAGGGCGGTGACTGTGGAGGTTTGAGAAAGGTGGCAACTTACCATAATCCATCTTAGCTTCGGCGAAAGAAAGTTGTATTACTAAAGAAATGAAGCCTTACAGAATATTCTGTAGGGCTTTTTTGTTGTAAGAGGAACGGTATGGATACAATTTATGAAAGCGCAAATAATTTCTTAAAAATAATAGATAAGAAGTATCGGTTTGTTATAAGTCATAAAAGAAAGACAAAAGAAATAGTACTTGACTTTCAGTCTTCTGATTATAGGCATGCAACAGGTTTACATCATATTACAGATATAGCAATAGAAAGGAACCCGATTAAACTAATTAACGCAATAATAAAAGAACCGCGTGCAGTTACAGATATAACACTTAATAAAAGTAAAAAATATAAGGAGGAGTCACCATACACAGGGAGTGTTGAATGTCGAGTATCGGATATACGTTTTTTAGAGAGTTGTCTAGATTCTAGTGATTTTATTAGAATTTACCAAATTCAAAAATTTGGTAGCTTGATAGGAGCGGATTATTTTATTGAAACACATTGTAAAGAAATAAATTCAGATGTTTACATCTTTATAAGAAAGCGAGAAGAATCAGATTACTATGTAGTTGTTTCTTTTTTTCGAAAAAAAGTTTCCTTTAATGGAATTCCGTTATATTGGATGTTAAAAGAAAAAATAACCAATAATCAAATATTTGAATTATATAAACATCCAAACTATAAAACAAAGGATTTCACGTAAAAGATATTATCTTCTTTTGAGAATTCCAGTGAAATATAGACATCGGGAAAAAAATGCTGTATGGTGAAGGGGATAAATAATAAATAAATCAAGGAGACCAAAATGAAAATAGTTGCTTTAGAGAGAAATAGCGCCGGAACCGATATTTCCATGGACTGTTTCATGGAACTTGGAGAAGTAGATTATTATAGAAATACAGTAAGTGCACAGGAAGTAATGGAGAGAGTGAAGGATGCAGATATAATAATTGCCAATAAATCTCCCTTAAACAGAGATACTTTAGCAGAAGCCAAAAACTTAAAATTAATCTGTGAACTTGCAACCGGTTATGACAATGTAGACCTGGCGTATTGTAAAGAGAGAGGGATTCAGGTTTCCAATGTTGTGGATTATTCCACTCAAGTAGTGGCACAGCATACCTTTACTTTGGCTTTAGCGCTTTTAGAGAAGCTTCCACATTATGATGATTATGTTAAGTCCGGTGCGTACAGTGCTCAGGATCGATTTTCAAACTTTGATATTCCTTTTTATGAACTGGATGGAAAAACCTGGGGAATTATCGGTATGGGAAATATCGGAAAAAAGGTTGCCCAGATTGCAAGGGCATTTGGATGCAGGGTAATCTTTCATTCCGTTACAGGAAAAAGTACCTGCACGGAATATGAACAGGTAGACATGGAAACCTTACTTAAGGAAAGTGATGTTTTGTCCCTGCATTGTCCTTTAAGTGATTTGACCAGAAATCTGATTGATGCGAGAGCATTGAAAATCATGAAAAAGTCTGCTATTCTGATAAACGTGGCCAGAGGAAAGGTGGTTAATAATACAGATCTTTACCACGCCCTTATGGAGAATGAGATTCAGGCAGCAGGTCTTGATGTTGTAGAGGAAGAGCCACTCACTTATGAAAATCCCTTAAGTACCATCAAGGACAGCAATCGCTTGATTATCACACCACACCTTGCCTGGGCCAGTGTAGAAGCCAGAACAAGATGTGTAGAAGAAGTATATAAGAATATAAAGGCATTTCAGAATGGTGAAGCCAGAAATGCTGTAGTGTAAGCTACAAAAAGAGGTTTGAAATGGAAAAGATAAAAGAGTTATTGAAGAAATATGAGGAGATTATTACATATTTAATCGTTGGTGTATTGACAACCATTGTTTCCTGGACATGTCAGTTCCTTTGGAACTATTTTGTGTTTGACAATACAGCATTTCCGACACCTGGACAAAATTTGGTTCTTAGTACAGTAAACTGGGTATCCGGTGTAATTTTTGCATTCTTTACCAATCGAAAATATGTATTTAAGAGTAAGGCGCCTATGGGTAAAGAGGCTGTGAAGTTTGTAACATCCAGAATCAGTACCTATATTATGGATATTGTACTTCGACAGCTTTTCGGATGGTTAGGTGTAGATACTTTTGTAGCAACCTTTATCATTGCGGTAATTGTTACCATCAGCAACTATGTATTCAGTAAGCTTTTTGTATTCAAGAAAAAGGATGCGGAGAGTAAAAACAGCGAAGAGTAAGTATGGTTTATGAAAAGTATCAGGGAAATGAACAGGAAGTAATGATTATGGATCTTCCCGGTCAGGAACCCTATGACAGTATTGGGGATAAGGCTTTTTTAAGTAAAAAGGAAGTTTTTAGTTTAAAGCTTCCGGAAAATATTAAACGCTTTGGAAATTGGGCATTTGCGCACATGCAGCAGTTAGAAAGCATCACAGTCCCGGCCAATGAAATTTTGCTTGGAAAACAGAGCTTTCTGGATTGCCCTAACCTACGAACGGTCTTTGTAGAAGGGGATACATCAGGAAACCCCGGAAGTCCTTTCCTTTTGGCAACTACTGTGGGAAAATTAAAGGCAGAAGCCTTGTTTTTACCCAAGGAGATTTCCTCCAAAACAGAACATGAAGCCTATATGAAACGGTACGATGATCGGCTGGCTAGTTTCATTCAGGAGCCGGATGAAAAGGGCTATGAGCCATTTTTCTATGGTTGGTTTAATGATGAAGATGGTGATTTAGTACAAAAGCCGCGTTTTATTAAACAAAAAAGAGAAGATAAGTTAAGCCTAATCATGCTTCGTTTGCAGTATGACTTGTATTTGCAAAAGGAAACGAAAGAAGTTTTGGTATCCTATATGAAGGAACATTTTAGGGAAAATCTATGGGATATGATTATTAATGAGTATGGCAAGGAAGTTGTCTACATGAAAATATTGGCAGAGGCAGGTCTGCTTTCAACGGATGTAAGACAGGAACTTGTAGAAGCGCTAAGCCCGGGAGATGCGGAGGTTGTGGCATTTTTGCTTCGGGAAACAGAGAAACAGGAAGATCCCTTTTCTGCATTTTCGTTATGATCTCTATGATAGGATAAAATGAAATTATTAAATATAAAGAAAGGATAAGTAAATCGGAGAATAGAAAAGGTGCCGATTTATAGGAAAAAGCATGGAAAAAATCGCAAGCTTTACAATTGATCATATTAAATTACAGCCCGGTGTATATGTATCCAGAAAGGATCATATCGGACAGGAGGTTATTACTACCTTTGATCTTCGAATGACAAGCCCTAATGAGGAGCCTGTTATGAATACAGCCGAGATTCATACCATTGAGCACTTGGCTGCGACATTTTTAAGAAACCATCCGGTTTACAAGGATCAGACGGTTTATTTTGGTCCTATGGGATGCCGTACAGGGTTCTACCTTTTACTTGCAGGTGATCTTGAAAGCAAGGATATCGTTCCTTTGATGGTGGAGATGTATACCTTTATCAGAGATTTTGAGGGAGAGGTACCCGGAGCAGCTCCTAAGGATTGCGGTAATTATCTGGATATGAATCTTAATATGGCAAAATATCTTGCTGCTAAGTTCCTTGATGAGGTACTTACAGGTATTGATGACAGCAGATTAATTTATCCACAATAAGAAGATGAGGAATTAAAAATGAGTAAAATTGGTATTATCGGTGCAATGGAATTGGAAGTGGAGGAGCTCAAAAATGCTCTTTCTGACACAACCGTAACAAAAAAAGCGGGCATGGAATTTTTTGAAGGAAGTTTAGAAGGTGCCAATGTTGTTGTTGTAAGATGTGGTATCGGTAAGGTAAATGCAGCACTTTGTGTACAGATTTTGGTTGATTTATTTGAGGTTACTCATATTATCAATACCGGTGTGGCAGGATCCTTGAATGCAAAGCTCGATATCGGAGATATTTTGGTATCCAGAGATGCACTTCATCATGATATGGATGTTTCTCCTCTTGGATATGAACCGGGAGTGGTTCCACAGATGGAGGAAAGTATCTTTAAGGCAGATGAAAAGATGGTTGATCTTGCGATGAAGTCCTGTGAGAAGGTAAATCCGGATATTCACGTATTAAAGGGACGCGTGGTAAGTGGGGATCAGTTTATCGCAGGTAAGGAAATCAAAGAAAAGCTGGTGGGTGTTTTTGGCGGTGACTGTGCAGAGATGGAGGGTGCCTCCATTGCACATGGTGCATACCTGAATCAGATTCCATTTGTTATTGTTCGTGCGATTTCAGATAAAGCAGATGACAGCGCTACGATGGATTACCCAACCTTTGAAACTGCTGCAGCAAAACATTGTGCAAAGCTTGTGAAGGAAATGATTACATTGATTTAGTCAAAAAAAGCCTAGAATATAGGCTTTTTTTATTTAAAATAAAATATTTTGGAAAATGTTTTCCAAAAAGTTAAAAATGGGGATGACAAATGGAATTTAAACGTTTATATTAAAATAGAAGGTAAGAAAAACTTATAATAAATTGGAGGAATAAAGAATGGCTAACTGGAATAATTTAGATACTTTAGCAACATACAAGGATCTTGCAGCATGCAAGGGAAGTGTAAAGCTTCAGACAGTAATGGCTGGAGAAAGCGGAGCTAAGAGAGCGAGTGAATACAGTGTTCCTATGGCAGCAGGTATGGTTTACAACTTCGCTGCAAAAGAGGTAGATGATACTGTACTTGAAAAGCTTGCGGCACTTGCAAAGGAAGCAGAGCTTGTTGATAAATTTGCAGAATTATATAACGGAGAAGTAGTAAACACAGGAGAAAAGCGTTTGGTTCTTCATCAGATGACACGTGGTCAGCTTGGCAATGCAGTTACTGCTGACGGTGTAGACAAGAGAAGCTTTTATGTAGAGCAGCAGGAGAAGATTGCTGCATTTGCACAGAAGGTTCATAATGGTGAAATTACAAATGCAGCAGGTGAGAAGTTTACTACTGTAGTTCAGATTGGTATTGGCGGAAGTGACTTAGGTCCTCGTGCAATGTATTTGGCATTAGAAAACTGGGCAAAGGTAAACAACACCTTCAAGATGGAAGCTAAGTTCATCAGCAACGTAGACCCTGATGATGCAGCAGCTGTACTTGCTTCTACAGATGTAGCACATGCTATTTTTGTATTGGTTTCAAAGTCAGGTACAACCTTAGAGACCTTAACAAATGAAGCATTTGTGAAGAATGCACTTACTAAGGCAGGCTTGGATCCTTCTAAGCATATGATTGCTGTTACCAGTGAGACCTCTCCTCTTGCAAAGAGTGATGATTATTTGGCAGCTTTCTTTATGGATGATTATATTGGAGGACGTTTCTCATCTACTTCTGCAGTTGGTGGAGCAGTACTTTCTTTAGCATTTGGAGCAGATGTATTTGCTCGTTTCTTAAAGGGTGCAGCAGCAGAAGATGAAACTGCAAAGAATGCAGACATCTGTAAGAACCCTGCAATGCTGGATGCTTTAATCGGTGTATATGAAAGAAATGTACTCGGATATCCTGCAACTACTGTATTGCCTTACTCTCAGGCACTCAGCCGTTTCCCGGCACATTTACAGCAGTTGGATATGGAGTCAAATGGTAAGTCAGTAAACCGTTTTGGTGAGCCTGTTTCTTACCCTACAGGACCTATCATCTTTGGTGAGCCGGGTACCAACGGACAGCATTCCTTCTATCAGTTGCTTCATCAGGGAACAGATATCGTTCCTTTGCAGTTTATTGGATTTAAGAATAGCCAGATTGGCAGTGATGTAGATATTCAGGGAAGCACCAGCCAGCAGAAGCTCTGTGCAAACGTTGCAGCACAGATTGTTGCATTTGCTTGCGGTAAAGAAGATGCAAACAGCAACAAGAATTTCAAGGGTGGTCGTCCTTCTTCTATCATTATCGGCGAGAAGTTAGATCCTGAAACCTTAGGTGCACTTCTTGCACACTTTGAGAATAAGATCATGTTCCAGGGCTTTTTGTGGAATATCAACAGCTTTGACCAGGAAGGTGTTCAGCTTGGTAAGGTATTGGCAAAGAAGGTTCTTGCACATGAAACAGATGGCGCATTGAAGGTATACAGCGATTTGTTCAATATTTAAAATCAATTGTTTATTTTATAGTAGAATCGTTAATGGCATCTCCATTATAAAATGGAGGTGCCGTTTTTATTTTTTTTTAATGATATTATATTTTTGTTTTTACACTTATTCATATAAAGTGTGATATACTCGGTGTAAATAAGAATAAAATTAGGTTTGGTGGGATATGAAATTTAGAACCAGGTTACAAATTACCTTTTTGAGTATCATATTGGTACCCTTTGTCAGCACTGTTTTGGCCTTTCTGTTGATTGGAGTTTTCCTGATGGGAGAAAAGAAGGGCTTCAACCATCAAGGGGTACAGGTATCGGATTCGTTTACAGAATTTGCGCAGGTAGCGGATGAGATTTGCGAAAATCTCGTGGTGCAGGTAAGGAATGACAAAGCGCCTTTAGAGGACCTGGCCTATTTAGAACGGAAGAATCAGGAATATGTGAAAAAATCTGTAAGCTTATTGGTTATGAAGGATGACAGGATTTATTTTAATGGAAATCCTAATATTACAGATGAGATTATTGATAGTCTTCCTGTTTTGGATGAGGCTATGAAGGATGAGTTTACAGATTTCTATTACAATAAGGGCAATCGTTATGTCAGACTTCTTTATTTTGATTTCAGTGACGGAGCAGAGGGAAGAATCTATGTGATTATTAAAAATAATCGACTGATTTCTAAACAGCTACTAATCCCTATGTTAGTTGCAATTATGGTGATTTTGGTATTTACTGCAATTGTATTAACCCGTTGGATTCATAAGGGAGTATTCATTCCGATTTACCAGCTGAATGAAGCAATGAATAAGATCAAAGAGGGTAACTTTGACTATATGCTTCAGACAACCGATGGTGGAGAAATCGGTGCTTTATATCAGAATTACGAGGATATGAGACTTCGCCTAAAGGAATCCGCAGAGGAAAAGGTACAGAACGAGCAGGATAACAGAGAAATGATCAGCAATATTTCCCATGATTTAAAAACGCCTATTACCGCGATTAAAGGATATGTGGAAGGAATTATGGATGGTGTTGCGGATACGCCTGAGAAAGTAGATAAATATATCAAGACTATCTATAACAAAGCAAATGATATGGATAGGCTGATTAATGAATTGACCCTATATTCCGGAATAGATAATAATCGTATTCCGTACAATTATCACCGAATCAACGTAGCAGATTATTTTGGAGATTGTATCGAAGAGGTAGGACTTGATTTAGACTCCAAGAATATCCAACTAAATTATACAAATCTGGTAGATTCTGATACCAAGATTATTGCTGATCCTGAGCAGATGAAAAAGGTTATAAATAATATCATCAGTAACAGTGTAAAATATATGGATAAGCAAAAAGGTGTTATTGACATCCGAATCATTGATCAGGGTGAGTCTATACAGATAGAGATCGAAGACAATGGTAGAGGAATCGAGCAGAAAAACTTAAGTAGAGTTTTTGAAAGATTCTACAGAACAGACGCTTCCCGTAATTCAGCACAAGGTGGAAGTGGTATTGGATTATCTATTGTGAAAAAGATTATTGAGGATCATGGTGGATATATATGGGCAACCTCAAAAATTGGGGAAGGAACCTGCATGCATTTTGTACTTCGTAAATATAAGGAATTGCAAAATGACAATATAAATATATAAAGAGGGTGAATTTGGTATGAGTAGAATATTGATTATTGAAGATGAAGAAACAATTGCAGATTTAGAGAGAGATTATTTGGAACTTAGTGGATTTGAGGTAGATATCTGTTATAATGGTGATGAAGGACTTGCAGCTGCGCTGGAAAAAGCATATGATTTGATTATACTGGATTTAATGCTTCCCGGAGTGGATGGTTTTGAAGTATGTAAATCTGTACGTAAAGAGAAGGATATTCCTATAATCATGGTTTCGGCAAAAAAGGATGACATCGATAAGATTCATGGCCTGGGACTAGGCGCAGATGATTATATGATTAAGCCTTTTAGTCCAAGTGAGCTGGTGGCCAGAGTAAAGGCACATCTTGCCAGATATGAGAGACTTGTCGGTGTGAATAAAAAATTCACCAATGATGTAATTGAAATCAGAGGAATTCGTATTGATAAGACCGCAAGACGTATTTTTATTGATGGTGAGGAGAAGGTATTTACTACCAAGGAATTTGATCTTTTGACTTTCCTTGCAGAAAATCCCAACCATGTATTTACCAAGGATGAATTGTTCCGTGAGATTTGGGACATGGATTCCATCGGAGATATTGCAACCGTAACCGTACACATCAAGAAAATCCGTGAGAAAATCGAGAAAGACACAGCCAATCCACAGTACATTGAGACAATTTGGGGCGTAGGCTATAGATTTAAGGTATAGAGTATTTAAATGCCCCAAATTGTCGAACATTGAGACGACGAGCGAAGCGAGTCACATGCGACAGCATGTTTTTGGGGCGTAGGCTACCGCTTTAAGGTATAGAACATTTAAATGCCCCAAATTTAAGATAAAATTTTTATTATGCGAGGGGATAATATGTATATTGATCAGATGTTAGAAAAATGGAAATCAGAAATGCCTGTTTTTAAGGAAAAAACAGAGAAGTTTTTGTCCGGAGAGCTTCCAAAAGGAGATTATAAGGGATTTTCCGGAAGATTCGGATCCTATGCGCAAAAGGATGGAGAGCATTTCATGCTCAGACTTCGTACACCCGGAGGAAGAGTGACCTTTGATAAGATGGATTATGTTACAGACATGATTCAAAAATATGGAGTAAAAAGAACGCATCTTACTACATGTCAGACTATGCAGTTTCATGATCTTACCAAGGATCAGCTTTTTGCCTGTATGGATGAAGCCTTAGAGAGAGGCATTATCATTATGGGAGGCGGTGGAGATTTTCCTAGAAATACTATGTGTTCTCCACTTTCCGGTGTAGAAATCGGTGAAAATTTCGATGTTATGAAATATGCTTTGGCAGCAGGTAACTATTTACTAGGATTTATTGATGCTCCTAAGATGCCCAGAAAATTAAAGGTATGTTTTACCAATACAGATGAAAATCTGACCCATGCTACCTTCCGTGATTTGGGATTTGTTGCCAGAAAGGACGGAATGTTTGACATATATAGTGGTGGTGGCCTTGGAAATAACCCTAAGCTTGGCGTAAAGGTTGCAGAGAAGGTAGATCCCATGGATATTCTCTACTACATTAAAGCAATGTGGGCATTTTTCTGTGCGTATGGTAATTATGAAAACAGAGGAAGAGCCAGAACCAGATATATTCAAGAGGTATTGGAAACTCCGGAAAATTATGTAAGAAAGTTCGAAGAGAAATTAGAGGAAGTAAGGGCTGAGAACGAGGACTTACGTGAGCTTTTAGAAAAACTCCTTGCAGAACTACCAAAGGTGAATGAGATAGAAAAGAAAGGTGACGGAAGTGTCATTTCTGATAAAAGAGTAATTGCCCAGAAACAGGATGGATTATATGCAGTTGCTTATCATCCGTTGGGGGGTGTTCCTTCTATGGAAACCATGAAAGCCTTGGAAAAGGTGATTCGTCCTATGAAGGATGTGGAAATTCGTATCGCACCGGATGAAACAGAATATATCATTAACTTAACTGCAAAAGAAGCGGCTTTGGTTCTAGAGGCTACCAGGGAAGATCATGCCGCTACTTTATTTGAAAGTTCTGTAAGCTGTATTGGTGCTACAACCTGCCAGGTTGGTGTAAGAGATTCTCAGGGATTATTACAGGCCTGTGTGAAGGCTGTAAGAGAGGCCGGAATAAAGGACGGAGCACTTCCAAAGATTCGTATATCAGGTTGTCCTTCTTCCTGCGCAGCACATCAGGCCGGAATCATTGCTTTTAGAGGTGGAGTAAAGAAGACGGAGGATGGCATGAAGAGTGCATATGCACTTCTTGTTGGAGGTAACGAAAAAATCGGCGCTGAAAGCTTAGCTACAGAAGTGGGTACCATATTGGAAGAAGAAATACCTATGTTTCTTGTTGATCTTGGCAAGACAGTGGAAGCCTCTAAGCAGGATTTCATGACTTGGTATGCAGGAGACTGTGAGAAAATTATAGATATTGCCAAGAAATATATTTAAAAATTGCAAATACATATATTAAAGAAGAAACCCGTTCCAATTTGATGCTTTGGAACGGGTTTTATTATAGAATTTGTTTGGTGATAATACGATATTCTCTGACGGTTTCACATTTCCTGATTTGTTTCTTTTCTTTTTCTGATATAGAAAGAAAATTACCCATGTATGTCCACAATTCCTTCATACGATAAAGAACAGGGCGATCTCCATCCATAAGCTCTATGTAACCGGTAAGAATTTCTTCATGAAAGGCGCGGAAGGTCTCTTTTTTCTTTAGGGAGTCTTCCCCTGTTTTGTCTCCCCTAATCAAAGAAGGAAGGAGAGGATTTTGTAAAATGCCTCTACCGATCATAATGTGATTAACATCAGGACAAAGAGAAAGAAGAGAATTCAAATCCTCCAAGGTATTGATGTCTCCGTTGTAACAAAGAGGAATGCATGCATTCTCCATGGCTTTTACAAAAGCTTCCCGGTGAGGTTTTCCATTGTAGAATTCCTTTTGAAATCTGGGGTGAATAATCAACTCCTTTAACGGATATTTGTAGTAAATGTTTAATAAGGTTTCCCATTCATCTATATTCTCTATACCGATTCTGGTTTTTACGGAGATTTCCAAAGGACATTCTGAAAAAATGCTTTGCAAAAATAAATCAAGCTCCTTTGGTTTTGCTAAAAAACCCGCACCTCTGTTCTTGGCAACAACTGTTCCGGAGGGACATCCAAGATTGAGGTTTACTTCCTTATAATGATAGTCCGCAAGACTTTTGGCAATGGAAAGAAAGGTATCGACCTGGTTTGTTAAAATCTGAGGGATGAGGTGTACATCCTGATTATTCTCGGGACAGACATCATTCACATCCTTGTAGCTTAAGTTTTTGTTGGCTAAAAAGGGAGAGTAGTAGGTGTCGATTTGCCCATAATGATGCGCATAGGCGTTTCTATAGACAAAAGTGGTAATTCCCTCCATAGGTGCCAAAGATAATTTCAAGTTTTCCATGTTTTATCCTTATGTTTATGTTTGAATGATATTTTCAGTTCATTATCCCACGGAAAATAGTGGAAGTAAAGAGGCTAAAACACATGACACCTTGGGGTGTCATGTGTATAATGATAGAGTAAAATAAGTTGTCCGTTTAGAACGGAGCAAGGAGTAAAGATGCAGGGATTTAATTATTTTGCACCTACGAAGGTGGTATTTGGAAAAGAAACTGAAAAACAAACAGGTAAATTAATTAAACAGTTTGGTGGTTCTAAGGTTTTAATTCATTTTGGAAGCGGAAGTGTTAAAAGAACCGGATTATTGGAGCGTGTTGAGGAATCTTTGAGGGAAGAAAACATTTCCTATGTTACACTGGGCGGAGTGGTTCCCAATCCAAGACTTTCTTTAGTATATGAAGGAATCAAACTCTGTAAGGAAGAGAAAGTAGATTTTATTCTGGCCTTGGGTGGCGGAAGTGTTATTGACTCGGCAAAAGCTATCGGCTATGGAGCTTTGTATGATGGAGATGTCTGGGATTTTTATGAAGGAAAAGGAAAGGCTAGTGCGTGTCTTCCATTGGGCGTAGTTTTGACAATTGCAGCAAGTGGCAGTGAGATGAGCAATTCCTGCGTTATTACAAAGGAAGAGGGATGGCTTAAGAGAGGTTATAGTGATGATTTGTCTCGTGCGAAGTTTTCCATCATGAATCCGGAATTGACCATGAGCTTACCGGATTATCAAACTGCCTGTGGATGTACAGATATTTTGATGCATACTATGGAAAGATATTTTACCGGCAAATCCACTATGGAACTAACCGATGCTTTGGCAGAGAGCCTTATGAAAACTGTGATCAAGTATTCGAAGGTGCTTGTAAGTGATCCTAATAACTATGAAGCCAGAGCAGAGATTATGTGGGCAGGAAGTCTGTCACATAACGGATTAACCGGATGCGGTAGCGATGGCGGTGATTGGATGCCACACAAATTAGAGCATGAAATTGGTGGAATGTTTGATGTTGCCCATGGGGCAGGCCTTGCGGCTGTTTGGGGAAGCTGGGCAAGATACGTTTATAAGGAGCAGGAAAAGAGATTTAGAAAATTTGCTGTAAATGTACTGGATGTTCCCGATGTAGGAAGTGATGAAGAAGTGGCTTTAAAGGGAATTGAAGCTATGGAACAGTTCTATAAGGAAATCGGAATGCCGATTAACATGAAGGAGCTTGGCGTAGAACCTACCTTAGAGCAGATGAAAGAGATGGCTTATAAATGCGCCTTGGGTGTAGGTGGAGCAAAAGGTTCTATTAAATTATTGAAAGAAGAGGATATGCTAGAGATTTATAAGTTGGCAGAAAGGTAAGGCTATGGCAGATATTCGTAGAGAAAAAATAGGATTTGGCTGTTTCTTTCCGGGAACGGCAAAAGAAGAGGTTACAGAAGTATTATTAAAGGCAATGGAGTGTAATTACCGTTTTTTTGATACGGCATCTTTTTATGAAACTGAGCGAGCTTTGGGAGAAGCAATTCAGAGAAGTGGAATTGCAAGAGATGAACTGGTAATACAGACAAAGCTTTGGATTGATGAAAGAGGATATGAAAATACAAAAGAAGCATGTTATCGCTCCCTGGACAGATTAAAGCTTGATTATTTGGATTCTTACTTAATTCATTGGCCCAGAAGTTCATCTACAGATAATAGCTTTCAAGAGGTAAATCATGAAACCCTGCGTGCTATGGAAGAATTACAAAAGGAAGGTGTAATCAAAAATATTGGACTTAGTAACTTTCTTCCGCATCATATAGATGCAATAAAGAAATACGGACATATAGCATCTGTAGATCAGTTGGAACTTCATCCGGGTTATTTTCAAGAAGAGGCTGTCAAAAAAGCCCTGGATGAAAAAATGATAGTGCAGGCATGGAGCCCTTTGGGAAGAGGCAGCGTAATGGAGAACGAGCTGTTAAATCGTTTGGCGAAGCAATACGGAAAGAGTGTATCTCAGATTTGCCTGAATTATCTTTTACAAAAAGGTGTAGTACCGATTGTTAAGAGTTCTTCAGAAAAACGTATGAAAGAAAATATAGAAGCCTTAGATTTTGCTATAGCAAACGAGAATGTACGGGAAATCGATAGCATGGAAAGGACAGGCTGGTCCGGGGAACATCCGGATACCAATATCCCACCATTAAAGAGCAATTTTTCACAGTAGATTATTTGTCAGTTTTGCACAGAAAAACGCAATTTTTGCAATTACGAAACGCGTTTGTTAAGTAAATTTGTTTAAAAATAGCAACATTTCATTATGCATATAGTAATATTGCATAACAAAAAATATATTTCTATTGCATAAAATGAAAAAGTGGTGTATAGTAATCACAGTGATATTAAACGATTTCACTCAACAATTAAATCTCATTTATAGAGAGGGAGGAATATTTGTAATGAAAAAGATTCTTGTAACAGTATTATGTGGACTTATGGTTGTTAGCACCATGGCTGGTTGTGAAGGCAAGAGCAGTGGTGGTTCTAATGATAAGGTAATCAACGTATTCGCATTTACCGACGAAGTTCCTGACATGGTTCAGAAGTATTTAGATGAGCACAAAGATCTTGGCTACACAATGAACAAGACCATCATCGCTACTACTGAAGGTGCTTATCAGCCTGCTCTTGACGAAGCTCTTAAGGCTGGCGGAAAAGACGCTCCTGATATCTACGCTGCAGAAGCTGCATTCGTAGTTAAGTATTGTCAGGGTGATGCAGCTGGATATGCAGCTACATACAAAGATCTTGGTATCGATATCGATAACAAGTTAAAAGAGTCTGGTACTGCTAAGTACGCTTACGAAATCGGTACAAGACCTTCTGACAACGCTATTGTAGGTCTTCCTTACCAGGCAACTGGTGGATGTTTCATCTACAACAGAGACGTGGCTAAGGATACTTGGGGAACCGATGATCCTGCAGAAGTTCAGAAGAAGATCGGTGGCGGTTCTGGTAACTGGGATCAGTTCTGGGTAGCAGCTGATGAACTTAAGGCTAAGGGTTATGGTATCATCTCTGGTGATGGTGATATCTGGCACGCAATCGAGAACAGCTCTGATAAGGGTTGGGTAGTTGATGGAAAGCTTCACATCGATCCTAAGAGAGCAGAGTTCATGGATATCTCTAAGAAGTTAGTAGATAACGATTACTTCAACGATACAACAGACTGGCAGGAAGCTTGGTTTGCTGATATGGCTGAGACAGGTGAGAAGAAGGTTCTTGGTTTCTTCGGTCCTGCTTGGTTAATCAACTACACAATGGGTGACAACTGTGGAGATACAAAGGGTCATTGGGCTGTATGTAACTCACCTGTTGGTTTCTCTTGGGGTGGTACATGGATCCTTGCAAACAAAGACGTTCCTGAATCAAAGAAGCAGGTTGTAGCTGACATCATCTCTTGGATCACTCTTGATACAGATGAGAACAGCTTACAGTATCAGTGGGCTAACGGTCTCATGAACGAGAACGGAACCAAGGATACCGTTGCATCTGCAACTGTAATGAGCAAGTCAAACGGTGAAATCGACTTCTTAGGTGGACAGAACATGTTTGATTACTTCGTACCTGCAAATGATAAGGCTTCTGGAAAGAACTTAACTCAGTACGATGAAACAATCAACGCTGCATGGAGAGATCAGGTTAGATTATATGCTCACGGTGAGAAGAGCAAAGATCAGGCAATCGCTGACTTCAAGCAGAAGGTTAAGACAGACCTTGGTCTTGATGCTGAATAATCAGTATTGATTGTAAAGTAAATAAAGAGATATGGGCGGACGGAAATCTTCCGTCTGCCCTATTTTTATGATTTTTGGAGGTGAAAGCTTGAAAAAGAAGCAGGGTTTTAGTTATGCAAAATGGGGATATATATTTGCATTACCTTTTATTTTAGCGTTTTTCTTATTTATGCTTTATCCGATTTGCTACACTTTTGTTATCGGATTTACTAACTTGGAGGGTATGATTCCTCCCGCTTTAAAGTTTAAAGATGATATTTTTGAAAATTTCAAAACAGTAATGGCTGATCCAATTTTTATTAAGTCATTAAAGAATACTTTTACAATGTGGATTTGGAACTTTATTCCACAGATTTTACTTGCACTTATTTTGGCTGCATGGTTTACAGATGAACGTATTAAGATTCATGGTAAGGGATTTTTCAAGGTTGTATTCTATATGCCTAATATTATTACAGCAGCTTCCATCGCAGTATTATTCCAGTCATTGTTCTCATATCCAAAGGGACCAATCAATGACCTGTTGATGATGTTCGGTTTTATTAAGAGTGCACATAACTTTGCAATCGACGGTTTAATGGCAAAAATTACCGTAGCATTTATCCAGTTCTGGATGTGGTATGGTTATACCATGATCGTTTTCGTATCAGGTATTTTAGGTATCAGCCCTGAGATTTTCGAAGCAGCTGATATCGACGGTGCTAATGGTTTACAGAAATTCTTTATGGTAACTCTTCCTAACATTAAGAGTATTATGCTCTTTACATTAGTTACCTCATTAATTGGTGGTTTGAATATGTACGATATTCCTAAGATGTACTTAGATGGTGGTCCTGATGACATGACCCGTACAACCTCCGTATTTATTCAGAAGCAGGCATTCTCCGGTGCATACAGATACAACACTGCTGCTGCAGCAAGTATGATTATGTTCGCTATTATCGCTGTTATCGCCGCTATCTTGTTCTTCATCATGCGTGATAAAGAAGAAGCTAAGGCATACAAGGAGATCAAGAAGCAGGAGAAGCTTTACAAGAAAATGTTGAAAGAACAGGAGGGTAAATAAATGACTAGTGAAAAGAAAAAAACAGGGTCAAAAGTATTTACCGTCGTTGTGTACATTGTATGTATTTTCTTGACCATCTTAAGTATTTTCCCATTCTGGGTAATGGTAATGAACGCAACCCGTTCAACAGTAGAAATTCAGGAAAGAGCATTGTCGCTTCTTCCTTCCAGCTATTTTTCAAATAACTTGAAAATTTTGCTTTCCAAGTCATTTGATCCTATGACAGGTTTCTTTAACTCAATTATTATTTCAACCTGTTCAACCTTGTGTGCAGTATACTTCTCAACACTTACTGCATACTCAATCGTAGTTTATGATTGGAAAATGAAGAGAGCATTCTTCTCATTCATTATGGCAGTTATGATGATTCCTGCTCAGGTAACAACCATCGGTTTCTACCAGATGATTTATAAGTTAGGATTGTTGAACAACTTCCTTCCTTTGATTTTACCTGCAATTGCTGCACCTTCCATGGTATTCTTCATGAAGCAGTACATGGAACCTGCACTTTCATTGGAGATTATTCAGTCAGCACGTATTGATGGTGCTAAGGAATTCTTTATCTTCAACAAGATTGCACTTCCTATTATGAAGCCTGCAATCGCTACACAGGCAATTTTCGCATTCGTATCTAAGTGGAATGAATTATTCCTTCCACAGATTATCTTAACAAAGAGTGAATTATACACCATGCCAGTAATGGTAAGTTTGTTAAGAGGTGATATTTATAGAACAGAGTTTGGTTCAATCTATTTAGGTCTGACCCTTACTGTATTACCTCTTTTCGTTGTATACTTCTTACTTTCTAGATACATCATTGCCGGTGTTGCACTTGGTAGTGTTAAGGGTTAATACCTCATATCAAAGTATACTGATCCCAGTCGGGTTTCCGACTGGGATTTTTTTATAGCTCGGAAGAAAATCAAGCGACTGCGTAGCAGGCATTTGATTTTACCCGAGCGTATACGAAACAGAAACAAAAGTTGCGCAGCAACGTCTTCCACGAAGTGGGAGGTTTCTGTGAGTGAAATCGGAAGGAAACCAAGCGGCTGCGAGAGAGTCTTTGGTTTCACCCGAGCGTACACGAAATAGAAACGTAAAATATTTTCTATAATCCCTATTGACATAATAGGAATAGTGGAGTATGATGCATACATCAGCAAGAACAAACAAAACTAGATAACAAGGAGAGAGATTATTATGGGAAATTACAGATTTGAAACATTACAGTTACACGTAGGACAGGAACAGCCGGATCCAGCAACAGATGCAAGAGCAGTTCCCATTTATCAGACAACATCTTATGTATTTAAGAATTCAGCACATGCAGCAGCAAGATTTGGACTTGCAGATGCAGGTAACATTTATGGTAGATTAACTAATTCTACACAGGAAGTATTTGAAAAAAGAATTGCAGCCTTGGAGGGAGGCGTTGCAGCTCTTGCAGTTTCTTCCGGTGCAACAGCGATCAGCTATGCGATTCAGGCATTGGCACAGGATGGCGGTCATATTGTAGCACAGAAGACCATTTATGGTGGTAGCTACAACTTACTGGCACATACACTTACACACTTTGGAATTACAACAACATTTGTAGATGCACATAACCTTGCAGAGATTGAGGGAGCCATTCAGGATAATACCAGAGCAATCTATCTTGAAACCTTAGGAAATCCTAATAGTGATATTCCTGATATCGATGCGGTGGCAGAAGTTGCTCATAAGCATGGTCTTCCACTTGTAATTGACAATACCTTTGGTACACCTTATTTAATTCGACCTATTGAGCATGGTGCTGATATCGTTGTACATTCTGCAACAAAGTTTATTGGTGGTCATGGAACTACTCTTGGTGGTATCATTGTTGATTCCGGAAAGTTTGATTGGAAGAAGAGTGGAAAATATCCTGCAATTGCAGACCCTAATCCAAGTTATCATGGCATTTCCTTTGCAGATGCAGTTGGACCTGCAGCATTTGTAACATACATCAGAGCAATTCTTTTGAGAGATACCGGTGCAGCGATTTCACCTTTCAATGCATTCCTTTTATTACAGGGTGTAGAGACATTGTCTCTTAGATTGGAAAGACATGCAGAGAATACTAAGAAGGTAGTTGAATTCTTATCAAAGCATCCTAAGGTAGCTCATGTAAATCATCCGTCACTACCTGATCATCCGGATCATGCACTTTATGAAAAGTACTTCCCCAATGGTGGAGCATCTATCTTTACCTTTGAGGTTAAGGGCGGACAGGCAGAAGCACATAAGTTTATTGACAGCTTAGAGATCTTTTCGCTTCTTGCTAACGTAGCAGATGTAAAGAGCCTTGTCATTCATCCTGCAACTACAACTCATTCACAGTTAAATGATGAGGAGTTAGCAGATCAGGGAATCAAGCAGAGTACCATTCGTCTTTCCATCGGTACGGAGCATATTGATGATATTATTGCTGATTTAGAAAAGGGCTTTGCAGCAATCTAGTTCTTAAAGCCTGATATATTTACTACAACTTATAAGTCTAAGATATGGAGAAAATACCATATCTTAGGCTTTTTTATTGTTTTACAATCCCTTGAAAATGATTTATGATAAATAATGTATTGTTTGTAAAAATATGGGGATAAATGATATGGAAAAAAGAAAAACTTTAATCAACGGCATATGTATGACATTAATGGTGATGGCCACGCTGGGCTATTTGATATTAGGAGAGATACTGTTACCCTCAGAAAATCAGGCAGGAAAAATATCTGTGCTGGATTATTCCGATGGATGGTACAGAATCGAGGAATCGGGAGAAAAGAACGAGGTACAGTTTCCTATAGATTTAAGTTCACATAAAGGTAGGACAGTTGTTTTTGAAAAGCAGCTTTTAAAACAGGATTTGGCCAATCAGGTACTGAGTATGTGGAATAGAGGTAATGTTCTTCGCGTATATATAGATGGAGAACTGCGTACGGAATATGACACTACTAAAAGTCGTGCCTTTGGTGTAAATAGTCCGTTTCTATATAATATGATTCCGTTGAAGGAATCTGATCAAGGGAAAAATATTCGAATAGAGATGGATTTAAGAAATGGCGTTATCGAAAAAATCTTTTTGGGAGATCGTCTTTCTATACTGGTTGATATTTGTGGCGTTTATGTCATGGAGATGATATTTGCCTTAATTGCTATGGTACTTGCAATTATTGGAATGATTATCAGCATTATTTTGAGAATTCGTAAGATAAAGCTTCCCCAATTACAGTACTTCAGCTTGGGAACATTTGTTGCTTGCGTGTGGATTGTAACCAATAGTGCAATTAGACAGTTTTTCTTTATGAATGTTTCTGTTGTAAGAGATATTGCATTCTTCGCATTTGCTCTTTTTCCAATGTTTTTTGCTGTTGTAATAGATAGAGTGCAGGGTGAATATTATCGTCTATTTTATTCAATAACACGTGTATTTGCCATAGTAGCTTACTGGTTCATGGTGCTAGGTCTGTTTACCGGTCTTGTGGATTTGGCCATTTCTGAAAAAATTGTAATGGTATCTAATGTACTGCTGATTGGCACTATTCTTACAACCTTAATTATGGATTGTATTTCAGGAAGAGTTGTAAAGTACCGTGCTATGGCCATTGGATTTGCGGGACTTGCTGTAATGGGACTCGTACAGGCGGGCATGTATTTGTTGGTTGATAGTGTTTATACCGGTGTTGCTTTAGAAATTGGTTTGTTGTTTGGTTTACTTTGTGCAACTTATTCAGCAATCAAAGATGTTGTAAAGCTCAATACGGATAAAAATGATGCAATCCATGCAAGTAAAGCACGAGGAGATTTTCTTGCCAACATGAGCCACGAGATTAGAACACCAATTAATGCGGTTCTTGGTATGGATGAGATGATTTTGAGAGAAGCTAAGGAGCCGGAGGTTTTGGAGTATGCAGAGAATATCAAATCTGCCGGAACCAGCCTGCTAGCGCTGATTAATGATATATTGGATTTCTCCAAGATTGACAATGGTAAGATGGAAATATGTCCGGCTAATTATGAATTGGTTCAGGTTGTAAACGATGTAACACAGCTTTTACAGGAGAGTGCAAACAGTAAAGGATTAGATCTTCATATAGAGGTGGATCCACATACAATCAACAATCTATACGGAGACGATGTAAGAATTAAACAGATTATTACAAATTTAATGACCAATGCTGTGAAATATACGGAGAAGGGAAGTGTTTCTCTCTGTGTAACTTCCACAAGATGTGGCGGAAACGAAGTCATCCTTCACATTGCTGTAAAGGATACAGGTATCGGAATAAAAAAAGATGATCTTAATAAATTGACAGAGGCATTTAGGCGCGTCGATGAGATGAAAAATCGAAATATTGAAGGAACCGGTCTTGGACTTAATATCACGGCACAGCTTCTGAAGATGATGGGAAGTGAATTAAAGATGGAAAGTACTTATGGAAAAGGAAGCACCTTCTTCTTTGATTTAAAACAGACTATTACAGATTTTGAGGAGGTTACGGAAGCACTGCAAAGAAGTGATAATGAAAATAAAGATATAGCTTATCAGGAATCCTTTGTGGCACCGAATATGCATATTCTTGCAGTGGATGATACGCTTATGAATCTGAGAGTATTCTGTGCGCTATTAAAGAAAACACAGATGAAAATCACTTGTGTTCAGAGCGGAAAAGATGCACTTAGAAAGGTGCAGGAAGAGAAATTTGATATGATATTTATGGATCATATGATGCCAGAAATGGATGGTATTGAAACATTGCACGAAATGCAGAAACTGTCAGAACACAAGAATAAGGATACCAAGGTGATTATTCTCACTGCAAACGCCCTGGTGGGAGCGCAGGAGATGTATATGGAAGAGGGCTTTGACGATGTTCTCTTTAAACCTGTAGAGGGTAGAAAGCTTGAACAGATGATCATGAAGCATATGTAACCGTTTTTTGAAGCTTTAAATGACGTTCATGGATTTTAGTATAAACAAAAATACGGTTAAGGAGATAGAACTTAGGAAGGTGGTTGCCACTACGCAGCTTGAAGTCAGTGTACCTTCATGTCCCATGTTTTTTGCCATAATATAGCAGCTTACTGTTGTAGGAGAACCAAGCATTACCAGGATGGCTACCAACATTTCATTTCGAAATCCCAGGTGAATAGCTAGGGGTAGGAACAAAATAGGAAGCAGAACCAGCTTGATTGTGGTGGCTGCAATAGTAGGAGGAATCTCCTTTAAGGCTTTTCGTCCCTCAAAGCCAGCCCCCAAACCAATCAAAGCAAGTGGTGTAGCCAGTACGGCAATATTATTCATGGTTTTTGAAACAATCACAGGATATGATACCTGAAGGATACTGCTCACCATACCCAACAGGATACTAAGGATAATAGGATTCTTAGCAATATCTAACAGTGATTTTTTCATAGTTTCTCTGTTAAAGCCGGTAGAGTTTGGACCGGTAAAGGATAAGATTAAAACGGCGGCAACATTGTATAGAGGAACTGTACCGATAATCATAAGAGGTGCCATTCCGGACGTACCATAGATGTTTTGAATAAAGGCTATTCCTAAAACGGCAGCACTGGATCTATAGGAGGCCTGCACCAATTCACCAATCTTGTTTTTGTCCTTGTAAAATATAGCGCAGCATATCCAAATAACCGTAATACATAACAAGGTTGTAAAAAAACAAAATAAAACATATTTAGTATCCCAAACCTTGAAAAAATCAGAAGTAGAAATGTCACGAAAAATTAGTACGGGAAGAGTTACTTTGTAGTTAAAAGAATTTAAAGTTTTAATAAAGCCATCATCTACCATTTTTAATTGCTTTACCAGGTATCCGATTACCATGGTTAAGAAAATGGGGATGGTTGCATTCAGACTAAACATTAATTGTTCCATATTGTCACGTCCTTTTTGCTCATTCGTTTGCTCTTGCAAACATCACGGACAAGTATAGGACGGCTTTGGATATTTGTAAAGTTCATTTTTTAGTACATTAAAGTCGGTGGGGCCATAGTCTAAAAGAAAGGTATGGAAGGTGTAATCGTTGTAAGCATCGTTCCAAAGAGTCATTGCCATTTCCTTTAAAGACATAATTTCCAGGTACCCAAGATAGTATTTTGTATAGCAACAGGGTTCCGAAACAATGTAATTGTATAGAGATGTAATGGCGGCACTGTCTGTGATGCCAAATCGATCCAAAAATGAGGATATTTGCTCGATTTCTGCCCCTTCTTCATGAATCATATATTCCAGTAAGGTAAGTAAACAAAGCTGCAGGTTGCGATTCTCTTTTTCATATTGAATATAGCAAGCCATGTCGCTTAATCCATTTTCTGTTAGCAAATCTGAAACATAATCATAGCTCTTTAATTCCACATAAAAAGCATATCCCTCCTGAAAACCGGGATAAGAAAGAAGACAACGTAGGGGAGCCTCTGTTTTTTCTTCCCAAGAACTGAAAGAATACAACGTCTGATAGAGATGACCGGGATAACCTTCATGGGCAAGAGTGGTGAATAATCCATAGGAATCAGCCTCATCCTTGGGGTTGATGTAAATCACATTTTCCCGGTATCTGTCAATCGGTGGAACCAGATAAAAGGCAGGGGCACTGGAATTTTGCAGGCTTTCACTTACAGGACATAAGCGACTGGTCAATTGATCGCGAAGATCTAAAGGAAGCGGAGGAAAGTCCTGATAGATTTTTGTTTTTAAATATTCCAGCATCGCTTCAGGTGTCTTATAGGGAAAGCTTTCGCAAATCTGTTGTGAAAGCGTGGAGGTTTGCTTTTGGGGAAGCTTTTGGTAGAAGGTCATACAACGATTGATTGCGTTGTTTAGTTCCTTGGTAAGTGCTGTTTTTACTTCTGAATCACTCATGGACTTGCCGGTTTGTGCCTGTAAAAGTGCTTCATAATATTCTTTTCCATCAGGATAACAGGCTAGACCCTTTGAAGGGGTAGGGGTTTTTGCCAGTTTTTCCAATGATTCTGCCAGTGTTTCGTAGGCCGGACGCAAATCCTTTTTTAACAGGTTATTGTGACGGTCGGTATAAGCTTTTATTTCTTCTTTGGATAAGCGAAATTCTTTACAGGCATTATGAAGACGTTTGTCAAAGCTCTCCTGTAAAAAATGTGTGCCACTCATAAGCGCATCTACCGGGAAGTAGTTTCTGCAGTTGTTTGCGGTTTCTAATAAAATGTCGCTGCCGGGAGAGAGGCCCAAATCTATTTTGTTTTCCATATAAACAGTCAGACTATTCAGATAAGGTGGTACTAAAGAGATTAACTCCAAGTAGTCATCAATATCTTCTTTGCAATAAAAATTGTATTCTGACAACAGTGTCATAATTGTGCTTTGCTGTCCGGAATGTGGGGACAGGGGATTGTCATAGTACAAATAGGAAGAGAGATGAATCTGTTCTTCCAATTTCTTTGTAACCAGCTGACTTAGGAAGGCTTCTTTTTCTGTAAGATCACTTTGTGGTAAGGAAGAAAAAGCAGTCAGGTATCTGGTGAGCTCATCGGCATAAATTTTTTCCTCTCCCGGGATATAAGGCGGAAGGGATACCTGATCTGACGAAATACCATATGTATTTGGGTTAGACATGGTGAAATGAAGATTGAAGGTGTTGGATTCAAGTTCATAACGAACGTATTCTTGACACAGTAGTTGAAAAGGGGAGGGTTTTTCCCGATGAAATACTGCATAAAAACAAAGTATGCTGAAAAGGAGAAGCAAGGTGAACAGTAGTGGACTTTTTTTACGCAGAATGGATTTCCAGTTTAGTCTTTTCATAGAAGATTTCTTTCAAACAAAATATCTTTTTTCTAGTATATGTGGGGATGGGCAAGATGATGTATTGACTTAATCTTCTTACCAAACTATACTTAAAACGAAAGTCTTTTTGCAAAGAAATTGCCAATAAAAGCAGTATAAAATAAAGTGGATAGTGTCAAATAAGTTATGAAAAAATTAATGCTCTTCGAACTCGCCCACCCTATATACTTTTCAGGTGATTTGGAGGATTTGGGTTCCACCCACGAGTTCTCAGAGCATAGTTGCACATTGAAAACTGCAAATATTA
>JAZLGY010000049.1:0-38846 GCA_045616525.1 Acetatifactor sp. | reverse complement strand
CGAGAGAACTTTCTCCAAAGATGATGATTCATAAGACATTAATTACTACTGTTGGTCTTAAATATAATGAATATAGTAGTGATTTTGATAATATTATTATCTTAGATGATTTATTTAAGTGATAATAGCGGCCACGAAAACACAAATAATTATTTCGCGGCCGCTATTATTGTTAGAAAGATTTAAATTGATATTTGATTGAATTACTCACGATAGCCCGAATTATCGGAATCATATTGTTCCAGGAAAACGAAAAATGGAGATAGCTGAATCATATTTTGCAGAAAGAGGACCAACGGTTCATAAATGAGCCAAGGTCCTTTTTGGTGTCAAAATAGATTTGTATATGAAATTAAAAAATTGTAACCTTTAAAAAGAAAAGATGTCTATTTAAGCAAAGGGGTAAAAACAATAAGTTGACACCTTATATAGGAAAAGTATAAAATATGCAGGATTAATAGTTAAAGGAGTTTATATGAAAAGGAAATTAGTTTTATTATTAGCAGCTATGATGACCATGAATATGGTAGGCTGTAGTACAGGTACAGAAAACGGGGAGAATAACACAAACTCAAATCCCTCTCAGCAGGAAGTAGTGGTGAATCAGGATGTAGAAGAACTCTACAATGAATTGATCAAGGTGAATACAGAAGGAGAAATCGGAGAAGAGGACGCATTGAGACAATTCTCCATGGAGATGCTTTCTGAGATTGAGGACAATGAAAATCCTTTTATTTCTCCTATGTCAGTATATTTTGTTCTCTCTATGGCAGGAAGTGGTGCAGAGGGAGAAACAAAAGCGCAGATTGATCAGGTATTGGGTCAGCAGCATGCAATTGCCAGCAAGATTTTGTTGGAGCAGTTAAATAACAACAATACAGAGAATTATAACTTATCCTTGGCCAATGCGGTGTGGATTGATGACCAGATGAGAGTAAATGATTCCTACATCAAGCTGTTAACGGATGGATATAGAAGTGAGATTTATAATGAAAATATTGCAGGCGTCGAAGCAATGAATAGAATCAATTCATGGTGCAATGAAAAGACACATGGAATGATTCCAAGTATTCTGGATCAGCCTATGAGTGAAGATGCCAGCATGGCTTTATTAAATTCTATTTATTTGGATGCCAAGTGGGTATATGAATTTGAGCATAAAAACACCTATGACAGAGATTTTGAACTGGAAAATGGAGATAGTGTAAAGGTAAAAATGATGAGTGATACCGGCAGAAGAGACTATATCTCCATGGCGTACGGTGACGCAGTTGTGTTGCCATATGAAGACTGTGAATTAAGCTTTGTTGCAGTGCTTCCTAAGGAAGGTATGAGCGTAAGAGATTGCTATGGCCAGCTTGCACAGGACAATTTACAGGAACTGCTTCAGAACAAAAAGAAAGTAGATATGAAGCTTAAGTTACCTAAGTTTGAAGTGAAAAGTGAAACACAGTTGATTCCTATTATGCAGAAGATGGGTGTAGTGGATGCTTTTGATCAAAACCTTGCCAATTTTGATGGAATCGGTCGTACCGATGACGGATCAAGAATTTATGCAAGTAAGTTTTATCAGAGAGCAGCAATTAAGGTAGATGAAGAAGGAACACAGGCAAGTGCAGTTACTATTATGGAAATGGAAAAGGCTACCAGCGCTATGGATGAAACAGAATATGTGTATATGACCTTTGACAGACCATTCGCATATATGATTGTACATGAACCTACAGGAACACCATTGTTTCTTGGAATTATGGATAATCCTACAAAATAACAGGGTATAAATTATAGAGATGTAAAAAGGGAAAAGGAAGAAAAGGACGTAAGTATGAAAAAGAAAAGTGTGTTATTGTTAGCTGCAATGTTAATGTTTAATTTGGTTGCATGTGGAGAAGCCGGTACAGCATCAAGTGTACCTGATGAAATTGTAAGTAGTAGTGCGACGGAAAGCAGTGTAGAAGAAAGTACTGTAGAAGAAAGTTCTACAGAAGAAAGTTCTACAGAAGAACCCTCACAGGAAAGCACTGTAGAAGAATCCACACAGGAGAGTGGTACTGAGGAGAAAAACCTCACCGAAGAAGAAGCTGCATTTGATGCTTACAGAGAACAGCTTTTAGAGGAAATGGAATCTGCTAAATATGGTTCCAATGAAGAAGTTAATAAGTTTATCACAGATATGTTTGAGAAAGGTATGGAGGATGAAAATCCCTTATTATCTCCTGTGTCTGCATATTTTGCTCTTTCCATGGCTGCTAGTGGTTCAGCAGGAGAAACCAAAGCAGAGTTTGAAGAGGTATTAGGTACCTCTCATGCAATGAATTCCGGTTTGATGATGAAGAGCCTTGTGAGTAAGAATAAGGATACATACCAGCTTTCCATTGCAAACTCCGTATGGTCTGATGATGAAATGAATATCACAAGTACTTATGGCGATTTCGTCAGAGATATCTATGGAAGCGAATTTTTTCATGAGAATCTGGCAAGTGAAGAAACCATGGAGCATATTAATGAGTGGTGTAGTGAGCAGACAAGTGGGATGATTCCGCATTTCTTAAAAGAGCCCTTAAGTCAGGATGCCAGATTATCTCTGATTAACGCTGTATATATGAAGGGACAATGGGTGAATACCTTTGATCCGGAGGATACCCAGGAAAAAGAATTCTACAAGGAAGACGGCAGCATCGTAAATGTAGATATGATGAAGAGCTTCAGTCAGTACAATCGATATATTAATACAGAATATTGTAAAGGAACGGTACTTGATTATAAGGATACTGATATGGCATTTCTTGCTGTAATGCCCAAGGATGGCATGGATGTACGTGAATGCTACAGAAACCTTGCCAAGGAAGATTTGGCTACTTTGATTAGTAATTCAGACAGAGAGGAAATGGATGTTTTTCTTCCCAAGTTTGAAATAGAATGTGAAACAGACCTTTCTGCAATCACTAAGGATATGGGGATTCAGGATGCATTTAGTGCTTCAAGAGCAGATTTTTCACTAATTGGTCAGACAGACTATGAAACGGGTGTTTGTATCAGTACAATCAGACAGCGGGCCAAGATTAAAGTGGATGAAGAGGGAACAGAAGCTGCAGCAGTTACACAGATTACGATGGTAGATGCATGTGAAGCAATAGAGGATTATTTATTACTTGAATATAATCAGCCATTTGTATATATGATTGTAGAGAAGAAAACAGGTATGCCTCTCTTTATTGGAATTATGGATGATCCTACAATTCAGTAAAAAGAGGAAAACAAAATTTGAAGAGAAGGTAAAAAAATGATATATTAGAGGGAGGAGCCAAGGCTTCTCCCTTTTAGCATAGAAAGGATAGAATATGGAAAATATAGAAAATGGAAGATTAGTTGATATTACAAAGCAAACAGATAATAAGTTTTTGAATCTCTATGAGTATAAGGTAAAGCGTAGAGACGGAAGTACCGGTCCATACTTTGTTGCATCCCGTACCAAAGATATGAATAAATTAAAAGCTATCAGTCACAATGAAAAAGCAGACGGAATAATTATTTACGGTGTATATGGAGAAAAGAAGGATCAGCTTGTTTTAGTTCGTCAGTTCCGTTATCCCTTGAATGATTATATTTATGAATTCCCCGCAGGACTTGTAGAGGATGGAGAGAATCCTAAGGAAGCCGGAGTGCGTGAAATCTACGAAGAAACAGGACTTTCCTTTGAACCGGTGGATACATCGGATGCTTTTACCAGATCCTATTATACAACAGTAGGTATGACAGATGAATGCTGCGCAACCGTATATGGTTATTGCAGTGGAACACCTACCAATGCCAATCAGGAAGCTACAGAGGATATTGAAATTGTTCTTGCGGACAGAGAAGAATGTAAGAGAATTCTGAAGGAAGAAAAAGTGGCTATTATGTGTGCCTATATGATGATGCACTTTATTCATAGCCAGGGAGATCCGTTGGAATTTTTACAGGATATAAAATAAGTAAACTTATGGAAGGAAAGAGGATGATTCATGAAGCAAAATCCGGAATCAACCTGGTATAAACTTGACTTATCGGCCATTGTTTATCCAACCTTACAAAGAAAAGACTTTTCGTCAGTATATAGATTGAGCCTGGTTCTCAAGGAGAATATTAATCCTGAGATTTTGCAGAAGGCTGTGGACAGAGTAATGCCACGATTTCCGACCTATAAATCCGCTATTCGAAAGGGATTTTTCTGGCGGTACTTAGAACCCAATCATCGGCCGGGTCCTTTTGTGATGCAGGATGTAAAGAACCCTTGCCAGCCCATGTATTTTAAAGGGAATCATCGCTATCTGGTGAGATTTTATTATCATGGCGGTCGTATCGCCATGGAAGCGCATCATAGCTTGGGAGATGGCACCGGTGGTATGTGTCTGCTTGTAACAGTTGCGGCAGAGTATTTGCGCCTTACGGGAAAAGCTATTAAAGGTGGAGGGTTTGTGCTGGATATACAGGATACCCCTGACCCGGAGGAATTAGAGGATGCATATATGAAATATGCCAATGCCAAGGTTTGCCCTCCAAGACTTGAAGAGAGAAGCTATCGAATACACGGTACCAAAGAACCTTTTTATACGCTGAATATTATCGATGGAATCATGTCTGTAAAGCAGGTGATGGAGGTCGCAAAAAAATACAATGCTACGATTACTGAGTATTTAAATGCAGTGCTTATTTATTCCCTGAATCAAAAGCAGATTGCAGATCATCCCAATAAAGTCCGTCCGGTAAAAATAGCAATGCCGGTAAATCTTCGTAGATTTTTCCCATCGAAAACATTGCGAAATTTTATAACGATGATTTATCCGGGAATTGATCCAAGACTTGGAGATTATACATTTGAGGAGATTGTGGAAGAGGTTCACAATTATATGAGATATCATATTTCGCCGAAAATGCTTCGTGGCGATATTACAACCAATGCGAGGGTTCAGCAGAATCCGTTTATCCGTGTGGTGCCGCTTCCAATAAAGGACTTTGTTGTAAGGTTGTTTTATACCAAGGTACAGGATAAAAATTCTTCCGCAGGACTTACCAATATGGGAGCATTAAAGCTTCCGGAGGAAATGAGGGAATATGTGGAACGATTTGATATTTATATGGGGCAGCCTTTTTCTAATCGTACCAACTGTGCCATTATAAGCTTTGAAGATACGCTGACGGTCAATTTTGCAAGTAGTATTAAAGAGGCGGATGTAGAGAGGGAATTTTTCCGAAAGCTTATAAAAGATGGTATTCATGTGAAAATCGAAAGCAATCGAGAGTAGAGAAGAAATGAAAGATAAAGAGGATAGAGAATGTCATATTGTGTGAATTGTGGAGTGGAGCTGGATAATTCCCTGGATCAATGTCCTATGTGTCAGACGAAGGTTTATAATCCTAGTGCCTTAGTAATTCCCGGGGAAGGAAAAAGCCCATATCCTGAAAATAAAGGTGCAGTAGAGCGGGTGAAAAGGACAGATGTAACGATTTTGATTACCAGTGTGTTGGCTTCCATTGTTGTTACTTGCGGCTTGTTAAATACATTTATATTTACCCAAAACGGGTGGTCACTGGTTGTTATAGGGTCCTGTTTGGTGTTGTGGGTAACCTTAATTCCATTTATGTTTTATGCAAAGCAAAGCCCATACTTATATGTATTGTATGATGGTGTTGCAATGCTGTTTTATTTGGTAATGATTGGGCAGCTTACAGCTGAAAAGTCCTGGCTATATGGAATTGCCATACCTATTTCCATTGCAGTTACAATGGTGGTAGAACTGGTGGTTTTTTGTATAAGACTGTTTAAAAAGTCTTTCCTGGCAAATGCTTTATTTGTATTTACCGGAATTGGTGTAGTGAATGTTGTAATTGAAATTATCGTAGATTTGTATTTTACGGCTCAGGTTAAGTTTGGATGGTCGGCAATCGTTGCCACAGTTTGCGTAATCATTGATATTTTCCTGATTACAGTGTTATCCAGTAGACGACTTAGAAATGCATTGAGCAGAAGATTTCATTTTTAAACTATGGATGGGGATATTATGGTTGCAAAAAACAAGGATAAAAAGAAGGATAAGAAGGAAAAAAGCAAGGATATCGCAGAAAAGAAAAATGAAAGCCTTATGAAAATGGTAAAGAGCCTGCATGGATTATTGGAGAGCGATGACCTGGAGAAACAACGTCAATCCCAGGAGCATATCGGTGCTTTGATGAAGAGTAATAAGGAGCTTACCTATCAGGAATTTTCTATTGATGGAATTCGGGCAGAATGGGTTTTGGTGAATCGTGCGCATATGAAGAAATATATTATTCTTTATTGTCACGGAGGCGGATATTCTACCGGCAGCAGATTGTATGCCAGAACCGTTACTTCAAAGCTTGCACAGGCAACGTCAATGGATGTTTTAAGCTTTGACTACAGATTGGCTCCGGAATATCCTTATCCGGCTGCGGTGGAGGATGCCATGAAGGTTTGGAACTATCTGATGCTTCTTGGGTATGGCGCCAGAGATGTAATTCTTGCAGGAGACTCCGCAGGAGGCAATCTTGCGCTAGTTATGGCACTGAAAATCAAGGAAGAAAAGAGGTTGCTTCCCAGAGGAATGGTACTTCTTTCTCCATGGACAGATTTGGCAAGCAAGGGGCCTTCGTATAAAGAGAGAAAAAAGCTTGATCCTATTTTAAGCAAGGAATATATAGAAAAGATGATTAAAGCATATGTTCCGGCAGGGGATTTGAGACTTGACACTATTTCACCAATCTATGGTGATTTTGAAGGATTTCCACCGACCTATATTCAGGTGGGACAAAATGAAATATTGTATTCGGATTCTTTTAGATTGTATGAGAAGATGAAGGATGCAGGGATTAATGTAAAATTGGACGAATTTCCCGGAATGTGGCACGTATTTCAAATGGGACCTTTGAAAGAGGCTTTGGAGGCTGTGGACAAAATAGCAGAGTTCATATACAGCATATGTCGATAAAATTTCAAAATTGTGGAAAATTTGGGTCAATTTTTGGGTGAGAAATAAAAAAATAAAAAAAGGATTTTAAGAACCTGTACAGAATATATTATATGTACAGGTTTTTTTACGAAAGGATGCGTTATCATGACGATAAGAGAAAGTCTGGAGCAATACGAAAAAGAGTATTTAAGTCCCTATGCAGCCTTAAGTGTGGATTCTAAGGGAAGATACAGAGAAGAGGAACAGTGTGATATCAGGCCGGTGTTTCAGAGAGACAGAGACCGTATTATTCACTGCAAATCTTTCCGTAGACTGAAGGATAAAACACAGGTTTTCCTGACTCCTGAAGGGGATCATTATCGTACAAGATTAACCCATACTCTGGAAGTGTCACAGAATGCAAGAACCATTGCCAAGGCCTTAAAGATGAACGAAGAATTGGTAGAAGCAATTGCACTTGGTCACGACCTGGGTCATACACCCTTTGGTCATGCCGGAGAGAGAGCTTTGAACAGAGTTTGTCCCCTTGGATTTGAGCATAGTCAGCAGAGTCTTCGAACGGTTGATATTCTGGAGAAGAAGGGACAGGGACTGAATCTTACCTTTGAAGTAAGAGATGGTATTTTAAACCATCAGACCTCAGGTAAACCACATACTCTGGAGGGAAAGATTGTCCGTTTGTCAGACAAGATTGCTTACATACACCATGATATGGATGATGCAATCAGAGGTGGTATTTTAAGAGAAGAAGATGTCCCCAAGGAAATCGGTGAGGTCATTGGATTTACCACGGGAGAAAGACTGGATCATTTTATTCATGATATTGTTACAGAAAGTATCGGTAAGGATGACATACAGATGTCGAAACCGGTGGAAGAGGCTATGCAAAAGCTTCGTAAATTCATGTTTGAGAGAGTTTACACCAATCCTGTTGCAAAGAGTGAAGAGGGAAAAGCGGAACAGCTTATGGAGACACTTTATACCCACTTCTTAAAAAATATAGATGATTTACCGGAAGAATTTTTGGACTTAATCTCTCTTGGAGAGCCAAGAGAAAAAGTTGTTTGTGACTATTTGGGAGCAATGACAGATCGTTTCGCCATTGCAACCTATGATGAGATTTTCATCCCCAAGTCATGGACGATACAGTAGGAATTGCAAGGAACGATTACGTGGAGGAAACGAATGTACTATCCTGACGAGCTTGTTGAGGAAGTCCGTAGCAGAAACGATATTGTCGATATTATTTCGGGATACATTCAACTGCAGAAAAAGGGTGCAAATCACTGGGGATGCTGTCCTTTTCATAATGAGAAGACACCGTCCTTTTCCGTCAATGGCGCCAAGCAGATGTATCACTGCTTTGGATGTGGTGTAAGCGGTAATGTTTACACCTTCCTTATGAACTATGAAAATCTTTCTTTCCCGGAAGCCGTTGAGAGGCTGGCCCAGAACGCAGGAGTTAGTCTTCCTCAGGTGGAAGAAACAGCGGAAATGCGGGAGAGAAGAAGTGAAAGAGAAAAAATCTTAGAATTGAATAAACAGGCAGCAACCTTCTTTTTCTACCAGATCAGGGATCCCAAGGGGTCAATTGCCATGGACTATTTGAAAAAGAGAGAACTGAGTGATGAAACCATTAAGAGCTTTGGCCTTGGCTATAGCGGAAAGAGTGGCGCGGGACTGATTCAGTATCTGAAGCAAAAGGGTTTTGATGACCAGCTGATTAGAAAATCCGGTATCGGAACCTTTAACGAAAGAACGGGTCTTAGTAGTATCTTTTGGAATCGAGTCATGTATCCGATTTTTGATATTCATGGCAAGGTGATTGGGTTTGGCGGACGTGTTATGGGAGAGGGAGAACCTAAATATTTAAACTCTCCGGAAACCGTTGTGTTCGATAAACGTAGAAATCTTTATGGACTTCACCTGGCCAGAAAATCAAGGGCAAATTACTTTATCTTGTGCGAAGGCTATATGGATGTAATTGCGATGCATCAGGCGGGCTTTAATATGGCGGTTGCATCTCTTGGTACCGCATTCACCAATGAGCAGGCAGCACTTTTAAAGAAGTATACAGAGAATATTTATCTGGCTTATGATAGTGATGGGGCAGGAACCAAGGCAGCTTTAAGAGCAACCGGTATCCTACGTCAGTATGGTCTGACCGGTAAAGTAATCAATATGAAGCCCTATAAGGATCCGGATGAATTTATGAAAGCCTTGGGAAAAGAAGCCTTTGAGGAACGAATTCAAAAGGCAGAAAACAGCTTTTTGTTTGAAATCAGAATCCTTAAGGAAAGCTATGATTTGAATGATCCGGAAAATAAGACCAAGTTTTTTAGAGAGGTTGCACAGAAAATATGTAACTTTGAAGAAGCCTTAGAGAGAGACAACTACATGCATACCATTGCAGATATGTATCATGTAAAGTATGAAGATTTGGCATCTATGGTACGAAATGTAGCTGCAAACAATGAAGGTCTTGTAAAGAATGCAGCACCTGTAAGGAGTGGAATCAATAGTCAGAAGAGTAAGGAAGATAATCCGGCATTAAAGAGCCAGAGATTTTTACTTACCTGGATTACGGAGGAACCGGAGATTTTAAATAAAATTAGCCGCTTTATTACACCGGATGATTTCACGGAAAGTCTCTATCAGGAGATCGCGGTAGAAATCTTTCAGAAGATTCCGGAGGGGAGCCTAAATCCGGCACAGATTATCAGCAGATATGAGGACCGGGAGCAGCAGAGCAAGGTTGCAGAGGTTTTTCAGAGCAGTATTCCTGCATTGGAAACTAAGGCTGAAAAAGAAAGAGCATTACATGATGTGATTTATGCTGTTAAACAGGACAGTTATAATCATATTATGGACAAAATTGGAAATGATATTACTGCACTGACAAAAGTGGTGGAAGGAAAAAAGGCATTGGAAGAACTTGCCAGAACCCACATATCTTTATAGAATTCAGGAGCAAAAATATAAAATCAAATACAGTATGAGGAAGGATGGACCATATTATGGACGAAAACACACAGGCACGATTTGACGAGAAAATTAAAGAACTTCTCGCAATGGCAAAGAAAAAGAAAAATGTGTTGGAATATCAGGAGATTAGTGAACACTTCGCAGATATGACACTGGAGGAGGATCAGTTTGATCACATCTTGGATGTATTGGAGAGAAACAATGTAGATATTCTCCGTATTACAGATGGTGATGATGATGTAAATGACGAAGAATTGATTCTTTCTGATGAAGAGGATGTTGATGTAGAGAATCTTGATCTTAGTATTCCTGACGGTATCAGTATCGAGGATCCTGTACGTATGTACTTAAAGGAAATCGGTAAGGTACCTTTGCTTTCGGCAGAGGAAGAAATTGAACTTGCAAAGAAAATGGAACTTGGTGATCAGGAAGCAAAGAAGCGTCTTGCAGAAGCAAACCTTCGTCTGGTTGTAAGTATTGCAAAGAGATATGTAGGTCGAGGCATGTTATTCCTTGATTTGATTCAGGAAGGAAATCTTGGTCTTATTAAGGCTGTAGAGAAGTTTGATTATCGTAAGGGCTACAAGTTCTCAACATATGCCACATGGTGGATCAGACAGGCAATTACCAGAGCAATCGCAGACCAGGCAAGAACCATTCGTATTCCTGTTCATATGGTAGAAACCATAAACAAGTTGATTCGTGTAAGCCGTCAGCTTTTACAGGAGCTTGGAAGAGAACCATCTCCTGAAGAAATTGCAGAAGAAATGAATATGCCGGTAGACAGAGTTAGAGAAATCTTAAAAATCAGCCAGGAGCCAGTTTCTTTGGAAACACCTATTGGTGAAGAGAAAGACAGTCATGTTGGAGATTTTATTCAGGATGATAACGTACCGGTACCTGCAGATGCAGCTGCATTTACCCTGTTAAAGGAACAGCTTGTGGAAGTATTGGGAACATTAACAGAGAGAGAGCAGAAGGTACTTAGATTACGATTCGGTTTGGATGATGGCAAGGCTCGTACCTTGGAAGAGGTTGGACAGGAGTTCAGCGTTACTCGTGAACGAATTCGTCAGATTGAAGCCAAGGCTCTTCGTAAGTTACGTCACCCGAGCAGAAGTAAGAAGTTAAAGGATTATCTTGATTAATGAGAATACCAGCATTATCGGAAAGAATGAAGGCAATTACAAATTTGGTCACAGAAGGGAACAGCATTTGTGATGTTGGTTGTGACCATGGATATGTTTCCATTTATTTGACAATTGTAAAGCATGCGAAAAAGGCGGTTGCCATGGATGTTAGAACAGGCCCCCTTTCCCTTGCAAAGGAACATATTGAGGAATATGGTCTTTCCGACATAATAGATACAAGAATTTCAGATGGCCTTCAGAAACTGGAAATCGGTGAAACCGAAAGCTGCATTATTGCAGGCATGGGTGGAAATCTGATGATGCATATCTTGCAGGAGGGAGAGAAGAAGGCCAAGTCCTTTCGCGAGTTGGTGCTGCAACCACAATCTCAACTGGAGGAGTTTCGCGTGTTCCTTCGTAAGGAAGGATATGAAATTGTTGCTGAAGATATGATTTTTGAAGAGGGTAAGTATTATCCCATGATGAGAGTTGTTCCGGGCAGAACAATATCAGAAGATACACAGAATCAGCTTTTGTTTGATCGGTATGGTAAGCTTTTACTTCAGAATCAAAATGAAGTATTGAAAAATTATCTTTTGAAGGCTTATCAGAATAACAGAGAACTGTTCGAGCATTTATCCATGCAGCAGGGAGAAAAATCCGAAAGCAGAATGGAAAGCTTGCGAGCAGAACAGGAAGGTATAAAAGAGGCACTTGCAAAGTATTATTCAGTAGATATAGAGAAACAGTCTTAGTCTATATGAGTCAGAAAGCAGGAGGGAGATACATATGGAAAATATGGTAAAAGTTATTATTGAGGGTGAAGAGAAGGAGGTAGCTGCCGGTACTTCTTTCGAAAAAATTGTTGCTGACTACCAGGATAAGTATGATGGAACAATTGCGTTGGTTTCAGAAAATGGTAAATTGAGAGAATTGTTTAAAAAAGTAACCAAGGCTTGTACAATTGAGTTCTTTACATTAAAGGACCCCGTTGGAAACAAAACCTATGTCAGAACTGCAACAATGCTTGCCATGAAGGCAATCAACGATGTGTTTGGTGAGGATATAGTGAAGGATTGTCGTGTAGAGTTTACTGTAGGCAACGGACTCTATATCAGCAGTGGCAATCGAATAGATGCAACCGATGAGAATGCAAAGAAGATTAAAGACAGAATGGCTGTTATGGTAGAAGCGGCGATGCCATTCTTTAAGAAGTCATATTCCATGGAGGAAGCCATGGAAATCTTCGAAAAGAAGGGAATGAAGGATAAGACCAAACTCTTCCGTTACAGAAGAAGTTCTACCGTAAATATCTACGAAGCAGAGGGCTACTACGATTACTACTATGGTTTTATGCTTCCCAATGCAGGTTATGTAAAGCGTTATGATTTTATTGCCTATGATGAAGGTTTTATGCTTGTTTTACCAAGCTCCAAGAGTCCTTTGGAGTTAAAACCCTTTAATGAAAAGAAGAAGCTTTTTGATACCTTGAAAGCATCTGCTAAGTGGGGACATGATACCGGTATTGAAAATGTCGGTGAATTAAATGATAAGATTTGTAGTGGCTCACTCAGTGATATGATTTTGGTACAGGAAGCTGAGCAGGAGCGTAAGATTGGTGAGATTGCAAGAATGATTGCACAGCGTCAGGGTGTAAAGTTTGTTATGATCGCAGGACCATCTTCTTCAGGAAAAACAAGCTTTTCGCACAGATTGTCCATTCAGCTTCGAACACTTGGATTAACACCACATCCTATTGCTTTGGATGATTACTTTGTCAATCGTGAAGATACCCCCAGAGATGAAAAGGGCGATTACAACTTTGAATGTCTGGAGGCCCTGGATACCAAGAAGTTTAATGAAGATATGATCAAGCTTCTTGCCGGAGAAAGAGTAGAGCTTCCTTCCTTTAATTTTAAAATCGGAAGAAGAGAGTACAACGGAAACTTTATGCAGCTTGGCAAGGAAGATATTCTTGTTATAGAAGGTATTCATGGTTTGAATCCTAAGATGAGCTATGCACTTCCGGAAGAAAGCAAATTTAAGATTTATATTAGTGCATTGACTAATTTAAATATTGATAGTCATAACAGAATTCCAACCACAGATGGTCGTCTTCTTAGAAGAATGGTCAGAGATGCAAGAACAAGAGGTTCATCAGCACAGAGAACCATTCAGATGTGGCCTTCTGTCAGAAAGGGAGAAGAAGAGAATATTTTCCCATTCCAGGAAGAAGCAGATGTAATGTTTAATTCAGCAATGATTTTTGAACTTTCCATCATTAAGCAATATGCAGAACCACTTTTGTTCCACATTGACAAGGATCAGCCGGAGTACTATGAAGCCAAGAGACTTTTGAAATTCTTAGAGTATTTCCTAGGTGTAAGTAGTGAAGAACTTCCACATAATTCTATTTGTAGAGAATTTGTTGGTGGTAGCTGTTTCAGAGTATAGCAAAAGAATAAAAATATTATAAAATCAAGGGTTGCAGGCTCCTACGAGGGTCCGCAATCCTTGACTTTATATAGGGAAAATGATAGAATGCAGATTTGTAAGTAGGATAAATAATCGCGGCCACGTAAGTGGGTGAGGAAAGTCCGGGCTTCACAGGGCAGGATGCCGGATAACGTCCGGTGGAGGTGACTCCAAGGCTAGTGCAACAGAAATATACCGCCATACTTGTATGGTAAGGGTGGAAAGGCAGCGTAAGAGACTACCGTCTGCTTGGTAACAAGCAGAGCCATGTAAACCCCATCCGAAGCAAGACCAAAACGAAAGCGATAGACTTGCCCGGTCTGCTTTCAGGTAGGTCGCTTGAAGTGTTTGGTAACAGGCACTCTAGATAGATGATTATTCAAGACATAACCCGGCTTATCGTTCTGCTTACTTAAAAAGACATTGAGGATTTCCTTGATGTCTTTTAGTACAATAAATGAAAGGAAGTATTAGAAATGACAACAAAGATTGATATTGTATCCGGCTTTTTGGGAGCAGGAAAGACTACACTTATCAAAAAGCTTTTAAAAGAAGCTTTGAACGGAACAAAGGTTGTATTAATAGAGAATGAATTTGGTGAAATCGGTGTAGATGGCGGTTTCTTAAAGGATGCCGGAATAGAAATCAAGGAAATGAACGCAGGATGTATCTGTTGTTCATTGGTTGGTGATTTTGGTGCTTCCTTAAGAGAAGTGTTAACAAGCTATGCCCCTGAAAGAGTCTTAATTGAGCCCTCAGGTGTTGGTAAGCTTTCAGATGTAGCACAGGCTGTTGAGAACGTAGCCGGTGAGTTAGACGTTAAGGTTAACAGTGCTGTAGCCGTTGTAGATGCAAGTAAATGTAAGATGTATGTAAAGAACTTTGGTGAGTTCTTTATTAACCAGATTGAATATGCCGGAACCATTATTCTTAGTAGAACCGGTAATATCAGTAAAGAAAAGCTTGATACTGCAATTGAACTTATTCGTCAGTACAACAAGGAAGCAACTATCATTACAACTCCTTGGGATGAACTTCAGGGAAGCGATATTCTTGAAACTATTGAAGGCGCAGATAAATTAGATGACATGATGGCAGAGATGCTTGAAAAGGCTAAGGAAGAGGAGCATGAGCATCACCATCATCATGACGGAGAGTGCTGCTGTGGACATGCTCATGAGCATGAACATGAACATCACCATCATCATGATGACGATGAAGAATGCTGCTGTGGACATGACCATGAGCATCATCATGATCATGACGACGATGATGATGAAGTTTGTCCGGTATGTGGAGGACATCACCATCATGATGATGACGAACATGAACATGATCACGACCATCATGACCATGACCATCACGACCATCACGACCATGACCACCACGACCATGATCATCACGACCATGATCATCACGACCATGATCATCATGAACATGAACATCATCACGAATATGATGAGAATGGTGTATGTTCTTGTGGACATCATCATGGACATGGACATCATCATGCAGATGAAGTATTTACAAGCTTTGGCATGGAAACTGCAAACCAGTACTCACAGGAAGATATTGCAGCAATCTTAACAGCACTTGACAGTGGTGATTACGGTATGATCCTTCGTTCCAAGGGAATGGTTGCATCTCCTGATGGAACTTGGACATATTTTGATTATGTACCGGAAGAGCAGAATATCAGAAGTGGCAAGGCTTTAGTTACCGGTAAGATCTGTGTCATCGGATCTAAGCTCAAGGAAGACAAGTTAAAAGAATTGTTCCGAAAGTAGGAATAGGAGGATGCATTACATGAAGCCGGTATATATTATCAATGGTTTTTTGGAGAGCGGAAAAACACAGTTTATTAATTTTACATTAGGACAGCCCTACTTTAGAGTAAAAGGAAAAACCTTGGTAATTCTCTGCGAAGAGGGTGAAGAGGAATATGATTCTCAGGTTCTTGCAAAAACCAACACGGTTGTGGAAGTAGTAGATGACCAGGAAGCATTTACAACTACCAATCTTGTGGAATTGGAGAAGAAACACAAACCTGAGAGAATTATTATTGAATATAATGGTATGTGGAATTTTAAGGATATGAAGCTTCCTTGGTATTGGAAGGTAGAACAGCAGATTACCATTATCAACGGAGCAACCTTCCCAACTTATTATAACAACATGAAGTCTATGCTTATGGAGATGGTTCGTAAGTCAGAGATGATTATTTTCAATCGCTGCGATGGTATTAAGGAATTGAATGTATATAACAGAAATATCAAGGCAGTAAATCCTAAGGCGGCTATTATTTTTGAGGATGCCAAGGGTGAGATTCAGGAAATATTTGAAGAGGATTTGCCGTATAACTTGAATGATCCGATCATTAACCTGGATGATGAAGGTTATGCATTGTTTTATCTGGATGCAATGGATCATTTGGAAAGATACGAAGGAAAAACCATTACCTTTATTGCCAATGTACTTCGTCCAGATTCTATGGAAAAGGGTTACTTCGTTCCGGGAAGAACTGCGATGAACTGTTGCGCGGAGGATATGGTGTTCCTTGGTTATGCTTGTAAGTATGATGGTGCAGAGAGCCTGAAGCAGAAGGAATGGGTAAAGGTTACTGCTGTTGTGAAAAAGGAATATTGGGCAGATTACAAGGGAGAAGGACCTGTTCTTCATGCAGTTAGTGTGGAGAAGACCAAGGCTCCTAAGAATGAAATTTTAAACATGGCATAATAAAAATGCAAAACAGATCTAAGTGGTTTGTTTTGCTTTTTTATAGCTATTTATTTTTGTGGTGAACAAGGAGTTACAATGGACGAAGCAAAAGAAATTGCACAACAGAAAAAAAGATTGCTTGACATGGCAGAACGTTCTTACAGACAGAACTGTTATGTTTTCTCGAACTTTCTGGGACTTAGTGAGCAGACTGTCTTTTGGGATAATGTAAGAGAATTGGAGTATGCCGGCTATACTTTTTGCGGCGGTGTAGACAGTGCTGAACGAAAAATGGTTCGTTTTGGCAACAGTAAGGAACTTGGATATGAAGAGGAATTTCCCATTGTCTGTATACACATTCGTCCCTTATTACCGAAGTTTGCGGATCAACTTGGACACAGAGATTTTCTGGGGGCTTTGATGAATCTTGGAATTGAAAGAAGTACCCTTGGAGATTTACAAATCGGAGAAAAGGAAGCTTTTTTATTTTGTCACCAAAATATGTCAGAATATATTTGCTCCAATTTGGATAAAGTAAAACATACAAGTGTGAAATGTGAAGTTGTGTCAGATGCAGCGCTGTTTCCCAAGCAGGAACCCAGCTATGAACAGATTCAGGTGGCCAGTGCAAGAATCGATGCATGTATCGCCAAGGTATACCATCTTTCAAGAACAGATGTAGTGGAGCATTTTCGGCAGGGGAAAGTATTTGTGGACGGAAGACTATGTGAAAATAATGCCAGAACCTTAAAGGGGATGGAAGTAATTAATTTGAGAGGCTTTGGAAAGTTTATATACGTAGGAGAAGAGAGAGAGACTAAAAAGGGAAAACTTTCTGTAACCGTAGGAGTTTATAGATAATGTATGGATATAATATAATTCAATGGTTGTTTTTCTTCTATTTTTATTGTTTTTTCGGTTGGTGCTTTGAGTCTACCTATGTTTCTGCAAAATCGAAAAAATGGATCAACAGAGGCTTTATGAGAGGGCCTTTTTTACCTTTATACGGAAGTGGAGGCATTATGATGCTGGTAGTTTCAGCACCGTTTCAAAAGAGCCTTCTGTTAACTTATTTGGCAGGCTGTTTTGGGGCCACGGTCCTTGAATATGTAACAGGTGTTGCCATGGAAAAAATGTTCAAGGTTAGGTATTGGGACTATTCCTATAAAAGATTTCATTTTCAGGGACATATATGTTTGTCGTCAACCTTGGCCTGGGGTGGTTTAACTATTTTTATGACACATTTTGCACATCATTATGTTGAGATGGCGGTTCTTGCGATTTCTTCTGAAGTACTACTAATATTGACCGGTGTGATTACCTTGGTTGTTGCAATTGATTTTACATTATCATTTAAGGCTGCAATGGACCTTCGAGATATCCTGGCCGCTATGGAACGTGTAAGAGAGGAATTGCATAGAGTGCAGAAGCGTGCAGATGTGTACATAGCAATTACAAATGAAGAGATTTCAGAGAAGCTTGAGTCGATGAATGAACAGCTTATGAAGCATTTCAATGCGTTGACCCAAAAGAAAGCAACTTATATCAAGTTCCTTCGTTCTTATCCTCAAATGACTTCAAAAAAATTTGCAGCCTCCTTGGATGAAATAAAGAGTATTCTCTTTAGAACATCCAATGAAGCTGCAAGTAAGGACGTAAAACAGGAAGATTAATTCTTAGTACGTTCAGCGTACTTTTCTTCACAGTATTTACAACGATATGTTTCTTTCTCTTCATCAACCAAATTAAAGATATGTGGAAGTCCCTGCTCAATCGAAGTGATACAGCGGGGATTTTTACATTTGATTACATTCTTAATCTGCTTAGGAAGAACCAAAGGCTTTTTATCCACAATCTTTCCATCCTTGATGACATTGACGGTAATATTATGATCGATGAAAGCCAAAATATCAAGGTCTAACATATCTACGTTACATTCAACCTTTAAGATATCTTTCTTACCCATTTTATCGCTACGTGCATTTTTGATGATTGCAACGGTGCAATCCAATTTATCAAGTCCAAGATGTTCATAAAGAGAAAGGCTTTTGCCGGCACGAATATGGTCCAGTACAAAACCTTCTTCAATTTTACCTACGTTCAGCATATTAGATCTCCTTTATTTGTTTAATCCAAGCAATGTCATAATCAAAGCCATACGAACATAAACACCATACTGTGCCTGTTTGAAGTAAGCGGCTCTTTCGTCTTCATCTACTTCTACAGAGATTTCGTTTACTCTGGGAAGAGGGTGGAGAACTAACATATCAGGCTTTGCCAGTTCCATCTTTGCAGAATCAAGGATGTAGTAATCCTTCAAACGGATGTAATCCTCCTCGTTGAAGAATCTTTCCTTCTGTACACGAGTCATGTAGAGTAAATCAAGTTCAGGCATGACATCCTCTAAATGCTTTTCTTCACGGTAACTGATATTTTTTGACTTTAATAACTCGATGATATAATCAGGAATGCGAAGCTCTTCAGGTGAGATAAATACAAAGTTGATGTTTTTGTATCTTGAAAGTGCATGGATTAATGAGTGTACGGTACGACCGAACTTTAAATCACCACAAAGACCAATTGTGAAGCCTTCCAGACTGCCCTTTAAGGATTTGATTGTTAAAAGATCTGTTAATGTTTGAGTAGGATGCTGATGTCCGCCGTCGCCTGCATTGATTACGGGAATAAGGCTCTTTTCGGCGGCAACCATAGGTGCTCCTTCCTTGGGATGGCGCATTGCACAAATATCTGCATAGCAGGAAATAACACGAATAGTATCACTTACACTTTCGCCCTTTGCAGCGGAAGAAGAACCGGCATCGGAGAAACCGATTACCTTGCCACCGAGTCTGGTCATAGCAGACTCAAAGCTAAGTCTGGTTCTGGTACTGGGCTCATAAAAGCAGGTAGCCAAAATCTTTCCCTCACATACATGTGCGTATTTTTCTTTGTTTTTCTCGATATCCATTGCCAGATCGAAAAGGGAATCAAGTTCCTCGCATGTAAAATCCAGCGGACTCATTAAATGACGCATGATTTGTCCTCCTTTTGACGTAAGAAAAGCCGAAGAGAAAACTCTTCGACTTTCATTATTAAGATAAATAAGTAACTAGTTCAGAAACGGGTTTACGTTTAGGTGCTACAGGACTTTCAGCGGGATAACCGATAGGAATAACACATACAACCTCACGATCATCTGAAAGACCAATCAGCTCGGCAATTTTTTCGTCGTCAATAATACCCATGATTACGGTTCCGAGACCTTCCTCGTGAGCTGCCAAACAAAAAGCTTCACTTGCAACACCGGTATCAAACATCTGCCAACCGCCTTCACGGTGAGTAGAGTAGGATCCGTCTCTTTCAAAACCGCTACGATTCTTAATCATCGTAACAACAACTGCCATAGGGGCATTATCAATTACGGTACCATTTCCGGCATAACCGGATGTACATTTGGCTACCTGATCCTTCATGGCGCCTTCCACTACAACATAGCGGGCAATCTGTGTATGTTTCCAACTGGGTGCATAAGATGCGGCTTCCACAACTCTGTCAATCACTTCATGGCTAACAGGCTCATTTGTGAAAGAACGTATACTTCTTCTTGTCATAATACATTCTCTTGCGTTCATAATATACCTCCTATGATTCATTTCCTATGCTATGATACCACATGAAAAAGGCAGATGCAAACAAAAAGTATTCTTTACAAAAATCTTTGTTACATGTATACTATATGAAGGTTTGAAAATAAAAATTTGGAGTTACGAGGAGGAATTGCAATGCATTTTGTAGAGAGAAAAAGATGGTTATTTTTCGGGCTTCCGTTTACTTTTACCGTATACAAGATTAAAGAGGATATGATTACTGTAGATACAGGATTATTCAATACAGTTGAGAATGATTGCTACATGTACAAGGTACAGGACGTGCAGTTAAACAGAAGCTTCTGGGAGAAGATTTTTAAACTTGGAACCATTGTATGCTTTACAGGAGATACAACAGATTCTAAATTAGAGATTAAGCATATTAAGAATGCAAGAGCTGTAAAGGATTTTATCCTGGAAGAGTCTGAAAAGGCAAGAATTAAGAGACGTACAGTCAACATGCTGGATATCGGAACCGGCGACATGGCAAATATCGATGATATTACTTCATAATTACGGGCCTGACGGGATTACTCGTCAGGCTCTTCTATTTATTAGTTTTTAGAACAAGAGGAAAATAATCCCATGAAATATGATGAGGCAATAGAATACATTAATTCTTTAAGTAAATATGGTATTGTTCCCGGACTTGACAGTATTAAGGAACTTTGCAAACGCCTAGGAAATCCGCAGGATCGTTTGAAGTTTATTCATATTGCAGGAACCAATGGAAAAGGCTCTACGCTGGCATATCTTTCTACTGTACTTAGAAAAGCAGGATATAAGGTTGGAAGATATGTTTCACCGGCTATTCGATGTTATGAAGAGAGAATACAGGTAAATGAAAAGATGATTACCAAGAAAGCTCTCTGCGAAGAGATGGAATGCATGCGTGAAATCTGTGATGACATGGTTCAGGATGGATTTCATCATCCCACACCCTTTGAAGTGGAAACAGCCATGGCTTTTGATTACTTCTTGAAAAAGGGATGTGATGTTGTAGTGCTTGAAACCGGTATGGGTGGAAGAATGGATGCAACCAACATCATAAAAACAACCCTAGTTTCTGTGATTGCTTCCATCAGCATGGATCATATGCAATTTCTGGGGGACACCTTAGAGAAGATTGCTAGAGAAAAGGCAGGAATTATCAAAGAGGGATCTAAGGTTGTAGTTCTTAAGCAGGCACCGGAGGTTATGGAGGTTGTTAAGGAAGAGGCATGCAAAAATAAGGCGCAGATGATTGTGGCTGAGCCTGAGCTTGCCAAGGGAATCAAATATAATATAAAGGGTGTTAAATTCTCCTATAAGGAATTTGAAAAAATAGAACTATCCCTGGCAGGAAAGGTTCAGGTAGACAACGGGGTTTTGGCGTTGGAGGTAATCCGGGTACTGAATGACGGAATGTTGGAGGTTACGGAGAAAGCAGTAAGAGAAGGCCTGAAGGAAACCATTTGGCAGGGAAGATTTAGTGTGATTGGCAATAACCCATTGTTTGTTATTGATGGTGCACACAATGAGGATGCAGCGAAAAAACTTGCTGACTCCATAGAAATGTATTTTACAAATAGGAGAATCATCTATATAATGGGAATATTAAGGGATAAGGAATATGAAAAAATCATTGACCTAACCGCAAAATATGCGCAGCAGATTATTACAGTGGCAACACCAAATAATAAAAGAGCTATGGATAGTCTTGCACTTGCAGAAGAGGTTATGAAGAGGAATCTGCATGTTACTGCGGCTGCTTCTATCGAGGAAGCCGTTGAGATGGCATATCTGTTTGCTGCAAAAGAGGATGTGATTCTTTCCTTCGGCTCATTGTCTTTTTTAGGTAAGGTAATGGAAGAGGTAGAGAAGAGAAACACAATCGGGAAAAAGAAGAAATAAGAGGAAAGCTTCATGGTGAATCAGGAGAAAATAAAAGAGGGTATTAAGTTAATACTGGAAGGGATTGGAGAAAATCCGGATAGAGAGGGATTAAAGGATACACCTGACAGAGTAGCAAGGATGTATGCTGAGATTTTTCAGGGATTAACTAAGTCGCCGGAAGAACATTTAAAGAAGGTTTTTTCTGCCGGCAGCAGTAGTATTGTTTTGGAAAAAGACATTACTTTTTATTCAACCTGTGAACATCACTTATTGCCGTTTTACGGTAAGGTACATATAGCGTATTTACCAAAGGACAAGGTTGTGGGCTTAAGTAAGCTGGCACGTACCGTAGAGGTGTATGCAAGAAGACCACAGATTCAGGAACAATTAACCGGTCAGGTGGCAGATGCTATTATGGAGTATCTTGCGCCCAAGGGCGTGATGGTTGTGATAGAAGCAGAGCATATGTGCATGACTATGCGTGGTGTACAGAAGCCGGGAACCATCACGAAGACAATTGCCTGCAGAGGAGAATTTGAAGAAAACAATGACTTGCAAATGCAGGTGTTACAGCTGATACATTAAGGTAAAACAGAGTTGTCAAGGGGACGGAATATTATGAAGATAGGCAAATGGGATTTTGACACAGAACACAATACTTATGTCATGGGGATCTTAAATGTAACACCGGATTCTTTTTCGGATGGTGGAAAGTTTAATCAAATGGACAAGGCACTTCTTCATGTAGATGAAATGATTCAGGATGGTATGGACATCCTGGACATTGGAGGAGAATCTACAAGACCGGGGTATGTGATTATGCCTTGGGAAGAAGAGGTAGAAAGAGTTCTTCCTTTTGTTGAGAGGATTCAGGCGGAATTTGATATACCAATTTCCTTGGATACCTATAAGTCACAGGTGGCTAAGGCCGGAATTGATGCTGGGGTTCACCTGATTAATGATATCTGGGGATTAAAGTTTGACGAGAATATAGCAAAGGTAATCAAGGAAGGTAACGTAGCCTGCTGCCTGATGCATAACAGAAAGGAAGCAAATTATAATCAATTTGTTCCCGATATGTTGAAGGATATGGAGGAGTGCCTTTTACTGGCACAGAAGGCCGGAATAGAAAAGGATAAAATCATACTGGATCCGGGCGTAGGCTTTGGAAAAACCTATGAGAACAATCTTGAAAGCATCGCTACCTTAGAAGCACTTAAAAGATTAGGATATCCTGTTTTACTGGGAACCAGCAGAAAATCCGTTGTAGGGCTTACTTTGGATTTACCTTCGGATCAAAGAGTGGAGGGAACTCTGGTAACTACCGTGTACGCAGTTCAAAAGGGATGCGCATTTGTCAGAGTACATGACGTAAAAGAAAATAAGAGAGCCATCAAGATGGCGAAAGCAATAGAGGAATATAATCATGGATTGTATTAAAATCAAAGGCTTGAAGGTATTTGCATATCATGGCGTGTTTGAAAAGGAACAGGAAGAAGGACAGGATTTTTTTATAAACCTTAGTTTGTATACGGATACTTACGAAGCCGGCATAAAAGATGAACTAAGCCTATCTACGGATTATGGTGATGTATGCCAGAAGGTAACAGCCTGGGTACAGGAAGAAAAGAAGAAATTGATTGAAGCAGTTGCGGAGAAGATAGCAGAAAAATTACTTACAACCTATCCCTTGATTAAGGGTGTAAAGGTGGAAGTAGAAAAGCCTATGGCACCCATTGGACTTCCCTTTGAAAATGTTTCGGTAGAAATAGAAAGAGCTTGGGAAACCTGCTATTTGAGTATTGGTTCCAATATTGGAGATGCCAAGGGATTTTTGGACGGAGCTGTAGATTCTATAAAGAAACATGAAAAGATTCGATTAAAAAAATCTGCTGATTATTTGGTGACAAAGCCATATGGTGGAGTGGAACAGGATGACTTTTTAAACGGAGCCTTGGAAATCGAAACCTTTTTATCTCCGGAAGAGCTGTTAAAAGAGCTTCATATTATTGAAAAAGAAGCCGGCAGAGAAAGAAAGGTTCATTGGGGACCAAGAACCCTGGATTTGGATATTGTATTCTATGGAAACCTTGTATATGAATCGGAGAATCTGATTATTCCACATGTAGATATGCAAAACAGAAGCTTCGTACTACAACCGTTATTGGAGTTATGTCCGAATAAAAGACACCCGGTACTTATGAAAACAGTTCAGGAATTATATAATGCATTATAATAAAAACAGCTGTGTATACAGCTGTTTCTATTTTCTAAGAGTTTTTATAAAAAAACGGACGTAAATATGGCAGTAAGAACGAGGATATAAGGCCTGTTCCAAAGCCGGTTACGATACCAAGGATGATGAGCTGTGGAAGCATAAGAATGACAGCTGAACTTTTCACAAGGAATAGGGCAACCATAAATTGTCCCAGGTTATGAAATAGACCACCAAAGCATCCAAGGAGGATTGATGAATTGTGGGTCAAAATCCGTTTTATTATTACAATGATGAGAATGCTTAGTATGCCACCGACGAAGCTAAAGAGAAAGCTTAGCATTTGACCAAAAAGTAGACTTACAACAAGAATTCGGATCAGCAGGACGAGCAAGGCATCCTTTGCCGGGTAAAATTCCATAAGAAGTAAGGTTACAATATTAGCAAGACCAAGCTTAGCCCCGGGAATGGGGAAAAAGGGTGGCAATAGGGATTCTATATAATAAAGAATTAAAGCAATCCCTGTAAACAGCGATAGCTTTGTAAGTTTGCTTACAGACATATTGGTCCTTTCCATTAGTAAGTATCAGCATCAAAGTTATTTTTACTGTCACTTGGATGAAGTTCAATCACCAAACCGTGGGGGATGCAGGTAATAGGAAGAAGAGAATTGGTAATTTCTCCCTGGTGCACACAGGTTTGATGCGGACAGTCAGCTTCTATAACAGAAACTCCGGAAGCTGTAATGCGTATGGTGTTAAAACCACCATCCTTTGACGTTATGGTTATAGGGGCAGCAACATCTGACAGAGGATAGGTCTGAATCAGCGTTCCATCCTGGTAGATGTATACCAGATCATTCTTTTGTTTATCGTGGTAAAAACGAATCCATAAAAAGCATAATAGGGAAAAAAATAGTATGAGACAGAGCAGAATCGTTAATATGAGATTCGTAGAAAACTTCTTTTTCATAGGACCTTCCTTCCCTAAAATAATCATGTTATTATCATATTCCTTTCAGAAAGGATTGGCAAATGAAAAGTAAGATAAAAAGAAAATACTTCGTCTTTTGTTTGGCTATATTGATGACACTTTGTGGGTGTGAGAGAAAGGCTGAAAAGGTACAGAGTGCAGGGACTGCGATGGGTACCATGATCAGTCAGACACTTTATGTTAAGGATACGAATGGAGAGCAGTACACAGAAGATGTCTTGCAGGAGATTAGTGCATTAGAGGGCGAGATTTCAAGAAGAATAGAAAACTCAGCAATTGCGCAGCTAAATAATAATCGCTGTAGTGTTGTTTCAGATGAACTGTTGCAGGTACTACAAGAGACAACGCAGATTAGTAAAGACAGTGGCGGAGCTTTGGATATTTCTGTTGGAGAATTGGTTCTTCTCTGGAACATTGATGAGCTTTTGCTAGAGCAGGAAAACGGAAGGATTCCAACAAAAGAAGAGATTGAGCAAACACTTCAAAAAGTGAACTATGAAAATGTTCGATTTGAAGGAAATCAGGTAATCCTAGATGGAGAGATACAACTTGATTTAGGTGCAGTCGGCAAGGGATATGCCTGTGACAGAGTGTTAAATTATCTAAAGATGCAGGAGAATATAACAGGGGGTATTGTTTCTGTAGGGGGAAGTGTGGTAACCTATGGATGTAAGCCTGACGGAAATAATTTTAAAATCGGAATTATGCATCCAAGAGAGGATGGAAAGTATCTTGGATTTGTTGAGGTAACAGGAGAGTGTTTCATTTCAACTTCAGGCGATTATGAGAGATATATTGAAATGAACGGTAAAAGGTATCATCATATATTGGATCCGCATACAGGATATCCTGCAGAAAGCGACTTGTGTTCTGTTACGGTTGTTTGTGATAATGGATTTCTGTCGGACGCTTTATCCACAGCCTGCTTTGTTCTTGGAAAAGAAGATGGGATGATCCTAATAGAGAAGTATGGTGCAGAGGCGTTGTTTGTAGATCAAAATTTAAATATCTCCATGACTTCCGGAATGGAAAAAATGTTTACACAGCAAAAGGATTAGGACTTAAATCAAAGGAGACAGCATGAGCGAGAATACTTATATGCATATTGACCAGGAAGTAGAAAAAAAGGTGATGGATACCATGCCACCTTCAGAAGAACTGGAGGATTTGGGAGAATTTTTTAAGGTATTTGGAGATCCTACCAGACTTAAAATATTGTATGTATTACTTTGTCAGGAAATGTGTGTGCTGGATATAGCTACATTGATTGGAATGAGTCAGTCAGCGGTATCTCATCAGTTACGTGTTTTGAAGCAAATGGATCTGGTAAAAAACAGACGAGATGGAAAGACCATTTATTATTCATTGGCAGATGGCCATATTGTGAACATCTTAAGTCAGGGGCTTGATCATATTGAAGAAGAACATCACTGAAAAATGGGGACGGGATTGTGTACATCACAACCCCGTCCTCTGTTTTTTTGTTTTTTTAGTTGAATGGTTCATAAGCGGTGCTTCCGATAGGCACATGGTAGAGAGAACCAACCACACCAAAGTCCTGGAAGTATACATACTCACTGGTCATGTTAATGTTACTGAAGTTTCCGAGCGTGATGGTCTGTACGTCAGTACCATCAATTTTCATCATTTTCAAACAGTTACCGGAACGGCTGAGGCACTGGTAATAGATGTAACCGCTGCCCACATTGAAACATTCCACACGGTCTTCGGAAAGAATTTGCATAATGTCTTTTTCTATGTTATAGCGACATAAAGCATAGTCTCTGCTGGGATCCATGAAGTAGAAGTAGCCTTCATAGTAGCAGGGATTCCAAACAGTGCCACGATAAACCAGTTCAGAAATATCTTCAGTAGTATCAAGACGCATTAATGCATGATTGTCTAGGTTATCACTGTAAAAAATAGTATTGTCAACAATACAAGAGGGATTGATTTCGTATTCTGCCAACGCCAGGGGGGTCTTTTCATTTACATTCTGCTTATAAAAGGTGATGTTCTTTTCATCAGTGGTTAGGATGTAAAGATTATCATTTACGAGCTGGGCATGAATGATTAGGTCGAAGCTAATATTTGTTCCCTTTTTTCCATTTAAATCGCAACGGTTTAAGGAGTGCATTCCACGGACATATCCAAGTCCCGCATCACTGCTTGATGAGGAGAGCTGGGAATAATAAATATGATTGCCTGCAATCAGAAGGTTCATAACATTCGCAGAAAGAATTTTATGCTTATTACTTTCATCCGGATTCATGGCATACAGGAAACCACCATCTTTGGGATTGGAAAAATAGACAATGCCATCCTTTTCACAAAAGAGACCACCGTTATTTAAATTGCCGGCAGTATTGCCCACGGTACCTTCGGGATAGCGAATGGTATTATCTTTTTTGAAAAAAATCATGTATACAACAATTGCAGCTATGAGAAGAACGATAACGATAGCAGCAATAATGATAATTAATTTCTTTTTCATATGAGCCTCATTTCTATAATAATTTCTAATCATAAGATAGCATTTCTTTGGCTTGCTATCAATACAAAACTGTTATAAAATAAGCATGAGTAACTATACATTAATGGAAGGACAAACACATGGATTTATTAGAGTTAAGAGATCAAATTGATTCGATTGATGCAAAAATCGTAGAGTTATATGAAAAAAGAATGGAAATCTGCGGACAGGTTGCAGATTACAAGATACAAACAGGCAAGAAGGTTTTTGATAAAACCAGAGAGATGGAGAAGCTTCAGAAGGTAAAAAGCCTTGCACACAATGATTTTAACAGTCATGGTGTGGAAGAGTTGTTTGAACAGATTATGTGCATGAGCCGTAAACTTCAGTATCAGAAGCTTGCAGCCAATGGCAGTCTTGGAAGACTTCCTTTTATTGAGGTAGAGAATTTGGATATAAAGCAGGCAAGAGTAGTGTTCCAGGGAGCAGAGGGGGCTTATTCACAGGCAGCCATGGATAAATTCTTTGGAGATCAGATTAAGAGCTATCATGTGGATACCTTCAGAGATGCTATGAGTGCCATTGAAGAAGGGAGTGCAGATTTTGCGGTACTTCCTATTGAAAATTCCACAGCAGGTATGGTGAGTGAGATTTATGACCTGCTTGTAGAATTTGAAAATTATATTGTTGGCGAACAGATTATTCAGATTAATCATTGCCTTATGGCAACACCGGGAACCAAGAAGGAAGATATTAAGAGAGTGTATTCCCATCCACAGTCCCTGATGCAGAGTTCCAGATATTTAAGTAACTGTGACTGGCAGCAGATTAGTATGCAGAACAATGCCTTTGCTGCACAGAAGGTTGCCAAGGATATGGACAAGACGCAGGCGGCCATTGCAGGTGAATATGCGGCAAAGGTGTATGGCCTGGAGATTCTGGAGCAGGGAATCAATCCTGCGGGAAATTCTACCAGATTTATTATTGTAAGCAATCAGAAAATTTTCAAAAGGGATGCTAACAAGATTAGTATCTGTTTTGAGGTTCCTCATGAGAGTGGTTCACTGTATCATATGCTTTCTCATATTAATTATAACAATTTAAATATGAGCAAGATTGAGAGTAGACCAATTGAAGACAGACAGTGGGAATACAGATTCTTTATCGATTTTGAAGGCAATCTTGCTGATGGTGCAGTGAAGAATGCATTGCGAGGACTTCGTGATGAAGCAAGAAATATGAAGATTTTAGGGAACTATTAGGAAAGAGGAAGTACAATGCGCGAGGAGAAGTTTTTGGTCTTTGGACCATATGGAGAGGAACCATTATTAAAAGAGATGGTTACAATGATGGAGCAGGATACCTATACCAGAGTAGGTAGAGAGGATAACAGAGTAAAGGCTTATCACTGCATGCATCAGTTAATCGAGATGGCAGGTACCTATGGTTTTCATGGAAATCTGTGGCATTGTTACTTGACCAATTTAATGGTTAACAATGAAAACAGCTATAGCTGTGGTTGTGAAGTGGTAGGAGATATCAGAGGCAGCATCAATGCAGTAACACTTCATGATATGGAAATCTTCAAGGAATTGTTTGATTTTGAATTTGATGAGATGTTTGAAGAGCTTCGTGTAGATGAATGGAAATACATGAAGGATTATGAAGCCAGTGACAGAGAAGGTCAGATTTACAATAAGAGAATTTGTAATGAAATATGTGAACTGGCCAAGAAGCTTGCTGAGTGTAAAGACGCTATGGAAATGAAGGACACCTTAACTCAGTTTTATAAAGAGCATGGTGTTGGTAAATATGGTTTACACAAGTCCTTTAGAATCAATGAAAATATTAAGGATGAAGTTGTAATTGAGCCAATTCTTAAAATAGCACATGTGAACCTGGAAGACCTTGTGGGTTATGATATTCAGAAGCAGAAGCTGATTGAAAATACAGAGGCATTTGTACAGGGAAGAAAAGCGAACAACTGCCTGCTTTTCGGTGATGCAGGAACAGGAAAGTCTACCTGTATCAAAGCCATTGCCAATAAGTATTATGATCAGGGACTTCGTATTATTGAGATTTATAAGCATCAGTTTAAATGTCTCAATGAGGTGATCAGACAGGTTAAAAACAGAAATTACAAATACATCATTTACATGGATGATTTAAGCTTTGAAGATGATGAGATTGAATATAAGTTTTTAAAGGCAATTATTGAAGGCGGTATTGAAAAGAAGCCTGATAATATATTGATTTATGCTACCAGCAACAGAAGACATCTGATTCGCGAAAGCTACAGTGACAGAGAAGAAATCCGAGAGGATATGCACACCGGAGATACTATTCAGGAAAAGCTTTCTCTTGTTTACAGATTTGGTGTATCTATTTATTTCAGTTCTCCCGACAAGAAAGCATTTGACAACATTGTTGTAGAGCTTGCCAAGAAGAATGGAATAAAGATGGATGAGCAGGAGCTTCTTTTGCAGGCCAATAAGTGGGAGCTTACACACAGTGGTCGTTCAGGTAGAACAGCACAACAGTTTATAGATTATTTATTGGGAACCCAGGGAGGAAAGGATGGCGAATAAATTATTTGCAGCCATTGATGTGGGAAGCTTCGAATTATCAATGAAGATATTGGAGTTTTCTACAAAGAAAACAGGCAAAGTGATTGAACATATTCGTAAAAGTATTGATTTGGGAACAGACACCTATCGTCACCAGAGAATTAACCACGACAGAATGGATGAACTCTGTGGTGCATTAAAGGAATTCTCAGACATCATGAAGGGATATCGCATTCAGGAATATCGTGCCTGCGGAACCAGTGCTATTCGCGAAATGGAGAATAGAGAGATTGTTCTTGATCAGATCTGCCAGCGAACAGGAATCAGGATAGATGTTTTAAGTAACTCTGAACAGAGATTCCTGAATTATAAAGCTGTGGCCTTTGCAGGAGAGCAGTTTCAGGAAATTATTACAGAAGGCACAGCTATCTTAGATATTGGTGGTGGAAGTATTCAGGTATCCCTGTTTGACAATGATACCTTGGTTTCAACACAGAATCTTCGTTTGGGCGTGTTACGTCTGCAGGAAATGTTACGTAATATGGATGCAAGAGTTGGACAGTGGGAGATTCTGTTAAATGAACTTGCGGATGCACAGTTTGCAACCTTTATGAAGCTTTATATGAAGGACAGAGTCATAAAGAATCTGATTGTTGTGGATGATTATATGTCAACCTGGATCGGTACAAGAACTACTGAAAATGGGAAAAGTGGTATTGCCAGGGTAGAGGAATTTAATCAGTTCATGGAACGCGTTTGCATGAATCCCATGACAGAGATTATGAAGGAACTGGGTGTTTCCAGAGAACATGCGGAGCTTACCTTTATCAGTGCTCTTTTGATCAAGAGCTTTATGAAGCTTACCGATACACAAAAGATTTGGGCACCGGGTGTTACTCTGGCAGATGGTATTGCATATGAGTATGCTGAGAAAAACAGACTGCTGCTTTGCGACCATGATTTTAACAGAGACATTTTGGCATGTGCTTCCAATATTAGCAAGAGATATCAGGGAAGCAGAAAACGCGGAGAAAACCTGGAAAAAATAACACTTTCTATTTTCGACAGTATGAAAAAGGTTCATGGCTTGGGAAAAAGAGAAAGACTTTATTTACAGCTTGCGGCGCTTTTGCATGATTGTGGTAAATATATCAGTATGATGCAAATAGGAGAAACCTCCTATCAGATTATTATGGCTACTGAGATGATTGGCTTGTCTCACAGAGAACGTCAGATTGTAGCAAGTATTGTCAGATATAATCATTCAGATTTCAAGTATTATGACCAGATGATTTTAGACGGCATTGATTTTTCAAAGGAAGATTATCTTACCGTAGCAAAGCTGACGGCAATCCTGCGTATTTCCAATGCACTTGATCGTAGTCACAAGCAGAAGGTAACCAGTGTTAAGGGCACATTGGTGGGTGAGGAACTGATTCTTAATGTCAGCACCTTGGAAGATATGACCTTGGAAAAGGGAATTCTTTTATCCAGAGCAGATTTCTTTAGAGAAGTATTTTGTATTACACCTGTTTTAAAGCTTGTGTAAGAATACCACCGGGAGGTAAGGAATGGGAACAAAAGGTCAGAGTAATTACAGCAACAGAGAATTGAGTTGGGTTTTATTTGATCATCGTGTATTGTCGGAAGCAAAGGATAAAAATATACCTTTGTTTGAACGTTTAAAATTTTTAAGCATTACTGCATCCAATCTGGATGAATTCTTTATGGTTAGAGTGGCATCCCTAAAGGATATGGTAAATGCGGGATATGAAAAGAAAGATATTGCGGGACTGACAGCGGGTGAACAGCTTCAGAAATTGGACAGTGCAATTCATGAACTGGTTAGTATGCAGTATAGTACTTATAACAGATCCCTGTTACCTGCACTTGAGCAGAACGGCCTAACGATTGTGAAGCATCATGAAGATTTGACCAAAGAGGAAGGTATGTACATTGATAAGTATTTTATGGACAATGTATATCCTGTATTAACTCCAATGGCGGTAGATTCTTCAAGACCGTTTCCATTGATTCGTAATAAATCATTGAATATTGGAGCACTGGTTTCCAAGAAAGATAAAAAGGATGAGGTGGAATTTGCAACAGTTCAGGTTCCCAGCGTGTTACCGAGAATCATCATGATTCCAACTAAGGAAGGCGCTGCAAAGAAGCTTATTCTCTTAGAAGAAGTAATCGAGAGAAATATTGCAAAGCTTTTCTTAAACTATGATATTGTATGTGCACATCCTTTCCGTGTTATGAGAAATGCGGATTTGAGTATTGATGAGGATGAAGCAGCGGATCTTTTAAAGGAAATCGAAAAACAGTTAAAGAAGAGACAGTGGGGCGAAGCTATCCGTTTGGAGGTGGAGGATTCCATTGATAAAAAGCTTTTAAAGATTTTAAAGAAAGAGCTTGGTATTGAAGAACAGTTCCTTTATAAAATCGATGGACCTTTAGATTTGACGGTTCTTATGAAGGTTTATGGTCTGGAGGGATTTGATAAGTTCAAGGAGGAAAAATATACTCCGGTACAGGTTCCCGGAATCAATGCAGATACCAGACTGTTTGATGTGATTAAGGAAAAGGATATTCTGTTACATCACCCATATCAGACCTTTGCACCGGTAGTGGATTTTATCAGACAGGCAGCAGTAGATCCTAAGGTTCTGGCAATCAAGCAGACTTTATATCGTGTCAGTGGAAATTCACCGATTATTGCAGCACTTGCACAGGCTGCCGAAAACGGTAAGCAGGTCTCAGTTTTGGTAGAGTTAAAGGCCAGATTTGATGAAGAGAATAACATCGTTTGGGCAAGAAAGCTTGAGAAGGCAGGCTGTCATGTTATTTATGGTTTGGTTGGTCTAAAAACCCACAGTAAAATCACACTTGTAGTTCGTAGTGAAGAGGATGGCATTCGCAGATACGTACATCTGGGTACAGGAAACTATAACGATGCGACAGCGAAGCTTTACACTGACGTTGGTCTTATGACCTGTAATGAAGCTATTGGTGAGGATGCAACTGCGGTATTTAATATGTTAAGCGGATACTCAGAGCCTCTAGGATGGAATAAGCTAGCCTTAGCACCTTTATGGCTGAAGGATAAGTTCCTAAGTCTGATTGGAAGAGAAATGAAGATTGCAAAAGAGGGAAAAGAGGCACACATTATTGCCAAGATGAACTCTCTTTGTGATAAGGATATCATAGATGCATTGTATGAGGCAGGAAAAGCCGGTGTAAAGATTGAATTGATTGTTCGTGGTATCTGTTGCCTGAGAGCAGGTGTAGAAGGGTTAAGTGAGAATATAAGCGTCAGATCCATTGTCGGAACATTCCTGGAGCATAGCAGAATTTTTTATTTTCATAATGATGGTCATTACGAAATATACTGTGGTAGTGCAGACTGGATGCCAAGAAACTTAGAGAGACGTGTAGAAATTCTTTTCCCTGTGGAACAGCAGGACTGCAAAGAGGAATTGCTTTCTATTCTGAAGAATCAATTAAAGGACAATGTAAAGGCACAGGTAATGCAGCCGGATGGAAGTTATGCCAAGGTTGATAAGAGAGGAAAGGAAAAGTTTTCTTCTCAGAGCTATTACTGTGAGATTATGAAAAAGAGAGCAAAAGAAATAAAGCAGGAAGAAATGACACACAGCAGAGTATTCATTCCGGAAAGGCAAAAGCAATGAAGATAATATTGGCATCTGCATCGCCAAGACGAAAGGAATTGTTACAGCTACTTGAGATTCCTTTTGAGATTATAAAAAGTACGGTAGAGGAGAAAATTACAAAAACAATTCCCTATGAGGTTGTAGAAGAACTGTCTGAGCAGAAAGCAATGGATGTATTTACAGCCGTAAAAAAGGAAATGGAAGACAACAATACATTGTCGGAAGCATTTTTGGTGATTGGTTCAGATACAGTGGTAGCCATTGACGGAATGATTCTTGGAAAACCTAAGGATGAAGAAGATGCATTTCAAATGTTAAAAAGGCTATCCGGAAAGAAGCACCAGGTATATACCGGGGTAACATTGATTAAATACGATGGTGAGAAGCAAAGCAAAAATGTTTTTCATGAGAAGACAGAGGTCGTATTTCAGGAATTATCAGACAAGGAAATTCTGGATTATATTGCAACAAGGGAACCCATGGACAAGGCGGGAAGCTACGGAATACAGGGATTTGGAGCCAAATTTGTGAAGGAAATCCATGGAGATTACTTCAATGTGGTAGGTCTTCCGGTATCTCGAGTTTATAAAGAACTTACTTTTGTTTAAGAGTTTTTTAATACCCTATATACTTGACTATGGGACAGATTGTAGTATGATTATTATTAAATACAAGACCTTGAGAAACAAATAATTTTGAGAAAGGTTGATGAAACAATGCGTGAATATGATGATGTTGTTTTAAAGTGCTTTTTGGAAAAACAATTACAGTTGTTTCCTGAGGAAGTTGCGGAGACATTGGAAGAGGCTGAGGAATTCTTAGAGGATTGTATGGCCGTTGTTGTAGAGAGCACTGATGAAGTATTGACTTATTTTGAGGATCAGGGATTGGATTTGGAAGGCGCTGATGGAGAAAGCATTCTGGAAGCTTCAGAGGTTTTTGAAATCGGAGACGGAAGGTACTTAATCGTAGAAGGGTAATCAATATACGATAAAGAATAAAAGGGTCATAGAAAGCTTATGACAAAAGGAGGATTATATGGATTTTTTTAACAAAGCAAAATCAACAATTTCCAGCAAGAGCAAGGATGTAGCAAAGAAGGCAAAGGGTATGGCTGAGGTTGCAAGTTTAAACAGCCAGATTAGCTCAAAGGAGACTGCTATTAAAGCGCTTTATCTTGAAATCGGTAAGCTTGTTTATGAAACACAGAAAGATGCAGCAACCGGTGAAGTAGCTGAGAAGATTCAGAATATCGATGCATATATGACAGAGATTGAAGGCTTAAAGGCTCAGATTCAGACCGTTAAGGGTGTTACTAACTGTGAAGAGTGTGGTGCTGAACTTGCAGATGGCGTTGCATTCTGTCCTAAGTGTGGAAAGAAGGTTCCGGAGAAGTTGGTTGAAGCTGCAGTAGAAGCAGCTGAAGCAGCTGCTGAGGAAGCTAAGGAAGAAGCAAACGAGTAATTATTAAGTTTAATTAAATGAAGAAAGCAGACCATTAGTGGTCTGCTTTTTCTTTTATGTTTTTTAATATATCATCATGGATATATAGCTTTCCGTAACCGGTGGCCAAATCAAGCCCTGGTTTATTTTCACCGTGAAAGTCAGACCCCCCACTTATAAGTAAATCATATTTTTCGACAAGGGCACGAATTTGCCTTTCATCAGCAGGAGTATAGGTACTATAAATCGCTTCAATACCAATAAGCCCCTGTTCCTTTAGGGTAGAGACGAGCTTTTCCAATTGCTCGTTGCCAAAACCATAGAGAATAGGGTGGGCTAATACGGGAATGCCACCTGCATTAAGGATAAGATTTACTGCCTGAGACGGAGTAACCTTTTCTCTGGGAACGAAGCAGGGACAATGGTCACCGACGTAACGCTCAAAGGCTTCTTTTATGCTTTTGATATATCCCTTGTTTAACATATATCTTGCGTAGTGGGCTCTGGTTATAATAGCGCCGGGAAAAGCATCCTTTAATCCGTCATAGGTTATGGCAAAACCATGGTCCCTAAGAAGAGCACACATCTTTTCGTTACGAAGTTCTCTGGAATCAATAAAATGCTGTAAATGTTCCTTCAGGGTAGGACTTTCAGTATTGATATATAGGCCTACAATATGAACATCTCTGCCATTGTATTCCGTAGACAGCTCAACACCGGCAATGACCTCAAGCTGAGGGTATTTTTCTGCAGCATATTTTTGAGCCATGGATACACCGTCGATGGTATCGTGGTCTGTAAGCGCAAAAGCATTTAACCCTTTTTGATGGGCATAATCCACCAACTCCTGGGGGGAAAATGTGCCATCTGATTTGTTGGAATGAACATGTAAATCTACCATAATTGCCTCCCTTATTCTTATGAAAAAGAAAGCCCTAAACCATGCGTGTTTAGGACTTTTTTATCTTAGGCTTCGTCATCCTCTTTGTTAGCGGAATATACGGTACGCTTTCTTGCAAGTTCATCGCTGGCAAGATACTCGTCGTAGGTTGTAATCTTGTCAATCATAGAACCGTTAGGAAGGATTTCCATAATACGGTTTGCAGTAGTCTGTACAAACTGATGATCATGACAAGAGAAGAGTGCTACACCCGGGAATTTGATCAATCCGTTGTTAAGTGCAGTAATACTTTCCATGTCAAGGTGGTTGGTAGGCTCATCAAGAATTAAACAGTTAGAAGCACTAATCATCATCTTGGAAAGAAGACATCTAACCTTCTCACCACCGGAAAGAACCTTAACCTTCTTAACACCATCTTCACCGGCAAAAAGCATACGTCCAAGGAAACCACGAACATAGGTAGCATCCTTTACAGGAGAGTATCCGGTAAGCCAGTCAGCAATCGTAAGATCGTTATCAAACTCAGCAGTGTTATCCTTGGGGAAGTAAGCCTGAGAGGTAGTAACACCCCACTTGTAGGTACCTTCATCAGGTTCAAGCTCGCCGGCAAGAATCTGGAAGAGCGTAGTCTTGGCGATTTCGTTGCTACCAACGAAAGCAATCTTATCATCATGTCCGACGATAAAGGAAATATCGTTCAGAACCTTTTCACCATTTACAGTTTTGCTGATATGTTCAACGCTAAGTACCTCATTACCGATTTCTCTTTCAGGACGGAAGTCGATATAAGGATACTTTCTGCTGGAAGGCTTGATTTCGTCAAGCTCAATCTTTTCCAAAGCTCTCTTACGGGAAGTAGCCTGTTTTGACTTACTTGCGTTAGCAGAGAATCGAGAGATAAACTCCTGTAATTCCTTGATTTTTTCTTCCTTCTTTTTATTGGCTTCCTTCATCTGCTTGATTAAGAGCTGACTGGATTCATACCAGAAGTCATAGTTTCCGGCATAGAGCTGAATCTTACCATAGTCGATATCAGCGGTATGGGTACAAACCTTATTTAAGAAGTATCTGTCATGAGATACTACAATAACGGTATTTTCAAAGTCAATTAAGAAATCCTCAAGCCATGCAATTGCATCCAAATCCAAGTGGTTGGTAGGCTCGTCCAAAAGAAGGATATCAGGATTACCAAACAATGCCTTTGCAAGAAGAACCTTGACCTTAATATTACTTTCCAGTTCTCCCATGATAGAGTAGTGGTACTGGGTATCGATTCCAAGACCGTTTAAAAGCATGGCAGCATTGGATTCAGCTTCCCATCCATCCATCTCAGCAAACTCAGCTTCCAATTCGCTGGCACGAATACCATCTTCGTCTGAAAAATCTTCCTTAGCATAAATAGCATCTTTTTCCTTCATAATATCGTAAAGACGCTGATTACCCATGATAACGGTATCCATAACAGGATACTCATCATATTTAAAGTGATCCTGCTCCAAAACGGAAAGACGCTGACCGGGAGTAATGGAGATATCACCATTGGTGGTTTCCAATTTGCCGGATAAAATTTTTAAAAATGTAGATTTACCGGCACCGTTTGCACCGATAAGTCCGTAACAGTTACCTTCAGTAAACTTAATGTTTACATCCTCGAATAAGGCTTTCTTACCTATTCTCAGAGTTACGTTATTTGCACTAATCATCTTTGAATCCTCATATTAAACTAAATTTTTCGCTACTCTACTATTATACATAAAGAAAACTCATTTTCAAGGAAAAACTTAATTTTCAGGTTGCCTTTTACAGAATTTATGATATTATAGATGTGTGCGCCCAAGTTGGCGTGAACGAAAGCAGATAATGAGTTTGTTTACCGGATGATTTATTACAGATGGAAAGAACTCATATCCAAAAATAAATATTTTAGGAGGAAGTAACAAATGGCAAACAAGTGGGTCTATACCTTCAAAGAAGGTAACATGTCCATGCGTAACTTACTTGGTGGTAAGGGCGCTAACCTTGCTGAGATGACTGAGATCGGTCTTCCCGTACCTCAGGGTTTCACTATCACAACAGAAGCTTGTACACAGTACTATGAGGATGGTCGTAAGATCAATGATGAGATTATGACTCAGGCTATGGAAGGTGTAAAGTGGATGGAAGAAGTTAACGGAAAGAAGTTCGGAGATCTTAAGAATCCTCTTCTTGTATCTGTTCGTTCAGGTGCTCGTGCTTCTATGCCCGGTATGATGGATACCATTTTGAACCTTGGTTTGAATGATGAAGTAGTTGCAGCTATGATCGCTGGTAACCCTGATCCTTCATTCGAGCGTTTCGTATATGGCTCTTACAGACGTTTCATTCAGATGTTCTCTGACGTTGTAATGGAAGTTGGTAAGAAGTATTTTGAGCAGCTCATCGACAAGATGAAAGAAGAGAAGGGTGTTAAGTTCGACGTAGAACTTACCGCTGCAGATCTGAAGACTCTTGCAGAGCAGTTCAAGGCTGAGTACAAGAATCAGTTGGGTAAGGATTTCCCTTCCGATCCTGTAGAGCAGTTGAAGCTCGCTATCGAGGCTGTATTCCGTTCTTGGGACAACCCTCGTGCAAACGTATATCGTCGTGACAATGATATCCCTTATTCTTGGGGTACCGCTGTTAACGTAATGCCCATGGTATTTGGTAACCTTAACAATGAGTCAGGTACCGGTGTTGCATTCACTCGTGATCCTGCTACCGGTGAGAAGAAGCTCATGGGTGAGTTCCTTATCAACGCACA
>JAZLGY010000048.1:0-2517 GCA_045616525.1 Acetatifactor sp. | reverse complement strand
TGCCAAAACTGCCTCAACAATTTGACCATTTAATAAAACATAATCTTTAGGTATTCGTTTATCATTAAATGACTTGATAAACTTATCAAGTTCTGGCTTAGTAACCATTTCCGATTTGATTTTTGCCAGTTCTACTGAATTCTGTGCGGTAACAGATGCTAATCTTACATACTCGTCTGCAGAAATCAGTAGCTTACTATCAGACAAATAATCTTTCATCTGCTTGAATGCACGAACTAATGCCTTGCTTTGTGTAACCGCAAGTTCCCCTTTTAACACAGTCATCAACATATATACACCTTGCTCTGTAAAAGCAAATGGTAAGTATTTAATATTACTTCCTCTTAAATTTCCACTGTCGTTCAAGGTAACATTTTGTGACCTTGAACATAATTCAGATTCTTCCTTTGTTAATTGAAACATAAAATCATCATCAAATTTCTCTATATTTCTTTTAACCTGTTGATTAAATGCTTTAGTTTCATACCCATACATTTTTGCCAGATCATAATCTAGCATCACCTTTTGGCCTCTTATTGTATATATGAGATTCTCAATATCTTTTTGATCAATTGGCACAATATCCTTTAACTTCTCCATCTTTATCCCCCATAAATCCGCACCCAGAAACAGCACAACTCAATGTAATTTGTTTTCCTCTACCGGAACAAGTTCAATCTTTAGTTCGCATCCTAATGCGTGAGCATAGCGTATCATTAATTCTAGCGAAGGATTATACCGTCCACTTTCAAATCGCGATATATCCGGTCTAGCCATACCTGCAGCTGATGCCACCTGCTCTTGAGATAACTTTTTCTCCTTACGCATCTCCTTATACTGCTCCACCACCTGTTTTTTAATTGCAACCGGGTCTGCTTCAATCAAAATCTGTACGCCATTTTTATTTACGATATAATCCATATTAATTATTCTCCCGTCTTTTAGCATTCGTATTATCAATCCACTTCTTAGGTGACATTGTAAATGTATTTCCACCTGCTTCATTTTTAACCCCCTCGAATTCGAGGGGTTTAAAATCTGGATTGTGAAATTGTTCCCACAAACCCAAAAACTCTATCGTACTTCGACTTCTCAACAAGTTTGCAATAACACCGTTTGCATTAATCGTCGTATTTTTCATATCCTTCTTCCACTCCACTCAGCCATATAACCTATCTCTCATTTCATCTTTTCAACACCAGTATTGTGACATTACATGTCTTTTTTTTTACAGAATATGTCGCTTATATGTTACTTGTTATTGTAGCATTTTTGTTACAAAATGTAAATCTTATTTTCTGCAAGCCGATAGCTTTTTCCATATTCTACATGGGTTCTAAAGATTATTTATAGCGAGGAACGAAAATAAGCGGCTCCGAAGGAGACATTTGTTTTCACCCAAGCGTATACGAAATAAAAACACAAGTTGCGAAGCAACGGCTGGCACGAAGTGACAGGTTTTTATAAGAAAAAAGAACTCTGTTCCAACCGTTAAGGTCAAAACAGAGTTCTCTGTGAAGTCTATGAACCATATGGTAAGAATGAACTCGGTACTATCCCTTTTTCAATCTCCAGAAGCCTTCATCATGCAATACCTTAACTCTGCATGAAGATAGCAACCGCTCCAATCCTTTTCGAATTTTTGATTCATTATTTTCCAAAAATGATTTATGATTTGGAAGACATTTTTCAAGATCTTTTAGCAAATCTTCTACCTTATCGTAAGTAAATGTACAAGGAATTATAATCTCAGCGATTTGCTCGAAATACTTCTGAAGTATTTTTTTGCAAGATTCCTTCTTATCATAACAATCAGCGAGTTCACGCTCCAAGGCTTCGGTATCAATACATAATTTTTCAAGAGTTTCAATCCACCATTTTAATCTTGACTCCTGCATATTACCATAAGCATTCAAGGACATAATCCCATCATCTTCAAGCATCTCGGAAGCCCTTGCAATAACGCCTTCAGCATCCTTCAACTCATAGGTCAAATAATGTGCAAGTATCATAGAATACTTAGTTTGGGAATTAATCTTCTTCCATGTCGACTCTTCTTCCAAATCTGCAAAACACAGATTAATCTCACTGCCATCCGCCAACCGACCATTATTTTCTGCTATAAACTTTTCAAAATCATCTGCCCAACTTCCACGTACATCATAGGCATCGATAAGAACATTTTCCGGAATATCTTCCCAACTATTCCTCCATACCTTGGCAAAGCCACATCCAAGATCAAGAACTCGTTCTCCCTCTTTTACCTGCAAAGAACGGAATATTTTGACATACCAATCAAGTTCTTCCTTGGTATGATCAAGTGCAAAAAAATGTCCGTCATCGCTCTTCTGGTCAGACTGCATACTTTTTAAAATGTCTGCAACATCATCCCAGTCAGGTTCGCCATTACTTCTTGCAATTACTGCCTTTATTCTTATAATTGCACGCTCCAATTCATAACGTTTTGCCTCCATCATAGCGATTTGTTCCTGAAGCGTAGCTAAAATATCGGTGTTC
>JAZLGY010000047.1:0-10121 GCA_045616525.1 Acetatifactor sp. | reverse complement strand
GGTAGAGTTGCTATGGTGCGTGAAAGCATTGAGGGTAAAATACGTATAATAAGATGGGACTTTATGTTTTAAACATAAGGTCTCTTTTTTATGTAAAAATAGGGTTGTTGTTCTAATAATTTTATTTGCACCTGAAGCCGCTAGTAATTTTTTGGATAAAACGGAAGAAATTCACAGATTAGTGGTTGGAAACTTTGGGGTTTATTATTGGATAAATAAGCCAGAGAAAAAAGTTCAAGTCACAGCTGTGATATATGCTAAAAGAGTGCTATGATTATTGCCGGAACCACGGATAACATATATATGCTTAACGGGCGAGATGATGCCTGTGTCCTTTGGGATATTTGAGAGGCCGATAAATATAAGCATCAGCGAAAACACAGAAATACTATTTGAACAGAAATAATCTTCCCAAGAAATATCAAAGTCGAATAAGAGGGACAAAATGATCATTAAAAAAACGTATGAAATTGATGATAAAGTGAGTGATTTTATTGATGAGGCATTTACAGATTACGGTGTAGAAATTTAGTATGCTATGATATAGAAAAGGAACGAAGTATTCTAGGAGCGTTCAATTGTCGAAAGAGGAAGGATTATGGAACTTACGAATATTATTGGAGCGTTAGCAACTATTTTAATTGGAATGATAGCGGTAGGGATAGTTACAGGAACGATTATGAAAAAGAAGGGGTATAGCAGTAGCTGGTATGTGATTGGTATATTTCTTTTTTTAATAGGACTTTTTATTGCATTGTTACTGCCTAAGGTTGAAAAACCGCAGATAAATACTCCAAAAGTAAATGTAAATGAAGCAATTAAGAAAGAAATAAACAATGTAATATATAAAATGCATATGTTCTATTTGCCTCATTTTTTTGTTGCCCCATTTGTCATTGTGTTTGTTTTTGCGTTATTGACAAGTCCATTTATGCTTGCGGTAGCAGAGGGATGGGATTATGTTTTCTCTGAAGCAAAAGGACTGTTACTGCTTGTAATTATTGGTATTCCGGCGGTAGTTGGAGTTGGTGCAGTGATTCTTCTGGGGATATTTAGAAGCTGGAAAAAGGAAGATCATATTGAGGATGTCCTATCCTGCGCATGGGAATACGGCCTAATGGAAACTCATAGCCCAGAGGAATTTTTAAGTGATATATATATGGATATAAAAGCAGGGATGGATTATCAGGCTACGTATCTTGGTATTTCCAATCGTTACATATGCGGCGTTGTACTTTCAAAGTCTGGTGCTTCTTTTCGACCGGTTATTATTCCACAATCCATGATTTCGAAGATTTTATGTGATTTTCATATGTCAACAGCTCTCATAGGATTTCGATTAACGCATTATTATACGGGTGGATATAATGTTGTTTTAAATAATGGAAAAACCATAGTGCTAAGTTACGGCTCAAAACCCGGACTGAAAAAAGGTCTGGAGGAACTTAGAAAGTGTGGCATACCAATGGAAGAAATGGTAAAATAAAAACAGCCAGTGATTTGGCAAATAAAACAGGTGTAGGCCGGAACGGAGAATAAGATGCTAAAAGGAATAGGTCACAGTGCGTTTAATGTTAAGGACATGGAGAAGACAATCGCTTTTTACGAAAAGTCATTAGGCTTTAAAAAGGCTTTTGAAATTCCAAGACCGGAGAATGGAGAACCTTGGATTGTTTATATGTATGCAGGGGGAGACCAGTTTGTAGAATTGTTTTATGGTGCTAAAGTAGATATCCCGTATAAGGATGAAAATGCAGGATTTTTCCATCTGTGTATTGCAGTTGATGATATCCAGAGTGCATGGCAGAGAATCGTAGAAACAGGTGCGCCTCAGGACGATGCTCCCAAGCAGGGCGGTGATGGAAACTGGCAGTGTTGGACACATGATCCGGATGGAGTAAAGCTGGAGTTGATGCAGCTTTCTGAAGATAGTCTTCAGATGCAGTTCCTTCGTTCATTGAAAGAAGATAGGTAGTAAATACATACTCCCAGGATGTTTTCATCCATGGGAGTTTTTGGGGTTGTAGTTCACTTAACGGGGGAGAAGAAAAACATGGAAGCAATCAAAAACTATGAGCATTACAATACGGAAATGGAAAAAGCTTTGGCTGACAAGCTGTTTTTTGTGGATAACATAAAAGACTGCAAAACCTTCATAGACTTTGGGTGTGCGGATGGTGCTCTTCTTGTGGCAATGAATGATATGCTTCCGGGCGTAAAGCTTGCCGGAATGGATATGGATAAAGAGATGCTGAAGAAAGCATCTGCAAAGCTTCCCGGAGCAAGCTTTAAACAGGCAACTCTTCCGGAAGTAATGGAAGGGATAGATTATCGTAGTGCAGCTATTAATTTCAGTAGTGTATTTCACGAGGTTTATAGCTATTGTACAGAGAAACAGATAAATGCTTTCTGGGATTCCTTGAATCAGGCAGGATATGAGTATATTGTAATAAGGGATATGTCCTGCAGTGTTGGACTTGATGAGGAGAGTGATCCGAAGGATGTTGAAAAGGTCTATGCCAAGGAAGAATGTGGCTGGCAGATAAAAGAGTTTGAGGATATCTGGGGGCCTATTACGAAGAAACGAAATCTGATTCATTTTTTGTTAAAGTATCGTTATCTGTATAATTGGAGCAGGGAAGTAAGGGAAAATTATATTCCATTGAATAGTGAAACTTTGCTGAGCAATATTGCTATGGAGGATTATGATATAGTTTATCGAGAAGAGTTTATTCTTCCATTTATCAAGCAAAATGTTTACGATTACTTTGGTATAGATTTAAAGGATAGCACCCACCAGAAGATTATCCTAAAAAGAAAATCAGGGCATTAATATATGAAAAGAAAACAGCTAAAAAAATCTATTCAGCTGCTTTGGCTGGTTTTGGGGATTGGGACATTGGCCGGATGTGGTATAGGAAATAGAGCCGAGCCGTCAGGGTCTGAACAGATGGTAACGGAAGGGATTTCATCGCAGCAGAGTTCAATGGAAACAATTGTACCGGAGAAGACCACATTCGTGCCGGAACCTGTAGAACAATCAGAATTCCTAGAGCGGAAGGAGCAAGCAGAGGAGGAACGCCTAGCCTTTTACATCCAGGAGATTTATGAGGATAGCGATGTTTTTCTCAGAATAAATGGTAAATCCTATAAGGGAGGCTTGGTTCCTTTGGAGGACCTAAGATATGTACATATTCTTTATGTAGATGGAGAAGGAAATACAAAAGAAGGAGAAATCATCTGTAACACTTATATTGCAGATGACATTTTAGATATTTTCAGGGAGTTGTATGAACAAAAATATCCCATAGAAAAGGTGTGCCTGGTGGATGATTATGATGGAGATGATGAGAAATCCATGGAGGATAACAATACCTCAGCATACAACGACAGAAGTATGGAACAGAGCAGTTCTTTATCCAAACATGCGTTGGGACTTGCCATAGATTTAAATCCCTTATACAATCCTTATATGAAGGTTAAAGGTGGAAAGACCATTGTTGCGCCACAGGGGGCAGAAATATATACCAATCGAGAGGAAGACTATCCTTATAAAATCACTAAAGAGGATTTGGCTTATCAGCTTTTCACAGAAAAAGGCTTTATTTGGGGTGGAAGCTGGAGTAATACTAAGGACTATCAACATTTTGAAATAGACACTGCAACCTGTAAAAAGCTTTATCCTGCTTGCGGTATAAAGTAGATTATCGAGAATGAAAAATTTGATTTGAAAAATAGTGGGGGATATGAGAAATGGCAGATGTAGCATCATCAATTAAAATTGGAAACAGAATATGTAAAAACAGAATCACCATGGCACCGACTGTAAAGTTTTCAGCTGATGATGACGGAATGGTAACAGAGGATTTCGTGAAGCATTACGAGGAGCGTGCCAAACATGGCGTTGGACTAATTGTTGTAGAGGCAACCTGTATTGCCAAGGAGGCAAGACTTGCACCGTCGCAGCTTGGACTTTGGTGTGATGAGCAGATTGAGGGACACAAAAAGATCGTTGATGTTGTTCATAAATATGATACATTAATTATTCCGCAGATTCATCATGGAGGACTTGGCACCCATCCGGAATGTGGGCCCTTAACTTCTCCTTCCAAGACAACATGGAATAATATGGAAGCCAGAGAGTTAACTCAGGAAGAAATAAAGAATATAATTCAGCAGTTTATTGACAGTGCAGTAAGAGCCAAGAAGGCCGGCTATGATGGTGTACAGCTTCATGCGTGCCATGCATACCTGATCAATGACTTTGCATCCAATGTTAATGTTAGAACAGATGGGTATGGCGGTAGTGTTGAGGGGAAAGCAAGACTGGGATGTGAGATAATTGAGGGAATTAGAAAGGCTTGCGGGGATGACTTTATTATTTCTGCCAGAATTTCCGGTGCGGATCCTTCAGTAGAAGAGTCCAAGAGGGTAGCTGAGCTTTATGTGGCAGCAGGCTGTGACTATTTGCAGGTATCCTGTGGTATTGCGGAATTTGATGATGTGCCTTATGAGGATTCTTTACCATATAACAAGATTGCTGCCCTTGGTGTTGATATGCACAGACATTTTAAAGGAAGAGTACCGGTTTCCACAGTAAATGGATTACGAGATGTGGAAATTGTTAAATACATGATAGAGAATGATTTGGTGGATACTGTAGATTTAGGTTGTGGTCTTTTGGCAGACCCTGCATTTACTGGGGCAATCTTAAACGGAACACCTTATGTAAAATGCTTTAATTGTCCGGGCTGTTCCTTTGGACCCGGTCATGTACATCCTTGCCCTGCCATGAAAAAACGTGGAGCAAGTGAGTTTGGAATGTGATGCCATGGGGACGTATCTTCTGGCCTGTTTTTAGGCCAGAAGAAACGTCCCCATGGCTTGCTATTGAATAAAGTATATAAATCATATTGACATAGTAGGAAATAGAGAGTATATTACATTCCATAAAAGAGAAATGTATTAAGGATGTGATATATATGAGACAAATTTTATGCTATGGAGATTCCAATACATGGGGGTTGATTCCGGGAACCAAAGAGAGATATGATTGGGGAATTCGTTGGACAAGTTTATTACAGGAAAAATATAAGGACGAAGATGTCCGTATCATAGAAGAAGGCTTATGTGGAAGAACCACTGTTTTTGAGGACTTATACAGAGACAATCGTAATGGACTTAAGACATTGCCACTTGTTTTGGAAGTAAATGATAAGCTGGACAAGGTAGTGATTATGCTTGGAACCAACGATTGTAAGTCTCATTATAAACCCAACGCATACAAGATTGTGAAGGGCTTAGAGCAGATTATTGATCAGGTGACGAAGTCTGTTTCACCGGAAAATATTTTGGTGATTTCTCCGATTTATCTGGGCGAGGAGGTATGGAAGGACGAGTTTGATCCGGAATTTGATCAGGCGTCTGTAGGTGTTTCCAAGGATTTGGCTAAGGCATACAAGGAACTTACCAAGCAAAAGCATGTGCATTTTCTGGCTGCATCTGATTTTGCATCGCCGAGTGCTATAGATCAGGAGCATATGGATGAAGCTGGTCATGCCAGATTTGCTCAGGCTGTATATGATAAATTAAAGAGTATACAATAGAGGTTGTATGTTGTACACTATATGAGGTTTTATTATATAGTGTGGAGATATAAATTCATGGATAAATTAAAAAAGATTTTGAAAATAGAGTGGAGTGGTAAGTTTTTGGCAATTCTTGGCGTAATTGCTTTGATTCTTATTACGATTCCAACCATAATGCTTGCAAGATATATGGTACCAAGTGCAGATGATTATGGTTATACGCTCTATACACATAATATATGGGAGCAAACTCATAATATAGGACAAGTGTTCCACTATGCCAGCTTTCAGGCAAGAGAGAGCTGGTACGCATGGCAGGGTACATATTCCTCCATATTTTTAATGAGTCTTGCCCCGTTTATTTTTGGTGATCAATTCTATTTTCTGGGAACAGTTATCATTTTGTTTGTATTGTTTTCAGGTATTATTTTGTTCTTCTATAGTTTGTTACATCATTTGTTTGGAGAGAAAAAGGGAGAAGCAGGAGCGCTTTCTATCTTTGTAGGATGCGTCAGTGCATGGATTTCCATGGAAACCATGTGGAATAAGGTGCAGGGAATATTTTGGTATAATGCAGCTATTCATTACATCTTTATGACAGGAGTTATGCTGTTGATGATCTCTTGCATAATTTTTGCTGCAACGGCAGAAAAAATAGGAAAGACGATTGTTTTTTATTTGTTAAGCGCAGCTTGTGCACTTTTGCTTGGTGGAGCCAATTATGTAAATGCCCTGGAAGGCCTTATTTTACTAATCAGTACTTTGGTGCTAGCCTTTTTAATGGGGCATAAAAAAGCACTGGGAGGAATAGCGGTAGTTATATTCTATGGCGTATGCTTTTATCAAAGTATTATAGCACCCGGAAATGTAGTTCGTGCTGCAAGCTATCAGGCGATGAAGCCTTTTGATGCGATATTACTTTCCTTTAAAACGGCTATCCGTTTAGAGAGAGGCTGGACCAATAGGTTTTATATATTGATTTTACTTTTGCTTCTGCCTATGCTTTGGAATATGGCAAGGAAAAGTAAGTTCAATTTTATTTTTTTTCCATTTGTTTGGATATTTAGTTTTTGTGTTGTGGCAGCTTCCTTTACACCTACACTCTACAGCACGGGAGGTACCCTGATTGGAAGAGCAGTAAATGTTTCTAAGATTCTGTTCCTTATCATGGGAGTTATAAACCTTTGGGCGTTTTGCGGATTTGTAAATCGGCTTTTGTGTAAGAAAAATAAGGATTTCAGAATTCCGCAGAGCCCTATTTATATTGTTATGATTATGGCACTTGTAGGAATTGTTATCTTAAAAGACCCTAATCCGGCAGGCAATTACACTACTTATGGCGCCTATTTTTACTTAATTCATACTGATGAAGCAAAACAATATAATGCAGAATATCAGGCCCGCAGAGAACTCATTGATAATGGTGGAGATGATATTGTATTACCGGAATATCAGGTAACCCCGGAATATCTTTTCTTCGAAGATATTACCGACAATCCTGAGGACTGGAGAAACATACAGATGGCCAATTGGTATCATAAGGCTAGTATTGTGATACCGTGATGCCATGATGCCATGGGGACGTTTCTTCTGGCCTGTTTTTAAGCCATGGGGACGTTTCTTCTGGCCTAAAAACAGGCCAAAAGATACGTCCCCATGGCTTGCTATATCTTTACATTAGGTGTATAATGTTCGATATATAGATAAATAGCATATTAAAAAGTCGAAATGGATGTCGACCTGCTTTCTCAAGGATGGAGATACAAGGATATAGTGCTTGCTATGTCTGTTTTTCGTATAGTCAATTCTGACAGGCTTCCCAAACATTTTGAACTGAATATAATATGCACAAAACACGGAGGTTTTGTTTTTGTACACGGAGGTGACAAATATGGTAGGAATGAACGGTGTTGGGATCGGAAATGCATATGGTGTTTACAAGAAAAACACAGCATCTAAGGATTTAAACACATCAAATGCAAAAGAAACAAATGCTACAGAAAAACTCGAAGATAGTAAGGCTTCAGACTATGGCAAAACCATTGGAGAGCCAAAGCTTTCAGATGATGCCAAAAAGTATTATGACACACTAAAAAAGAAGTTTGGCAATTATGATTTTATTCTTGTGAGCAAGGATGAAAAGGAAAATGCCAAGGCAAATGCAGCAAAGTATGCCAATGGATTCAAGACAGTTGTATTGATTGATGAAGAAAAGATTGAAAAGATGGCTGCGGATAAAGACTTCAGAAAGAAGTATGAGGATATCCTAAGTGGTGCTGCGTCGCAGATGCAGCAGCTGAAGGAAACAATGCAGAAGTCCGGTGCCAGTGTGAAGGGCTATGGTATGCAGATTAATGATAACGGAACAGCTTCTTATTTTGCTGTTTTGAAGAAATCTTCTGCAGAACAAAAGGCTAGAATTGAGAAAAAGGCTTCGGAGAAAAAAGCAGAGAAGAAGGCCGCAGATAAAAAGGCAGATTTGAAGCGTGCGGAGAAGAAGGCCGCGGAAAAGTTAAAAGAAAAGAAGGCTGAGAAAGCAGAGAAGTCAGAGAAGATTTCAAATCAAGAGGATGAGGAAATCATCAGCGCAGATTCTATCGAGGAGCTGATGCGAAAAGTAGAGGCACATACCTTTGAAGAGCGTAGTAACAGTGTTATGACAGATGCAGAAAAAATGGTGGGACAGTCAATCGATTTTAGAGGATAGGATCTATGAAAGTTAATTCTATGAATCATAATCAACTTCATATGACAAAGTATCTTTTTGGTCAGCCTGTTAAGAAGACTCAAAAAAGCAAGAGCCAGGAAATGGGACTTATACAGAAACATGAACTGAAGCAGAAGCTTTCGGAGTTTAACAGCGAGCAGAAGACAAATATGCCGAAAAATGGTGTGCTTGACAGTTCCAGAAATTATGTGGATTCCTTAAGGGAAGCAAGAAACAAAAATAAGACTGCGGCGCTGGAAAAGAAAAAGCTTCATTATAGCTTTAAGTCCCTTTCTTCCAAAATCATTAGCTGTAAAAAATCATATAATGCCAAGGACGTGGTCAGTAAGGCCAAGCGAGAGATTAGCAGGCTGAAAAAACTGCGTAGTAAGGGGGAGTATGATTCTGAAGAATTGGAAGCTGCAATTGCACATGCACAGTCCATGGAACGTGTAGCCAAGAAAAAAGCCAAGCACTTAGAGGAAGAAGAGATGGTAAAGGCAGCAGGCGGCTTTTGTTTGGGTAACGTTAAAGAGGAAGAAGATTTGGATACGGAAGAAGCTGAAATGGACCAGGAGGAAGAACTTTCGGATGAGGATATTCTTGAAGAATATGAGGAGTTTTCAGAGGAAGATTTTTCAAGTATATCAACAGAGGTTTTTTCTCAATTGGAAGGCTTTGAATCTGTGGAGCAGTTGGATGCAGAGATGATGGACCTGCTGTCAGAGATGAATGAGGAGATGTCAACTCTTATGGAGGATATGGGCCTTGATGATCTCATGGAGGATACAGGACTTTTGGCGGATGACGACCCGGATCCGGCAGATTTAAAAATGATGATACTCAAGCATCGTACCAAGGAAATGAAGGATATGGCCAAAGCGGATGGAGAGTATTTGAAGGCCATTTTTAAAATGCTTCAGGAATCCAAAGGTGGCGGTGGAGCCGGTATACCATCTAAGGGAGCAGCGATGCCCGTAATGGGTAGTAGTTCAGGTATTGCCTTCGGAGCAGGTAGCGTAAGTACCCCTGCGCAAATGGCGGGAATGCCCACTGTATCATCGCCCACAGTAAGTATAGATATTTCAATATAGCCATGGGGACGTTTCTTTTGGCCCTGTTTCAGGCCGCGGGGACACTCTTCAGAAGGCCAGAGGGACGCTCTTTACCCATAAATACATAATTGTCAAACTGCTATCAAGATGATATACTCATCTTGATAGCAGTTTTTCTTTTTTCACCATCAGGTGAGTCTAATTCAAATCTTAAGTTCTTGAAGGAATCCTTGCTTATCAAAATCATATGAATAGCGGGAGACTTGGAAGAAACTGACAGATGTGAGTTTGCTTTTTGTGTTTTGCATAGAGTTCTCCCATACGAAAGGAGAATGCCTATGGCAAGAAAAAAAGCACAAAAGAAACGAAAGATAAGGGTAGGTACGATACTACCGAAGAGAAACGTAAAGGACAGTGTGTTTACGGATCTGTTCGGGAACATCAAATACTTGTACCAGATATATCAGGCCCTGCATCCGGAGGATACAGAGACCCAGCCGGAGGAATTAAGAATCATCACACTGGAAAATGTGATTGTGAATGATATATATAATGACTTGGGGTTTATTGTAGGAGAAAGACTGATTTGTTTGATTGAAGCCCAGGCAACCTGGACCATGAATATATTGGTACGAGTCCTGTTGTATTATGCAAAGACACTGAAGGAGTATCTGGAAGAGGGGCAGGTTGATCTGTACAGTACTGTGAAAGCGGTGATTCCAAAGCCTGAGTTCTATGTGGTATATATGGGCGAGCGTGGAGACAAGCCGG
>JAZLGY010000046.1:0-49911 GCA_045616525.1 Acetatifactor sp. | reverse complement strand
ACCTTAGTAATAGCAGCTGTTAATGTTGTCTTACCATGGTCAACGTGTCCAATGGTACCAATGTTACAATGGGCTTTGTTTCTTTCAAATTTAGCTTTAGCCATTATTAAAATCCTCCTTAATAGATATCAAAATTAGTTATTATTTACCCGAAATTTATATTTCGGCGCAAACAAACTCGGCTATCTCTGATTATATTAAAAAATCAGAGATAGTTCAAGTTATTTTTAATGTTTTTTAGATTATTTAGCCTTTGCAGCTAATACCTTATCCTGAACGTTCTTAGGAACGGGCTCGTACTTTTCGAAGAACATTGAGTAGTTACCACGACCCTGTGTACTAGAACGAAGGTCTGTTGAGTATCCGAACATCTCAGCAAGAGGAACGTATGCACGAACGATCTTACCACCGCCGATATCATCCATACCTTCTACACGACCACGTCTAGAGTTTAAGTCACCGATAACGTCGCCCATGTATTCTTCAGGCATAGTTACTTCAACCTTCATGATAGGCTCAAGAAGAACAGGTGATGCCTTCTGCATAGCGTCCTTGAATGCCATAGAACCAGCAATATGGAATGCCATTTCAGAAGAGTCTACTTCATGGTAAGAACCATCGTAAACAGTTGCATGAACACCAAGTACAGGGAATCCACCAAGGATACCTGACTGAGCAGCTTCCTTAATACCTTCACCTACTGCAGGGATGTATTCCTTAGGAATAGCACCACCAACTACGGTAGATTCGAATAACAATGTAGGAGGCTCGTTGATGAGGATGTTAGCCTTAGGATCAAAATCAAAATGATCACAGTTAGCTTCCATAGGCTCAAACTTAACCTTACAATGTCCGTACTGACCACGTCCACCGGACTGCTTAGCGTACTTAGAATCAATTTCTACTGCCTTAGTAAATGCTTCCTTGTATGCAACCTGAGGTGCACCAACGTTAGCTTCTACCTTGAACTCACGAAGCAAACGGTCTACGATGATCTCCAAGTGGAGCTCACCCATACCAGCGATAATTGTCTGACCAGTTTCCTGATCTGTATGAGCACGGAAGGTAGGATCTTCTTCTGCAAGTTTTGCAAGAGCTTCACCCATCTTACCCTGTCCAGCCTTAGTCTTAGGCTCGATTGCAAGCTCGATAACGGGCTCAGGGAATTCCATAGACTCTAAGATTACAGGATGCTGTTCGTCACAGATAGTATCACCTGTTGTAGTAGTCTTGAAACCAACTACAGCTGCAATATCACCTGAATATACTTTATCAAGGTCTTCTCTCTTATTTGCGTGCATCTGAAGAATACGTCCAACACGTTCCTTCTTATCCTTGGTTGCATTTAAGATATAAGAACCAGAGTTTAATGTACCTGAATATACACGAATGAAAGCAAGCTTTCCTACGTATGGGTCAGTCATGATCTTGAATGCAAGAGCTGAGAAAGGCTCATCATCTGATGAATGCTTCTCGATTTCGTTTCCATCCATATCAACACCCTTAATAGCAGGGATATCTGTAGGAGCAGGCATATACTCCAATACAGCGTCTAATAACTTCTGTACACCCTTGTTTCTGTAAGCAGAACCACAGCATACAGGAATTGCTCTACATTCACATGTAGCTACACGAAGAGCTTTCTTCATCTCTTCTACAGAAGGAATTTCACCTTCCAAATACATCATAGTAAGATCATCGTCAAGTTCGCAAACCTTCTCGATTAACTCATCATGATATAAAGCAGCTTCATCAGCCATATCTCCAAGGTCATCAGTAACAGTGATATCATCACCCTTATCATCATTGTAGATATAAGCCTTCATTTCGAACAAGTCGATAACACCCTTGAATTCATCTTCCTTACCGATAGGTAACTGAAGACAAATAGCGTTCTTACCAAGTCTTGTCTTAATCTGATCTACTGCTCTGTAGAAGTCTGCACCAAGGATATCCATCTTGTTGATGAATGCCATACGAGGAACATTGTAGGTGTCAGCCTGACGCCATACGTTTTCTGACTGAGGTTCAACACCACCCTTTGCACAGAAGACACCAACGGCGCCGTCAAGTACACGGAGTGAACGCTCAACTTCTACAGTAAAGTCAACGTGTCCAGGAGTATCAATGATATTGATACGATGCTCTAAAGCACCTTCCATGGGCTTGGTTTCCTTTTCCAAGGTCCAGTGACATGTAGTAGGTGCAGATGTAATAGTAATACCTCTTTCCTGTTCCTGCTCCATCCAGTCCATGGTAGCAGTACCTTCATGAGTATCACCAATCTTATAGTTAACACCAGTATAATAAAGAATACGCTCTGTTAATGTGGTTTTACCCGCATCGATATGAGCCATAATACCAATATTTCTGGTTCTCTCTAAGGGATATTCTCTTCCAGCCAAGATTTTTTCCTCCTATTAGAATCTGTAATGAGCAAAAGCCTTGTTTGCTTCTGCCATCTTGTGCATGTCTTCTTTTCTCTTAACAGCTGCACCGGTATTGTTTGCAGCATCTAAAATTTCGTTAGCAAGTCTATCTTCCATGGTCTTTTCGCCTCTCTTACGAGAAAACATTGTTAACCAACGAAGACCTAATGCCTGACGTCTGTCAGCTCTAACTTCGATAGGTACCTGATAGGTAGCACCACCGATACGTCTAGCCTTAACTTCCAAAGAAGGCATAATGTTGTTCATAGCCTCTTCAAATACTTCAAGAGCAGGCTTTCCAGACTTCTCTTCTACTTGTGCAAATGCACCATATACAATTTTCTGTGCAATACCCTTCTTACCATCAAGCATAATGTTGTTGATAAGCTTGGTAACCACTTTGTTGTTGTATAAAGGATCTGCTAATACGTCTCTTTTCTGAATATGTCCTTTACGTGGCACGATTCTTCCCTCCTTATTAAACCGCAGTTTTTGAACTGCTAAATAATTCATCGGTACTCACATGTGTTTCCCCAAGTGTCCGTGCTGTCTATCTGTATTACAGAATTCCAACACTTTTCTTAGTTTGTTTAGTGGTCCTGATTTACTGCATGACCTTATTTCTTAGCGTCTTTAGGTCTCTTAGCACCGTACTTAGAACGGGCCTGTTTTCTGTTAGCAACACCTGCTGTATCAAGAGTACCACGGATGATGTGATATCTGGTACCAGGTAAGTCCTTAACACGTCCACCTCTGATCAAAACAACGCTATGCTCCTGAAGGTTGTGTCCTTCACCTGGGATGTAGCTAGTTACTTCGATACCGTTGGAAAGACGAACTCTGGCGATCTTTCTTAAAGCAGAGTTAGGCTTCTTAGGGGTTGCAGTCTTAACAGCAGTACAAACACCTCTCTTCTGAGGAGCAGAAGCATCTGTAGCCTTCTTGTGAAGAGAGTTGTATCCCTTCTGAAGAGCAGGAGCAGTTGACTTCTTAACTGATGTCTGACGACCTTTTCTTACTAACTGGTTAAATGTTGGCATTCTGTTTCACCTCTTTCTTAATGATAATTTTGTTTTTACAAATGCAAAAAACAATGCATTTGCTGCCAGTGTACCTAATCTAGGCACACTACGATAGTATAATCGTTTGCAAATGCATTGTCAATATAGTTTTTAATATAATTTTTAATAAGTCGACTGCTTATCCTGTTTCTTCTAAATTATAATGCAAGAAGTTTCTTCTTGTACTCACCGAACTCTGCATCAGTGATTACGCCGGCTTCTTTAAGATCCATAAGAACCTTTGCTTTCTTCTGAAGTTCGCTGATATCTGAGTACTGGCTGAATACCTTATCAATAACCTCACCCTTAAAGGTGTTGTAATCTGCATCAGTAATGAACTTGATATCTGCAAGCAATCTGAAGAGTTGCATTCTTGCGACTGCATCTTCATTCGCTTTAATAGACTGAACTATTTCTTCCTTCTTAGCTGTATATCCGGCTTCATCAATCCAATTGCACTTCTTCAGAACAAGAATTCTTTCGATACGTTCCTTAAGCTTATCTTCTGATGAATAATCAATTACCATCATCTCAGTAACAAACTCTGACTTCTTTGCAATAAACTGATCCTGTGTAAGGACAAAGGTCTTAGAAAGAGTTGTTAATCTAACAAGCTTATGCTCTAAATCTTCTAAGCTGTCAGAAGTCTTGATGTTAGTATCATGTGCTGCAGCCTTACGAAGTTCATCAAACTCCTCAGGAGTAATGATTTCACATTCTTTTAAGATTGGCCACTTTTCAATCTTTTCGATTACTGTTTCTTCCTTATCATCTGCTACATAGGCAACAGAATCAGCCATATCCTTAGAAATCTTGCCATAATCCTCATCAGTCATGATTCCGGTAAGATTAAGAACAAGCATCTTCTTAAGGTTCTCTTTGAATACGTCGTTGTTAACGCCTTCAAGCTTAGAACACTCAACGATAGTTTCCTTCTTAAAGGTATCGAATTCTTCAGGTGATAAGAATCCAATTTCGTTGTACTGAAGGTTAACCTTAATCTTGCTAAAGTAAGCATCCAGGCCGTTCAATGCACTAATATATTCAGCCTTGTTTGCTTTATATTCCTTATCATCAATCATACCTGTACGATAGATTGCTTCAAGCTTCTCAAGTTTCTTCTTAAACTCTTCCAATGCCTGATCAGGCGCAGCTGCGGGAGCTGGTGTAGCTGCCTGAGCGGGTGCTGCAGGTGCTGGTGTTGGAGCCTGGGCAGGTGCCGGTGCTGGAGCAGATGCTGCTGGGGCGGGAGTAGGTGCCGGAGCAGGTGCGTGTGCCGGAGCAGGTGCTGCCGGAGCAGGTGCTGCCTGAGCGGGTGCCGGTGCTGAAGCAGGTGCTGCCTGAGCGGGTGCCGGTGCCGGAGCAGGTGCTGCCTGAGCGGGTGCCGGTGCTGGAGCAGGTGCTGCCTGAGCGGGTGCCGGTGCTGGAGCAGGTGCTGGCTTTGGAGCCTGAGGTGCTGCTGGAGCAGGGGTAGGCGCGGGAGCGGGTGCTGCTGCTGGAACAGGCGCTGCTGCTGGTGCAGGTGCTGGCTTTGGAGCAGGTGCTGCTGCTGGTGCAGGTGCTGGAGCAGGTGCTGCTCCACCCTGTGAAGGAGCTAAAGTAGCACTTCCCTTACCGTTTTCCATTAAGTCATGTAACATAACCATCGCTCTAGGAATTTCTCTCATACCCGGTAAACGAATCTGAACCTTTTCTACACCATACAATGTACTTGTACGCACATAAATAACAAGTGTATCATGACCCTGATATACTTCTTTCTCTAACTTCTTAATATTCTTAATTTCATAATTGATATCACCAGTATATTCGTTTCCTCTTCCCTCCAAGAGAATGATACCTTTTCCGGTAATGGCAGTTGGTGAAATCTCCAAATACAAGGATTTTTCATTTCCGGCGATACGCTTTAAAAGTCCTCGACCAAAGTCGCAATTAAATGTATCCATCTTTTTACGCCCCCACTTCTACTTTATTAAACATTCTTTTTTTATAGTCAAAAATGTGGTCTACACATTGATAATTGCGTATATAATTTTCACATTCTATAAAAAGTGTCTATTAAAAGTATAATTAAATAATCTGCTTATGTCAATACTTACAAACGATTAAACAGAGATATTCCTAAGATATTTCGCCTAATTCTTTTAAATATCTGTCGAGTGCATCTTCCCATGTTGGCAACAGTAAAAAACCGTTTTCCAAAAGCTTTGATTTATCCATTCTGCTGTTGCTTGGACGGTTCGCTTTTGCCCCATATTCAGCGCTTGTAACCGGAAGAACCACTGTCTTTTTACCTGCTTTTTTCATGATTGTGCTGGCAAAATCAAACCATGAACAAATGCCCTCATTCGTTGCATGATAAATACCGTATTTCTCAGTTAATACCATATCAACCAGAAGTCTTGCGAGGTCAAATGTATAAGTTGGTGAACCGAACTGATCATTAACAACTCTTAATTCGTCGTGATTTTCAGACAATTTCAACATTGTCTTTACAAAGTTCTTGCCGTTGACACCAAATACCCATGCGATTCTCACAATAAAATACTTTTCTAATATTTCCTGTACAGCCAGTTCGCCCTCAAATTTCGTCTGTCCATATACACTCTGAGGATTGGGTTTATCATCTGTTTTCCATAACGCTTCCCCTTTTCCGTCAAAAACATAGTCTGTACTAATCTGAATCATCTTTGCATCGATTTTTTTACAAGCCTCAGCAATATTTCTTGGTCCATCTGCATTCACTTTTCTGCAAATTGCCTCATTTTCCTCTGCAGCATCTACTGCTGTATATGCAGCACAATGAATTACCGCATCCGGACTGGTTTCTACTATTACTTTTTCTACTTGAGCCTTATCGGTAATATCCATCTCATCAACATCTACGCCGATTGCTTCAATATTTCTCTTTGTAAGCTCTTTTACCACATCATAGCCAAGTTGACCTTTAACACCGGTTACCAAAACTTTCATTATTTCGTCCCACCTTTGTTGTTCTACTAATAAATCTATTATAGATTTCATTAAAATACTTTTCAAGTAAAAGTGTCAGAAAAATTCACACAATTAAAAGATGCTGCCACTTTCATGACAGCATCCAATTTTAATTATTCGGTTACAGTTTCTTCTGCTTCGATTTCTACTTCCTCATCGAAAGTTTCTTCTACAGCTCCGAACTGTTCATCCATCTCTTCTTCCTCAATAGCAAGTAAAGCATCTGTGCTTAACTTTGTATTGCGGTATCTCTTCATACCGGTTCCGGCAGGAATTAACTTACCAAGAATTACGTTCTCCTTCAAGCCTACCAAAGGATCAATCTTTCCTTTGATTGCAGCTTCGGTAAGAACCTTGGTTGTTTCCTGGAAGGATGCAGCTGAAAGGAATGAGTTGGTAGCAAGTGCGGCCTTGGTAATACCAAGTAATACCTGTTTGCCTTCTGCAACTTCTTTTCCTTCTGCCTGAAGTTCTTCGTTGGTATCCTCGAAGTCAAGAATGTCTACCAAAGTACCCGGTAAGAATTCTGTATCTCCATTCGTCTCCACTCTAACCTTCTTAAGCATCTGTCTAACGATAACTTCAATATGCTTATCAGCGATATCTACACCTTGGAGACGGTATACTCTCTGAACTTCACGAAGCATGTAATCCTGAACAGCTCTGATACCCTTAATCTTAAGGAGATCATGAGGATTTACACTACCTTCTGTTAATTCATCACCGGCTTCAAGCATCTGATCGTCAGTAACCTTAATACGTGAACCGTAAGGAATCAAATATGCTTTGCTTTCTCCGGTTTCATTGTTAGCAATAACAACTTCACGCTTTTTCTTTGTATCACGAATTTCAGCTTTTCCGCCGAACTCTGCGATAATAGCAAGTCCCTTAGGCTTTCTTGCCTCAAAAAGCTCCTCTACACGGGGAAGACCCTGTGTAATATCATCACCAGCGACACCACCGGTATGGAATGTTCTCATGGTAAGCTGTGTACCGGGCTCACCGATAGACTGTGCAGCGATAATACCTACTGCTTCACCTACCTGAACTGCTTCACCAGTTGCCATGTTAGCACCGTAACACTTAGCACAAATACCATTATGTGAACGACAAGTAAGAATTGTACGAATCTTAACTTCCTGAATCTCTTCGCCATCCTTGTTTACACCTACGCTAAGAATCTTAGAAGCACGGCTAGGAGTAATCATATGATTGTGCTTAACAATCATGTTGCCATCTTTATCATAGATGTCTTCACAGCTAAATCTTCCGGTGATACGATCCTTTAAGCTTTCAATGGTTTCCTTACCATCCATAAATGCTTTAACAACCATACCGGGGATTTCTGCTCTTTCAATGGAACAATCAACCTCACGGATAATTAATTCCTGAGATACGTCAACCATACGACGGGTTAAGTATCCGGAGTCCGCTGTACGAAGCGCGGTATCAGAAAGACCCTTACGAGCACCATGCGCTGACATGAAGTACTCCAATACGTCAAGACCTTCACGGAAGTTTGACTTAATAGGAAGTTCGATCGCACGACCGGTTGTATCCGCCATCATACCACGCATACCTGCAAGCTGCTTAATCTGCTGGTTAGATCCACGCGCACCGGAATCAGCCATCATAAAGATGTTGTTGTACTTATCAAGTCCTGCAAGCAGAACCTCAGTTAATTCCTTATCTGTCTCATTCCAAGTCTCAACGACTGCACGATATCTTTCTTCTTCTGTAATAAGACCTCTTCTGAAGTTCTGAGCAATCTTATCAACAGTTGCCTGTGCCTGTGCAAGAAGTTCTGGCTTCTTAGCAGGTACGGTCATATCTGAAATTGAAACAGTCATTGCAGCTCTGGTTGAATACTTATAACCAATTGCCTTTACATCATCCAAAACTTCTGCAGTCTTAGATGCACCATGTGTATTAATAACCTTTTCAAGAATCTGCTTTAACTTCTTCTTACCTACGTGGAAATCTACTTCCAGCTTCAAGAAGTCTTCAGCATTCTTTCTATCAACGAATCCAAGATCCTGAGGAAGAATCTCGTTGAAGATTAATCTACCTAATGTAGTCTTAACCATACCACGAACCACTTCACCATCAAGTGTTGTAACTTCTCTCATTACATTGATTGGCTGATGAAGAGTAATCTCTCCATTTTCATATGCTGTCATAGCCTGGTTCGTAGAGATGAAGAATCTTCCAAGGATATCTACCATCTGGCAAACAATCCATCTTTCTCTCTCTGCGTCAACACATACACGAATGTAGGTATCGAATTCAACGACATCTTCTTTAATAGAAGAAACGTCCTTACCAGCCTTAACACATTCAGCCTTCTTAGCCTGATATTTATCATAAGCTGCGATTGCATCTTCCACAGTATTGAACTGAATGTCATAGTGTGAAACCACACCGGGCATTGTGCTGTAATCCTTGTATCTTTCCATTGTCAAATAGTAGATACCAAGAACCATATCCTGTGAAGGAACGGCTACAGGACCACCATCTGAAGGCTTCAAGAGGTTGTTAGGAGAAAGAAGAAGGAATCTACATTCTGCCTGTGCCTCTGCGGTCAAAGGAAGATGTACAGCCATCTGGTCTCCATCGAAGTCCGCGTTGAACGCTGTACAAACCAAAGGATGAAGCTTAATAGCCTTACCTTCTACAAGGATAGGCTCGAATGCCTGAATACCTAATCTATGAAGAGTCGGTGCACGGTTCAACATTACAGGATGCTCTTTGATTACCTCTTCGAGCACATCCCAAACCTGTGTATCCAATCTTTCAACAAGCTTCTTCGCATTCTTAATATTCTGGCTGATACCTCTGCCTACAAGTTCCTTCATAACGAAAGGCTTGAAAAGCTCGATAGCCATTTCCTTAGGAAGACCACACTGGTAAATCTTAAGTTCCGGTCCTACGACGATAACGGAACGTCCTGAGTAGTCAACACGCTTACCTAAAAGATTCTGACGGAAACGTCCTGATTTACCCTTTAACATATCGGAAAGAGACTTAAGTGCTCTGTTTCCGGGTCCGGTTACGGGACGTCCTCTTCTACCGTTGTCAATCAAAGCATCTACTGCTTCCTGAAGCATTCTCTTCTCGTTACGAACGATAATGTCAGGAGCACCAAGCTCCAATAATCTCTTCAAACGGTTATTTCTATTAATAATTCTACGATACAAATCGTTAAGGTCAGATGTTGCAAAACGTCCACCATCAAGCTGTACCATAGGACGAAGATCGGGAGGAATTACCGGAATGGTATCCATAATCATCCATTCAGGCTTGTTTCCTGACTCTCTGAAGGCTTCTACTACCTCAAGTCTCTTGATGATTCTTGCTCTCTTCTGGCCTGAAGCATCTTTAAGTTCAGCCTTGAGTTCCTCTGAATCCTTCTCAAGATCGATTGTCTGTAAAAGCTCCTTGATCGCCTCAGCACCCATTCCTGCGCGGAACTTGTTGCCGAAGGTTTCTCTTGCTTTCTGATAATCCTGTTCAGAAAGTACCTGCTTATTTTCTAAATCTGTCTCGCCCTTATCAAGTACGATGTAAGATGCGAAATATAATACCTTTTCAAGTACCTTGGGTGATAAATCAAGAACAAGACCCATACGGCTAGGGATTCCCTTGAAATACCAGATATGGGATACAGGTGCTGCTAATTCAATGTGACCCATACGCTCTCTACGAACGCTTGCTTTTGTAACTTCAACGCCACACTTATCACAAACTACACCCTTATATCTAATCTTCTTATATTTACCACAGTGACACTCCCAGTCCTTGCTAGGTCCGAAAATCTTCTCACAGAACAAACCTTCACGTTCAGGCTTTAATGTTCTATAGTTGATGGTCTCGGGCTTTAAAACCTCGCCATGAGACCACTCACGGATTTTTTCCGGTGATGCTAAACCAATTTTAATGGCGTCAAATGTCATTGGCTGATATGTTTCATTATTTGTTTCTGACATTATTGGCACTCCCTTCCACTATTCATAGTTTACTTAGAATTCATCTGACTCATCTGCTTCAAGGAAATCATCTTCGAAGTCTTCAACACTTTCCTCTTCCTCAACAGCAACAAGCTCTCCACTTGCATTGTCGAATTCCTGTGTCTGGAAGCCGCTCTCACCAAGTGATTCACTGTTGTAGTCATTGTACTTTCTGTCATCTCCCATTTCATAACGGTAATCTGTATCGCCGTAATCAATGGTTTCCATAATTTCAACTTCTGTATGATCCTCACGCAGAACTCTTACATCCAATCCTAATGCCTGTAATTCTTTCAAGAGAACCTTGAATGATTCAGGGATGCTAGGCTCAGGAATGTTGTCGCCCTTAATAATTGCTTCGTAGGTCTTAACACGTCCAACAACATCATCGGACTTCACTGTTAAGATTTCCTGTAAGGTATAAGATGCGCCGTAAGCTTCCAGCGCCCAAACTTCCATTTCTCCGAAACGCTGTCCACCAAACTGTGCCTTACCACCTAAAGGCTGCTGTGTTACTAAAGAGTACGGTCCGGTTGAACGAGCATGGATCTTATCATCAACCAAGTGATGAAGCTTAAGGTAATGCATGTGTCCGATGGTTACAGGGCTGTCAAAATACTCACCTGTTCTACCGTCTCTAAGTCTTACCTTACCATCTCTAGAAATAGGAACGCCCTTCCATAACTCTCTATGGTCTCTGTTCTCATACAAATATTTCATTACATCAGGAAGAAGTTCTTCTTTGTACTTAGCTTCGAAGTCTTCCCATGTCATGTTTACATAGTCATTAGCAAGATCCAAGGTATCCATGATATCTTTTTCGTTTGCACCATCAAATACAGGTGTTGCAACGTTAAAGCCAAGTGCCTTAGCTGCTAAAGAAAGATGAATCTCCAATACCTGTCCGATGTTCATACGGGAAGGTACACCCAAAGGATTCAATACGATATCCAAAGGACGTCCGTTAGGAAGATAAGGCATATCTTCTACAGGAAGAACTCTGGAAACGACACCCTTGTTTCCGTGACGACCAGCCATCTTATCACCTACAGAAATCTTTCTCTTCTGTGCGATATAGATTCTAACAGCCATGTTTACACCAGGAGAAAGTTCATCACTGTTCTCTCTTGTAAATACCTTAGCATCTACAACGATACCATACTCACCGTGAGGTACCTTTAATGAAGTATCACGTACTTCTCTTGCTTTTTCACCAAAGATTGCACGAAGTAATCTTTCTTCAGCGGTAAGCTCTGTTTCTCCCTTAGGAGTAACCTTACCAACCAAAATATCGCCTGCACGAACCTCTGCACCGATACGGATGATACCTCTCTCATCCAAATCCTTTAATGCATCGTCGCCAACACCGGGAACATCACGAGTAATCTCTTCAGGTCCGAGCTTGGTATCACGTGCTTCTGCTTCGTATTCCTCGATATGTACAGAAGTATAAACATCTTCCTGTACAAGTCTTTCACTAAGAAGAACCGCATCCTCGTAGTTGTAACCTTCCCAGGTCATGAATCCGATCAATGGATTCTTACCAAGTGCAAGTTCACCTTCGTTGGTGGAAGGGCCATCTGCAAGAACCTGTCCCTTGGCAACGTGGTCACCCTTGAATACGATAGGCTTCTGATTATAACAGTTAGACTGGTTACTTCTGGAGAACTTGGTCAAACGGAATTCTGCCTTTTCACCGTCATCATATGTCATCTTAATTAAGTTAGAAGAAACATAGTCAATTGTTCCCGGCTTAGGTGCAACCACACAAACTCCGGAGTCAACTGCTGTCTTAACTTCCATACCTGTTCCTACGACAGGTGCTTCTGTAATAAGAAGAGGAACTGCCTGACGCTGCATGTTGGAACCCATCAGCGCACGGTTAGCATCGTCATTCTGTAAGAAAGGAATGAGAGCTGTAGCTACTGAGAATACCATACGAGGAGATACGTCCATATAATCGAACATTGTTCTTGGATATTCCTGCGTCTCTTCGCGGTAACGACCGGAAACTGAGGTACGAACAAAATGTCCTTCTTCATCAAGCTGTTCACTAGCCTGTGCTACATGATAGTTATCTTCTTCATCTGCAGTCATATAAATAACTTCGTCAGTTACCCTTGGATTTGTAACATCTGTCTTATCAATCTTACGATAAGGAGCCTCTACAAAACCATACTCGTTAATACGAGCATAACTTGCAAGTGAGTTAATCAAACCGATGTTAGGACCTTCAGGAGTCTCGATAGGACACATTCTTCCATAATGTGAGTAATGTACGTCTCGAACCTCGAATCCGGCACGGTCTCTTGACAAACCACCGGGACCAAGTGCTGATAAACGTCTCTTATGAGTAAGTTCACCAAGAGGGTTGTTCTGATCCATGAACTGTGACAACTGTGAAGAACCAAAGAATTCCTTTACAGCTGCGGTAACAGGCTTAATGTTAATAAGCTGCTGAGGAGAGATCTCCTCTGCATCACGAGTGGTCATACGCTCACGAACAACTCTTTCCATTCTTGAAAGACCGATTCTATACTGGTTCTGTAATAACTCACCAACCGCACGAATACGTCTGTTGCCCAAATGGTCAATATCATCTTTATTTCCAAGACCATATTCCAAATGCATATTATAGTTAATAGAAGCAAAGATATCTTCCTTAGTAATATGTTTAGGAATAAGTTCATGAATATTTCTCTTAATAGCTTCTGCAAGCTTCTCAGGATCCTCGCCGAACTCTTCGATAATCTGAGCAAGTACAGGATAGTAAACCTCCTCTGTTACGCCAAGTTCAGCCTTGTCGCAATCGATGAAGCTGTTGATGTCTACCATCATGTTAGAAAGAACCTTAACCATTCTCTCCTCTGTCTGAATCATAACGTAAGGTACAGCTGCATACTGAATCTCATTAGCGAGTTCAACAGTCACCTTGGTACCTGCAGTAGCGATTACTTCACCTGTTGCAGGATTGATTACGTCTTCACCAAGAATCTGGTTTCTGATTCTGTTCTTTAAAGCAAGCTTCTTGTTGAACTTGTATCTACCAACCTTGGCAAGGTCATATCTGTGAGGCTCAAAGAACATCATGTTAATGAGGGTCTCTGCACTCTCTACACTAAGAGGCTCGCCGGGACGAATCTTCTTGTATAATTCCTTCAAGCCTTCCTCGTAATTGGTAGAAGTATCCTTTGCGAAGCTGGCTTCAAGCTTAGGTTCATCACCAAAAAGTTCTCTAATTTCTTCGTTGCTGCCAACACCGAGGGCACGAATAAGAACAGTTACGGGAACCTTTCTGGTTCTATCAACACGCACATAGAAAACATCATTAGAGTCTGTTTCATACTCTAACCATGCACCACGATTGGGGATAACGGTACTGGAGAACAATCTTTTACCGATCTTGTCATGTCCGATACCATAATATATACCGGGGGAACGAACCAACTGGCTTACAATAACACGCTCTGCACCATTGATTACAAAGGTACCTGTAGCGGTCATGAGAGGTAAATCACCCATAAAAATTTCGTGTTCTGAAATTTCTTCTTTTTCCTTATTATGAAGGCGCACTTTCACCTTTAAAGGAGCTGCGAAGGTAGCATCTCTTTCCTTGCACTCCTCGATAGAATACTTCACGTCTTTTTCACATAACTCGAAATCTACAAATTCAAGACTTAAAGAGCCACTGTAGTCAGCAATTGGAGAAATATCCTCAAATACTTCTTTGAGACCTTCCTTTAAAAACCACTGATATGAATCCTTCTGGACTTCAATCAGGTTAGGCATCTCCAGCACTTCGTTCTGTCTTGCATAACTCATACGCATGTTCTTGCTACTCGCAGTGGGACGTATTCTGTTTTTTTCCATTGACACTTCACCCCGTTCTTTCTATTTGCTTATATGTCGTATAAAAAGTGGATATTTGCTTAAAATAAGGACACAATACCACAATAAAGCACCATACATAATACCACAAACATTTTGGGGAGTCAATAAGATTTTAGAACTTTTTTGATTGTTTTTCCTTAGAAGTTTTTAGAATTTAGAAAAGATTTTATATTAGATAAAAAAAGCCCGGCTCGATGTTTCGAACCGGGCTAAAGATTTCGGTAAAATTACTTAAGAGTAACCTTAGCACCAACTTCTTCAAGTTTCTTCTTGATTTCTTCAGCTTCTTCCTTAGCTGCAGCTTCCTTAAGAACCTTAGGAGCTCCATCAACAAGATCCTTAGCTTCCTTTAAGCCTAAACCGGTTACTTCACGAACAACCTTGATAACCTTAACCTTTTCAGCACCTGCTTCTGTAAGTTCTACGTCGAACTCTGTCTTCTCTTCAGCTGCTGCTGCAGGACCTGCTGCTGCTACAACAACACCTGCTGCTGCAGATACACCAAACTCCTCTTCACAAGCTTTTACTAAATCATTTAATTCAAGTACGCTTAACTCTTTGATAGCGTCGATTAATTCCTGAGCTGTTAACTTAGCCATTTTAATTTCCTCCATTTAATAATTGTTTTTTTGTTTTTAATAGTTTTTTGTTACTCGTCTGATCAATTATTCAGCACAAGCGGCAGCGCCACCTTTTTCTGCTAACTGATTCATGACGCGAGCGAAGTTGGTAATAGGAGACTGCATACTTCCAAGTAATCTGGAAATAAGAACTTCTCTTGAAGGGATATCAGCGATAACCTTCATACCAGCTGCATCGTATACTGTTGACTCAACAACACCAGCTTTGATCTCAAGCTTAGGTGCATTCTTTGCGAACTCAGCAAGTACTCTTGCAGGTGCAGTAGCATCTGTTGTAGATACTGCCATAGCGCTAGGTCCGTTTAAGTAAGGAGCAAGTCCTTCGAAATCGGTTCCTTTGAATGCAAAGTTCATCATGGTGTTCTTGTATACCTTGTAGGTAACACCTGCCTCACGTAATTTCTTACGTAATTCAGTATCCTGCTCTACTGTAAGTCCTCTGTAATCAACAAGAACTACTGACTGAGCTTCCTTGATCACTTCTGAAATCTCTGCAACTACGGGCTGCTTCAATTCGATCTTTGCCATTTTTTCTACCTCCTTATAGATTTTGTTGCCGAAAGAAGGTTTATAATCAAAAAGCCTCCCGAATCGGGAGGCATCGTTTATCAAATAAAACTTACTCTCCTCGGTAGGCGCTAATGCTTATGTCCCTTCGGACACCTACTGTCTTCGGCATGGTTCATAGAACCTTAATTAAACTATCACACTTATCCGTGTGTGTCAACAACTTTTTCATCTTTTTATTTATGAATCCTATTTTATCTCGTATACCCAGATCGCATAGTATGCCGTCTCGGATGTAAAAGGCTCTTCTCTCAAAAGAACAGGAGCATTTTCTCCTTCCTCCCATACAATAGGAGCTGCCGAGAAGATGTACCGTATATTCATATCCTTCATAGCCTGAAGATTAAGCTTGGGGCTCTCATAGACTCCGCCCTGCTCTTTTCCTACAACGCCGTTAAATCCAAAGGGTGCGGCGCACAGATAAACTCTGTTTCCCCAGTCATCATAGTAGCTTCTAAAGCTTTCCGCCTCTTCCAGTTCCTCAGCAATAATATTTCTGAACTTATGCTTATATTCCACGTCATAGTTGTTAGAGTAACCATCTGCGCAGGTAAATCCGTGATACAACGCAACTGACGGATGAATGCCAAGGCTCACCACACTATAGCTGTCCTTATCCTTTGATAGCTGCTGCTCCATTTCAGAAAACACATCATCCATATAGATGCTTTCCCAGGTCGTCTGCCTGTAATTCTTCAAAAATAAAAGACGTAAGTTCTTGTTCAAAGAGCTGTCTCTTAATATAAGAAGAAACTCGGTGGTGCAAACAAGCATTGCCAGCATTCCGAAAACCTTTCTAGCTGTAATCTTCCTGATTTTCATATCAGGCTTCAAAGCTTCCAGACCATTTCCCAATATAAGCATCCATATAAAAGGGAAGCACCAGTAGATTCTGTCTGCCTGGAAATAAGGAAGGGGCCCTCCGATTCCAATTCGAAGTTTTACGATTAAATCACTGTTCCAAAGAACTGCAAGTACAGTAAATATAATTACAAGCAGGTACAAAACCTTCAAGGTTCTTATATGCTTCAAGATTGGATGGTTGGTGTCTTTTAGGTCACTTTCCTTTGCTATCTTTTTCTTATATAAGAAGGAAATGATTAACAGTGCCGTAAGCAAAAGTACCAAAGGAGCATACACCTTGGAATATGCGCCTCCCTTTAAGAAAAGCTCCTTAAACTGCAAAGCCAGGTTTTCATTCGCCTTTAATACCATTTCAGTTCTATGTGTGGTGTAACCACCACCTGTAACAGTTTGGAGCAGTTCACCATTTGTTATGATATAGCTTACTAGCAATACTCCTGTAGCAATCAGGCTCCCAAAGCCATTCTCCTTCTTTCTTGCCACAAACATTGTCAAGGTAAGCAAAGTTCCCAGTGCAACAAATGCATAACCCACCAACGAAAACGAAGAAAAAACCGCCACAAAGCTTATCCCCAGCATGGCCTTCCAATCTTTTTTATTTTGCATCAATCTCCAAAAGCACAGCACCAAAAGAGGCTGTCCATAGGCAGACAATCCATACACCGGATAAAAAGGCATATAAGAAAACAATACCCCCGTAATGGTACTAACCATAGGTGACAATTCCATCCTTCTGCACAAGAAGAACATTGAAAGAAAGGCCACAAAAACCTCAACGACATGCATAAGTGCAAAGGCAATAAAGGGTGAAAACACCTTGTAAAAGAGTACACCCAAGGGTGCCGGTGGAAGCATAGCTGCCTTGCCCATCCCATTCATAAACTCATGTATAGGTCCCGGTTTCAGGAAGTATTTAGCTTGGTACATATAATTAACCACTTCCCCATCCAACTGATCATGCACCTCTACAAAGCTGCCCTGACCAAGAAGAAAATACGGTAGCACAAGAAAACCGGCCATCAAAAGCCCGGCAACCAAAAATACGCCTTCTGTTTTCTTGATATTTCTCTCCTTCAACTTACAACCCTCTCTCGTTCTGATTATTAACAGACGAATACAGTATACCACACCACCATAAAATGCGATACCTTACTTTCTATTCTTTGTTTTATAACAAAAAAGCGAGCTGCCTACTGACAACTCGCCTCTTACTATGCATACAAAAAATTAATACTTTGCAACGCTAACCTTTACACCAGGTCCCATTGTAGAAGCAACAGTGATGCTTCTTAAATACTGTCCCTTTAATGCGCTTGGCTTAGCCTTTACAATAGCGTCCATCAATGCATTGAAGTTCTCTACAAGAGCTTCCTCAGTGAAAGAAGCCTTACCTACAGGAACATGCACGATGTTGTTCTTGTCAAGTCTGTACTCAATCTTACCAGCCTTGATATCGTTGATAGCTTTGGTAACATCCATGGTTACTGTACCAGCCTTAGGGTTAGGCATTAAGCCCTTAGGTCCTAAAACCTTACCAAGACGTCCAACAACACCCATCATATCAGGTGTAGCTACAACTACGTCGAAATCCAACCATCCATCATTCTGGATCTTAGGAATTAATTCTTCGCCACCTACGAAATCAGCACCAGCTGCCTCTGCTTCGTTTACCTTATCACCCTTAGCGAAAACTAAAACTCTTACAGTCTTACCTGTTCCGTTAGGAAGAACTACAGCGCCACGGATCTGCTGTTCAGCATGACGTCCGTCACAACCGGTTCTAATGTGTACTTCGATAGTCTCATCAAATTTAGCAGTTGCTGTCTTCTTAGCAAGTGCAATAGCGTCTGCAGATTCGTAAAGAGTAGCCTTATCAACTAACTTTGCGGTCTCTGTATATTTCTTACCATGTTTCATTAATCTTACCTCCTAGGTTCTAGCGACAATCCTCGATTGTCTCCCAATAAATTTACAGTGAATTAATCTTCTACAACAATACCCATACTTCTTGCTGTACCAGCGATCATGCTCATAGCAGCTTCGATGCTTGCAGCATTAAGATCAGGCATCTTAAGTTCAGCGATTTCGCGAACCTTTGCCTTGGAGATGGTAGCAACCTTGGTCTTGTTAGGAACTGCTGATGCAGTCTTGAGGTTACAAGCTTTCTTTAAAAGTACTGCTGCAGGAGGAGTCTTTGTAATGAAACTAAAGCTTCTATCTGCATATACTGTGATAACAACAGGGATGATAACGTCACCCTTATCTGCTGTTCTTGCGTTGAACTGCTTTGTGAATTCAACGATGTTAACACCATGCTGTCCAAGTGCAGGACCAACTGGTGGAGCCGGTGTAGCCTTTCCGGCAGGAATCTGTAACTTAATGTATCCTTCTACTTTTTTTGCCATTGTGGCACCTCCTATAATGTGGTAATTCGGCGCAGGGAACTATTTCCCCACTCCCACTTTGGGACCAGTCCCATTTATATCATCATCTCTTTTGAAATGAAAATATACTAATTAAATTAGCTTAACTTTTTAACCTCTGAGAAGCTTAATTCTACAGGGGTCTCTCTGCCGAACAATTCGACATTGATTGTTGCAGTCTGCTTATTGTAATCCATCTTCTGTACAACACCGACGGTATCTTTCCAAACACCTGCAACTACAGAAATGCTGTCACCTTCAACGAAATCAACTGAAATGTTATCAGTCTTAATTCCTAAGGACTTCATCTCATCATCAGTAAGTGGAACCGGTTCACTTCCCGGTCCAACAAATCCGGTTACTCCTCTTGTATTACGAACAACATACCATGTGTCATCATTCATATCCATATTAAGAAGAACATATCCTGGGAACATCTTACGTTGCACTGTCTTTTTGGTACCATTCTTTACTTCCACTACATCTTCCAAAGGTACTCTTACCTCTTGAATCTGCTCAGCCAACTGTGGATTATTCTCGATGGTCTTCTCAATATTGGCTTTGACCTTGTTCTCATATCCGGAATAAGTATGAACTACATACCATTTTGCCTCTGCCATACAGTCACCCTCGCTTTAAGAAATTGATGTGAGGAAATCAACACCATACTTAACTACCAAGTCAATTAAAGCAATGATAATTCCCACAACTACAGATATCGCCACAACTGCTACGGATTGTTTAAATGTAGATTTTCTGTCAGGCCAAGAAACCTTCTTGAATTCTGCCTTTAAACCCGCAAAGAAACCAGGCTTCGAATCCTTGTTTTCCAAATCTGCCATTATTCTCTCCAATCTGCCATACAATGGCGTTTACGACTACCTTAAAGCAGTATTATTTGGTTTCCTTATGCATTGTATGAGTCTTACAGAATCTACAATACTTCTTGGTTTCCATTCTATCAGGATGAGTCTTCTTATCCTTAGTAGTATTGTAATTACGCTGCTTGCATTCGGTACAAGCTAATGTGATCTTTGTACGCATAGTTTTCCTCCATTCCATTGCTCCATTCCGAGCAAAAAGTTCAATATTTCACTGATTTTTCCAAGTCGATTCTTTATTTTTAAGCATAAAAAAAAGACCTAAAATCCATCTCGCTTGACTACTATATCACAGAGAAATGCTTTCGTCAACGTTTTTTTCTGAAACAAAAACGCTTTCCATCTGCTTTTCTTGCCGTGAACCCCTTGATTTTCCTATATTTATATGCTACTGTTTAATTACAAAGGTGGGGTTCTAGCATCAGAAAAAGGATTTTTTGATTGAGTCCACTATCTTTATATCACTTTGTCAGTCAGATTTCAAGGAAGAAAGGAGGCAGGACAATGAGCAATGCTTTAAATTCCGTTTATAATCATTATCTGGCGGCGTATGCTCCAACCAGTGTGACCAAATATGACACACACAAGAAGAGCGAACTGCGTGGCATTTACAATTCCATTGTCAAAATTAATAAAGAGTCTCCATGGTACCTTCCTCTGAAGAGTTCTGACGTTCAAAGCTTCGCGATCGGATTAAAAGAGGATGCCAGAGAGCTGCACAATACCATTGCTTCTCTTAGCGGTATGCAGGATTCTGAAGAAAGTCTCTTAAGCAAAAAGGCTGCCTCTTCTACCAACAGTGATATTGCTACTGCATCTTATATAGGAAGTAATTCCAATTCCTCGGAATCTCCTTCCTTTACATTAGAGATTCAAGCTCTGGCACAGCCCCAGGAAAATCGTGGTAAATATTTAGAGGATGAACCCATAACTTTACCTTCCGATACTTATTCCTTCGATGTGCAGATTAATGATATGAACTATGAATTCCAGTTCTCCATAAATGACAGCGAAACCAACAAGGATGTTCAGAATCGTCTTTCCAGACTGATTAACAACTCCAACATTGGTCTTAGTGCTCATGTGGATGAGACAGAGAATGGTTCTTCCTTGGTCATCACCTCGGATGCTACCGGTCTTACTCAAGGAAAAGATCATATCTTCTCCATCACCGACGATCATACCAGTAAGTCCCGCGGTGCCGTAGAATATTTGGGATTAAATTATGTAGATAAGCAGGCCAGCAACTCAGTTCTGACCGTTAACGGAGAACCCTACAGTACTCCTTCCAATGACTTTACCTTGGAAAAGATGTTTGATGTTTCTCTAAAGAGTACCACGCCGGAGGGTCATCCGGTTACCATCTCTCTAAAAACTGACGTTGAGTCCTTAACCGACAACATTACCGGTCTTACCGAAGGCTACAATCGTTTCCTAAGGCAGACCATGTCGCACTTTAACGATCAGCCCAAGAGCAAGGCTTTCTTTAGAGAGGTTAACAGTATTCAAAGCCGCTACTCGCAAGCCTTTAAGGACATGGGCTTAAGTTCCAACGCTGACGGTTCCTTAAGTCTCGACGCTGAAAAGCTAAAAGACACCATCCTAAGCAGCAACGACTTAAACGAAACCTTCCGTCCACTGCAGGATTTCTCCAGTCGTCTGTTACAGAAGTCCAACCAGATTTCCATTGACCCTATGACCTACGTGGACAAAAAGGTAGTGGCCTATAAAAACCCTGCCGGTCCCAACTACGCAAGCCCTTATATTACCAGTGCCTACAGCGGCATGATGTTTAACAGCTACTGCTAGCCCTGGCATGTGCCCTTTGGCCCCCCGGCCTCCCATATTCCTGTTTTGCAGACACACTTTCGTTCTGCATTTCACGTAGCGGATACTAACAAAGATAAGAGGGCATAAGCCGCCCCCACAAACATATTTTTTAGACCGTTATTTTCCGTCGGTACTTCAAAAAGCACGTTAGATGCAATCCATTTATGGAATTGCTTCTAACGTGCTTTTTGTTAGTATCCGCTACGGAAAATGCAGAGCGGGAGCGTGTCAAAAAAATATGTTTGTGGGGACGGCTTTAATGCCCTCTTATCTTTGAAGTACCGACGTGAAATAACGGTCTGCAAAACAGGAATATGGGAGGCCGGGGGGCCAAAGGGCACATGCCGGGGCTTAGGATACAGAAAAACCACTGCCGACTGGGCAGTGGTTTTTATTATAATTTCTTTTTTTGTTTGTACTTGTCAATCTGGGATAAATCGTCCATATATTCCAGAGTACGATCTCTTCCAATCTGGTTCAGCTTCAGGTAGTACTGCATTACCCTGCTTTCCAATAGCCTAGCATCCAATGAAACATCTTTTTCTAAGACTGTAAAGTCTACGGGATTTAAACTAAGCTTGTCACACATACGAATCACAGTTCCGTAAGCCATACCCTCAATTCCACGATCCAATGCGGTTACCAGTGTACTGTATGGAATATCCAGTTCCATTGCGAACTGTCTAACACTACGATATTGTTTTAAAATCTCTTTCTTCAAAACCTCAGCCTTGGTCACGTTTCTATCCTCCTAGAGTAATCATATATACAAGCCGTTGTAACATGCACCAAACACTCACACACTTACAATATACAGTATGCGCAAAGTCTTGACAATACCTTTCCATTTTCTTTATAAAATGTTTATATTATTGAATTTAACCCGCAATTAGAAAAGATTCATTAAAGCATCCATGCCTTCAATATTAGATGCTTCCTTGTTGGATTCCTGAATCTGTACATATACCTCTTTACGATAAATAGGCACATCCTTAGGAGCTGAAAGACCAATCTTCACCTGATCTCCCTTTACCTCCAAAATGGTGATCTCAATGTTGTTGTTAATAATAATTGCTTCGTTTTTCTTTCTGGTTAACGCTAACATTTTATTCACCGTCCTTTCTTGCTTTCAGAATATCGTAGATAGGGAACTTAACAGGGAACTTCTCAGTATCAACAATCACCTGACAGCCCTTCTTCTCATCTACATTAATAAGGATAGGTCCCTGAAGGTTTACGGTCATCTGTGTCAAATCAGAAGGAACTCTAACGGTAACCAATACCAAAAGATTCTCCTCACTAATTTCGCCGATTTCCTTCAAAAGCTCATCCTCTACAACAGGATCGTAATCTTCCTTGACTACAAGGGGATCCATAACAGGCATTGCAAAATTAGGCTCGTCTAATGACTGTAACCATCTGATACCTGCCTTGGTTCCTCTTTCCTCATCATGAAGAAGTGTGAATTTCTTCATGTCGGGGAATCCAATGATTCCTCCGGGAAAAGTAATAATTTTATCATCTGTGATTTCAATTTCCCCAAATACCTTTGTTTTTACTATCATACTCTACCTCCACTAAATGTAATTTAATAAGCTGGTCTGTGCTACCTTACCTGTTGCCATCAATGCCGCCTCGTAGGTTAACTGTGCACTGCTCAGCTGAATTGCCACTTCTGTAATATCAATGTCCTCATTCTCACTCTTAATGGTTTCGAAGGTGGTCTTTTGTGTCTGCATTCTGTTCTTCACAAGATCAAGCTTACTGCTTCTGGTACCGCAATTGGTGATACTCAGGTTTGTTTCATCCAAAAAGCCCTGCGCAGAAGTGATACCCTTTTCGAACATTCTCTGGCTCTTTTCTTTCAAAAGACTTAATGCCTTCTTGGCTGCATCAAGCTTGGGACTCATGATTTTCTTTTCGTCCTCGGTTGCTGATTTGTAGGCACCTTCTAAGTCCTTTACAACCTTCTCGGCTTCCACTACCCCCTGCATTGCTTCCACCAGATCATCGATTTCTCGTCCGATGTCATGTGAGAAACACTCGTCGGCAACAGAATTTACACGAATGGTCTGATTAAATCCTACATCATATTCGATGCTCTGGATGTCCTTCTCACCCTCCAAAAGCTTCATGTTGTAGTCAATGAGTTCTCCATCCTTTTCTGCAGTACATGCAAAGTAATGCTCCGGTCTTAAATCTCCCTTTGCCCACTCCTTTTTATCATAAGTTATACGAATTTCTCCCTCATTTTTTTCAGAGGTGATTGCATCATCGTTAACATTCATTAACTTGTCATATGCATCCGCACTTAATAAAAGCTCTCCTGTTTCCGGAATGAAGATTGCGCCCTCTCCGGTCATCTGATCTAACTGCTTATATGCATCAGGATTGGCTGTATTATGAACCACCTGTACATTGATATCCTCAAATTCAATATCTCCATCCGCATTTTTTACCGCATATTGTAAGGAAGGAACTGTATCTGCACATTCCTTATATGCCAAACGGATACGATAGTAGTCTTTACTTGTAACATCAATTTCTGCAATATTTTTACCCGCATAGTTCTGGCTGTTCATATCAAGAACATTGTCGTCACCTGCCATGGTATTAACATGTGTTACCTTGCTGATTGCAGTATTATCAATCTGCTGTGTAATAGTATAAGGAAGCTCTATCTTGCCATCTACCAAATCCGTACCATCAAACTTTAACGATGTATCAGTACGATATCCTGTAAAAACATATCTTCCTGCATAATCAGCATCACCGGTACTATATACTTCCTCTCCCAGAGCCTTTAACTGCTCCAGGATAATCTGTCTATCCTCAGAGGTTAAATCTCCGTTGGCACCCTTGGTACACTGCTTAATCACATCTGTTAATACAGAAGAAAGATTTTTCAGTGCATCCTCTGTTACCTCAAGCCAGCTCTCAGCATCCGGAATATTTTTGCTGTAATACTGAGACACCTCCGTTACATTGCTTCTAAGTCTCAAGGCTCTGATTGCAACTACAGGGTCATCGGAAGGTTTGCTTACTTTTTTCTGTGTAGACATCTGTGTACTAAGCTGATCCTGCATAATCTTGTTAGTATTGATGTTGGACAGATTATTGTTTTGCATGATTTTATTTGTAATTCTCATAAAAAACCTCCTATACTCCGGTCTCCAATATGAGTCTGTCGTAAATCTCAGTAAAGGTCTGAATCATCTTAGATGCCAGATTATAACCATTCTGGAACTTTACAAGGTTAATTGCTTCTTCATCTTCATCTACACCGGAAATGGATAATCTCTGTGTATCAATAGACTTTGAAATGTTCTCGTAATTTTGTTTGAAGGTATTGGCACGATTAGCATTTAATGCCACATCACCAAGTACACACTGCAAAAACTCTGAAGCACTGCAGCTTCTGAAGTTCATCTTCTTGGCATCGGTTGCCATGCTTCGAATATCTTCCAGGAGATCCTTCTTTTCCACACCATCACTTGCTTTATATCTGGTAGCAAGAAGTCCTGCATCACTATCCATAGCATCCAAAACATTGAAATTAACGGCTGTTAATCTGTAGTAGCTGTTATCTGTATTGGTAACCTTCAGCGCAGCAGCTTCCCTTGCTTCTTCTTCTGACATGCCCTCATCTATGTTCTTTTGTACTCTTTCCATAAATGCTTCATAGGTATTTAAGTCATATCTGGTGGAAGCATCAAAATTAATCTGCTTATGGTCAGCCTTTTCATCTCCGGTAAATAATGGATTGCCGGCATCTCCGTAGCTGTCCACGCCGCTGGCAAGAATATCATTTACATGCTGTGAAAAGGTTCTTACCCAGATATTCATCTGCATCATATAATAAGGAATTCCCTGATACTCAAGACCGGGTCCGATATAACCATCTTTGCCGATACAGCTGTTGGTCAGTCGATCCAGGTTTTTCTCTCCCTCACCTGACTGAGATAAGGTAAAGGTATAGGTTGCAACCTTATTTCCGTTTTCATCATAGGTTTCCTTGTATTCCCAGGAATCATAATAGAAATCCTGATTACCAAGATTGATAATACCGCCCTGATCTGAAAGATTGGATCTGTTCAAATCCATCAGATACCCATTGGAAACCTGAATGGTAACTGTATCCTGTTTTCCGTCCTGTGTGGTACCTGTCTCAAGGATTGTACCATGGAAATTTTCACCGTTGCTACCATCTCTCATCTGAAGAAGGCCCGTTAATCCGCCTCCCATGATATCGTTATACATGTTAAACTTCTCACCACTATCGGACCAGTAAATATCGTATAAACCATCAATATCGGTCTGGTTTACCTTTTCGTAATCTTCTCTTCCTCGGCACTCAAGTCCGTTGAATTCATTGGCATCTACAAGAATCTGACCACCTGCAATACGAACAATACATCTGGTTGCGCCGGTTTCACGGTCAGGATAGTTTGTATCGATAATGGGGTTTTCCACTACCTGTACATCTACAATCTTGGAAAGCTGATCAATAAGTAAGCTTCTTCTGTCTCGAAGTTCATTTGCGTTAACATTAACACCGGAAAGCTCCACTACGTTAATCTGTTTATTTAAGGTAGCAATTTCTCCGGCAAGAGAATTAATTTCATCAACCTTCAGTTTGATTTCCTGATTCAAATCCTTCTGTAATACCTGAAGATTACCTGAAAGATTGTTAAAATACTCTGCTAATCCTTGCGAAGAACCGACAAACTGCGCCTTGGCAGACATGTTATCCGGATTCTTCATAAGTTCCTGCAGGGAATTAACCATCATCTTATCATAGATCGTCTTGAAACCACTGGCTACACCGTCGTCGCTAAAATAAGTTTCAACCTGCTGCATATAATACTGCTTAATATCATATTCTCCGTAAACGGAATTATTATTCCAAAACTTAGTATCATAAAATTCATCTCTGACACGCTTTACAGTAACGGTTTCTACACCGGAACCTGCACTACCGTAACGATCATGGATAGTAATGGCCTTACCTGCCTGCTGAACCACCTGCTGTCTGCTGTATCCTTCCGTTTGTACATTGGAAATGTTATTAGCAGTGGTATTTAACGCAGCGTTGCTGGATAACAGTCCTGTATATGCAATATTCAATCCAAAAAACTGTGATGCCATACCATTTCTCCTTTTCCCATTTACTCCACCTAGCGTATCCTTAAGCTTCTTAATTAATTGGCAAGTGCCGTAATAAGATGCTCCAGCATTTGACTTACAGTGTTAATATATCGGCTGGAAGCATTGTACGCATTTTGGAACTTGATCATATTGGAAAGCTCCTCATCAGAGGATACTCCAAGTACCTGCTCTCTGGAGTTTCTTGTGGACTCCACGGTGTTGAGCTGGTTTTCATAAATACTCTTGTTTACATAGCCTTTGTTCGCAAGCTGCGAAACCATATCTGTATAGTATGTTACGAAGTTACTTTTCTTTTTGATTTCAGGATTCAACAGATATTTTTCTGCGGTGAAAGCACCCTTTAAGCCTTCCGCTGTCTTCTGATCAATGGAGCCATCCTTTAAGATAAATCCCATAATAGAAGGCATCTGTTTTAATTCCTGATCAATTCTGATATTTCTTAATGTATAAAGGCTATCGGTTGCTGCCGGATTCTCTTCATTATAAACAAAGTAGGTTTTTCCGTCTGCACCGGTCACCTTTTCATAAGCATTGGTGGTAATCTTATCGAATATCTGGATAGGACTTCCATCTTCCTTTCTCATATATCCGCCGATTTCCTGCTCCACATATCTTACATTGGTAAGAACTGTGCCATCTGAAAGAGTTAAATCACCCTTGATAAATTCGCCATTGTCATCCACCTGACATCCTGCTGCCTGGGCAAAGATATCATTTACTGCAGTGACGACATTGTGAATCATCTGGTCAAATTCACCCTGAATATTCATAATCGCCGAAGGAGCTATATGGTCATAATTGCTTATAACATCCTGATAGGTTGCTCTCTTATCACCTCTTGCAAGAAGCATCGCCTTCAGAGCACCAATATCATTGTTCATATCAGATGAAATCTCTCTGCTGTAGAGATCAAATACATCTGCTCCCTCAATATCATATTTCTTGGTTCCGTTCTCCAAAACAATATATTCTGCATCCTGTGGCCAGAAGGGTGTATAGAAACCGGTTGTTTCGTCTGTCTGAAGCATGATTTCGTAGCAGGTAGAACCCTTTACAAAATCAACACCCTCAATCTTTACTGTGATATTTCCATAGATATCATCCTTGTACTCAATCTCAGCAAGTTCTGACAAGCTATCCAAAATATTGTTTCGAACATCTCTAAGATCATTTGCGTGTTCTATTCCATCTGCCTCGACCTTTCTAATCTGGTCGTTTATGTTCAGCAGTTGTTTTCCATAGTCATTTATCTGTTTTACCTTTTGTGCGATCTGTGTATTTAAATTATCCTGATAAAAATTAATATTATCATAGATATTTACAGCTCTTTCCACGAACTCCTCTGCCCTCTGCACAAACAATCCTTGTGTTACTGAGTTGGAAGGATCCTTGGAAAGCTCCTGAATTGCTGTCCACAAATCATCCGTTGTCTTTTCGAAAGCCTCTCCGTCCAATTCTCCCAAAAGGCTTTCCACCTCACCGTAGGTTTCTCTTAAAACATTGTAGAAATTGCATCTACCGTTTTCCTTACGATATGTGAGGTCCAAAAAGTAATCACGTACCTGTTTGGCATCCGCATATTGTGTACCCATACCATACTCCATGTTAGATACGGATACAATGTTCTTGGAAAGCGGAGTATATATTCTGTTTGACATCTCGGCCTGCTGTCTGGTATATCCGACAGTATCCATATTGGATAAGTTATGGGCTGTGGTATTGAGTGCATTCTGATTCGCCTGCAATCCTGAGGTTCCCACATAGATACCGCTCATCAATGGCATAACTCTCTGCCTTCCTTTCTGCGTTACATCCTGTACGCTTTTTTCTTAAATCTACTGCTTTGCATCAAAGCCATGCATATTGTTTCCAATCTGACTTCCCATGCTGTATGCACCCTTGTTGTAATTTGCAGTCTGGGGTGCTGTTTTCATAGACTGTAACAGGTTCATATCAAACTCAACCATTTCAAGTGAATGCTGAATCAGGTCTCTGTTCTGCTCATTCACTGTTTTCATACGACCTACAACATCCTGTAATCTATCAATGGCACTCTGGAGCTGTTCATGTTCCGCAGGTCTTTTCTCAAGCATAGGTAACAAATCTCTGAGTTTTAAAGTATTTACATCTTTATTAATCACATTTGCGATATCGGCAGTTACTTCGTTGCGCTTCTTTTCCAGTCGATTGATTCTTCCAACAACCTCCTGCTCCTCATCTGTAATCTTCTGAAGATTCTCCAAATCTCCTGCTACGATTACCGGGGTTTTCTTCAAGGAAAGCTGAAGTAATGCATCGTATTCCTTGCTTTCTTCCTGCAATACCACAATCATATTCTCCATTAGGCTTGCCACTTAGATTACCTCATTTCTGCATATTTCTGCATTAACTTTTCTGCAAAGCTTTCATTACTAACTTCATAAGTACCGGCCTGAAGCTGTGCCTTTACAGGTGCTGTCATTTCCTCTCTGATATCAGGAGTGCTTGCAAGCGCTGCCTTTGCAGTCTGAATATCCTTTCCGAAGCTACTAATCTGTACACGGTCTGTCATGGCTGCCTTGGCACTAGCCTGGGGCTTGTTTACCTTGTTAACCTTGTACATCTGCTGAATCTGGTTATATGCCTCTATTCTCATGTTTTCTCCTCCTTCCCATGCCTTTTCTTACATTCTTTATTCATAAGAAATCCCACATTTTTGTTTCTTACACAATGTTTATCGGTATCTAGACGTCAAAACTTAATAGAAAACAAAAAGAAAAAATCACCCAGATTATTGTCTGGGTGATGGTCTTCTTTGTGCATTTTTCAGCTGATTTACAAGGAAATCAACCTTTTCTTTAATAAAATCCTGGGCCTCTTCCTTTACCAGATAATACATATAGGAATCAACCACAAAATCTATCGGCATTCCTCTTCCAACGATTTTAAAGTTTACAAAGCCCCGGTCAATATAGCTGTTAATCTCTTCTCTTGAGATAAAGGCCGGTCTGTCCTTACACTCTGCAAAGCTTCTCTGCTTGGTCTTGTTAGGACAGGGAAAGCTCTCCTTGTATTCGTACTCCAGCTGTAATCTTGACTCTGTCAGGTAATGCTCCGTTCTTTTGGGACAACCCGGGAAACAGATCTCATTTACAAGAATCTCCACTCTGTCTGCATAGGGTTCAATATCCTTTAATACCTCTTCGTTATGATTCATATCATAATCAAGAACGACCAGAAAATAATCCTTCAAAAGCTCCTTTTTCAAGCCTTCCACATCTACAATACGCTTTGTAGTAGAGGAAATCCTCTTGAAATCAGGATAGTTCTCCCTGATATAATTCTCAAGTGGCTCTCTGTTTACCAATACCTGATTTAGGCCGTTGTTAGCCTGCTCCATAATCAAATTACAGTAGGTATCATATACATGTTTTTCCTCCAGAAGGGAGTTGGTCCAGGTAAAACGAACCGGAACTCCCTTGCTGTTATAGCTGTCTATAATACTCTTTATATCCGACTTGCTGGTCACACCGAAAACGGTTCTTCCACCATTCCAGATAGCCCCGGGAAAGGATCCATACACGGAACCTATCTTATAACCATCATAGAATTTATCGGGATAATCCTTCATTAAATTAATAAACAACTGGTTAATGACTCTAAAATAGCAAAAACCGGGCAAATGCCAATAAACTTCTCTTTGCTTTTGCATAGCCTTACTCCCCTTCAAAAATTATGCCTGGTATGAAAGCTTTGTAAAGCATGCCTTTCCCTGACTTCCTACTGCATAAACACCTGCGGTACATCCAACGAAGCCGCCTGCAACCTCTGTAGAAAGGTTACGAACATCTGCTGCCTGGCAGAATTCCTGCTTGCCCTTTGCATCTTCTATAAAGCCCTTTGCGCATAAATCCTCGATAGAAAGTCCAAGTGTTACCTCGTCTCCTTCAATGCTCTTCTTGCAAAGTTCCTTATCCTCTCCGTTTTCACAGAGAATGAAGCTTGCTTCCTTACCATTTACTTCTACCTTTAAATGATAAAGGTTATTCTGTAATAATACAAGACCTGCAACTCCATTTCCTTCAATTCCCTCCGTCTTTACAGTTGCTGTTACTGTAAACTTATGATGCTGCTGTCTGATACATACAAAGGAAGGAACACCCTGGCTTGTTAATGTATCCTGGCCAAAGCAAAGCTCAAGTCCCTTGTCTGTAAGCTGCATTCTGTCGCCAAGAGGAGCACGAAGTGTCATGAATTCATCGCCAAGCTCCTTCATTTCTGCAAATTTGTATTCTCTGCTTGAGCCGGGAACACAGGTCTTGTGATTGGTTCTTGATGTATAAGAGGTAGGATCGTTCTCCGGAATCCACTCAGGAAGATCTACATCTACTGTTTCTGTTAAGATACCAACACCGGGATTTACTACAGGCCAGTCATTTTCCCAGGTAACCTTGGCAAGGAAGGTTTCTCTACCCATGGTAGTGAAGCATTCCTTAGGACGAACGGCAAGCATGGTAAGATACCACTCACCATTTGGTGTTTCGATTAAATCAGCATGTCCTACATACTTAATAGGATACTGCTGTCCTAAATGTCTATGTGTCAAAATAGGATTGCAGAAGTTATTTTCATAAGGTCCGAATACTTCCTTACTTCTTGCAACACTGACTGCATGCTCAGGACCGGTACCACCTTCTGCATGCATAATGTAGTAGTACTCACCAAACTTGTAAAGATGAGGACCTTCCGGCCAGTGAACACCCTTTAAGGCACCATTCCAAACATTGTGCTGCTCGCCTACCATCTTCCAGTTTACAATATCCACTTCCTGGATGTAGATGAACCAGTCTCCGTTGTACTTTACACCATCCGGATTGGGATGTGTTCCGATATAATAGCACTTTCCGTCTGTATCAAAGAATAAAGAAGGATCAATACCATCTGCCCCCTCTAAATAATGAGGCTCTGACCAGGGACCCTCCGGATTGGTTGCAGTTACGATAAAGTTTCCACCATGGCTAACATTTGTACAGATGACATAGAAGGTTCCTTCATGGTATCTGATGGTAGGTGCAAATAAGCCCTGTGAATGACCTGCATCCTGAAGAGGAAGCTGAGAAGCACGGTCAAGTACATTGCCAATCTGTTCGAAGTGAACAAGGTCCTTGCTGTGCATCAAAGGAAGTCCGGGGAAATATGCAAAGGAAGAGTTAATTAAGTAGTAATCCTCTCCGACTGCACAAATGGATGGATCCGGATAAAAACCGGGCATAATGGGATTTAATGATTGAATTGACATATGATAGTTCTCCTTTATTTAAAATTATTTTTTAGGTACATATGAGAATACGTAAAAACATGGCTTGGGCTCGTAGTGCTCATCAAAAAGCAACGGACACTGCTTTAAGCCTGTGGTATTTCCGCCCCCTACATTACTGGTTGTCTGGAGCCATGAATAGTGATCCACCGTTCCCCAGAAGGTAATGCCGCTGACATTTACGTTATCTAGCTTGTTTGCGCTTTTCATTTCGAAGTACAAAAGGTTGTATCTCTGTTTCTGCTTTTCATACTCCTCTGCCTTGCTTTCCTCTGTGCCGGTATAGGTATCACTGGCCTTCAGATCCATTTCGGTAATCTGCACATTGCCAACGATTTCACCATAGAATTGCATTGCCACCTTAAACTCTGTAGTACTGGGGCTTTCCATACCATAATGTCCCTGCATACCCATTGCAGAGATTCTGGTTCCTTCTCCGGGTGCCCCTTCCTTTTCCTTTAACTCCGTTAATAGCTCACAGATGGTGGTTCTCTTCTGCAGGTTACATTCATTGTAATCATTGTAATAAAGCTCCAAATCCTGTGGTGCATATTTGTTTGCAAAGATAAAGGCATTAATAATATACTCATTACTTCCGTAGATATGGTACCAGCTGGAATTGCTTCCATGGGTATCATTGCTTAAGCTCTCGTTAGGATTCTCGTTGTCTGTACGATATCCGCCGCCATCACTGACCGCTTCATTGACAACATCCCAGCCGTAGAACAGATCCTTATACTTGCTGTCCTCACCGGTAAAATGAGTAAGTACGGTTCTAATATACCATTCCTGACGCTTGGTCATGGTTTCCTTATCTACATATGGCTTATTCTTGTCATAATCCTCATGGAAGAACCACTCCGGTGTCTGTGAATGCCATACAAGCACATGACCTCTCACCTTGATCTCTCTGTCCGGATGTTCCTCATTCCATGCAAGAATCTTGTCTAAAATCTTCTCCGCTCTTCCAAAGAATGTCTTTGGCACTTCAATGGTTTCCCCATTTAATTCCGCAGTTTCAATTCCGGGAACCATGCCGTTACTATAATTAAAAATACTATCCGGCTTTAACTCATTTCCAAGAGTTACTGCATTGAAATGCGTTGTTAAAATCTCCATAACCTTGGGGTCATCCGCTTCCGCTCCGGTAATAGCGCAGCCCACAAAACAATTCATGGTTTCTCCTACGCTGTCACGAAGACATACGACTTCCGTTTCTGTCTCTGTCTCTGCCTTCTGCTCTTCCCCGGTGTTTTCCTTGTTTTCCTCGCTGCTTTCCGCTGTTGTTTCTTCTGTCACAGAAGAATTTCCGCTGCTTTTTTCATCCTGCTGACTGTTACCTGTACAGCCTGTAAGGAGCACTCCACCGGTCATAAGAACCATCAGCATCTTTACTATCCTATTTCTCATTTTGATTCTCCTTAAGAAATTCTCTGACCATTTTCCAGTTCGATGACATAATCACCTGCATCCATCAGTCCCACATCATGGGTTGTCATCAAAATGGTAATATTCTCTTTTCTGGTCATCTCCTTAAAAATCTGGGTTACCTGTGCTGCCATGGCACTATCAAGCTCTGCTGTAGGCTCATCTGCCAAAATCAGCTTCGGAGAGTGGGCGATTGCTCTTGCAATTGCCACTCTTTGCTGCTCACCACCGGACATCTCTGCCGGCATATGATTCATACGACTTCCGAGTCCTACCATCTTGAGGCACTCTTCCACTCGTCTGTCTCTATCCTTTCCGGGTTTAATTCCGGCAAGTCTCATAGAAAATTCTACATTCTGAAAAGCATTCATGGTAGGAATTAAGGATACTGCCTGAAATACAAAACCAATGTACTTTCTACGAAGGTTTTCTTTTTCCCTATCACTAAGCTTTCCTAAATCTGTACCATCGATTTTTACGGTTCCCTTACTAGGATTATCCAGCGCACTGATAATATTCATAAGAGTGGTTTTTCCGGAACCGGATCTTCCACGTAAAATTGTCAGTGTTCCTTCCGGAACTGATGCACAAATATCCTTCAGGGCCTGGAATTTTCCACCGGGAACATTAAAAATTCTATCCACATGATCTACTTCTATTGCATATTTTTGTTCCATTATTCTTCTCCCAGCTTCAACGCTTTTGCTACATTCATCTTAAACAACAATATAATCAGTACGACAAGACAAAGCAGCACTACACAGCCGATGACTGCGTAAAGTCTGATCATATCAATTGGATTCACAATCAGCTTCATAGGTAATACCTGATCTGCTGCCGCGTATGCCATCTGAATCATAGGTACGAACAGAGTCGATGTAATCTTACCGATACCAATACCTGCAAGGATGGAGAATACGCCGGAGAACAGCTGCTCATTCATCAGCATCTGGAACAATTCTCCCTTGTGCATACCACATGCACGAAGTACACCAAAGATCATTTCTCTTGATCTGATAGACATAATCCAGTAAATCAAATAACCTACGGCACACAAAATAATGGTTACGATGAATCCCATCGTTAAGACACCATTGGTTCCCTGAAGCAAAGGATCCTCTGTGGTGTTCTGTACATCAACCTGACGATTTACATACTTTTTCACACGCACATCTTCATTGGTAATCCAGTTATAAACCTGTGTAGGTGTTGTATCACCCTTGGTTGTAATCCACATTTCATAAGGAGTCACACCCCATTTCTGACGGAGCACACCATAGTGGGTAACAATCTGGAAATTATCTACTTCTTCTGTTGTTCCTTCCGGCGTCAGCTGCATGGTAGTTGCTTTATAGCCCGGCCAGTAGGAATAGAAATCAATAATTTTTCCGTAGTTTTTATGTCCATATTGATCACAGTAGTTGATTTCATCACCAATCTTATAACCAAGCTTGGTACGGAAATTTTCAGAAACAAGTAATCCATTTTCCTCTACTGCAAGTTCGTTTAAGTATTCATAGTAGGGCTTTTCATTTAAGTCCTCCGGAACATTGGTGTTTTCACCAAATTCCTTGGTATGAATTCCCATGAGCGTAATCTGTGTTCTGTTACTCTTGTCCAGTGGAATGTAAGCTTTTTCGTCATATAAAACTCTGGTATAGCTTACTGCAAAATCCATCCTTGCATACTTGGTTGCATCCGGCTCAAAGAATCGAAGCTCGGTGCTTCCATGCTCAGGACTGGAACCGCTGTTGGTTTCCCACACTTCCTTGACAATGATATCTGCACCATCGTTATAGGCTGTATTTTCCTGTGCATTCTGCAGGATTGTTCTTGCTACAGTTGCATGATACATACCAAGTGAGATGGTCAGAATCAGGAAGAGCATAATAAACTGCTGTTTTCTTCCGTTCTTTAAGTTCTCCATAAAGGAAGCATAGCTTGCAGGCTTCCAGAATCTCTTGCCGATTAAGTAAATCAGCTGGATCAGCATAGGCTGTAAACGTAAAAGGAACAAGCCCATACCAACAATAAAGAGGGACGAACTAATATAGAGAAGGGGATCTAAGGATTCACCCATCATAACATTCTTGGCAAGATCATCTGCATTTCTTGAGAAGTTGTAATATCCATAAAGAGAAACACCAAGAAGAATAATATCCAGGAAAATTTTCTCCCACCAGCTCTTCTTGCGAAGTGCTTTGGACTGCTTTAACTTAACAATTGTTACGCGGCTATGTCCGATTGCCGGAACCGTCATAATCAGAAGTGTTACCACCATAGCTACGATGGTATACTCCAAAGCCTTTTCCGTAAAGACGATGTTCAGTTCTCCTACATTATCAAACTCTAAGAAGTTTCTTGCAGATCCAAGGATTCGGCTAAATACCATTCCAAGTGGAACTCCAAGCACGCCTCCAAGGGCTGTAATAAAGGTACACTGATATAAATACAATCTGAAAATCTGTAATCCCGAACTACCTCTACTCTTAATGACAGAGATTTCATTTCTTTCCATGTCATACATCTGACCGGAAATCATAAAGAGGAATGCTGCCAACATAATCAGTACCGGAATCTGCAGGATTTCCAGGGTAGCTGCAATTCTGCCCTGCTTCTTGGCGTAATTCTCAAGTAAGTACAAATAATCCGGCGCTGAGGTGGTACTCTTAAAGTTACTCTCCTCTATCATATATTTGACTCTCTCGATAATTCCGGGCACCTGATCAGCGCGGATTGCTTCGTAATCAAACATCGGATAATAGGTACAGTTCATGGTATATCTGGCTGCATTTTCACCGGTAAACATCTCTTTATAAAGGCTCTCGCTCATAAGAACCGCTGTACGCAGATTTTCCGGTCTGACCTGCCAGTAAAAGTCTGTGGCATCCGCCATATCAATGACACCTACAATCTTGAACTGTATTACTTTTCCATCCGGACCTCTTAAATCATCAAACTCAAAGGGCTCTCCCACCAGGAAATTTAAACTAACCAAAGCTTCCTGTGTCATTACAACTTCGATTTGTCCCTCCGCATTTTTACCGGTCTCAGAATACATCTCACCATCCAGAAGCTTTGCATGCTCAGGGAGTCCTGACATCATACTCATTCTGACTGATTTACCATCGGCAGAATCTCTGTTCCACAGAGAATGTACCAGTGCAGAGCTTAAACTATAATACTTTACGGTCTCCTTGCCCTGCATTCCAAGTTTTCCGGGAAGATCATCCATAAGTTTTTCCATGGAGAGAATGGTTGTTCCATGATAATCCTTTTGTGAAACGGTGGCCAAACGGCTAACTGTGGGCCATTTACCCTCTGTTGTAATATAATTTCTGAACTCGTCCTGAAGCATTCTGTTATATGCTGCTTCCTGATATAACGGGAAGCTGACCACTGTTGCAATCAGAAGCACACTACCGAGCAAGAGGCACATGTTCATCCATTTTTTCGATATGAGCTTTTGAAACATTATTCCCAACATACGATCATACCCTCCGTTACTCCTTTTACAGCCCAGTAATTTTCTTTATCACTTCCACCAGGAATAAATTCCGTCAGAATGACTTCCCCCTGATCATTCTTGGTCTTTACAAAGGTCTGTCCTGCCGATTCCACAACTGCTTTTCTCGGAATCAGAAGAACATTGTCCATGTTACGAACATTTGCTGTCACATCAAACTTACTTCTGCTCCAATAATTATCATTCATAGTGCTGGCAGCCATATTTTCCAAATCTTTTGGATCGATGGCAATGAGCATGTTCTCAGACTGCATCTCTCTCGACAGTACCATATTGCTGACAGTAGCAACCTTGCCCTGTACCATTCTCTGTGCACCATTTAAATCCTTGTACGCTACATCCACTACATTACCATAATTCAGTACAACACCTTTTTCTGCCACCTGAATATAAGCCTGATTTTCATCACAAATTTCAAACAATACACTTCCGTTGTATAGCAAGGAATCCTTGTTATATCTGTAAACAGTTGTTACCACTCCATTTCTTGGAGCCTTAATTTCCTTTACCTTGAAATCCTTCTGCATATCGCTAATCATTTTTTCAAGTTCCTGGATATATTCTTCCTTCTGCTTTACTGTCTTTAAATAGGACTTATTTTCCTTGTCATGCTTATAATCATCATGGAGATCATTTAATCTTTCAATTTCTCTCTGTCTGCGCTTCTGAAGTCTCTCTAAGGAGATATTATCTGCCACAACCCTGATTGTGCAAAGTACATCACCCTTTTGTACTTCCTGATTCTGTACAACAAAGCTTTCATCATAATATGCTGTTCCGTATTCTACCGGGCATTTCACCTGTTCTCGGCTTGGATAATACATATAGCCGGTTGCTTTGTAGTCCATGTGAACATTACCGTAGCTAACCTTGCCTTCGTTACCACCCTTTACAACCGCAACCTCGGATAAAATCATGGAATCCTGATCCACACCGGAAAGAATCTCCACAAACATATTATTCTTCATACCAATTCTAACAGGAGTATATACTGTCTCGTTTCCATCCAGAACGTATACATATTTCTGGGTTGCATCTCCGTAAATAGCATTCTTTGAGACAGTGAGAACATTACTTCTCTGCTGTGATATAAGCACAATAGAAACAAAGTCACCACAGCCAATCTCAGGTACCTCATCAACAAAAGTAAATGTGGAATATGCCTTGCCACCATCTGCGGTAAGCTGCTTATACTCCTCTGCCCCAATTGGATGATATTCAATCTCATATTTCTGACCATTTACAATGGCATATACCTCTTCTGCGCCGGTGACTGCGGCTTTATTCACATAGTCACAACGAATCTCCTTGGCTGAAACATCACCAACTGCAACCACAGGATTATTTCTATAAACCTTCGTCTCACGACTCAGCTCTTTCATGCTGACAACATCGCCCTCTGCATCCGAAGATACCACGTAGAACAATCTGTCTTTTTTTAAGTAATCCAATCTCTTCAACTCGTAAGCATGATCCAGATTGTACAGCTCTTCTCTCTGGGAGATTGCCGCCTCTAATTTCTGCATAGTAATAAGATAGTCTCTATAGATTCTATTTGTTTGCTGATATTGTGCGTCCCAGTCCATATATTCCTGAGTGGTATAGGTGTTTCCGTCCTCTCCCACTTCGTACTGGTTGGGTTTTTCTTTTTCAAGATTTTCCAGAGCCTCTCGATAGCTTTCCTCATAACGCTTAGGATCATAGAGATTTTCCTTCATCTCCTTCATATCCTCTGCGTAGCTTTCTTCCATCTCTTTAATTTTCTTTTCCTGATTTTCAATCTGTTTGTCAATTGCTTCTGTATCCCCCAGCAAAAGCACAGTACCTTTTTTGATGCTCTGACCGGGATAAGAAGCGTAATCCTTAAATAACTGATCCGACTTGTATCCATACTCTGTTACCCTGGGACAAACAAATCCCGGAATCACCTTGTACTCGTACATATTTCTGTACTGGGGCTTTTCAGTACTCACTGTTGCCCCTACCGGCTCCACAAGCTCTATATTCTGTGAACTGTTCTCTGCTGAAACACCTTCTGTATTACCACAGGCACTAAGGGAAAATACGCAGGATAAAATTAATCCGGTAGCTATGAACTTTTTACCTTTTCCAATCATCGTAAAATAACCTTATCCCCTTCTGCCAAGCCCTCTAAGATCTCAACATTATCATTGCCATAGACACCAACCTTGACCCACTTCACTTCTCTCATATTGTTGGCACCTACCACATATACATAAAATTCTTCCCCTGCCTTGTTAACCGCAGCCTTGGGAACACAAAGAACATTTTCTCTCTTATCCAGAATAACATCCATATATCCACTGGTACCAACCTCGATGCCATCACTGTCCGGTCCGGAAACCACGCTAAAGAATTGCTGATCTCCCCACTCTTCCATATGCCATGGCACAATCTCATAATCACCGGCAGCACCTGTACTTGTAATAGACATGTGAATTCTTTCGCCCTCACTATAATACTCGCTGTAGGTTGGATCCTCCGTCATAAACAAGCACTCAGAGTTATCAATAATGGTCATAATGACTTTATCTCTCTCAGAGGTTGCGCCCTCCAGACGATCCTCAATAGAGTAGACAACACCATCCATTCCTGCATACACACTGATAGCAGATTTGTCAGCCTTAAGTTTTTTAAGCTCCATACGATCTAATTCCAGCGCATCATCGTAATCTTCCTGTATATATCTGTAGTTACGCTGAATTCTTTTTACATCTTCCTCCACATTCTGATTTGCAAAATGTGCAATTGCATTTACCCATCTCTGAGAGATCTCTAAATCCTCATTCAAAACTGCATGCTTTTTCAGAATTTCATTTCTGGCAATGGTATACTCTAATCTGTCAATATCCTGGTCCAGATTCCCCCCAGAAAGCTGTGCCAAGAGCTGACCCTTCTTTACAGTATCGCCTTTTTTTACATATACGTTGTCGATTCTCTTTCCACTAACGGAAAAGCTTATCTCTTCATCATTGGTTTGTTTGTATACACAACGGATTCTCTGGCTTTTAACAACATCGCCCATAGACACGTCTGCAAGGACATACATTTCACTTTCCTGCTCCTGTTCCACTACAACCAACGGCTCTTCCTCTACTGTTGATGTACAACCTGTCAAGGCTGCAAATGACATAATCAACAAGAGAGCTCCTATCTTTTTCCTTCTCATGATTTTGCCCCTTTTATATATCAAATTTATAAGGATATGGTATACCTAAAATACCATTTATCATTGTAATAATTTTCTAAATAAAAATCTTCCTAAACATTGTTTTTTACTTCTTATCTATTGCTTTTATTTCTAAACTATTTCTTAAAATTCGTACTGATATAGCAATTTTTAAGCAATAAAAAAGCAATCCATGACTATGGTCATTGAACTGCTTTTTTTATAAAAGAAATAGGGTGATGCTTGCGCACCACCCTAGGATTCTTTACATTATTCGCTTTAACTAAAAATTAGTTGTTAGCATCGTCGATGTACTTCTTCCATGTATCTCTGATAGCGTCGATCTGCTCAGATACAACAGCACCAGCGTTGATGTTCCATGTGAAGTCAGGTCCCTGAGCTAAGTTAGGGATAAGTCCATCATATGTGATCATACCGTTAACGGTCATCATTTCAAGAGTTTCGTCTACAGACTCTAAGTCTCTCATAACTCTGTAGTATGCAGCCTTCCATCCCTTGTAATCTTCATAACCAGGAACGTCTTCTGTGTAGAGGTTCCAAGCGAATGCGATCTTCCAAGCTCTGTCATCATCGTAGCAAGAAGGAATTGCACAGATGTTGTTCTGCCAGCAGTTGGTGTAGTCGCTCATCTTAGGTCCCATAGGGAAGCAGATGAAACCGAAGTCATCTTCCATATCCTTGATAAATCCGTTATCAGTACCTACGTAAGCATCTTCAGGCATGAATGCTGCTTTACCGGTTGTGAAGAAGTTCTTATAATCATCCCAGTTCTCATTAGGAACCTTGTAGTTTGTAAGAACATCTACAGCGAAGTCAAGAGCTTCAACTGTTTCAGGATCTTCAAGTCTGTATGTGTACTTACCATTCTCCATACCAACGTACTCACCGCCGTTAGAGTATACACAGTACATTACGAATGCACCATCGTTCTGAGTTGTACCGTAAACATCGATGATACCATCGCCATCGATATCTCTCTGTACTGTGGTCATGATTTCTTTCCACTTATCCCAAGTCCACTCATGATTTCTCTGAAGTTCATAAAGATCTGAATCCTTAATACCAACTTCTTCAAGAACTTTCTTGTTGAAGAAGATACCACCACGTGCTTCAGAAACGCCAGCGTTCATACCGTAGATAGAACCACCCTTAGCGTAAAGCTTGTGAACAAGGTTTAAGTTGAACTTTTCTCTAGAGAAATCTAAGCAATCAAGCTTTGACAAATCATACATTAAGTCAGATGACATTGCAGATGTAACAGCTGGATCTGAACGAAGTACGAATACGTAGTTAGCGTCATCACCACCGGTTGTAACATAGTTAACGAAATCTGCAGGAGCGTTCTCCCAGTCAGAAATAGCTAATTCTCTAATCTTGAAGTTATATGTATCCTGAATCCAATCACGATACTCCTGACGAGCTTCCTCATAGTCGTTTGCAGGAGCAGGTGCCTCTTCTGGAGACCACCAGTCACGGATGATAATTTCCATACCACCGAGATCATAGACATTGCCATCCTTATCCTTTAAGATAGGAGCCAATCCTACTTCGCCATCGCCTGTGTTGCCATCGCCTGTGTTGCCATCGCCGCTAGGTGCTACTTCTGTAGAACCAGAAGCGCTTGACTGTGCAGGATCTGCTGGCTTGCTATCACATGCTGCAAGGCTAAAGGTCATAGCAGTTGCAAGAGAAGCTGCCATAATTTTTCTAAACATCTTTCTTTTCATTTTTTACCCTCCTTAAAATTACAAAAATCTTCATAAGCTTTTGCTTTTATTTTTTGAAGATTCATAGGTCTTTTATAATATAGCACACATAACCTATTTTGTCAAAAAGGTTATGCATTTCTGTCAGTTTACTCTAAAATGCATAACCTTTTTTGTTCAATATTTACATATGTTACATCTTAATACCTGAACTTGACAGGGATTCTACGAATCCTCTTTGTGCAAAAAGATATAAGATAATAAGTGGTACGATGATCATCAGGGTACCTGTTGAAAGTATCGCATTGGAATATGCGATAGAAACGGTGGTTCTTGCACCGGTAAGTCTCTGCAAATATGCCTGTAAGGAATCAACTACGTTAGCAAGTGATGTACTTACAAGTGGCATAGTTCCAAGGAACATCTTAGAATAGAAACCATCAGTCCACTGCCATACGAAAGCAAACAAGAAACATGATGTCAAAATAGGCTTTGCATCAGGTAACATGATGCTTACGAAGGTTTTCAGTGTACCACAACCGTCTACGTAAGCAGCCTCTTCCAATTCCTTAGGAATGTTACGGAAGAACTGTCTGATCAAATAAATGTACAAACCATTCTTAAGACCCATACAACCTGCACTCATGAGGTAGTAAGGAATCGCTGAACCTCTAAGGTTTAAGCTTGATCCATGTAAAATCTTGAAAATTCCGAAAATATCAAAGAAACGGAATCTTAAGAACAAGGATGTTGAAATGGTCTGAGGTGGAATCAATACAGTAAGGATTACCGCTGCAAACCATACCTTCTTAAGAGGGAACTCAAATCTGGCAAATCCATAACCAACAAGTGTAGCAATACCAACCTGCAAAATAGCAAGGGTTAATGATACAATAAGCGAATTAGTAATTGCCTTGGTGTAGTTCATAATCTGTGATGCAAGTATATAGTTTGTTGTTGTAAAGTGTTCCGGAATAGATGTTACAACAGGATTGTACAAATCTTCCTCTGCCATGAAGCTTACAGAAATCTTATTAAGAATTGGCTGTAAGATCAAGAAACACATACCAAACAATAGGATAAATCTACAGATTGATACGCCCCAGTTCATAATTGTTTTCTGAAGCAAATATCCGTTGGATTTTCTATTTCTCTCCCAGAAGTCACTACGTTTTTTAACTTTTGCATTTTTAGTCATAATAGTAAACCCCCCTTGAGATTATTAGTGCACTTATTCCAACGAAGGCCATAACAAGTGCGAAATACATCCAGCTCATGGCCGATGCAAATCCATAGTCAATCTGTTCAATCATAACTCTCTGAATCTTCTTAATAACTTCATTATCAGATCTCATACAGAAATCGATAACTGTGTAGATCCAGTTAACAAGGAACATTGAACTGATCATAGGGAAGGTAATCTTCCAAAGGCTTTCCCAAGCGGTACATCCTTCGATATCTGCTGCTTCATACATTGAAGTAGAGATGGTCTGTAAACCGGAAAGGAAAATGATAATCTGAATACCTGAAGCGATTGCAATATCATAAATCTTATCAATCAATTCAAATACGGTTTCAAAAGCCTTAACACCGACACCTGCGGTTCTTAAGATTTCCTTTAAGGAATCTGTAACGCTGATGCCCTTGGTTGTCTCTTCAATTGCTACGTTTAAGCTTGCCATCAAAGAGTTGTTGCTCTCTAATCCGATGATAACACCGGATGAGAGAATAACAGGAAGGAAGAATACAGCTCTTACTAAAGCTCTTCCCTTAAACTTCTGATTCAAAATTAATGCTACGAAGAAACTGAATACCATGATTGCAAGTGACTCAACAACCATTCGTGTAATTTCTTCTGTAAGTAATCTAACATATTCGGGATCGACTCTTAACGCAAACTTGTAGTTTTCAAGCTTGCTAAAATTCATGGTAAAGGATCCGGCAGTAACATCCACTTTACAAAAGCTCATGTAAAGCGACTGTAAAAATGGCTGAATCATAAATACCAAGAAACCGATAATAAACGGTGATATGAAAATATATCCCGATATAGCCTTTCGTCTCTGAAGGCCGGCTAATTTATTTGTATTTCTCATAACCTATTACCCTTTCTGAAATCTTAGAAGCGAACTACAAGGTAATCTCTTGCAGGAATAACCTCGCCGCTACGAACTGTAGTTGCTGTATAGCCATAGTTTACATAAACCTTTGTACCATCTTCATATGTTGTACATGTAAGTTCAGATGTGATGTACTCATGGTTCACAATCTTCTGATTGAAGGTATGACCTAATTCCTTGTTGTATCTGGTGTAGATACTAACCATTCTGTCATGCCATGCACTGTAGCTAGATCCATAATATTCTGTATAAAGGGTTTTCTGAAGTGCAAATGCTAACTCATTCATAACTGAGAATGAAAGTCCTGCACCGTATTCTGCTGAAGTAAGAACTTCATCATCAACGTCGCCTGCATTGTTTACACACTTACCGGTATAGTTTACATATCCGTGAATAGCCATCTGATAGAAAGGAATTGTTCTATCGATAATCGCATATTTAGAACCACGGAGATTCATATTTGTTACAAGATCAGCATAACCGATCATGTAGTCGTTACCCATATTGAAGCAGATCTTCTGTCCTGCATCCTTCGCAGCCTTAACCTGTTCAATCTGGCTTAACATTGCTGCCTGTCTACTTACAAAGTTCTTTTTCCAGAAGTCGGAAGAAAGATCCATACCGGTATCTCTGAAGGAAACACCTGCGCCATAACCCTGTGCTGCACTGATTAAATTCTCAGACATCTTCAATGCTTCACCGTTATGTAATAACCAGTAGCTGTCAAGACCTTCACGCTGTGAGAAGGTTACGTCACTGTAAACAAAGAGCTCTGCTCTTTCCTTACTGATAAACTTTGCTGCATCTGAATATGAGTTAAAGCCATCTAAGAGGTCACTGTCATATGCATACTGCGTAATACCATCTAAGTAAATATCAGCACCAAGACCATTAGTGGTAGAGATAAGATTCTTCAATGCTTTCTTTCCACCAAGTTCATTTAAAGGTTTAACCTTGTTTAATACCTTCTGGTTAACACCACCATTACACCAACCAATAACCTTAACGCTCATGTTATTGAAGCCTTCACTTGAAAGCTGTGTAAGGATGTCACCTGCTTCACTAAACTTTGTAAGCTTTAAAGGCTTTCTTACAGGTACACCTAAAATCTGCTTTTTCTTGTCTACTGCACCAAGAACTTCGATTTCTACAGGAGCTGAAGTATCATCGTTCATGGTCATGTAACCATCAAATCTCTTTAAGAGATTCTCTCTGTACTTTTCAGCTAACTTAGAATAGTTTCCTGAATTTACGAAGCTATATCTCTGTACGAGTGTTTCGTTAGGAATGGTCTTCTGGAATACGAAAACCTTACCGGAGGAAAGTTCTCCAACCTTATATTCCTGGCTGGTTGCGATTGTATACTTTGTTCCGATTGTATTGTAGCTGTTGAAACGTCCACTGATATCAGCCTGAATAGCTGCATATGCAGCACCTTCTTCGATTACACAAAGGAAGGAATTCTTCTCATCCTGTGATACTGCAAATGCGTTAAAGGAAGCTCTTGTGTTATTAACAACCGCATCTCTGGGAACTGCCATATCCCAACCATAAAGGTTAGCATAGTATGCATTCTGAGAAGTCTTTCCGTTGTTATAGTTGATAATAGCACCGCCACCTTCAGGTACTAACATATATCCCTTGTCATCTTTTCCGCCTGCACCGAAGTTAGGAAGAACGTCTAAGTATGTCATAGGATAATCTTTTTTGTACTCCATATCAGCAAGTGGTACCTTAACGAGCATATCCGGTCCGTCTAAGGTATAAATAATACTTACATTATAAATAGGCTTATCAGATCCTTCGGCATCAGCAACCAATTCCTTATGCTCTGCATACATCTCGGTTGTATATCCGAGTTCCTCCATGTTAGCCTCTACCTTAGCTTTCATAGTCTTACTTGCATCGGGATAAAGTACATAGAGTGGACCTTCTGCCAAGGAAGGATACATCTCAAGAAGTTCTTCCTTGTTATCCTTCTTACGAAGGTTGTTTAAATCGTAAAGTCTGTAAATCTGTTTTGCAAGGTTCTTTGCAGTAGGATCCATCTTCTCGAGCCACTCATCGAACTCTTCCTGCTTACATGCAGGAGGAATGATGTATTCTCTTTCGGTATCACCAACAGTATAGTTTACTCTGATGTAATCCGGACCCTTCTCAACTTCGTAGTTACCCTTCTGTACGGAATGCTTCCAGCTGTTAAGAGTGTTTGAAGAGCCCTTAACTTCACTATAGGTAACACCAATTATTGATTCCAATTTGGTCTTTTCAAGCTCCTGCGCAATTGCATCATTTGCAACATCAGTAGGATTTGAATACCAAACCTTATTGGTTTCCTTTACCTCTACAGTAAATTGTGTAGTGGTAGGATCCAATGTAAATTTCAAATATTCATTTTCCATTACAAGAGGTGTGGTATCGCCTTCGAAACCATACATCTTGATAACTTCTTCCTGTTCTTCAGCATTCTTATATGTAACGACAAACACAATCGCAACAATAATAAGAGCACTTAAGATAACCGGAACAATCAAACCCTTTACTTTGGAAAGTAAAGCAGCTTTGAATTCTGAATTACGTCCTGTTTTTTCTTTTTTCATGGTTACTCCCATCTGTTCTAAATTAATGAACTTGTGTTATCGGCTACATTCGGAATAGTATTTCTTTTCCGATTGAGATGAAATAAGAAACACCCTGTGAAATCATACTGAAGAATAACAGCAGGATAAAGATCATAACCAACATAGCGAATAATGTTGCTACGGTAAATAACAAGTTCTTTGCCATACCGAATTCATGAATCTGACCCATAGCTGCAATAATCAATAAGCCGGCCCAAATCAAAGATAAGGTACCAAGGGTTGTATAGAATTCCTTTTCATCAGTTGTAACGACATTACTGAATATAATCAGTGGAAACTGGATCAATGGGAAAGGAACAAGTGCATAACATGTTGCCATGTAAACCTGTTTTAACTTACCCTTACCATCAAACAATGTGGTAAGTGCCCAGTTACCTACTACCCACAACGCCAATGGGAATAATACACTGGCTAAATAAAGGAAAATATTAACATCTTCCCAATATACTTTGTTAAAGATGAAGCTTGTAAACTGAAGCTTCATAATTCTTGCAATCAATGTAAGAATTAATATTGTATTTGCTGCTGCAATTGAGCCTCTTTTTTCATGAGTCAAATCCCAGTAACCGTCCAATGGATGAGTGGTACAGTAAAGGGAAAACTTCAATGACTTGAAGTAAGCTTTAATCGAATCTTTTTGCTTATATGAAAGTTTCATAATTCCCTCCGTTCCTTTATCGTCTGAAAATGTCTGCCTTATCAATCTCATACTTGATATCATTGATTCTTCCGATAGCAAGAGGAATGATTAAAAGCAGTGCTAAAACAACAATAATAATAACGATATTTTCCTCAACCCACTCTTTTCTGTACTGCTTGTAAGCCTTGGAATAGTTCTCATCATCGTACTTCAATTCGAAATACTTCATTGCTTCATGATATTTCTTCTGACGAAGAAGGGAACGTCCGATTCCGATATAAGCTAAGTCATAGTTACCGTTAATGTCCATAACCTTCTGCCAGCTCTCACCGGAAGCATCATACTCACCACGATCGAACTGTTCTACTGCCTGGTAAACAAGTTCACCAAATTCAGTAGGTGCAAATACTGTAAGACTCTTGTGGATTCTGTCAAGAACGATCAAGTCATGTCCCATGTGGTCAATTGCGATTGCACCCATGAAATAACCTTCAACGTTACCTGGGTTACCGAAACAGAATACGATTCTACCCTGATCATCATATCCGAATAAACGTCCTCTGTTTCTGTCAAGACATACATAAATATCATTTTCAAGACAAGTTACATCGATAAACTGTGAAGGACCTGTATATCCACCACCATCGCCCATGTAAAGGTCACCATACAAAGGCTGTTCACCGTTTCTTACAAGGATATCGCTACCCATAAGGTTTAACTTTCTAACAGCATCAAGCTTTTCGCTTCTTACATCTTCCTCCTGAAGGTTTGCAGATACTACATAAATGAAACCTTCATAGTCCATGTAAAGGTTGCTATACTCGGTAGGAACGAAAGATACAAGTCTTTCTCTCTGCTCCTGAGAAGCGAATTTCTTCCATAAATAATCAATAAAGTCATAGGAAACCTTGGTTGCTCCAACGAATCCTGAGAAAGTACCATCGTTTTCGTACTTAATAAGACCTTTATTAATACCTGAAGCTACGCAGTAAACACGGCCGGCGGTATCAATTGCAATCTTACTAGGAGAATATGTAGCACCTTCTTCAATAACAGTACTGTCAGGCTTATCGAATGTCATAATGTAGTTATAATCCTTATCCATTTTGACAATTCTTTCGTTACCCTGATCTGCGATGAAGATATCACCGTTTTCAGCAATCTGAATATCTGTAGGTTTGTTGAAGGTCTTTACAGCAACATCACCTTTGATTTCATCGATTACTCCTCTGTACTCAATCTTTTCCTTTGAAGTTCTTTCAAGGATTACGATTCTGTTGTTATCGGTATCACAGATGTAAATCATATCACCGTTAACATAAAGTCCGGTAGGGTTTTTAAGTTCTACGTCTAATCCCATATCTACAGAAGCATATACATTGACTACTTCGTATACGTCAGGTGAATCCTGAACATCACCCCAGTAATCGTAGTTGTATGTGTAGCTTCTCTCATCAGTTGCGTCTACTACCATAGTGGAGCCGAGCAGCATGATGGTTCCCATTAAGAGGACGCCTAATCTTTTTAATCTTTTTTTCATTGCTCTCTCACCTCCAAATTAGTCTTTCAAACCGGAACTTGCCATTGTTTCAAGAATCTGGCTCTCAGAGAATACGAAGATTGCAATAGGGATAACCATGATAACTACGATAACCGCAGCACCCTGACCGGTTCTTGCAATACCACCACCCTGAATCTGCTGAAGTGCATATACAAGGGTTTTTCTCTCTTCTGAATAAATGTAGGTTGATGCTTTGTTATTCCAAAGTGCCTGTACTGAGAAGATGATCAGTGTCATCCAAGCAGGCTTAACGTTTGGCATAACGATCTGGTAGAATACTCTCCACTCATTTGCACCATCAATCTTAGCTGCTTCAATTAATGAAGTAGGAAGACCTTCCATGAACTGTTTCATAAGGAACAGACCCATTGGGAATGCAAACGCAGGAATGATAATCGCCCAGTAGGTATCTACCCAACCAAGTTTATTAATAATAATGTAGTTAGGAATACCGGTTACATAGTAGCTGAACATCATCGCTACGGTTACTAATTTAAAGAACAATGCTGCGCCTGGGAATTCATACTTAGCAAGTACGAAAGCTGCCATTGACGCAATAATCAGACATCCTGCTGTACCAACTGCTGTAATAAATACAGTGTTGAAGAGGTATCTGGAGAATGTAACCCATGACTTACCCATGGTTACAAACAAATCCGAAAAGTTATCAAAAGTAGGATTCTGTGCATAAATCTTTGGTGGGAACATAAAGAGCTCATCCAAAGGCTTCAACGCTGCGTTTACAGCATAAATGATTGGGAATGCCATAATATATGCTACAAACACCAAAAAAATGTATAATGCAAGGTCTCCTGCGATAGAACGATTCGGTTTTCTTCGTTTGATCAATTTTTTGTGGTTTGGTTTTGTATTTTCTTTTCTCTTGCTCATATCAGGTTCCTACTCTTCTCAACATACTTTGAATTGCTTTGTTACATAAAATCATCATCAAGAACAAAATAGTTGCAATTGCTGATGCATAGCCCATCTCAAATCTGGAGAAACCATAGTCAAAAAGGTGGGT
>JAZLGY010000045.1:0-29195 GCA_045616525.1 Acetatifactor sp. | reverse complement strand
TAATATTTGCAGTTTTCAATGTGCAACTATGCTCTGAGAACTCGTGGGTGGAACCCAAATCCTCCAAATCACCTGAAAAGTATATAGGGTGGGCGAGTTCGAAGAGCATTAATTTTTTCATAACTTATTTGACACTATCCATTCTTACCTCTTGTTACCTGCTACAAACAATGATGTTCTAAGAATAATATAACATCGTATGATTAAGTAAAATGTTAGCATTTGTCCCCTCGCAAAACAAGTCCGAATCACGCACAATAACGTGCTGTAACGTGTCTTATTCCGCCCCGAAGCCCTCGTTTCGAATATCCAATTCATCGGCAATCGATTCTATTGCATCCTCTGCAGACTGTTCTAAGCTGATCTGTGCAGATTGAAGCTCCACCTCGGTTGTCACGCCACCGCAGGCCTGTAAGCTAACGCAGGAAAACATAATTAATTGTGATAATCTTTTCTTTATTCTCGATCTCATTGTGGGTTATACCTCTTCTATCATTTCTTCAAACTCGATAATAGAGCTTACTCTTGCTGCTTTTTTGTTTAGTAGACTTAAAACTTCCAAATCTTTTATAACATTAATTTTTTCCTGTAAAGATTGGGAAATTGGGCCAATGTCCGCAAGGAAATCCAAGATAGACTTCTGTAGTCCCTGTTGCAGACCTTGCTCTAGTCCTTGCTGCATACCCTTTTCTAGTCCTTGCTGCAGACCCTTTTCCATTCCGTCCTGCAACCCCTTTATCATTGCATCATCAAAAACCACATCACTCCAGTTGCACATGGTTCCCACTCTCCTCTCTGTCTCATCAGTCATAACTAAGCCATACTTTTCTACCAAATTTTTCTTTTTTTCCCGAAGTTCTTTTTTTCGAACCAGTTCCTCTAGCATGGCAATCAATATATTCTTGGATTCCTCTGCGTTTTCATTCTTTCGAATACGTATAATCACGCCTACCACTTTGTCTAGATTGTTCAATTTGATATTCTTCCCATACAAAGCTTTTTGCTCCAGATAAATCTGATTAATAGAATCCTCCTCTTCGCTGCTATCCATACATATCCAAATACTTCTTACATGCTTGATGTCATCATAATTTGAGCCGGTAAACTCTACCTCTTTTTGCGCTGATACCATTCGACACAAATAAAAAATGATTCGGTTGTCCAATTCATACCCCAATTTTGATGACTTTGTACTCTTTTGTGCTTCCAGATTGATCAAAAACTTCATCTTATTTTTTCCATGATACACAGAAAAACGAATATCATAAAAAAGTTTTCCTTCTCCCGGTACGCTATCCTCTTCAGAAGTTTTCTCCACTTTACCACAAGCTGTCTGTTTTGATTCATTGGTCTGCCCCGGATTCACCTTTACCGTAGATATTTCCGGTTCATCCATTTCACTGATAATTTCATCAATTGCACACTCCATAAACTCATCCAATGAATACTTCAAAACCCTGGCCAATACCTGCTTGTCTGCCAGCAATTCTTTTACATAAGTATCATACTTTTCCTTATCTTTGGAAATCCTCAGTGTCTGGCTCAAATGTGTGTGTTCTGCCACATTTATGGCAGTATACTCTTTCTCTTGCATATGCATTCCTTCCTATACAGAATGCACTTCTGTCACCCTCCAAACCGTATCCATGCTTCTGTACTTTATATTGTGATTTTCAAGCATGAATTTTCGATTGAATAATAGATGGCAGGAAGCCAAGATAAGTATTAGAAACAAAAGAAATATGCTTTGAGATGATTTTAACATCCCAAAGCATAGATAACAAGTTTTTACCGCTTTTTTTGATAATTTTTCGTTTTTTTCTTCTTTTGGCCTTTTACTGTTCCCTAATTCCAAGGTAAAGGAGTGTCCCCCTGGCACAAAAAGTGCACAGAAGAAACGTCCCTATGGCTGTTTCCAGTCGATGGCTTCGTACTGTTCCTGATAGCCGGTTTCAGTAGAAAAGATTACAAAGGAATCAATGCTGGCATCGTAGGTAGAAACCTCGATCTGATATGATACATTTTCATATTTCATAAGAAGGTAAATCGTCTCGCAGGTAGGTTCCTCGTCCCAAGCTGCTCTTCTGTAGTAAATGCTCCCTACCTCACCGGAGCCGGGGAAATACTGTGCTACATAATTCTTGGCAGAAGCAACATAATCTCCCATTTTGGCTTCCACTTCTTGTGTGGTTGCACTCTTGTAGTACTTGCCCCAGCCGCCATGAGATACCATAAATACCTCACTGGTTTCGCTGTCCACAAAAACCACTGAAACATCCGATGCCAATTCATCCGACTCAAAGGTCACGCAATAATATAATGGATGCTCTGTAGCGGTATAGCTTTCATATTCATAGATAGAACAGCGGTAGCTACTAGAGGTATCAAAGCCAAAGTAATGAACCAGTGCATTCTCTGCCAGATTTCTGGCCTGGGTGGTTGTTTCCACAGGTAAATTCTCCTGGAAATTTTCGCCTCCCTCTTCCCCGGTAATTCCGTCTGTAACAAAGTTGGTTTTTTCCATGTAATCAATCATCTGAAGGAGCTGTTCGTCGGTAAGCTCTGTTTCCGGCATCGCAATCTGTCCCAGCTCGTTGACGTAGCCCATCTGTCCCTCGTTAAGGTCACTAGCCTTGTCTACAATCGGCAAATCCTGCTGTGGAAAGGTACCTTCACGATATGCTTCCAAAAGTTTCATCATTCTGTTATGCTCTGACTCTGTCAGCGATCTGGTATAGGACGAACCTTCCTGGCGGGTATCCACGATATTTACGTACTGCTCCACTTCCTGCTCCGGCATGGCCTCCATACGCTCTCTCCAATTCATAATCCCTGCATGTACTGTCATTCCCGCCATTCCAATAAATGCCGCACAGCATGCTACAGCGATCTGCTTTGAATACAAAAATGTCACCTTGGATGCGCGTTTTTTATTTTTAACCCCTTTTAAAATATTCCCCTGCATCTCTGTGGAAATGCTAATATTTTTTATGATTTTATTATTCTTCAGACTATTCATAAACAACTTCCCCCTTTTTACCACGGTTTCTTTTTTCGGTAAGATACATACGACCGCGTTGCAGACGCTTGCGCGCTGCCGCCAATGATATCCCCAAAAGGGAAGCTACCTCTTCCATAGAATAGCCTTCTACATAATGCAGAATAATCACACTTTTATACTTAGGATCCATCTCCCACAGGCATTGAAAATCCACCTGGTCTTCCATACCGGACTGCTGATAGATTTCCAAAATTTCCTCTACATCCTCGATAGGAACATACTGATGTCTTTTTGAAAAACGTAACATGTCCTTGCACTTGTTCTGAGAAACACGTATTAACCATGCTCTTTTGTGCTCCTCTGATTTAAAATCCGGTGCGGATTTGTAATATTTCAAAAAGGTTTCCTGCAGAATATCCTGTGTGTCCTGCTCATTTTTTAAAATCAATAAACAGAGCCGATAGAGGGTATTGCTATACCGCTCTATAGTTTGCTCCAACTCTTTTTCACTTATCATTTTCCCCGTTGTACCTTTCTTACACTGTTGAAAAAGGTATGCGCATTTTTTCCTTTTCACTATATATACGTCTACTATGCCTCAAAATGAGACAAAATGAAACAAAAAAAATTAAAAACTGGCAGGGGACAGATGGGATTTATTCAAAACGCCAACCTGGAAGAGTATTATAATCCCATGTCTTATGATCCTTGTTACAGGTTTTTCCCTTTACTGTAACGTAATCTGTAATCCAATAGCCTAAATCATCCTTTACTTCAATCTTGTAGGTTCCCTTTTTCAGCTCCAATCTGTAAACTTCTCTTTCTGCACCGCAAGTAGGACATTGGGATGCGCTCTGCTTTTTCTTAGGAAGACTTACCTTTTTACCATCAACCTTTACCTCAGTAAGCTTATGGCCCTTGTGCAGATAAATGACAACCGCGCCATGATTATATTCTCCGCAACTACTTCCCCTCAGTCCTGTTGTTACCAGCAATGTGGGGTTCTTGCAGGATGCTGCAAATGCGGTCATTGACAGAAGCATTACCATTGCCAAAGTTGCTACTACGAGTTTTACTACTTTTTTGGACATTTTTTTCATTGTCTTGTCTCCTTCTCTACCTTTTTTACAAGTTTCTTTTTTTGGTGGGCCATGGGGACGTTTCTACTGTGCACCTTTGGGGCCATGGGGACATTCCTTAGACCAAAACCACAATGAATTCCAATATAAAGGAGTGTCCCCATGGCTTAAAAAGGGCCGGAAGAAACGTCCCCCCGGCCTCCTAATCAAAAATCCAGTCGGATGGTTTGTGCCATGTCTTATGGTCCTTATTACAGGTATTTCCACTTTTTACTGTGACATAATCAGTAATCCAATATCCCAAGTTGTCTTTTACTTCAATCTTGTAGGTACCTTTTTTCAATTCCAAATTGTACGCAACTCTTTTTTCTCCGCAAGTAGGACATTTCGATGCCTCATTTTCATTCTTTGCCTTGGGAAGGCTTACCTTTTTGCCGTCTACCTTTACCTCTGTAAGCTTGTGACCCTTGTGTACATAGATAATAACTCCGCCATGCTTCCCGCTTCCACAGTCCCCTCCGCTCAATCCTGTTGTTGCCTTCAAAGTCGGATTTTTGCAGGATGCTGCAAATGCAGACATGGAAATAAGCATTACAAGTACTAATGTTGCCACTACAATATTTGTTACCCTTTTTGTCATTCTTTTCATTTTCTATTTTCTCCTTTTCTCTGTTGTCGGATATCCTTACATAAAGAAAACCTTTCATTAAAGTGAAAGGTTACATGTGTTTCAAAATTCAATTAAATAATTCAATGGTGGGCCATGGGGACGTTTCTTCTGTGCACCTTTGGGGCCGGGGGGACATTCCTTAGACCAGAACCTCAATGAATTCCAATATAAAGGAGTGTCCCCCTGGCCCCCAAAGAGCACAGTAGAAACGTCCCCATGGCAAGAAAATTGTGGTATAATACTCATATACACTCAACGGGAGGAACAACCATGAACATATTACTCTATAGATACAACAGCATATGCGAGCCGGATATTATCAACACATTTAAATCACTTGGCATAGATGTTATTGAAGAATGTGCTGAGATGAATAACAAAAAAATAACTCCTTCTGAACAGGTTGCTATTCTATCCAAAGATATCGAAGAACATAAACCAATCTTTGTATTCAGTATCAATTTCTTTCCGGCAATCGCTGAGGTATGTCATATATATCGTATTGCGTACGTCTGCTGGACGGTTGATAGTCCCGTTATGGAACTGTACTCCAAATCAGTTACTTTGGATACCAATCGAATCTTCCTTTTTGATCAGGCACAATATCAGACCTTTGCCCCATATAATCCAGAAGGGATTCATTACCTTCCCTTGGCTTCTGCTGTAGAGCGTTTTGACGATGCCCTTGCAAAACCGATCAATCAAAAAGATTTGGAACGTTTTTCCTGTGATATAAGTTTTGTAGGTTCCTTATATACAGAAAAAAACAAAATGAATTTCCTTACCAAGCCTTTGGATAATTTTACAAAGGGTTATATTGATGGTGTTGTTTCAGCTTCTCTCAAGGTATATGGTGCAAACTTCACCGAAAACTGTGTGACCGATGAGATTATCAAAGCACTGAAAGCTTCCTCTGGTTCCTTCTTCCATTTAGATCAGGTTGTGGCTAATCCGGATGCCTATATTGTTGCCAATGATTATATGGGAATCCAGGTAACCGAGGAGGAACGAATCCAGATTTTAAATACTCTTGCACAATATTTTAAAATAGATCTCTTTACACGAAGTGATACATCACGTTTAAAAAATGTACGAATTCACGACGGTATAAATTCCCTTACAGAAATGCCCCATCTTTTCAGGAACAGCAAGATTAATCTGAATCCCACCACCAAGTCCATCCAGACCGGGCTCCCTCTTCGTATCTTCGATATCATGGGATGTGGCGGATTTGTAATGACCAACTATCAGGCTGAATTACCTGAATACTTTGAAATTGGTGTTGATCTTGAGGCATATGGAAGCATGGAAGAACTGGTTGATAAATGCGCTTACTATTTGGAGCATGAAGATGAAAGAAAACAGATTGCACTGAACGGATATAATAAAGTTTGTGAACAACATAGATATATTCATAGAATAAAAGAAATGATAGCGACCATATAGGGCGCTATCATTTTTCTTTCTACTACTTCAGTCTTTATCTTAATATCGAAAAAACCTTAGCCAATCACCTTCACTATCTGCGAAAGATATTTCTCATCTTGGACATTTTCCACAATTTCTCCGCCGGCATATTCATTGTTATATTTATTCTTTACCTCACAACGTCGGCCCTCTCCCTTTAAAAACCACTCATATTCCAGATCCACATGTCCAATGTCCAATGCTTGATATCCTTGGCAATACAAATCATATGCTAACACGCCTGCCATTGGTCCCAATGCAATCAGATAAAGGGTATCTGGTTTTCCACATGCCAATGATGCTTTTAATATTTCATCATACTTACGAAATGCATTTTCCGGTGGAGCCTCTACCCTTTGTATATCTATAGCATTGTCAAATAAATCATTTCCAACTCCTAATCTGCTAAGTGCTCCTTCCACAATTACAATATGTCTATTGTTCCATATTTTTTTTAATTGCATAAATCGAATTCCCGGTTGGTTTGTTTCATTATCAGCAAACAATACATATGGTCTACTGATATAAGCATTATGATATTTTCTGTCCAAGTCTAAAAACTGCCTATGCTCTTTCCTGACCTGCTCTGACATGTAACCACGTATTCCGCTCTTACCGGCTCTGCTATATTGCGTCAGCGCGCCATAATTATCTGCAATTGCCACTAAAAATCCATCATCTTTAACTTCTATTACATTTGTCAAGTGCTCTGCAAGTTCAGGCGTATACTCTTGAAACTTCTGTCTATTATGATGTGCCATGATGGAAAACTCTCCATCACCAAAACGAGCCATGCTACACTTATCCTCAATAATTCGTTGCAAGGTCTCTTCTACATCATAAAATGTAGGATAAAAGAAAGAAAAGGTATCTCGATATGGATCTCTTATCTCATATACTATATTGTCCAAACCCTTATCCTGTATTTTAAGACTTGTTGCTATATTATGCTTCGTGTCTTCATAGTCATCAAGTAACTCTTTGTGTCTACCTGCTAATTGTAATACTGCTTGTGTCACTCCCTCTAACTGTCCACGCAAAGATTCATTTTCATTTCGTAACTTTTCTATTTCATCAAGACACAACGATAATATCTGTTGCATTTCTATAATTGACATTTCCTCTTCCATAATACCCTCCTCCACAAAAGAACAGATAATATTGACACCTTCTTGCTCTTTCATTTATTTAGAATAAAATTCAATAAAATCCTCAAAATCGTTTATTCCATAATCCGAAAAATTATATTCACCCTGCTTTCCAACCAAACCATAATACCAATCCAGAGTATTCTTCATATTCACAACATCGATACCAACAAACTCAGCTATCTGAACAAGAATAGATAAACCATATGAAAAATCTGCGGTAAAATATCTTGACTCAAAATCCGGGACAAAACCACCTTCAACCTCTTTTGCAGGACTTGCCAAGCCTTTAAACCCGGCTATGCTACGTATTTTACGCGTCAGCATTTCAGCAGTTGGGCTTTCATAATGAATCTTCAACGATTTAACATAGGATAAATCAAACTTTTTTATGCTTTTACACAATTGCTGAACTTCTTCATCACATTTTAATAATAATTCGGTGGTCTCGTCTGTCCACTCCTCATAAAATAACGGCACTTTATCATAAACCACACCTGCATGCCAATCCTTATACAGACATTTTAGTCTGGTAGTGTGTAGTATCGGATTGGATGGGGTTAATGTAATGTTTAAATAATTTGGTAGCTGAGTCGTTCTTATTCCTACAATTCCTTCAATTAACCTACTGCACTCTTCCGTTTTATGGTTTGGAATTGCAGAGACAAATAATTCATTTCGATATCCAACAGCCCTTACAGATTTTCCATATTCTACTAATCTTGATACACTTGGCACTCTTTGCATTCCAAATAAAGTGGTTCCTTTTTCAATGCATCCTCTGAATGCACACTCTCCTCCGCCTGTCCCCGGAACAAGACAAACCATCATATCCTTATTTGCGTAGCGTTCTATCTTTTTAGCATACTCCTTCATCAAAAATGCCGGCACCACAACAAAAATTAAGTCTGCATTTCTAAATGCTTCTTCATCGTCATTTGTTGCCCGTTCAATAACTCCCCTGTGAATAGTTTCACCTTTTTCATTTATGATAGTAAGTTCTTTGTTTATCATCCCGGGTTTAGAGCTATATGCTCTAACACAATGCCCTTGTTCTGCACAGTGCACCGCAAGTTGTGTCCCAACATTTCCCATACCTACAATTGTTATGTTCATTCAAAATCCCTCTCGTAGTATCCTACATTGTAGTACTATGCTATCATTAACAAAACCATATCCACCAACTCGTGACCTTGCACTCTATTGCAATATTTTATTAATTCCTCTTGTAATGCCTTTGAATGTGCTATTGGACGATCAATAGCCGAAATAGCAACGGCAAATTTCTCTTTAAAAGTTTCATCTAAGGTTCCATTATTTAATTCATGCTTCCATATAGCCATTCCATGCATTTGTATAACAAATCCTTCCAACAATCTACATGAAAACATATTTCCAAAAGATTCCTTTTTTAAATCGATCCAATTTGAATACATTACATAAATCAAAAATCTTTCCATAAATTGCGGATACTTTTCTCTTATAAATTGAATATATTGCTCTAAATCTCTTCGTAGTTCATCTGGATTATTTGTAATAATCTTAAAATATTCATCGATATATGGATATTTCTGATGTAAATGTGTTGTCAATCCTTTCATAAAACCGGTATCTATCAAGTGTACCAAAGACTTATACACAATTGGAATTTTCGCATCTATTCTCTTTGCAAGTCCCTCACATTGTTCAAAAAGTTGACCTATTGTCTCTTCGTTACAGTATTTGTCCAATATTTCCTGAACAGATTGCATACTTATACCATCGCATTCCATCAACTTTTTAACTTCACAGAAAACTTTATTGATAATAAAAAACTTACCATAAATATATTTACCGCTTTCTATTTGTGCCAGTGTTATTAATGTTGTTCGTGCATTTGATAAACTATCATATACATTGTAATCTATTTGAGGCACATTATCACAACTAACCTCCGCTGTAGTAAAATCTATGGGCTTTTCATCAAATAAATATCCTGCTACAACCGGACATACTATTTCCACTTTAACTTCCATAATATCACCATACTGTACATAATCACGTGGAAAAAGCTGACAAGTTTTAGACAGCACGCCCGACCCACAATGGATTACTTTTTTGCAATATCCATTTTCATCAAGCATAATGCATTTCCCATTTGATGTTTTCATACATTTTCTTTCAAAATCTATTCCTTTTAAGATTTCATCTCGATATTCATGATTCATATTTTTATATTGTTCTATTTCATTATCTAAAAGAGCAATCTTCCAATCTGCAGAACAACATGTCAGTCCGCAATCGCCCCCGGGACATTCAAAGTCTTCATGCCAACCTAATACCAATGCCTGTATTTGCATATTTCCACCCTTCTATTTATTATTGAATTGATTACAAATCATGTTTTCCGTTACAATTTCAATTTTTACATATTACAAATATTCCAACATTTCTTCCACTCTATGTTTATAAGTATGACTTTTCATAATCTTATTTAATCCATTTTGAGCAATTGCCGCTCTTTCTGATTCATGCATTAAATAATAGTCAATTTTTTCTAACATATCTTTTTTACTCTCGTAGTATACAAAATCTTCCCCCGGGACAAAATGTTCCATAAAATCGTTTTGAAAATTAGTCAGCAGGAAGCCTCCTGCTCCCATAATATCAAAACCTCTTAAAGGAATTCCGGATATAATACTTCTTAATGATATATTTAAATTTATTTTTGCCTTCTTAAAAACGTAAGGTGCCATATCATAATAATCTACCGGGCCATGATTCACACACCCCTCCATCTTTATCCCTTTATCCGGCGTGTATAAATCTAATCCATACATCTTTGATATTTCTGACAGATACTCCTGCCTTTCTATTGCTGTAATCTGCCTGTTCACAACATATTGAGCAAACAGATATTCTATGCTCTCCACACTATCATATCCTGTCTTCATGGGCAGGGATTTCTGCATATCACTAACAATATTAGGATTGTCTTTTAATGCATCTTGTATAAAGTTGTATCCATATACATTTTTTTGTGCTGCCATTAAACCTTCCAGATAGCCTCTTGTATATGGACTTATATTCGTTAACCGTTGATAAAACTGATGTTTTTCAGTATATAAGGAACCTATAAATGAAATCGGTTTTTCATTCTTCCATTTTGTCTTTTCAAACATCTCCCAGTCCATCATTCGATTTAATCGATCTGTATTAGCTGCCATTGGTAGATAATGAACCGTATTAATTCCTGCTCGTGCGAACTCAAAATAAATAGAACTGTCAAATACAAATATACGATTTGTTGGGGATGCAACAGAATAATGATACAAACGTACATAAGGACTGTCATAAATCCATGAAAAATATGGTATTTCTTCTTCTTTACACGCTAATGCTACAAGAGGAAAATAGTTAAAAGAAAAAACACCCTCCACCAACTCTGTTCTTATTTTATTTGCAAACGCTTTCACTGCATTTGTGTTATCAGGTTCTTTATCATCAACAAATGGATACTCTACAACACTATGTCCTAATTCACGGAAGGCGCATAAAATATCCTCGTTTCCAAAACTTTTCCATGTTAACATTAGTATCTTCATCTTGTGCTCCTTCCCCCCCTTAAACCATACCTTACTTATTCAATGCAAGGTTCATAATACTATCCAATCTGTCCGACATTGAAAAATTTTCTGCTATCTTCTTTTTCCCCTTTTGAGCAATTCTTTCCCGAATATCATCATGCTGTAAATAATAGTTTGTTTTTTCTGTAGCATCTTCTATACTTTCGTACATTACCATTTCTTCATCATTCAAAAAATACTCGTCAAGTTCCGGTTGATAGCTCGATAACAGAAAGCCACCAGTCCCCATTACATCCAACGCTCTAAGTGGAATTCCACTTTGAATACATCTTAATACAGGATTCAAATTTATCTTGGATGCCATAAAAACCTTCGGCATCTCAGAAACATAATTAACCGGAGGTCTGCAATCTACTCCTTGCAATAACTGACTACTATGAAAAGAATACAATTTTACGTTATATCTTCTTCCCAACAAAGTAAGCAAGGCTATACGCTCTTTTCTAGTCACTTCGCTGGCCATTGCAAAAGTCAATGCTTCTTTCAATAAAACAAAATGGGATTCCGGATGGTCTTTTTTTATCATACTATTAATACTATCAATAAAGCTTTGTGTTATAACCTCGTCGAATAAATAGCAGCCATACAAATTCTGTTGTGCTCTAACAACCGCCTCTATATAACCATTAGAATATTCATCCACTATATTTTTTATATCGTGTAGTCTAGATTCATATAAACTACCGACAAATGATACATCTGCCCCATAATATGATTTTTCTTCTCCCGATAATTTTACATTTTCAAGTCGTGAAGTGTTCACGGCAAGAGGCATATAATGAACGGTGTTAAAACCTTTATTTTTATAGTTCTGCATTTGAACTCGGTCAAAGAAGATTACTGTATTTACAGGATTCCCCAATGTTTCTTCTATGTTTATAACATTTAAAGGATTATCATAGCTCCATGCTACATAATGAATTCCATTCCGTTGTGCAACTTTTGATAACAACGGCCAATAATCAACACTAAATAAACAATCATATTTTTTCAAATCAAATTTTTGAGAAAACCAATTTTCAAATTTATCATCATTATTTTTATCAATAAACTTCCAATAAAAACAATCAAATGATATTCCTTTTTCCTTGCTCAACTGCTTTATATCATATTGAAAATAAGATTCCCAATCATAAATAAGAATCCGCATATCGTATTACCTCTTGTACTCTCTTCACCTAAAGCTGTGTCAGAAGCAATTTCTTTACCAACTCCAATGCTCCCCAGCCTTCTGCCCTTTTGAATAAGTCCATAACTACTCTATCAAAAAGTTCCCTTTGCAATAACTCTGTTTTATATTTTGTAATCATCTTACAACGATTCAAACAAAAATTAGCTACATTAGAGGATATTCCCCCCTGCAAAAGAAATGCGTCCATTAATATCTCATCAATATATCCAATCAGATAACTACGTGAAAATCTAATGGCAAATTCCCAATCCTCAAGACATTCCATGGTTTCATCAAATCCATGAAGTTCTTCGAAGCACTTTTTATACATCACCATTGTTGGGGTACCAATCGTATTGTTGACCAAAAGCGTACCTAATATATCACCTTCTAAATTGCCATACGTACCAAGATACGGAACTTTTACAAACTCTCCATTGTATCGCTGTAAGCAATATGCACAATACACCATCTTATAATCAGGATGTAACAATAAGTATCTAATTTGTTTTTCTAATTTATCGTCATGCCAACTATCATCGCTGTCATGAAAAGCAATAATATCCGCCTTAGCTTCTCGTACGCCCAAATTTCTTGCAGCAGAAGCTCCTCTATTTTCCTTTGCTTTAATATACCTGATCCGGGAGTCTTCTATTGCGCAAACAATCTCCTCTGTATTATCTGTGGAACCATCATCCACAACAACAATTTCTATATTAGAATATGTCTGTTTCAACACACTTCTTATTGATTTTTCTATAGTTCCTGCACGGTTGTATGTGGGGATAATAACACTTACTAGCTGATTACACTCCATAACCATCACTCCTTGCTTACAATTAGTTCTCAGTTTCCAGGCCCAGTACTGACATTATACTGCGATATATGTAAGGTGTTGCTAAACAGCCATTATCATTTTGATAATCCAGAATGTCTTTAAATACCTTATTTCTTACTTCTTTCTGTTCGTCCTTTTCCTTTAGGACTACCTGTTGGACAAATCTCTCTATTTCGAAGAAATCTCTGCCTTCAGCTTTACTGTGGGCTTTCATACACTCTTCACCTAATTCGGAATAGCATTGTTCTTTTCTCGTTAAATACAACATTGGCTGATTAACATACAGATACTCAGCAATAAATGAAATGGAATCTGTAAGCATTGCATCAGAAGTTGCAAATAAATCAAGATAGCTGTTTTCATCAATTATTGTAGTATTAGGTAAACTATTCCACCTTTCCAAATACTTATCATATTCTTCAGATGACTCAAAAATCTTAGCTTCCACCGCACGATATCTTAAGTTAGGATGGGGTTTGAATGCAAATACAATACTATCCTTATATTTTTCTGCTAAATACTGCCAAAAGTAGACATTCCATCCAAACGTTGAAAACTTTATTCCTGCATATCCCAAAAAAGAATGATGCGGGGCAATAATAATTCTCTTTTTCCCTTTGATGCTGTCTGCATTCGGCATATTCCATATTTTACATATTTCCTCGTCTGTATACGGCTTCTTATCATAGAAATAATCCATTTTAGAATAACCGGAATATTCAACATTCTCCCCTTCCAATAGCTGATACTTTCTATATTCTCTTAAATCAATTGTAGAATTGGCATATACTTTTGTTACCATGCTGAAAAAATCAAAATTGTATTCACAATTCTTAGTAAAACTTCCGGTAGCACTATTTCCTGTAGCGAATCCATAGGAGATATAAAAGTTCAATCTATCCAATGGGTATTGTGTAATCCTGTAACATTCCGGCCATGATTGGTACCAGTAAGAAACATGAATCACAATATCCGGAATTTCATTCATTTCCTCAAATGTACTTACCCTATCTGTGTTCACATCGTAATTATCTAATACACGATACCCCTGCTCAACAAAAAACTTTTTATTCTGTAGATATGTTCTCTTCCTGTCATCATCATTTCTATCTACAAGCGGTGAAATCGTTACAGAAACATCAAACAAATCAGATTTATCTAATAGCCAATATAAATCATTTGCCGGCCACTCAGCTGCTGAAATTGCCAAGAAAGTAATTTTTATTTTTTCTCCTCTTGAGATTTTTTCTTGAACTTTTATAATTGCCTTCTGGGTTACATATTGATATAACTGTTTATAAAATGCTCGTCCGCCATCTAATTGATCGGCATACATAAAAAGAGCCGCTAAATACTCAAAAGTATATTTTGCCGGAATCTCACCGCCGCTAAAATCTCCTGCATCTACTCCCTGAAATAAATCCTCTACATATAAAGCATACTTTTCTTGAAGATTCATACTATTATCCTTTCATAATCCAAAATCATTTTTTCTCCATTACCTCTTCAATTCGGTCACATATACTTTCACTCGCTTTTCCGGTAAATATTAATCCGACCTGATTAAAAAGTAACGCCAATCTGTCTCTATAATGCTTAACATCAAAATCTATAATAATTTTTTCCAATTCCTCATTATTGGTTGCTATATCAAAAGGAAATTCTACGTCAAATTGTGGGGTGATTTTCTTATTATTTTTGATGTGGTTAACAGGATCTGTTGCCAAATTCCACATTAAATTTCCTCTATCTTTTTCATACTCTTTTATGTCGTCCGCATAAATGAAAGATGGTATTTCTGCAAATCCAGCTTCAAATACCGCACTGGAATAATCTGTAATATAAGCATCCATGCCTGCCAATATTTCATACATATCATCAGCCTGGCTTTCGTCAATGATCCTGTGTCCAATGTTAGGATTCTGGTATTCTTTCATCATTGGAGCAAGTTGGGGATGAACTCTTACACACAAATACCACTCACCACCAAATCTCATATGCAATACGTTTAATAAACGTTCAAAGTCAATACTCCATTCTCTCGAAAAAACAAATCGACTTCCGTCATTGGCCCCTTCTCTAAAGGTTGGTGCATACATAATGACTTTTGCATCCATGGGAATATCATGTGATTTTCTAAATTTTTCTTTAAAACTTATTCTATTTCCAAATAAAACATCACATCTAGGTGCTCCCGTTTTTAAATACGTTCCCTGATATACCATTCCTTTTGGAGAAACATCCTCACTCCACTTAGAATCTATCACCAGGTCATCTATCATATCTGAATCATTCTTGCTGACTAAATATGCCATCAAAGAAAATCCGGATTCTCTCCATAAACCTGTACACTTAATCCCAATTGTATAATGATTTACATTTAAATAATATTGTCCTTTTCTTTTTATAGTTCCATATGGCTTTCTATAATTGTCTATCCAAACTTTTGATTTTGATAACCAATACGCTCTGCTCCACCTGGTATTGGGTACTTTTTTGATATATTCAGGAAATTGCTTACTCGTAAAAACATCTTTATTCAAAAACCAAACAAATTCATATTCCGGATGACGTTCATGTAGTTTTTCTACTATGTACTTAGGATTACATCCAAATCCCGTCTTTCCTTCAAAAGTACAAACGGAAATCAATTTCTTCTTAATTGGAAAAACATGGCATATATAAAAACTCAAGCTTTCTCTCATTGCCTTCCGTTTTCTTTTTTTAATATATTTTTCCTCTTCTTTATTTTGTGCTTTTGGAATATCCATTTTTTTATACATTCTATTTTCAATCATTATTGTAACCTCACAAAAAGAGCCTCTGCACCAATGTGCAAAGGCTCTTTTAAATACATTCCAGCGATTCCATTCGCACTCTTTATTCTGTTAAATACATCTCTATGTATTATATCGTAAAACAAATAAAAAATGTTAGTTTTTCGCTCTTTCATGCAAAAATTTTTCAATTATTTCCGCAACAAAACTTGCGCACGTTTTATCTTCTTGTCTTCTATCCCATAGCGATACATCTTTTCGTTTCATCTGTTCGATTCTAAAGAAAAACTCTTTCGTTTCATAGCTCAGACCACTACCTTGATAAGAACATTCAAAATGGTCTATCACATTAGGGTCTTCATATCTAATATCAAATTCCTTGGTTAACCACCATGGAGATTTTACAATAATGTACCCCTTGGTTCCGGCAACGATTAGCTGCCCCTCACTTTTTCCTGATACCGCCACTTTACAACTGGCATAGGTATCTCCATAGTCCATCGTTATATGGGAATATGCATCCACTCCACCTCTTCCCTTTCTAGACCAAAATCTAATATCTTTGTAGTTTATCCCAAGTATTTTAGCTATCGGATAAAATACATATGCTCCCATTTCTGTAATACTCCCACCATAAGTACTGTCTTGACATTCTCTTGAATCTGATGGGCATATCTTCGTTGATGTTGCCTCTACTTCTATAATCTCCCCTATCTTTTTGCTTCTTATTACCTCCATGAGTTCCAAAAAAGCCGGGAAATATATCGTTTTCATAGCCTCCATCAATATCAGATTATTTTTCTCAGCAAGTAAAAAAAGTTCTTCAACCTCTTTCTTTTTAAGGCACATGGGTTTTTCACATAAAACATGTTTTCCATTTTGTAACAAATACTTAGCATATTCGTAATGTGTTTCATGAGGACTGGCAATATAGACCGCATCTATAGATTCTAAAAACTCGTCCCACTGATCAGTACCTTTAACTCCAAGATTTATTAATCCATTTTCTATCACAAAATGCTCAGCACTCATCCTATGCGGATTATATACACTTATTAAATCTGCCTTACACTCCTGCCATGCGTCGTTCACAAATCTTTTTGCAATTCTTCCGGTTCCGATAACTCCTAATCTATATTGCATCCTTTTTCCTTCTTGTATGCCATAAACTTTTCAGTAATCTCTGCCATAGCTAATGCCTCCTTTTCAGTCAGGCGATATTTAGCACGATCAATGCCATTTATTTTAGCTACAAACTCACTGATTTCATATCTCAAGCCATCCCCTTGAAACTGTGGTTCATACTGATCAACAACATCCGCATTTTCATAACGAATCTGAAATTTCTTCGTCAACCACCAAGGTGACTCCGCTAATAAATATCCTTTTGTACCGGCAACAACTAACTGACCTTCGCTTTTTACACCCACACCGCACTTGGCCGTTGCCATCCCCTGTGGATAGACCAACTGTATCTTGGTATAGATGTCTACACCCCGTTCATCAAAGATACTATCAATTCTAATCTCCTCGTAATCGGTTCCCAAAAGTTTGAAAATTGGCAAAAAATCATATGCTGCAAACTCCAAAAAGGCCCCACCATATTTTGCATCTGTTCTCTCTCTTGATTGTGGATTTGCCAAACGCGAGAAACATGCTTCCACATCACAAACTTTTCCAATTTTCCCACTTTTCACAACATTAATCAGCTGTTGGAAACCTGGGCAGTATGCGGTTTTAATCGCCTCATATAATATTAACCCCTTTGCTTCTGCCAAAGAATACAACTCTTTTGTATGTTCTTTTGTAAATGCAATCGGCTTCTCACATAAAACATGTTTGCCTTGTTCCAAAGCTTCCTTGGCATATTCATAGTGGGTTTCATTTGGAGATGCAATATATACCGCATCCACCTGCTCCAAAAAATCTACATATTTATGAAAATATGCCTTTATTCCTTGTTCCGTCTCAAATTTTACCGCACTTTCCTCATCCGGATTAAACGCCCCAACTATACTGATACCACTAACATATTTGGCTTCTGATACAAAACGTGGTGCAATTCTGCCAGTTCCTACTATGCCGATTTTTACAATATGAAATCTGTCTTTTCTAATTTGTGTAGATGATATATCCGGTGTTCTCTCGAGATATACCACTTCACAAAACTCCCTTAGATAATCAAACACACCATTCCAATCAGATCCTACTGTAAAAATATCTACACCATATTTTTGAATATCCTCAATCTTTTGGCCCTCATGATCTTCAATAATGATCATGTCTGCCAACCCGGTTCTTTTTACACTTTCCACACGTTCCAAAACTGAATCAATAACATTTAGTTTTCCTCTGGATTCATCGTAATGATCTGTAGTCACACCTACAATAAGATAATCCCCTAACTCTTTAGCTCTTTTAAGCAAATTTAGGTGTCCTTGATGAAATAAATCAAACGTTCCATATGTTATGACCTTTTTCATACAAACCTCCTTTTGCACCGTCTCAAATTATAATTCCTTCTTTAGAGCTTCCACTAACTTATTATTATCTTCCTCGCAACGAATTGCTATTCTCACATATTGCTTATTATTTTTCTTCATTTTAGATACCAAATTCTTAATAATAATATTATGCTTAACAATCAGTAGACGAGTCAATTCTTTTGCTGTCATACCACATGTGATTTCGGCCATTACATAATTGGCCTGTGTTGAAATTACTCTCATTCCGGAAATCTTTGAAAGTACATCTACAAATCTGCTTCTTTCTTCTCTGAACTTAACAAGTGCATCAACATAATCCTTGTTATATTTCTCTGCAATTTGCAGATAGAACTCACCAAAAGAGTTTATGTTCCATATAGAAACTTCCTTTTTCAATTCATCTATTCTTTGTACATTTCCGGAAGCCAATACTCCTAACCTTAACCCCGGTACACCATATGATTTTGAAATACTCTTCATCACATATAAATGTGGATTCATATCTAACAAAGTCTGGTCAAATAAGGTATTATCTAATTCATCTGCAAAATCACAAAATGATTCATCAATGACCAACAAAATGTTTTTCTTTTTTGTCCACTCAACTAATCTCATCAAGCCATTTTTATTAATATAATTTCCTGATGGATTATCCGGATTGATAATGATTAAGTTGTCTATCTGCTTGTTTTCAAAGTATGCTATTACATCCTCTTCATTATAAGTACAATCATCATTTTGAGGCCAGAACGAAACGACATCCTCTTTCTTGTATCTATGGGCATACTCTTCAAATGTGGGACGGATTACGCCTAGTTTTCCGTTCATTCCCTCCACTAAAACCTTTATTAATTCTGCAGCACCATTACCAACTACTATGTTTTCTGAATGTACATTGAAGTTTTTTCCTGCAAGCAACGAGTTTACTCTCATACCGGATGGATATTGAGTTAATAATACTTCAAAGCTAGCTTTCAATTCATCTATCATCCTTGATGGTGGGAAATACGGATTAACCAAATAACAAAAATCAAGCATTTTGGGATATCTCCAATATCCACCATATCTTTGTAACACCTTCTCTACTCGTATATCCTCATCCGCAATAAACATCGATTCCGCAATGTCCAAATCCTGTATATCATCGATTTCATACCACAACTGTCCATCTAATCTTTTTGCTTTTATTTCCGGATTATCTAAAGTTGTAATAACTTTAAGTACCTGTTCATAATACTCATTTACACCTAGCGCTTTCTGATAAGCATCCAGAAACGGAACATAATGTGTTTCCGAAAAATGTTTACTAAATTTATATAAATTTACTGTTTTGTAATACTCGTTCTTTTCATCGTATTTCAGTTTCTTTCCCGGTATAAATGCCTCTATATTATCTTCATCATCAATCTTAATGCAGGTTCCATCCATCCAGCTTTCATACTTATCTACCAAAGCCAAAGTTTCTCTCGGATCATTTACAAGTTCATCCAATACAGAATCCTCAAAAATAATATCTGACTCAAATAATAATGTGTCATCCTTACAAAGAGAATCCTTTGCCAGCCAAAGAGAATATATGTTATTGGTCTTATCATAGATTGAGTTATTAATATACTCAATTGGTGTTGTGATATCCAAGGTATTTATATATTCAATAAGCTTTTGACCTTCATACCCAACAACAATAATGATCTTTTCAACCATTTGTTTTTCGATTTGATGAAGCATTCTGTCAATTAAAGTCACACCATTGACTTTAACCATACACTTTGTATTATTCTGTGTAAGTTCCTTTAATCTTTTTCCCATACCGGCGGCTAATATAATCGCTTGCATCCTATTTCTCCTGTTCTGCTTTTAACTCATCTATTTTTTTTCTCAAAAAATCCATTTGTTTTTTAAAGCATGGATAATCATGTGCTGAAGCCATCTTGACCCTCTTATTCCAATCCCCATACATTACCGTCAATACATCTTCATATCCACATGGAACCGGAATAAACATATTTTCAAAAGGCATACTTATTGTTTTTTCATACCATATTTTTTCATATTTAAAGGTTCTATTTCTATTGATATATGAACACCAATCAATTAAATAATCCCCATCTTCTTCTGTATAAGACATAACCAACTGATTGGCCAGTTTCCACAATTGACTTCTGAGCTTTTTCTTGCGGTCAATTTTTATATTACACAATTCCTCTATTGTTTCTAATCTTTCTTCCAGGGATTCTAATGACTCTTCCTTTTTTACTCTTTCTATCACTTCCCAAATAATAAAGAAGAGATTTCTCACCACTTCTTCCTCTTCCGGATTTCTGGGTAAATAATCCAATGGAAAAATATCTATAGTTGCCACAAACGGACACCCATGCTTTTTATCAAGCATCTCCTTTGAGATGTTTATCTCTCTTCCGTCTGAAAATCCGGCAAAAAATTCTTTATGTGCCTCATTATTAAAACAATTGGACAACCAATATCCCTCAGGCATTTCCTTGGGTAAAACCTCCAATAATTTCATATAATCTTGGCGTTTCATTGAAATATCCATATCATCATCCCATGGAATAAAACCATTGTGACGCACTGCTCCCAATAAAGTTCCCCAATCGGCATAATAGGTTAATCCATATTTCTGACAAACCTTGTCTATTATGTTCACAAGGTCCATACAGCATGCCCAGTAGCGCTTCATAGTTTCTTCAATCAAAAAATCTTCTCTTTTCTCTGCCCTAAAAAAATCCTCGGAAAAAACTAACAATTTTTTATCCCCCAGCTTATCATTCTATCTTAAAGCCATAACCTCTCTGTCGGCTTTTGAAAATCTACTTCTTTTATGTTTTTATTGTTTTGAATCATTTCATAAATTTTATTTGCAAAATAAATATCATGTAGAGCTATACCAATATTATATACCAAAATGCGTTCTTCGTCATTTTCTCTTCCTACCGCTTTCTGATTAACAACAGAACTTACTCCTTCAAAAAACGGGAACTTATTAAAATTTTTAAAATGATTAACATGTTTCTCATCATCCGCATAAATTTTATCAAAAAGGAGATCACAATTTGAGAAACCTCTGGTATGAATGGGAATCAGTAATACACCCTTATTAAACCATTCATCCTTACATATATCCTGTTCGAAGTAAGTTGCAGAAGAAACAACCACATCCGCCCCTTGCACCAAATCTTGATAACCATCAACATACGAAAAAACAACATGCGGATTATTTTCAAATCTCTTTGCATATATCTCTGCTTGATCTTTATATTTGTAAAGGCGAATATTAAAAGTTTTTTCACTCTCTACGGCAAGTAAAATCTCCAAAAAAGCCATCGCAATATTTCCCAAACCTATCATGCCAATAGTAGTGTAATCTTTTTGGCAAATAACTTCACCGAATATTCCGCTACCGCAGCTGTTCGCATTGCTGTGATCCAATTGGCGTCCATAATTCCCAGAAAATCTCCGCTCTTTATATCATTTAAAACAAGAATGCTATCCATACCGGGTATTCTTCCAATTGTTCTGGTAATAATCTTGGTTCCACAAACCTTGTCTACCATGCACGGCATAACATTACAGTAATCGCCATCCGAAACCGGCATACTGATTTTCTTTGGTAAATAACCTCTTGATTTATCTTTTATTGTTTTCTCTACCCATTGATAACATGTCATGGGAGAAATGGACATATTTTTAATATCTTCAAATGTAATGATTTTCATCATTTTTTCTCCATCTGCTGAATCATATCCCTTAACTGATTAAGTTGCTTATTATAATATGGATAATTATGCGACGCTCCTCCTTTTGTTCTAACGCTATAATCCCCATACGTTTTTGTAAGAACATCATGATATCCTTGAGGAACCGGAATCATAAATTCTTCATATTCAGTAAGGAAAACTTCATCCCATACGTCTTTTTCATAATGAATTATTCCTTTTCTTGGAGCATAATCAATGTATCCATCTGCGTCCTCTTCCCCATAAGATGATGCTAACATATTCCCCCATCTCCATAGTTGCGCCGGAATCGATTTGTTCTTATCCAGCTGCAAATTCAAGGATTTTTCAATATATTCTATTCCATCCTCCATGTTTTGCTTTTCTTCTTCTGTCTTATTTTCTTTCTTAAACAATGAGACTGTATTTTTTATCAGTTCCATTAAATTTTCTACTAAACTTGCCTCATCTTCATCCTTAGGAATATAATCCAAAGGAAAAATATCTATGCCTACCCAAAATGGACAATTATGAAATTTATGTAATCTATTCTCTTCTATACTAATCGTATCTGCATTAGTAACACATCCCCAAAACAAATCATGTCCCTCTTCAGACATAGCATGATATACCCTATATGAGTCGGGTAATTCCTTAGGCAGCACACTCATTAATTTATTATAATCAGATCTTTTCATCATAATATCCATATCATCATCCCATGGAACAAATCCTTTGTGGCGGACTGCTCCCAGCATAGTTCCCCAACCTGCAAAATATTGAAGATTATACTTTTGACATACAGCATCTATATCACTAAGAAGTTCGAGCTCTGCTGCCCAGACCGTCTTCATCGTAGCATCTATATAAAAATCTTCTCTGACTTCTGCTTTAAAAAAATCCTCTGAAAATTCTAAATTTGGCTCCCAACACATATTGTTTATCTCCCTAGTGATTCATTTCCTCTAATTTATAATTTAATAGTTCTTGTTGATTTTTATAACAAGGATAACCATGACCTGCAATTCCTTTTTTGGGTACTTCCCATTCCCCATACATTTTCTTCAAAATCTTTCCATATTCCTCTGGAACAGGAATTATTATATTTTCAAAAGGCATATATTTTACTTTATCAAACCATTTTCTGTTAAATCTCATTCCATTTTCTCTTTTAAGATAAGAATTCCAAATCGTTACATTATTTCCATCTTTTTCCGTATAGGAACTAACCAAAAGATTTGCCAATCTCCATAATTGACCTATCATATTATTATTTCTATCTAATTTCACGTTAAGATACTCTTCTACTATCTCTAACAATTCCTTTTCTTCATCACTATGTTCTCGAATAGCATCTATGGCCTTCCAAATAACAATGTAAATATTTTTTATCATTTCTTCTTCGTCTTCTTTTCCTGGGATATAATCTAATGGAAAAATATCAACATAGGAAACAAACGGACATCCGTATCTTTCTTGTAATAATTCCTCAGAAAGCACAATTTCTGACCCATTTGCCACACTGGCAAAGGGTTGTTCATGTTTTTCATTATTAAAACAAGTTGATACCACGTACTTTTTAGGTAGTTCATTTGGCAATACTTTTAATAACTTTTCATAGTCTTCTCTCAACATCATAATATCCATATCATCATCCCATGGAATGAAGCCGTGATGTCGAACTGTCCCAAGTAATGTTCCCCAAGCACCAAAATACTTTAAATTATACTTTTTACATACCTTATCAATTTCCTGTAACGTATTGATGCAACATGCCCAGTATCGTTTCATCATCTCTTCAATATAAAAATCATTTCTTATTTCCGCTTTGAAAAAATCATCTGAAAAGTTTACCATTTATTCTCACCTTTTTATAAAAAATTAGGGCAGACCAAGTCTGCCCTATAAAAACTTTAATATTACTGTAAGAGAGACATAACACCCTGATTAGACTGATTTGCCTGTGCCAACATTGACTGTCCTGCCTGTGCCAAGATATTATTGTTAGAATATCTTACCATCTCTGTTGCCATATCAGTATCACGAATTGCTGATTCAGCTGATGTAGTATTCTCAACTACGTTGTCAAGGTTATTAATTGTATGCTCAAGTCTGTTCTGAATTGCACCAAGTGCAGATCTTTGCTCGTTAACCTTAGTTATAGCTTTCTTAACACTAGCATTTAACTTACCGGAATTAGTAGCTGATGTTGCATCACCGGAAAGACTAATTTTAGAGCAGTTCATAGCTTTAATAGATAAGTCAATGTGTTGTCCGGACTCTGCACCAACCTGAAGGAATACGCCACTTGAACAATCACCATTTAATAGATTTAATTCATTAAATGTTGTAGTAGATGCAACTCTATCGATTTCGCTCATAAGCTGTTTAACTTCACTATCGATATATCCACGATCATCTGAAGTAAGAGTTCCGTTTTCGCCCTTAACTGCCAACTCATTAATACGCTGAAGCATATCATGTACTTCATTCAAAGCACCTTCAGCAGTCTGTACCATTGAAATACCATCCTGAGCGTTGGCTGATGCCTGTGTAAGACCTCTTACCTGACGTCTCATCTTCTCGCTGATGGCCAAACCTGCTGCATCATCTGCTGCTCTGTTAATCTTATAACCTGAAGAAAGTTTCTCTGTTGATGCTGCCTGAGATTTTGTTGTTAATCCTAACATTCTGTTAGAATTCATTGCTGTTAAATTGTGCTGTACTACCATAATAAAATCCTCCTTGAAATTAAACCCATCCTTGGGGTTTATTTGATGTTGTCTACTTCTTCCTTATGACACATCCTTGTTTTCAAGAGGATTCGTAAACTTGTTTTTTTTATTTTCTGACTATTATATCGGAGTTTAAAAATAATACTTAATAGCAAATTTTAAAAAAATATATAATCACTTGAATATAACTCTAATTTCTTCTTATTTTAAGAAGTAGAATTTGCTTTTCACTCAACCATTTTTACAATTTTTTTAAGATCTTTCTTACTTTTGATACCACTTCTTCCATTTGCATTTCCGTGAGTGCCAAACCACTTGGTATATAAAAGCCTTTTCTTGCTAAATATTCTGCATTGGGATAAGATTCTCCCATATATTTTCCTACATTATTATAAACAGGTTGTTCATGCATACACCAAAAAAATGTTCTACTCCCTATTCCCTCAGCAGCCAATAATTTTTGTATTTCCCTATTATCTACCTTTACACCTTTTTCGAGCAAAATACCATATACCCAATAAATATTCTTAGCATATTCGGTCTCTCGAATTGGCAATTGAATACTTTCTATATCTTCCAACTCGCTCGTGTAAAAAATACCCATTTTCCTTTTTTTCTCCACAAATTCATCCAAGCGTTCTAATTGTGCCAATCCCACAGCCGCTTGAAGATTTGTAAACCTGTAGTTATCACTAATTTCATCATGAACATACCTAACATCTTTGCGAAAACAAAGATTTCGAATCATCTTACATCTTTCCGCCAATTCATCGTCATCCGTTACAATCATACCACCTTCACCTGTCGTGATGTGCTTATTAGGATAAAAACTAAATGTACTTATATCGCCAAAACTACCACACATTTTCCCATTATAGGTTTGTCCATGCATTTCAGCTGCATCCTCTATTATTTTTAAATCATATTTTTGTGCCAATTCAATTATTTTATCAACCTCAACTAGCAATCCATATAAATGTACAACCATAATTGTTTTTGTTTTGCTTGTTATTCTTGCTTCGATTTCGTTGACATCCATGTTCCAAGTATCAAGTTTCGAATCCACAAATACAGGGATACCCCCTAATTTTGAAACTGCCATCGCACATGATATTATAGTAAATGTGGGCATTATTACTTCATCACCCTTACCAATTCCCAGCGCCTGAACCGCCACCTCTAATGCTGCGGTTCCATTAGCTACTGCTATACCATGTTTTCAGCATACAGTAGCACTCATTTTTCTTTCAAATTCTACAACAAACGGGCCTTCCGAGGATATCCAACCAGTGTCTATACACTCACAAAGATATTTCTTTTCATTTCCATTAAGCAATGGTTCATTCACTGGAATATAACCCATTTCTAATGCTCCTTAATAACGATTTCACCTTTTTCTGCACTTGCAAACCTAATCTTATCCATATCCCCGGCATATGGTCCCTGTTTCACTTCTATCATTTCCAAATCTTCTAATACCTCAAACCCATGCCCTCCAGATGTTAATAAGATTACATCTCCAGCCTCCAATACATGACTTTCTATATAGTCTTTATAAATATCATAAAAATCAACTCTAAGTTTGCCTTTTTTATAAACAAAACCTCTTGTGTGTATACCACACTTCTATGAACAATATTATGGATATGTGCCTCTATTTTTTTCCACATGGATGATGCATATATGCCAACTGTTGGGAATATTCGCTTGGTGTCAAGAATTCAACCCCGTCGCTACTGAATCTATTTTTTACAATAATTGCTAAAGTCTGGTCCTTCTTTGCAACCGTTATAATTCTTTCCATCACCGATTACCACCTTTCTATCTTCTATTCATCTCATCAATCCACTCTTGGAAAGTCAAATACCTTCCCAATCCCATCATTTCTAGTTCTTTCTTTACTTCTCGTGCTATGCTTTCTTTTTCACTAATAATAATTACAAACACATTTGAAATCGTAACCAATTCCTCTGGTGCAATACATAAAACGCCCTTGTCCCTTATCCCCCATTTTAACCCATCTGAATCACATATCCTTTTCATATTGAATACATCTAACACAATATCTAAGTTTTTTGTAAAGCACCTACCTGCTCCCCAACCAAAGAACTCAACATCAGCAGTATTATATTTATCAAGCAGATATTTACGTGTTGCCAAACAATACATTTTCTTGCGCAACTCATTTATTTCGATATCCAACCTCGCTTGTTCTTCAAAAGCACAAATATAGTTATCGTTTTCTGTAGAAAAAAACCTTTGGAGCGATGGTCAAGTACCCGTGGAATTCCTAACTGTCTATCGAGATGAGGAATATATCAGGCAGCATACAAAAGGCATGAATCCGGAAGATGCACGGCGATTTGCAATGGCTTATTACGGATGGGATGATGAGCCTACCGAACTGGATATGCAGGATGCTTCAGAGGTGCCAGTCTGGTTGCGGGAAATGGCTATACCAGAAGAATTGCCCTTCAACTGAAGATAGAAATGCAAAACCCGGGGAGCAATCCCCGGGATATATAAGCAGTTATGAAAGTGTTGGTTTTTGACTGCCGAAAAGTGTTGGAAATTAACTGCCGAAAGGGGGTGCGGACATAATCTTGGACTTCCGCACCCTCTAGTAACTTATTTAACCTCTGTAATCATGATATTCTTGGAGAAGACACTTCTCCTTTAAGAACTGATAACAGGTTAATATTTCATCTTTTAATATATGTCTAACAGAGCAAAGATGATCTATAGAATCTGCTGTAACAGGATACTTCACATCGGTTCTCATCGCTTCTGCAATAAATTCATCCATTGTCACTTCACCGTCTATATGTTCTATTTCAAAATAATCTTCGTAATTCATTTCTGCCTCCTACGCAATTAATCCTAAACTCTTTCTATACTGAATTGGACTCAGTCCATTGAGAGATAGTTTACGCCTTTTTTCTGCATACCAGTGAATGTATGTATCTAATCTTTCTATAAACTCATCAATTGATATATTTTTCCAGTCTCGTTCATAAAACATTTCATTTTTCAATCTGCCAAAGAAGCCTTCACATGCTGAATTATCGGGAGAGCAACCCTTCTTTGACATAGATCTTGTTAATCCAGCCTTGTCCATTCTTTCAATCCATCCCGGCCAGCGGTAGTGTGCACCTCTATCTGAATGCACCAGTGGTTTCTCATTTGCATTGAGAGTTGAAATAGCATTATCCAGCATTGTGTTAACAAGTTCTGCATCAGGATGTGTTCCTATTGTCCAAGCAACAGGCAATCCGTCAAAACAATCTATTATAGGCGACAAATACACCTTGCCAGCAGGTATATGAAACTCTGTTATATCTGTAAGCCATTTCTCATTAGGATTACCTGCGTGAAAATCCCTATTTACTATGTTATCTACAGCTGGACTTATTTCTCCCATGTAAGAATTATACTTTTTCTTTTTAACAGCTTTAACAATTAGATTTTCTTCTTTCATGATACGTCTAACAACCTTCTCAGATAGTTGCATATCAGCATCCTGTATATCTAGATAAATCCTTCGGTATCCATATGTACCACTTGATGCATCAAAAGCTGAACGTATTAATTCCCTGTGTTTTTCATACTTATCAGGTCGATTAATAGCATTAACCTGATAGCAATAACTACTTTTTGACATGTTAAACACTGACAATAATTCTTTAAGAGCGTACTTATTTCTAAGGGTATCAATCACTTGCGTTTTTTCTCTGTTTGTCAGTGTTTTTAGACTGATACCCTGGTCTTTTTTTATTATTTCAGCAGCTTTTTCTAATACATCTTTCTCTAACTGGAGCCTATATACTTCCTTGAGAAGAGTATCACGTTCTTTAATCAAATCAGCATTTTCTTGCATCAGTTCATCGCGAGAACATGCTACTTGTTTACTTGTCTTTTTATTTATTGGTGGCATATTTACTCCTTCCAGAACTGCACGTTTCCATTTATATAAGGCTTGGCGTGTGACTCCATATTCATCAGCAATTTCTTGCACAGATGAAGTTCGGGTACACATGTCCATTACGGCATTTTCTTTTATTTCTGAAGAATATTTTAAATTTACACCGCCACTAGTGCAAGTCTTCTTTTCATTTGGAGCAAGTTCATTAATCCACTGCTCTAGAAGAGGTCTTGATGGATAACCTAGTTTCCTACAGGTACGTCTAATACATTTGCCATGCTCTAAATAATAATCTACAGCGTTCCTTTTTTCTTCGTCTGAATACTTATATCTTTTATTATATTTATCATGTAAATCGCCAAACTCTATATATTCACGATACCATTCTCTTAAAGTCATTTTGTTCGGATAACCAAGTTCAACGATAACTTTTGAATACATCATGTCATACTGTATAAGCAGTTGTACTGCTTTCAGTCGTTCTTCTTTACTAAACATAATCTCCTCCTGATATATCTCATATCTGGTCCAAGATTATGTC
>JAZLGY010000044.1:0-3374 GCA_045616525.1 Acetatifactor sp. | reverse complement strand
ATTAGTAATGCGGCCGCACATTTTGAAGTGTTTGTCAACACTTTTTGCAAAAAAGAACTATCCATTTGGATAGTCCTATAAAAACAATATAAGGTTATGGGGAATGGCTTAACTAAACGCTATTGGAAACGTCCCCCTGGCTGTCCCCCTGGCTGTCAATACTTCAATGTAATAGAACATGTCTTATTGGGTATCTCAAAAGTAATGAACGTATCAAAAGCTTTCTCATATGATACCTTTTGACCATCGACATAGATTGTAAAACCATTATCAAATGGAATGGTAAAGAGTACACGAAGGGTTTCCTCACTCTCGCTTTGTGAGGTGAATGTTGCTTTCAAGACTCCTCCCTGATACTCTGTAACGGCTAAGCCTCTACTTTGTATTTCTTTTGTTGCCAGACTAAGCTTCTCCGTATTCAATGTATAAATGCCTACCCCATTTTCATGGTATAACCCGGTTGCCCCAATAACTATTCTGTCTCCAACATGATAGTCACCGATATATCGAATTCCGTTATTGTACCAGATATTACTTAAAAATACTTTATCATCTGCCATGGCTCTGGCACCGGTAGCTAGTCCGGGGACACAGGCATAAGCAGGCCCATCTTCTCTAGCCTCAAAGGTCCAAGTCGGATGTCCGTCCTGACTGCCAACTTCGATCAGCTCCATAGGGCAGTACACCTCTTCATACTTGCTACTAATATTCTTAGCAAAGTTCATCTGATTTAAAAATGGATCCACACCAATATCATACTTTGTGTCTGCATTTTTCTCCATAATCATTCCAAGCGGCAGCGCATCTTCATTAATCTGATAACCATCTGCTGTAACAATATTCCCGGGAATGTAATAATCAGAAATCACATACTTCACACCCAACAAATCATCCATAAGGGGCATAGGATTGTATACCACAAGCTTGGGATCCCCTGTCATTCCTATGTTCTTCATAAAAATATTGTAATAAAGGCTACAGGTAGAACTGTAATGAGATATTCCTGCAAAGCCAAAACTCATACTCTCTGAGTTACACTCTATCGTATCCCCTGAAGCAAATCTGGTTCTGGTCTTTTCTATTCTGTAGATACCACTATCTTCCTGCTTTATCTTCTGCACCTTCTCATCTATCTGTGCCCAGTATGAATTAATCTTTTCAATATCATACTGGTGATCCAGAAGCTCTAGCTTCCAGTTCTCGCCAAACTCAGTACACATTAATATAAGCAGACATACGCCAATTCCCATATGGACTATTTTCTTTTTAAATGTCTGTTCCAGGATAAGAAGTATTCCCATTATTGCAAATACCGCACAACTAATCAAAAAAATCTTCTGATCCCTGTATTTGGGACCAACATATTGAAAGAATACATTTAATCCGAAGCCTGCTACAGTACCTAGGAGAAGCGATTGTCTGGTTACCTTTTTCTCATGCAATATCAATGCAGCAATCACAATCATGAAAAACGAAAACAAAAATGCATGTCTATGATAATGATTAGATGGCACTTTCATCATAGTCGGGATATAACACAGTGGTCGCACAACAAAGAAACACATCCAAACAAATGCCGTAAGAAGCAGCTGCATTTTTCTATAAATACTATTCTTTCCAAGCATATAAGCCACCAACACTACCACTGCAAAGGATCCTACAAAGATGGGTGGCACCGCAGGGCCAAAGGTTAACTTACTTTCATTCAAAAACAGGTCTCGAAAACCAACCAAAAGATACTGAATGCCTCCGACCTTTAAACTAGCCATACCCTCCGATGCGCCAAAACTACGCATTTGAAAAAATACAGGAATAGTAAATGGAAATGTCAAAGCACCTGCCAATACACTTACAATGCCAAAGGGAACCATCATCCTGCAATTCATCTTCTTCATGGTCATTCCGTTTTGCAACCACAACTCAAAGAAGAAATAAAATACTACAAAGAGACATACTTCAAAGCCAATATACCAGTTGCTTAAAATACATAATGCTAATGACAGTCCATATAGTACAAAGGCCTTACAATTACTTGATACCATCTTGTAAACGCCAAGGGAAATGAGTGGCAACAGAATCACTGCATCCAGCCACATGATATTACTACTGTTTAATACCACATATCCCATCATAGAATAGGACACTGCCAAAATAATGTCATAAAAGGGCGATAATTTAAATCTGTTACCTAAGAAGAAATGTATACTTGCTGCACAGCTCATAATCTTCAAAAGAGTAATCACTGTAATCCAAAGTACAAGTGTCTCCCTGGTTGCAAATACCAACAGCAGATTAAAAACAGACATCAGGTAATAGGAAATCAAGGAAAGGGTTCCCTGTCCTCCACCCATCTCCATAGAAAATAATAAATCTGCTTTGCCATGTAACACATTCATAAACCAAGCCATGTAATCAAAATACTGATACTCTAAGTCATGGTAGATGATTGTCCTACTTCCGAAGGGATACACCTTCCCCAGTACTAACACACCAATATATATTCCCCCTGCAATGAGGGCTGCTATAATCATTCCAATAAATCGTTCTCGTTTCTTACCTTGCATTTAGTTATCCTCGTAAATAAAAAAATACCTCAAAGCTATCATAAGCCTTGAGGCATTAATATACAAGATTTGTTTGGTTAAGGAGTGTCCCCGTGGCCTAAAACAGAGCCAATGGAAACGTCCCCCTGGCCTAAAATTCTAGGCTATCGACATTAAGAAGGAAATACTTCATGCCCATAATCACAAATCCCTCATCATTTCTCCAAGGTTTCTTGGTTCCATTTACAATGACAATCTTCTTAAATGAATCGGGAATATTTCTGAGTGAATTAAATTCCTGTACCTGTTTCTCCTCGGATGACATATCATAAGCCACCTGAATATAATATCTTTGACTTCCTTGGTTTACCACAAAATCAACTTCCAATTGCTTTCGAGTAGTTTTTCCCTCTCCATCCTTTCCGAACATCTCTACGATACCAACGTCGACATTGTATCCTCGGATAAGCAATTCATTATAGACAATATTCTCCATAATATGTGTGATTTCTTGTTGTCTAAAGTTTAATCTGGCATTTCTAAGTCCTATATCGGTAAAGTAATATTTCAGATTTGCACCTACATACTTTCTACCCTTAATATCATATCGGCTTGCTTTAGAAATCAGAAAGCTCTGTGCCAAATAGTCAATATGATTTGATATAGTTTTATTACTATACGTTATCCCTCTCTCGGACTTAAATGTGTTTGATATTTTTGTTGGATTAGTTGGTGCACCTATTGCAGAGGCAAGGACATCGACCAATGTATCAATTTCATCAACATTTTGAAGTTTATTACGCTCCACCACATCCTTAATATAAACATTAG
>JAZLGY010000043.1:0-5921 GCA_045616525.1 Acetatifactor sp. | reverse complement strand
AACAATCGAGAATGAATGGAAAGGTAAAGAAGTTGATTCGCTTACACTTTCAGTTGGGTATGTTACAAAGAAAGAATTCCCAGATGAAAGTATAGTGGAATTAGCTAAAATAGCGGATAAACGAATGTACGCTGAAAAGTCCAGGTTCTATGCAAGTAAGGGTGTAGACAGAAGAGGCCAGAATGATGCACATAAGGTTTTATGTGCTCTATATACCAAGATTTTAAAAATCAACATTACAGAGGATACTTATTCTATCATCAATATGAATATGGATGAGCAGATCAAAGAAAAAGGCTTTGCAGACAATATTTCAGGCTGGTTAGAGGGCTTTGGAAGGAGTGGTCAGGTTCATCCGGATGATTTGGAGGATTATTTATCAAAAACAAATCTTGATTATATGCGAAATTACTTTAAGCGTGGGAAAACATCACTTTCAATAGCATACAGAAGAAGGTACGATACTGTATTTAAGCAGGTTATGATGGAGATAATACCTACCAATGAATACAGTGATGATAATCAAAGCTTGTATTTGTATGTAAAAGACATAGATCTCTGATAATTACATATTGTTAGGTGATCTGACGATGAAAATTTTAAGCGTTCCATTTCTTTGACAAGATTTCTTGCATATACTTCTGTTCCTAATTGGTTAGGTATTCAGAAATATAAGAAAATTATAATAAAAGAGAAAATAAGAGTGGATAAGGGAAAAGTATGGTAGAAACAAAAAAGAATTATAAAAAAACACAGCGTGCATGTTATTTGGGATTTGTAACACAAGCCATATGCGCAAATTTTGTTCCACTTCTTTTTTTGACTTTTCATGATGTTTATAACGTTTCTTTTGGTATGCTTGCCATGATTTCGACCTGCTTCTTTGTTACACAGCTGGTGGTTGACTTTATATGTGCAGGAATCGTAGATTGGCTGGGATACAGAGCATGTATTATTGCAGCGGAGGTTACATCGGCACTTGGCCTTGCAGGTTTATCCTTTTTGCCGGATTTGTTTAAGACACCATATATGGGAATAATTGTTTGCGTTATCATATATGCCATAGGAAGTGGATTAACGGAGGTGCTGGGAAGTCCGATTATAGAGGCATGTCCATTTGAAAATAAAGAGGCGATGATGAGTCTTTTGCATTCCTTCTATTGTTGGGGATCTGTTGCTGTAATTTTAGGGTCTACATTGTTTTTTACTGTTTTTGGTACTCAAAATTGGAAAATCCTTGCACTTTTATGGGCATTGGTTCCGTTATACAATATTTATAATTTTGTGGTATGTCCCATTGAGCCGTTGGTTGAAGAAGGTAAGAGCATGACGATGGCTCAATTATTTAAGACAAAAACCTTTTGGATACTTATTATACTTATGATATGTGCAGGCTCTTCTGAAATAGCAATGGCACAGTGGGCTTCTGCGTTTGCAGAGTCTGCGTTACACGTTTCCAAGGCAGTTGGAGACCTGGCCGGACCTTGTGGATTTGCAATATGCATGGGAATCAGCCGTTCCCTTTATGGCAAATTTGGCGAGAAAGTAGATCTGACTGGATTTATGATGGCATCAGGTATTATGTGTCTTGGCTGTTATCTGCTTGCCGGACTTGCAAAAGTTCCCATACTGGGACTGATAGGATGCGCCGCTTGTGGTTTTTCAGTTGGAATTATGTGGCCGGGATCCATTAGTATTTCTTCTCAGATTCTTCCTACAGGCGGTACGGCGATGTTTGCGCTCCTTGCACTTGCAGGAGATTTGGGCGGAGCGGTTGGTCCTGCGATTATTGGAAATGTATCACAGGCTGCCGGCAATAATCTTCAGATGGGTGTACTGGCCGGAATGGGGTTCCCTATTGTTTTGGTGATTACTGCAGTTTATATTCGAAAAAAGAATAAGCAGAAATATATGCCCCCAACCAGAAAAAGTGCAGGATAAGGTCAAACGCAATGTTCTTTAACATGAGTCATGTAAAAATGTAAAGAGGTATTGGTAGACAAGAAATACCAATACCTCTATATTTATGTTAAAATAAAGGGCAAAGGTAGTAAAAATATGAAAAGTATAATGTTTTTTTGTATTCCTGCATATGGTCATCACAATCCTACAATTCCTGTGGTAAAGGAACTTGTCAGTAGAGGAAACAAAGTTAGATATTATTCATTTAATGAATTTAAAGAAAAGATTGAGAGTACAGGTGCTACATTTATTGCCTGTGATGAATATCTGCCGGAGGTATCTAAGGATGTTGAAAATGGCGAGAAAACAATGTCGGTTACGGATATGACGATTGTGGATTTACAGGCTACAGCAAAGATGGATAGTTTTCTTGAACAGGAAGTAGAGGAATTTAAACCGGATGTAATTGTTGCGGATTCTGTATGCTTCTGGGGAAAATTAATTGCCAGAAAACATAAGATTCCTATGGTGGTATCTACAACTACTTTTGCATTTAATAAGTATTCTTCCGGCTATATGAAGAGTAGTTTTGCTGAGATAAAGGACTTGATTGGCGGACAGAAAAGAATAAAGGATGAACTGAAAAAGCTGGAGCAGTTTGGATACCATGAAAAAAGCATTATGCCCCTGGTACAAAATGATAATTACACAGATACGATTGTGTATGCAACAAAAAAGTACCAGCCATGTAGTGAAACCTTTTCAAAACATTATGCGTTTGTAGGACCATCGGTGGCTGCAGAGGGTCAACCGCAAAAGGAAGGTCACAGACCCCTTGTTTATATTTCTCTTGGTACGGTAGTAAGTAATAAACCTGACTTTTACAAAAAGTGTGTTGAAGCATTAAAGGGGGAAGATCTTGATGTAATCATATCCTGTGGCAGAGCGGTGAACCCAGATTCATTAAATGGATTGGCAGATAATGTGAAGGTTTACAGCAAGGTGAATCAGATGGAAATCCTGGCAAAAGCCAATGTTTTCCTTACCCATAATGGAATGAACAGTACATCAGAAAGCTTGTATATGGCAACCCCTATGGTAATGTTTCCACAAACTAATGAACAGCGGGCCGTTGCAAGAAGAGCCAGGGAAATGGGTGCCGGTGTGGAGTTAAAGGACGAGAGCATTACAGCAATTCATGATGCGATTATGGAAGTCCTTGGTAATAGGGAATATGCATTGGCAGCAAAAAAATGCAGTGAGGACTTTAGAAGCGCATCGGGACCCAAGGGAGCCGCAGAATTTATAGAAAATGCACCCCATGTTATGCCCAAAGAAGATAGGAGAATGATGCGCACGGAAGTTCTTCCCGGTATATTACAGCTTGCATTCTGGTGCATCATGATCATATTTATGATATTCTTTAAGAAAATTACCGGAAGTGATAAATGGTGGATTGTTCCTATCGTAGCCAATATTGTATTTCCATTTTATAAGAAGCTGACCGAAAAACTTTGTTGAGGAGCGAGTTATGTTTAAAGATAATCTGAATGAACTTAGAAAAATAAATAATCTGTCCCAGGAGGAGCTGGCAGAGAAAATTGGGGTTACCAGACAGACACTTTCTAAATACGAAACCGGAGAGTCTCTTCCGGATATAGAAAAATGCAGTGCCATAGCAAAGGCCCTTGGAACAACAATGGATGACCTTGTGAACTATGATCGGGAAGAAAATTGTGGAGTTGGCATCCCACCAAAAGGGAAGTATATGTTCGGAATGGTAAAGGTTGGTGACAAGGGGCAGATTGTGATTCCGGCCAAAGCCAGAAAAATTTTTGACATCAAACCGGGTGATAATCTGGTGATTCTGGGGGATGAGGATGCAGGGATTGCGATTCTGAAAGAGGAAGATTTACTTGCAATGATGCAGGTACAAAATAATTAAAAAGAGATTTAAAACACTACCAAGGTAGTAAGTAAATGTAACCTGGCTAAGAAATGTCTGTCTATTGTTGATAGAAACGCATTTAGTATAGAGAACTAGGAGGAAATAGAATGGCAGGTTTAAAATTTAGACTGGGACTTGGTTTGGCATGTGCAATAACCCTATTGAGTGGATGTGAGGCAAGAGAGAATATAGAACCGTCTGACAGTAAGGAAACGATAGAAAGTACTGTAACAAATCAGGAAGTGAAGCCTTCGGATGAGAGTCAGCCGGTGGATGATTCCGGAAAAAATGAGATTATAAAGGATGGTAAATTTGATGTTAGTCTGGTATCGGATCGTGTTCTGATTGCAGTATCAAACTATCCCAGCTGGGGAACAGAGGTTGAATGCATGGGATATCGCATTGAAATTACAAAAGACAAGGAAGCAGTTTTTTATGTAGGTCCCTTTGAGGTAGACAAAAAAGCCTTGGAAGAGGATGCATATAATGCGTATGTTGCCGGTTTAGATTATGATGCTATCGTAAACGTAGATCCATGCTTGCCGAATCCGAATGATATTTGTGATGGTGGTTCGGATTATATTATGATCTATGACAAGAATGATGAGATTCTTTTTAGTGTGGGAGGCTTTTGCCCGGAAGGAAAAGAGTATAACGAATATTACAGAAACGTAACCAATTTGGTGGATTATCACTGGATTAGGGATTGTGAAAATAAATTTGAAACGCAGTGGAATCAAATGCTAGAGAATAATGTCGCTTTTCTGGAAGAAGCAATCCCGGAAATCGATTATGCGAATCTTTTTGTCAGACAAAAGCTCTGTGGCAGCAGATTTTTATGTGGTAACCTTGTAAGTGTTAGCGTACCGGTAGTGATTGATGAGGAACAGGTATCTATTATCCTTACGGATGATCTTGGAAACAAATTTGATGCGATTATGTATTACATGCCGGATAAAAACAAGATTTTTGATAGATCGGTAGATTTAACAGAGGAAGAACGAGAAGTGGCAACAGAACCGATTACCTGTAAAATGCTCCTTACTATGCAACCTTAAAGCAAATTAAGAATCGGCAATCATTGATAAATACTATCATAATATGCTATAGTATTGGGGACTGAAATGTTTACCGGAGGCTATATGAAAATAAATTGCGGATATTGTAACAGTTCCATGGAGGCTACAAGTGAGCGATGCCCCTTTTGTGGCGGAATCAATGAAAAAGCATCTCAATACGCCAATCTGTATGAAGAACAGAAGCGTGCAGAGAGAAGGGAACAAAGAAATACATACGGAAATGGGTACCGTAATTCTGGCTATAACAGTAATTCCAACGTTCAGGAGGTCAGAAAAAAGGTAACAAAGATTGTATTGACCGTTTATGGGTCCATTGTTGCAATGATTATGCTTCCAATCATTATCGGAGTTTTTATGGCCTTTCGAAATTTTGCTGTTGAAGGACGTAATATGATTGATCATGGAAAACAGATGCAGCAGGATATGCTGGATGAACAGCGTAGACAGGCAGAGGAACTGGAACAGCAGAAAATCTATGATGCCAAGGAGGTTTCGGTAAGTGGATTAAATACTATTGCCCAGAAGGATCAATATTATGCCATTCAGGTAACAGAACTGGTACCCTATGAACTAAACTATGACCATAATAAGAAGGTTTGGGGGGAATATTCAGTGGAGGATCCCCTGTTGTTTGACAGTGAGCATAGATTGGCGATTCATATCACTGTTAAGAATTTTCAGGAAAAAGCAGGATACATTAATGACCCTTCGGCCTACATGAAGTTATTTATTGATGATGAAAACGAGAACAGCATTGTTATTTTGGATGACAAGTTCCTGTATGGTGATTCAGATGATAATTATTTCCAGGGTGGAAAGAAGATATCAGATACCAAGGATTTTATAAATAATTATAGTAGCAGCCTTGAAAAAAATCAGACCATGAGCTGGTGGGTACCTGTGGTAGTAAATGAGGAGAGTAACCAGATTATTCTTCATTTTAATCATAATATAACCATTACAGTGGACAATCCCTGTGCGAAATAGAAAAG
>JAZLGY010000042.1:0-15395 GCA_045616525.1 Acetatifactor sp. | reverse complement strand
TTATTGGCATGATCTCCTGCCACCACCATAAAAGGATGTAAAACAATTTTTACCGGTGCATTGTACTTCACCTGCAATATGTTTATGGCATCCTCAAGGTTCGGCTTTGCCTCCACCGATGCAATACGCACGTTGTAAAATCCCAGCTTCACAAAAGCTTCGTTCATCTGATGATATCTTTCATTGGCTACATCCTCTGTGCCATGACCCATGAGAATATATTCTGTTGCATCCAAAGAAGGTGCTTCCTCCTTTATTGGGGGAAGCTGCAAAATAGATGCTACAATAGCTGCCATCTTCATGCAGTCTTCCTCTGTCTGCAAAACAGTTGGAAGCAATGTGATTTTTTCAAAGCTTCTTTCAAACTCTTTTACAAAGCCCTGCAGCTTTTTGTACTCGATTCCGGGAATCATATGGGTTGGAAGGACGGTTACATTTTTAATTCCTTCTGCCAAAATCTGCTCCAAAGCTTCCGGTACATTCAAAACCGTTCTTCCTTCCCCTGCCAGCTTCTTCATAATGATAGAACTGGTATAGGCTTCAAAGACTCTTCTTCCCGGAAATGCTTTTACCACATCCAGATAAATCTGATCCAGACTATTCTTTTTTGCTTCCGGAAAACTGGTTCCGAAGCTAACTACCAAAATTGCTTCCTTCATATGACTTTCCTCGTCTTGAACTTTTCAAACAACACTATTTAATGTGTCCCCAGTACGGTTTTGATTCCGGCCTTCTGCAATTCCTCGTATAAGCTCTGCAAGGTCTCACACAGAACGCCCTTTTCAAAGGTACAAATACCAAAATGTACTACATCCGGCTTTATAGAAAGGATTCTTTCCAGTTTTTCCTGCATCCCTGCATTCTTTTCACAGGTTTCTCCGCAACCGCTGCAACGCATAAATGCCTGTACCTGAACATCCTCTCCCTTGTAAGCCTCGAAGCTTTTTCTTCTCTCATTCAAAGCCTGAAGACAAGAAGCACCGGTACATACCGTGTTGGCTTTTAGACAATTTACAAACGCAATCTTCATCTGCTCTTCCTTTCCAAAAGGCTTTTATTGATCCTGTAAAAACACCACATCCATCTGACCCGTAATTGGATTTTCGTACACCTTACTCTCCACCTCATAAACCTTACGAATCATATCCTCTGTGATAACTTCCTTCGGTGCTCCATGACATACCACTTCGCCGTCCTTCATAATGTAGACCTCATCACAATATAAAAAGGCAAGACGAAGGTCATGCAGCGCAAGGAGCACACCCTTGTTTAAGTTTTTGATAATGTTCATGGTCTGCAACTGATATTTAATATCCAAATGATTGGTAGGCTCATCCAAAATCAAAAGCTCTGTGTTCTGTGCCAGGGCTCTGGCCAGCAGAATTCTCTGCTTTTCACCACCGGATAACGTCAGGAATTTTCTATCTGCAAATGCTTCCATATCCACAGTTTTTAAACAGTCTCGAACAATCTTGAAATCCTCTTCCTTGTCTCTTTCGAAGGCACCCTTGTGAGGACTTCTGCCCATGAGTACCATCTCCTCTACTGAAAAGTCAAAGTTTAATGTTGTAAACTGGGTAACTACTGCCAGCATCTTTGCAATCTGTCTGGAAGAAAAGGTCTTTAGATTTTTTCCATCTACATAAACTTCACCCTTATTTAGCTTGAGGGTACGATAGATTCCCTTTAATAGAGTACTTTTTCCGCTACCGTTTGGTCCAAACAAACCCACAATTTTTCCTGTATTTACAGCTATGGAAACATTCTTCACGATTTCCTTGTTTCCTATGGAGATGCAGACTTTTTCTGTTCTTAATTCCATCAGTCCTTCCCTCCAAACCCATAGGTATTACGTAGCATGATAAAGAGAAATACCGGCGCGCCGATTGCTGAGGTAATAATACCGATGGGAATCTCTTTTCCCTTTACCAAAAATCTGGCCGCCATATCTGCCCATATCATAAAGATTCCGCCAAACAATACGGTTGCGGGAAGGAGTCTTCGATAATCCGTTCCCACAATTGCTCTGGAAATATGGGGAATCATCAGACCCACGAAACCTATAATACCGCAGTGACACACAACAAGTGCAGTCAAAAGTGCAGTTACCAGCATATAAGCCTTACGAAGAAGAGACAGATTTACACCCAGTGTGGTGGCAGCCTCATCTCCAAGAAGCATAACGTTGATGTTTCTAACCTGTGTCACGAAGAACAACAGACAAATCAAAAGCCCAATGGCGGGAAGAGATAATTTCTCCCAGGTAGCAGTTGCAAGGCTGCCAAAGCTCCAGAAGGTTACAGATTGAATGTCTGACTTGTCATTATTCATGTAAACAATGATATTGGAAAAAGCTCCACAGATATTTGACATGACAACGCCCGACAAAACCATACGAGAGGTGGTTACTCTTCCGCCGATTCCGGACAAAAAGAACACCGCCATAGACACCAGAAATGCCCCCGCAAAGCCCCAGAAGGTGAGGCTGGTTTTTGCCAAAAATCCGGTGAATACAGTAGATGCACCAATCATAATTGAAAAGGTTGCACCAAGGGATGCACCGGAAGATAAACCTAAAATATAGGGGTCTGCTAATGGATTTTGGACGGTTGCCTGCATTATGACCCCGGATAATGCAAGACTCATTCCCACGATACATCCCATCAGGACTCTGGGAAGACGAATGGTCCAAACAATATCAAACTTGGCACCCTTGCCCGGATTTTCCAGACCGGGAATGGTATACCCTGTGATCTTGTAAATAATCTGTCCATACACGTCCTTGGCAGAAAGCGGAACTGTTCCTGCCATTACTGCTAAAATGAGTGACAGGATTAAGGCCACAATTAATCCTGTCACGATAAATAAAAAGAATACTTTCTTTTGATTCTTAGTCTTCATAAATCCATTCGTAGATACTCTGGATTGCAGGTACGATACGGATACCGCCACCATAAATATCATCCAGGGCATAAATGGTAACTGCACCATTAGCTACTGCAGGCACACTCTGAAGTCCCTCTAATTTATAAAAAGCATCATAAATACTCTGTCTGTCTTCCTCAGTATCGGAATTTCCGGCATTCATAAGGATGATCTTGTCAGGGTTGTAAGAAATAATATCTTCCAAAGATACATTTCCCTGCTGCTCGATAGGGTTAATACCACCGGCATAAGTAATCATCTGACCTGATAAAGAGTTGGTTCCCCAGGCATATACGCTGGTAGATCCCTCATAGTACTCTAACATCAAAACAGTCTTAGGGCTGTCAAGCTGTGCTACATTGGTCTTGATATCCTCTAACATCTTGTTAGCATCTGCAATGTAAGCATCTGTCTTGTCCTGAATGTCAAAAATCTTGCCGAGATTATCAAAGTCCTGTAAAACATACTCAATAGAAGGTGCGCCACAAGCATTGTTTGAACAGCTAAGAACTACCGGCTGGATTCCTCTATCCATCCAATCATAGATGTTACCAAGACTATCCTCTGCAAAATGTGATCTCCATCCAAAGAATACCTCAGGTTCTGCTGCGATAATACCTTCCTTGTTGCTCCAGGTATCTTCGATTTTAGGCAAAGCATCATATCTTGCCTGTAAATCTCCGTAAACATTTGAATCTGAATTGGCTGCAGCAACAATGTACTCATCCAAATCAAAATATAACAGCATTTCATTCCAGATCTGCTGACCTGAAATAACTTTGGTAGGCTTTTCTGTAAAGGTAAGCTCTACCGGATTCTTATCATAATCATAAGTGATAATGGTTACGGGGTAATGCTGTGCTACCTCGTCACCGCCATTTGCTTCTTCTGTAGAAGCTTCTGTTGCATCTGTGGTGTTTTCTCCACCGTTTTCCTGGTTACCGGCATCTACAGAGTCCTGTACAGTGCTTGTACCTGCATCACTGGTAGATCCGTTACAGCCTGTCAGCATAGAAACTGCCATTGCTGCTGTCATTACGCCAAGTAAAAATTTCTTTTTCATTTTTTCTCCTCTGTGCACTCTTTTGTGCTTCTTCTTATTTTCTCTTTTACTCCAAGAGAATTAGGATGAGGGTAAAAAAATAGTCCTGCATTTCCCGAAAAAAGAACGCAAGACCAAAGGACAGAGTCTCCTCTGCCTTCATCCAGCAAAATTCTCTCCCTCCGAAAGTATTTGCTTTACGACAAAGATAGCAGGTCTCCTGACTCGAATTCATCCTACTCCCTAATCTTCCCAGTAGTTCTGCTCCATCTACCAGTGATTATAATTTAGGTTTCGTCCTTCCTACAGTACCGGGGGGTGTTCGGGCATTTGTCCCGATTCCCTATTAATCTTTCTAAAAAAGAACTACCTTGCCGATATTTACTTGTCCCGTTCATGTATGGCCGCATAAACATGAACTTTTGTATTATAAGTCAACAATCGCTTTTATGTCAATAAATATACTTTTTTGAATGTAGCAGCGTTCTTTTGAAACATTCTTTCGATAACCAAAAACGAAAAGGCATGTGAAAAATGATTTCTCATTTTTTCACACGCCTCTCTACTTAGTATCCTTTTTACTTGATACCTTTTTACTTATCCTAATCTACTTATTTTCTTCTTATTTCGTTTTACAATTTCTTTTTAATTTCTTCAATAATGATTTCCAGTGCTTTAATTCTGGCATACTTTTTATCGTTAGATTCTACAACATACCAAGGTGCAAAGGCTGTTCCGGTCTTCTGAATCATCTCATTGACAGCCACCTCGTACTGATCCCATTTCTCACGATTTCTCCAGTCCTCATCAGTAATCTTCCATTGCTTTTCCGGAGTATTCTGACGAAGTGTAAATCTCTCCAGCTGGGTATCCTTATCAATCTGGATCCAGAACTTCACAACAATAGCGCCCCAGTCGGTCAAATCCTTTTCGAATTCATTGATTTCATTGAAGGCTCTCTGCCAATCATTTTCCGAACAGAACCCTTCCAGTCTCTCAACCATAACTCTTCCATACCAGGTTCTGTCGAAGATTGCTACATGACCTGTCTTGGGAAGGCGATTATAGAATCTCCAAAGGAAATGACGATTCTTTTCCTCTCTGGTCGGACTAGCAATAGGAAATACCTCATAGCCTCTTGGATCCAATGCAGATGCAATACGCTTGATATTTCCGCCCTTACCTGCTGCATCCCATCCTTCATATGCAATGATCAAAGGAATCTTTTTACGATAAAGCTTGTTATGAAGGGTCTTTAATTCCTTCTGAAGCTCCTTCAGTCTCTTTCTGTATTCTTCCTCTGTCAGCTCCTTGCCCTTGAGTTTAATCTTATTTAGTGGTGTAAACTTGGCCATTTCATAAGGATTGTCAGGAATCTTTGGAACCCACTTTTCTCTGACTGCACTATCGATTCTTGCGATGATCGTGCTTGCAATAAATCGTTCCACATCATCCTTATCCATAGAATGAATCTCATGCCATGGACACTCTGTGGTATCGGTCATCTTCATGTACTCTTCATAAACCTTTTCACACTTTTCATAGTGCTTGTTCTGCCACAAATCCGCCTCTGTTACACGCCACTTGGTATCCTTGTGCTCCAGAAGCTTATTCAGACGCTCCTTCTGTGTTTCCTTATCTACTTTCAAGAAAAACTTCACTACAAGATAGCCATTGTCATGCAACTGTCTCTCATAATTTTTGATGCTGTTTACCTTCTTTAGATAAGCTTCCTCATCAATCTCCTTATGCAAAAATTCCTTGGTAACCTCATCCATCAAGCCCCCATCAAAAAATGAGAACTGACCATACTCCGGCATTCGAACCGCATGTCTGTAAATAAAAGGCTTTCTCTTTTCATCCTCACTTTTCACATCCATGTTGTAAACCTTGAAAAATCTGGGATCCATATACTTAATAATACTTCCCAACGCGCTGCCCTTGCCAGCAGCCCCATATCCTTCCAATATAACAATTACCGGAAGGTTCGCCTCCTTGATCACCTGCTGCCTCTTCGCAAGCTCACTTCTGTAAATCTCCTTCTCTGCCTTTGCCATACACACCCTCCATTTACCCTTTGTTCAAACATCATTTCATGCACAATACAGTCTGTCTTTTTATATTGTATCACATTTTATACAATATATCTATAATTGTCGCGCATTTTATCCTCTTTTCCTTGTTTCTATGGTATTATTTCATTGCTTTCAAGCTCTATTTTTCCTTCCAAACTCAAAAATTACCAAGGAACTCCACTACTTTGCAGCTCTCCTTGGTAATTTCGATTCTTTCCACTTAATAAGTTATGCCTTTTTCATTGGAATCCCCGGTTTTCACTACGTTCCAATGAAAAATCTCTTAACTTTTTCCTTCCAAACTCAAAAATTACCAAGGAACGCCTCTACTTTGCGGCTCTCCTTGGTAATTTCGATTCTTTCCACTTAATAAGTTATGCCTTTTTTCATTGGAATCCCCGGTTTCCACCATGTTCCAATGAAAAATCTCTTAACTTACGCCTTTTTCACCGGAATCTCCGGTGCTTCCATCCGGGTTCACTTCCTCTTCTTTGATTTCTTCACCACTACCGTCCTGGAAACGAGCACGGATAACGGCCTGCTGCCAGTTGACAGAACATAGGACCTTCTTATTTTTGGCCTTACCTTCTTCTGCAAAAATATCCAGAATTTCACGAAGAACCTCTCTCGTCAAATAGCCGCCTCTCCAGTGGAAAAGTAAGATTTTTCCCTTCTTGATAGCCTGTGTGGTACGCTTTCTGATTTCCTCCAAAGTAGTCCATGAAATCTTCTTTTCCTTGTAATAGAACATGTCCCCATCCTCGCAGGCGGGTGCCCTCCAGACATAGGGTTCATGATCTCTGAAAATCTGCTTATCAGAAAGATTAACATAATCATATCGAATAAGGTCCTCTTCGGACAGATTGTTATCAAAAGTAGCATCCAGGTGATACAGCTTTCCGCCAATCTTTAGTATGTTCCAGGCGTGTCTGTACTTGATGCCCTTCTCGGGATTGGCTTCTGACAGAGCAATAATACAATAGATGTTGAGCTGATCACACAAAACCTTTACTGCCTTGGCAATACCTTCGCACACCGCAACACCATTTCCCAAAGCCCCGATTATTTCATGGGAATACTCCTTTTTCAGCTTGTCATATTTGATGTTTTTTACACAGAAATCATGAATAAAAAGCTCCTTTCCCTTTTCATCCAAATCCGCTGCCTGACGGGAAAGCTTCTCAACCCTAGCCTCCATCGCCTGTCTGTGATCACGAATTTTATCCTTGGTAAAAAGATACTCCGGCTTCATTTCCACTGTGTCCGAATCCTGATAATATCGATAGCTGAATTTCACTGTATAAAAAATATAAGGATTATCCAATCGAATCATAAAATAAATATCCGACAATTCCTTTTGACTAAGCTTAGGAACAGGAAAAGACTCCTTTAAGTTAAGAAGCCCTTCCTTGATTGCATAATATACCTTTTGCTGTTCTTTATTTAACAAATTGTAGTAATAATTTTCCGCCTTTGCCATGGTACTCCCAATCATCCAACTTTCATGTGTTCTAAAATATACTACCCCAGATTTATTTTTCATAAAATAAATCTTACTTCAGTTCTATATTCTTCTTCAAATATGCGGTCAGCTCTCCTGCATTTTTAGGAGGTGCACCGATTTCAGGTACACTGGTTTCGCCCTGCATATAAGGAGTGTAATTCGCAGGATTTTTGCACCTGTCAATTCCGTATCTGGCTGCAAGTTCCGAGATACGGGTTCTTTCATATGCTGAGTCCGCCCCAAGCAAACAAGTCACAATCATATGATCACCATCATCCATGGTTACCTTGGAGACGGTAACCAGACAATAGCCCGCCTTGTTGGTCGTTCCTGTCTTTAAGCCCAGCATTTCCTTTACATTGTAAAGAGTGTAGTTGGTATTGGTAACTGTAATGCCAAGAGAAGTTAATCCGATGCTTCCGGACTGGGTAATGGAAAGCATCTCCGGATACACATTTACAATATAAGAAGATAAAATGAATAAATCCTCAGCACTTGTGTGGTTCTGCATCTTCACAGGCATCAAGCCTTCGGTAAAGAAGGGCAACCCGTGGCAGTTATAATAATAAGTATGAAGCATTCCAAGTTCCCTGGCCTTGCGATTCATATGCTCCACAAAGGCTTCCTCGCTGCCATCTACATGCTCGGCAAGTGCAGCTGCAGCTTCATTACTGGATGGTAAAAGGGCCCCTGCAAGCAGGTCCTTTACAGTGGCAGATTTTCCTTTATACAAAGGCAAGACCTTGTCTGTTCCATGTGCAACCGCATCTACATAATCTGAAAAAACCACCTCGTCTGCCATGGAAATCTGACCACTTTGAATTGCCTCATAGGTTAATAAACAGGTCATAAGCTTGGTAGTACTTGCCATGGCATACTCTCCCTTAGGATCATAAGCAAAGTAAGTTTCTCCCAAAGTAGCATCTCCTACATAAAGCCCGTGGATATTTTGGAAATAATCGGTTTCATCCACATCAAATAAATCCACATGGAAATCCTTGGTGGTATCAATCACCCAATTCTCTCCGTCATATTCCATAGAAAGATTGAAAAGCATGGAAGCATCCAAGGGTGAAATAAAGGCATCATAATAAGCGCCCATATTGAACATAAAGGTAAAATACTTCACACCTTTTCCGTCGATTTTCATGCTGGTCAAACTTAGGTTGTTGGTATACCAGGTGCTAAGCTGCTCCTCGTTCCAGAGACTTCCCTCCCCGCCTCTTGCGCCATATGGAACACCTGTAGTAATGGAAATAGAATCCTTTTCTACTGCTACATCAAACTGCTTTTCCGTTCCGGATAAGGCAAGGGCTAAATCACGCAGAGAAAGAAAACGGTCATAATCATACTCAAAATTCACCATATGAATCTGGCTTTCACTGCTGCCGTTTATGAGTATCTGTCCATTTTCAGGGCGCTCATAATCCTTGGAAGCGGCCTGAAGATTCATAACCGGAGCCTGCAACAATAATACCAAAATCAAACAAAGTGAAATATAAAGCTTACTATTTTTCATTGCTCATTTCCCCCTTGTTTTCATATACCGGAATCATCTTTAAAACTTCTTCTCTGGATGGCATTAACCCAATGTCACATCCACGTAAAAATTCCGGAAGTGGCATTCCCAAAAGTTCTTCTATTGCCTGATCCAGTTCCTTTTCCTCACAATCCTCTAACCCTGCATTTACACGAAAAATACCTTTGTAGTACTGGGCCATTTTTTCATATGCCACCATCTCACAGGCTACATAGCTTTCATCCCCCACTACATACATTTCACCATTTTCCGGATTGTCACTATAATGAATTTCAATTTTTAGCCCTGAAAAAACCTCTTTCACTTCCTCATAGGAAAACTTCATGTCATCTATATCAGAAAGCCAGTTTAGTGCCTTTCCCACCATATAATCAGAAGGATCTACAATCACAGTATACTCTTTATTCTGTGCTACCTCTTCCTTCTGATCCAAGATTCTATACACCATAAAACCTGCCACAAAAAACAGGAAATTGATACACAATATGGAAATCACCAGGCCTACCGGATTTTTCTTCTTTTTCTTTCTCACTATTTACTACCTCTGCTTTATCAAAATACAAAGCTATTCTACCATACTTTTCCCCCAATTGGTAGGCAAGAAAAAAGCCATGGGGACGGTTCTAACGGCCTGCTTTTTAGGCCGGCTAGAACTGTCCCCATGGCTCAAAACTAGTCCAGAAGAAACGTCCCCATGGCTCTTGCGAAGGCTTTTTCGTCATAAGCGCAGAGGATATCTGCCACTCTGTCTGCTTCGCGGATGATGATCTGCTCGTAGAGGCACTGGGTTGGTGAAACTTCATATTCGTTACCTGTTTCCATACGGTTTACGCAGCCACAGGTATGTGTACAACGCTTACGTAAAACACAGCTAAGGCAGTCCTCATTCTCCGGTGTGTTGGCAGAACGAAGAAGCACCTTGCTCCACTTATCGTAATCAATTCCATGAAATACATCGCCTAAGCAATAGTCCTCATCTCCAACAAACTGGGTGCAGGCATACATCTTACCATCCACTGCAACCTGCATCTGCTTCTTGCCCAGATGACAGCGTTCTTTGGGATTACTGCCTTCAATGGCATCACGGATCTTACCATCAATGGAACTAAAGAAGAATGGATCTCCTTCCTTCATCTTCTCAATATAAAAATCGCCGATTTTTTCCATCTCTTTTTCTATTACCGATAAGCTCTCTTCATCCCATGTCACATACTTACCAAGGGCAATGGTTGCTGTCATTCTGCGGAATCCCAGCTCGTACATATATTTTACGCCATCAGAAAAAGTGCCTGCTGCCTCAGGTGCAATAGTCAACATTCCATAAGACTTTGGCATGTACTTAAGAAGCATCTGCGCTTTCTTGGAAACTACAGAAAAAGTTCCTTCCCCATTTACATACTTTCTGCAAATGTCCTGACCTACACCATCAAAAGATAAACCGATTACCAGATTATTTTCCTTGGCCCACTCCAGAAAGCTTTCATCCAACAGTGTACCGTTGGTGGTCATCTTTGAGCTAAACTTAACGCCAAGCTCCTTACTCTTTTTCTGACACTTTTCCATGGCACTTACTATCATGTCCTTTTTCAGCATAGGTTCGCCGCCAAAGAAGGAAAAACCGGCTGCCTTTCCATCAGAAAAAATCAATTCGCATGCCGCATCCAATACCTCTTTCGACATATCCTTACACACATGATTTCTGACACAATATGTACAATTCAAATTACAGTTTTCTGTCAAATGTAATGTTAAATTCATTTTCTCTCCTTATGAAACCACCAAATAGGTCCACCTCAAAAACTATGGTTCGATAACATAAGCAACATCACCTGAAAGCTCTACATCTTCAGATTCTGGCTCTTCCCAAATACTTACCATTCCGGCGATTTCAGGCTCGCAAGATTCTTCCGTTGTCTCAATCAAAACAGGCTCCTCGGTACCTTTTGCTGATTTTCCGGCTTCTGTTGTTTCCTCAATACTCTCCACATTTTCAGTGGAGGCCGGTGCTGTCGGCTCATCTTCAGTTGAAAGTGTTTCCTCACCTGCAAGTGCGGGCTCTACAATAGGTGGCATGGCTTCACCTGCAAGTGCTGTCTCTTCGATCGGCGCAGGTGCTACCCCTGACAAATCAGGCTCCGCTCCACATGCACTCAGCATGCATCCAAGGCTTGCGACTCCTGCCAAGGTTGCCATTCTGGTTAAAAACTTAGGAGTAACATACTCCTTAACTACTTTCTTTTTCATCAAAAAAACCTCCCTACAAAAAGCTATCTTTCTTACGCATCTGTAATAAAAGACAAGCTTTTCCTCGGGAGGTTACATTTTTATTTTTTATTCTAATCCCATGTATTTTTTACCATCACAATTGGGGATTTCAAGACCGGAATCAATGGTATGGTCCTTTAACATAGTTACCGTATTCAGGCAAAAATATCTGTGTGATACCTCACTACTTTTTCCACCTACAGGATCATCCCAGGTAACGTCTACCATATAGTAACCGTCATCCAGCTTAATATAGTTCCATGCATGGGCACCATTCATCTCACTGTTTCTGGCTGTTCCTGTAACATAGCCGCACTCGATTCCGAGCTTATTCATAATCAGCATGTAAGTCTTGGCATAGCCTTCACAAACTGCCTTGTGCTCACGAAGACAACCATAGGACGAATATGGCATTAAATTTACGCCTTCCGGATTCTTTTTAAAAGCATTATAGGCCTCTATATCATATTCGCAGCTTCTTACCAGATAATCATGTACATACAATGCCTTTTCATAATCTGTACTACAGTTATTATTGGCATTTTCTACGATTCGATCCACTGTGCTGTCAAAATCAGACTTCATGGAAGGAAGCTGACCAACATCACAAATAGCCTTGATATGCACCTCTACAAAAGCATCCCCGCCAAGACGCATCTTGCCATCCATCTCTGCCGTATTATCAATCCAGAAATACTCCGGATGCTCCATATAAACCTTTTCAAACATGTCAAAGGCTACACCAATTTCTTCCTTACCATGCAGGGGCTTTATTGTAAAATCCGTGTGAAACTGTTCGATTTCTTCGCACATGACTTTATAAATATATTCCTCTGCAGTGCCATCTCTTTTCTGACTTTTTGCATACATGATGGCCTGAATTACAAGTACCATCAGCATGATTCCAAAGACACTCCAAAGTACGATTTGTCTGATTTTTCTGCCTTCCATCAACTATAATCTCCGTTATCCTGTCTTTTGGATTATTCCTCAGTAATATAACCAATCATATTAAGGGAAATGTCATCCCAGGTTTCTGAGGTAACAATTCCACTGTTGAAATCAATAGGATAGGTCTTTGAATAAGATTCTGCCATAACCGGATAATCCTTTTCAGGCATATCAACTACCTCAAGCATCAAATCTGCAAATGTATTCATTACTTCTTCATACTCATCATCAGATGATGATTCCACATCAAAATCAGGATAAATCTCATAAAGCTTCATTACCTGTGTCTCATAAGCTTCATCAGCAAGCATCACAAAATCACAGGGGGTATAAGTAATGGTAAACTGACCCATTCCGGTCTCAGAATCAACCTCTACATCAGAAATCACGTAGGTAGAACGATTCAATACCTTTTCTGTCACTTTCTTATATTTTTCAATTTTATCTTCGCTAATCCAGTCATAATCAACACCACAAATATACATGATATTGTAACCACTAAACTCAAGCTCATTGTTTCTTCCGTCTGCTGCCTGCTGCGCAGTATGTCCTGCTGAAACATACTGGGTAGTATCATTATGATAGTATAAATCCATTTCTACTTTGATGTATTTCTCTGCGCTTTCTGCTGACCACTCTACATCCAATGCCTTGTTTTGTGTTGTTCCAAATTTTTCGTTTATTTTTTCAATTCTTTCAGCTTCCTTGTCTTGATTCTGCTCGGTCTTTGCCTTACTATCCTCTGCATCCCCCTTGCTTTCACCGTCACAGCCAGCCATGCACATACAAGCTGCCATAATTAATAAGTACTTCTTTAAGTTTTTCTTTTTCATTTTCTTTCTCCTTGTGTAATATAAAAATTATCTGTTTCTTTAGAGGCTAGGGTTCTAAGATACCATAGATCTCCAGCTCATGCTTAGCATATTCTCTTACCTCTTCGCTTGTGTAAATGGGCATCCGTTTATAATCACTGTTAGTTTTTGTTATAATCATGTTATTTTCAAAATCGACTGCAACAAAACCGTAAATTTGACCAACTACATGATCCCAATCCGGGAAATCCGTGGCAAGATCCACATCATCCGACCGAAGAAGATAAGCCCCTGAGCTACCTGCAACGATGATGTAATCTTCCTTGGGGCTAATAATGATATCTGTAGCTATCACGTCAGTATCCTCGGCCCTGCAAACACGCTCCAAAGGCATCCTGTTTTCATCCACCCTAAAGATATCCATATCGCCATTTAAGTAGGACAGTCCCATAAATCGACCACTCTTTTCCCTTAAAGCATACCTCACCATACCTGTACTTACACCAAACTCCTCATAGGCTTCTTCCAATTCTAAGGGCAGTTTTTCACCAGTTTCAAGCTTCTCTGCTTCCCCGTCAAAATCTTCTAAATCAGGAGATCCGGACAAACAATAGGTGGTAAATGAATTGCTATGAAATTTAACAGTAACTATATATTTTCCAAGATATGCAAGCTTTAAATTATCTTCCTTGCATTCCCATCTGACATCTATATTATCATACACCAATTCCGGACTCGTAATATACATTTGCCCATCAGACATAATCACATCATAAAACCTTCCTTCTGCGTAAGGTTTTACAGTTAAAATCTTGTTCGGATAAAGAGTGCTCCGAAGCATCTCCCCTGTATGACCATCCAGCATATATATGGTATCATAGGTATACATTACAACATAATCGCCATGATCATCCATGAAAACATCCTGGATATTTCCATCATCCATGCTACTTTCCCATAGGATTTCAACTCCCTGTTCGGACACTAACATTTGCGTAATATGACATTTATAATCAAAAGATACAATATCCTCAAGTTCTACATAATTTTTATTAACTATACAGATCCTATTCCCCTGACAGACAATTATTTCATCTCCATATTCCGGCAAAACAATTGTATCCACCAGGCTTCCGTCATTGATATTATGAATTTCATACACCGTAGTATTATTATCCGTTGTAGGATTCCACTTTATCACAAAATAATCACAGGTAGCATCTTTTATCACCAGATTATCGTAGCTACTTAACTGCAAGTAATTATCCAACTCTGACTTATACTCTCCAAGAACCTCTTTGGTTTCTGTATTTACCAATAGAGTTGTATCAGACATCGCAATCAGCAGACGCTTTTTTTCCGGATTGAAGCAAAGCTTGTAAACATCGGAAGTATCGGTTACAAAAGGTTCATAGAAATGTTCCGAAATATTGTATCTTCCCACACTATGTTCCATACACAGCCAGACATAATCATCGTCTTCCAGACAAATCTTTTTAGCAGATGCATCGCCTTGCTCTAACATTATTGTATCCAATTTTTTCCCGGAAATCAGATCCCATATTTCCACTACATCAGTGTTATCCATAGTAACACCGGTATATCCACTAGGCGATACCCAAATAGATTCTATCGTCGAATGGGCGCGCATCTTTAAATTCTGTTTGATCTTGTATCCATTATCATAAAGTCCCAGAGACTGCGTTAAAGCATACTCTGCTTTATGTACATAAGGGTTCGTATTATCCTCTCCCGGAAATATTGAATACGCCAGCTGTAATGCTTCCAAACGGTTATCCTGATTGTATAACCCAAGGGCCACCTCTGCCTGTGCTACATTTCTGCTGTAAATAGCCTCTTCGTACTGTTGTGCAATCAGATTGGCCTGATTCTGAATCTGACCACTTTGCTCCTGAATCTGCAGATTCTGCTCAAAAATCTGATTGTTACGCTCTAAGATAATCTCATTCTGGTGACTGATCTTGTAGAACATGACCGTGCTAAATATACCAAAGCAAACCCCCACTGTAGCAATTAAAAGTACCATCCGCATGGTTTGTTTCATCTTCTGCTCTTTGTGACGCTGTTTCAGGTCATCAAAGCTACAGCCAAACATGGGAGCAATCAGTCTTAAAATTTCTACCTTTAAATTTTTAAGTCTTTCTTTGTTATTGGCTCCTCTTGCATTGGCAGCAAGGGGTTCAATTTCCTGTCTTACAATTTCTATACTGCCATCCGGTTTTTGTATTTCCACATCCCGATACATTAGCTCCGGTGGGAA